>JAXLYQ010000061.1:0-28172 GCA_046351315.1 Polyangiaceae bacterium
ACGCGAGCGTTGAATTCTGTAACGCTCGTTCTGCGCTTGTCAGAGATGCGGTCACGAAATCAGGGAGCCTGACGAGATTCATTTGTGGCCCTACACACGCGAGCAACGTGCTGCCTTCGGCGATGAGCTCTTCGTGCTCTCCGCGAACGATTCGATACGAAAACAACGCGCTCGCTCGCTTCAACTCGTCGAGGTTGGTCACCACGATCAGCTCGTCATCAAAACGAGCGGGGCGCCTGTATTTCACCTTTGATTCGGCGACAGCAAGGTTGATCCCTTGACGAACCCAGCCGTCGTACGACACACCGCGCTTCTTCAAATAGTCGACTCGACCTGCCTCGAAATACTTGAGGAAGTTCGCGTGGTGCACCACGCCCATGAGATCGGTTTCGTAGAACCTCACCACGAGCGAGAACCGTGACGTCCCGAGCATGGGGCGCGGTCTAGTTCACCCGACCAACGAGATCGATATCGAAATGATCCGTGGTGGCATGCTTCTTCCTACGAATTGAATCATTGTTGGCAACTTCCCCTCGCTCCATGAATCGCTCGCGCTCTCTGATGTTCTTGTTGCCGCCGTCCGTGCGTTCTCTCTTGGTCGTGTGTTTCGGTGCCTCACTCGCAGTGACACCTGCCGTCGTCGGATGCGGCGCGAGTGACGCGAGCACGACCGACAGCGGAGACGGCGAAGGCGGAGCCCCCTTCGGAGGAGCCTCAGGTAGCTCAGGCTCGGCAGGGTCTGCTGGCAACGCTGGCTCATCAGGCTCAGCGGGCTCTTCGGGTGCTGCCGGCTCTTCAGGAGCCGCTGGCGCCGCGGGCACGGGCTCGGCGGGTACTGGCGGAACAGCCGGCACAGGCGGCACCGGAGGGCTCGCATCGGTTCGTCATTGCGGCGACGGTGTACCCTGCAACGAGGGAGCAACGTGCTCACTCGGCTCGGTCGAGTCGTCGAGCATGTGCGAGTGCGATGCGACGGGTCACTTCCTGTGCACGCCGCAAGCAGGCGGAGCGGGCGGTCCAGCGTTTTCCTGCGTCGAGGGCGCGTCTTGCGGCATCGGATCCGGCGGTACCGGAGGCACATCGAACGCTCCCGAGACGTGCTCGATCGACAATGGCTTTTGCCAACGGTCGTGCTCGTGCGACGTGAATGTCCTGATGTGTATGAGCGCGTGTACGGGGTCTGGCCCAGAGCAAAGCGGCACGCTGTGCGACGTAGCGACGTGCGCCGAAGACCCGTTCTTCTCATGCTCGTTTCAAGACGGCTCGTGCAACTACGCGATCAACTGCAACACCACCGAGAAGGTGTCGGGCGACTGCAACTGAGCTTACGATTCGTGGATGTCCCAGCCCGACGAGGCGACATACAAACGCGCCGGGCGATGCGCTCCGCCACGTCGTTCTTCTGTCGTCGGTCGCACCAGACCGAGTGAAAGCACCTTCGTTCTGAAGGCCGCTTTGTCGAGCTTGCGCCCGAGGATGGCTTCGACGATTCGTTGCGCTTCGGGCAGCGTGAACTTCTGGGGCAGAAGACCGAACGCAAGCGTGCTGGTTTCGACACGTTGTCGAAGCAATGAAAGACCGGCCGCGACAATCTCGTCGTGATCGAATCCAAGCGCAGACGGGCCGTCGCTTCCGTCGACTCGCGATCGAAGAGAAAAGCCACGTGCATCGGGCTTGGGGAGCACCTCCCAAAACATAGCGAGTCTGCCCGTGTCACTCGCGTGGGTTTGCGAAAGCAGATCAGCGGGCACGAGCGCCAGTTGAGCGATCGACACCACCCAGGTGCGCGGGTCGCGTTGAGGCTCCGAGAACGACCGGATCTCTTCGAGCGTAACGCCTTCGAGCGAGGTCTTCTCGCGCAACACTCGAGCTGCACACGAGGGGACAGATTCACCCTCGCGAACAAATCCGCCCGGGAGTGTCCATGCGCCTTTGAACGGGTGCTCGTCACGACGCACGAGAAGCAAACAAAGTCGCGACTCAGCGTCGACCGAGGTGATCACCAAATCGACAGCAAGCGAGGGGCGCGAGAACTTCTTGGCATCATAGCGAGCGAGAAATTCGTTCTCTTCATCACTTGCCGGTATCCGTCGCATCGAGTGATCTTAGGGCGCAGCGGGCCGAGAGGCCTCGTTCGTTTTTTTCACCACGGCACGCACACAGAGGTCTTCGTCGAGAGCATGTCGTGCAAGTGGAGGCGCCACGGTGCCATCACGTCGCGGCCCCGTCGAGAGCGACAACTTTGCCCCGACGTTTGAGCGTGAGCAGAGCGACGCTGTCGCGTCGGACACATCGGTGTTGTCTCCGCGAACCGAGACAATCCCGATCGGGAACGGACCCAACAACGGAGTCGCAGCCCGCACCACCACCGACGCTTCTGATCGGCTCGCAATCGCTTGCGCAGACAACGTTTGCACCGAGCGGATACGGAGCGTGACCAGCCCGCTTGGAGCGAGCGCTTTGGTGAGATCTTTGCCAGGAATGTGAATCACGGCCCCCGCTTGGTTCATGCCCCCCAGTGAGAACGTCACCGACTCGGGGGCTGACGTGGAGTGCTCGAGGGTCAACACCACACCCGAGCTCTCGACAGGCGTCACGAACGAGCCTTCAGCGACTGGTATCAACTGCGCATCGAGAGCCTTCGGGATGCCCGGCGAGTTGTACGCAACGAAAACATCGAGACCTTCGTCATCGGCAAGAGTCCCGCGAGCGAAGGTCACATCGGTCGTCACCAAGGCTAGCTCACGGCGGAGCAACACATCAACCCGAGCTATCGACAGCGAGCTTGGAGCATGCTCGGGTCGTCGCGATACCGCCATCGCGATTCGATTCGGAACAATCGTTCCAAAAACAGTCAAACCGAGCGCAGCGATGAGGCCAACCGCTCGGTAGTGGGGGGTCGAAAGCGATCTCAAATCGAGTCAGCGAGATGGCGAACTTGCATACCAAGCTCGCAGCCTTGAACCTGACGACGGACGGCGTCAGTCGAGCCTGCCGAAACGGGCAACGTCAACGCGTCCACCTCTCGGCGCATGCGCAGCAAAAGCTCACCCGTGCTCATGTCGTACAACCCAACACGCACGGGGTGCGGCACTGCCTGAACAGCTTTGCCGTTGCTCTCGTGGATGCTCGCCTTCCACCCCGCCGGGAGCTCATCCACTGCGACCAAGAAGAAGCCCGCGCGATCCGTGATCGACTTGGCGCGATCGATCTCGGTTTGATTCGGGGTGTCGAGTGCCTCGCGCAAGACCACGAGCCGCAACATGTCGCCGGCGCCTGCGACATCCTTTCGCCAGCCAGGTGACAGCGCGAGCAGACCTCGATGCACCTCTTTGAGATTTGCCACCGGGCCAAGCCACTCGGGCTCAGGTGCACCTTCGTTCAACGCGCCCGCATCAGGAGTGAGCACACACATGCTCAGCGAATCCTTCACCGACGCACGCGCGGCACCGTGGATCAGCTCTTCGTTGGCAGTGTCGTCAATACCGATTCGCAAGTAAATTCCCGGCTTCGCAAGAAGGGCAGCGAGTGCCCCGGGTGCCTTTGCCTCGGGGGCGACGACATCCCCTGGGTATGCCTTCGCTCCAAGCTCGCGAGTCCATTGATCCGTGCGCGGGATGACAGAGTGCTGAGCTTCCGAGAGCGAAGCAACCACGGCATCATGTCGCTTGAGCAGCTCAGCGCGGAGCGCTCGCTCTGCCATCTCAGCACGAATCGCCATGAAGCCGAACAACCCCACCACCGCCAGCGCAGCGCCAGCGATCAAACGCTCAGCTCGCCCGAGTCGGTACGACACATCGGGTAGCTCGTCGTCCGTTGTCTCTTCGTTCGGTGAATCACGGTAGGGCATGGGCGGTCTCCTCGATGCGTTCAACTACGGGTGGTTACGTCCGGCGAGAAAAGCTGTGCGCGGACATCAACCAGGCGGCCGCAGTTCCCGGAAATGGTGACAGGAAGCATCTTCGATCGTCACGAGAAAATTGCAGCTAGAACGATCATTTCAAAACCCATCACGACAGTCGTTCGTGAAGCGAAACGAAGCGAGCGCGCAGACCCGAGAGCACCTCTTCATTGGCCATCGTGGTTTCGCTTGGTTTCGAGAAACGATCGCGAAGCTCATGCACCGAACGAGGGTTGCGGAACCAATCCTCGTCGAACGAATCGCGAAGCTCGAGCGACAGGCTCATGGCCGGCCCCCATGCAATCAATCGAGTCGGGTCGACCAACGAGAGCCGCGGCATCACCGTCGCCAGCTCACTCGGAACATCACGCTGCAACGCTTCGCACATTGCATCGGTAGCAACGCGTTGAGCAAGCCGTGCGTCACCCAAGAGCAGCGCGCGCCTCACCAAACATCGTGCAGCCGAGAGGCGAAGTGCCACGAGCTCGATCATCGATTGTGCACGGATGGTGCGCTCGATCTCGCCCTTCGAAAAACCAACGGCCCTCGAAAGAAAAACGCGATTGGTCAGAAGCCCCGCGACAGCAGCACCGATGATCCAGCGAGCAGGTGAATACGGTTGCGAGGCGAGAGCTGCAGGCGTTGAGCGTGAAGTATTCACATCGGCCCAGCGCACACCAAAACGCGCAAGCAGTCGAGTAAACGAGGCACCGTTGAGCAACGCGGGGAGCGATCCGATCGAGGGAGGGATCTGCAACCAGCCGGCTTCTCCGCCAAACCATTCACGCAGCAACGACGTCGAGATCAATCGAGGCCAACCCACATCGCCTTCGAGCCCTGACCCGAGCACCAGCACATCGTGCCAATCGGCCCCCGCGCCTCGAATCGAGCTTTGCCAAAGCTCGTGGGTCTCACGGAGAACCAGCTTCGCCAACGTTTCGATCGCGGAGAGCGAGTCATCCTGATCAAGCAACGCGATGGTGCCCTCGAGCGGCAAACCGAGTCGTTGAGAGATGTCGCCTCGCCGTGCCCAAAGCTCACGACTTTCGGCGGCAAGTCGCGGAGCGTGTTGTCCGACCGCTCTCGCGAGTTGCTCACGAACCACACGCTCTCGCGTCGACACGAGGCGCTTGGTTGCCGTGCGAAACGAGATGCGCTCGGGCCGCGGAAGCTCGACCTCGAGGGAGGGTGTCTCACGAGCCGCAAGCTCGTTGATCTCGGCATCCTGAAGCACACGTGCAAACAGCAACGAGCATACCCACGACGAGAGCCATCGAGCGCCAGGATCATCTCGCTCTCGCAGAGCATCCAGCGTATCGCGCCGCGAAACCCAAGGGTGTTTGGCGAACGGGTCGAGCATCGACGCAGCAGTCGGTTCGGCACGGCGTTTCTCGGCATACGCACGTACCTTGACGACGGTCGCGGACAGCTCGGGAATCAACCTCGCCACATCGAGAGCAGCCATGTCGCGCCGAGAATAGCGCGACGCCGGGCGACGCAAAGCAAGGCCGACCAGCAAGCGTACCTAGCGAGGCAACTGAACGACGAAGACCGAGCCGGGGCCATGATTTGCCCTGGCGACTTCGAGGCTTCCGCCGTGAAGCTCGATGAGTGAACGAGCAAGCGAGAGCCCGAGCGCGAGCCCACCCAATCGTCTGGGTGCGGTGGCAGCATTTCTCGCATCGAGTAGCGCGATGAGCTCCTCTGGCGGGATCGCCCCAGATGGTTCTTCGACCAGCACCTCGACGCCAATTCGACCGCGACGTGCGACGACCTCGACTCCGCCGTTCGGGGACAAACGTTTCGAGTGTCCAATCAATGCAGCGATCGCTTGCGCGACACGCGCGCCACCCCATTTCACCATCGGCAGCCCTGGCACCACGCGGAGGGTCACACTCGTCGCGTCCATCGGGCCCAAGTCATCGCCTCTTCGAACCGCTTCATCGATCACCTCATCGACCAGGGTCATCTCGCGATGAAGGGCAAGCTGGCGAGCTTCGATGCGAGCTGCAT
The DNA here is from genome assembly GCA_046351315.1 of Polyangiaceae bacterium. Classification (GTDB taxonomy): domain Bacteria; phylum Myxococcota_A; class Polyangia; order Polyangiales; family Polyangiaceae; genus JAXLYQ01. Next base: position 5,915 of record JAXLYQ010000061.1, read on the forward strand.
CGAGAATGGTTTCGATCAGCGCCAGCAGTTCGCGAGCGCGGCGTTCGATGATCGCTACGTTCTCACGCTGGCCATGTTCGAGAGGCTCGATGTCGAGCAAGGCGCAGAACCCAAGCACAGCGTTGAGAGGGCTCTTGAGATCGTGGCTCACACTCGCGAACAACAACCCGCGCAACCGCAACGCCGCCTCTCGAGCTTCGATCGCACGCTCTTGGGCGCTGGCGAACTCTCGAAAGCGTTCAGCCAACGTTTCGATTGAACGACCCAGCTCGGCCACGTCAATCGAGCAGGGCGAGCGATGCGAGTTTGCCCTCGCAACACCTCTTCGTTGCCGAGCTGGGCGATCTGTCGAGTCGCGAGCACCAAGTCGTCACTGAGAAGACCGCCAATGCGCTGCGCCAAGCCAGCTCGCCACGACAAGGACGAACAGCAACGCCAGCACCGCCTCTGACTGTAGCGACGCGCCTTCCGCATTCTCGAGCGTCACCTCGGCATGACCCAAGCTCAGCGGAATGTTCAGCAACATGCGCCCATTCGAGACACGCTCTACCGTGTATTCGCTGGGGCTCGAAACGAGTCGCACACGGAAGTGACCTATCTCTTCGGCAAGATCGATCGCGTCGTATTGCCTGCCTTCGGGAAGGGAACCTTCGAGCAGATCGAGGCAAGCCCGAACCGTGCCAACCGAGGCATCTATTCGAGCCTGATTCGCTCCGTGATCGAATGTGCGCGAAGGCAACGAGCGCAGCCCCAACGGCGACGAAGAACGTCGGAGTGAGCACCGCAGCGAGCATGTGTGATCGAGCGCGCCGCGCGGCTTGACCTGTCTTGTCGAGCAACGCGATGGCGTCGCTTCCCTCGTCTGCGGGGACCAGCTCGAGAACACGAGACACTGCCGCTCGAGTCAACGCAAACAGCGGCACGGCAGCCGCTGCGATCAACAAAATCGCCAGGAGAAAGAGGCTGACCGAGGTTGCGAGATCAAGGCTCGAATCACGAAGAAATGGCAGGATGGTGAGCGAAGAAAAACCGACTCCGCTCAGCACCGACGTTCGAGTGACATACGAGGGCACGTCACCGAGCTCGATGATTTGATCCGACTCGAACGCACGCGACCCAAGAGCGAGCGCGCGAAGAATGAATCGCACGCGTCGTAGTCGCACGAGCAGCAAGGCGAGGGTCACCGACTCGGTGAGCAAGCCCACCACAACGGTTTCAATCGCAGCCCCGCGCGATTGTTGTGGGTCGAGCAACAACAGACCTTGAGCACTCAGCAAGAAGGCCACGAAGACCGAAAGGCCGGTGAACAACTGGATCATCAAGATCCGCGCGGTCAGACGATCGGCGACGTTCACAAGCCGCTCCCTGCGTCGGGAATCACTCGTACTTTCGCGAACGAATCAAGAGGGTCAATGGTCGTGTCAGCGGGTCGAGAACCGATCGGAGCAAGAGGGAGCTCGAGTCGAAAGCACGCGCCGTGGCCCAGCTCGCTACTCGCCGTGAGTGAGCCGTCGTGCATTCGCGCAAGGCGGCGCGCGATGGCCAAGCCAAGGCCCGTGCCCTTGCGTTGCGAGGTGATGTCACCGACTTGTTTGAACTCTTCGAAGATGAGCGCGAGCTCGTTGGGTTGGATACCCGGGCCAGTGTCGATCACTTCGATCACACCCATGCCTTCGCGTTGACTTACGCGAACGACGACACTCCCCTCCGTCGTAAACTTGATCGCGTTGCTGATGAGGTTGACGAGGATTTGTCGAATACGCCGCGAGTCGATGTCAGCCATCACGGGGGCTGGCGCATCGAGGGTGAGCGTGAGCCCTTTCTTCACTGCCAACGACGACGACTCTTTGAGAGCACGCTGACCGATCACGCGAAGGTCATGAGTGCGACGCTCGAGACGCAAATTGCCTGTCTCGATCGCCGAGAGTTCGAGGATGTCATCGATCAAACCGCGAAGGTTCTCTGCGCTCTGACGAATGATTTCGACGTCCTCGCGAGCGGACGCGGAAAGCGGACCGTCTACCTCGGAGAGCAACACATCCGCAAAGCCGAGCACGCCATGCAAAGGCGTGCGCATCTCATGCGAGAGCACAGCGAGAAAACGAGCGCGGGCTTGGTCGAGAGAATCGGCTTCGGCGAGATCGGCGTTGTACGCACGCTCTGCAGCGGTGAAGCGATCGACCATCGCGTTGAACGCAGCAGTCAGTGCTCCCACTTGATCGAGCGTGCGGATCGGCACTTTCTCGGCCACAGGGCCAGCCCCAGCGCTGGCCATCTGATCGATGCGCTTTCTCAAATACTCGACGTCGTCATCGGCACTTCGAGCAAAGGCATAGGCAGCACCAGATGCCGCGCTCACGAGCGTGATCGCGAGCCACGCGACCGCTTTGCCGAACGGCCGGGTACTCGATGGTGCGGCAGGAGCGTGAACGAAGACAATCACCGCGAGGTTGCGAAACGGTGCCCCCACCTCGGCGACCGCATACGCTGCGCGACCGGTTGATGTGTCGACGAACCCTCGCTGTGCAACGAGCATCGATTCGATCGACTCGGACGGAGGTTCTCCGACGAGCGTATCGGCGACGAGCCTCCCCGAGAGATCGACCACCATCGCATCGGCGCCCGCTCGCTCACCGATCCGATCGAGCAAGCGAAGTCGATCCTCAGCAGCAGTGGCAGCCACTCGAACGGCCGCGGTTTGTGCGAGCAAATGCGCCTTGTCGAGCGCGCCAAGATCGCTGGTTCGACGAAGGCGCACGACCCCCAACAAGGCCATCACCACCGCCACGAGAACGCCGACCAACACCACTGCCGACGTGGCAAGTGGGAGGAGTCGAATCGTCCCCGCGCGGCGCACCGCGATCAGCCGCTCAGAACGGCGGAGCGACCAGAACGCTGCGCCCAATACTCGTTGTAGATCTCACTGTTCGCGAGCACACCATCGCGTTGAGTGAGGATCTCGCAGCCTGTTTTTGTGACCAACACCGTGTGCTCGAACTGAGCAGAGAGTGAGCGATCGCGGGTCACGACTGTCCACTTGTCCGAGAGCACCTCGACCTCGTACCCACCGAGATTGATCATCGGTTCGATCGTGAAGATCATCCCGGCCTTCAGGCGCATTCCGCTGCCCATCTTTCCGAAGTGCTGGACCGACGGCGGCTCGTGAAATCGACGCCCGATCCCGTGGCCGACGTACTCACGAACGACACTGCAGCCTTCGCCTTCGGCGAACTCCTGGATCGCTCCGCCAATGTCACCCAGGCGAGCGCCATCGCGAACTTGCGCAATGCCAAGAGCGAGCGAACGACGAGCCACCTCGGTAACATGGACAGCCTCGGCCGAAGGTTTGCCGATGTAAAACGTCGCGGAGGTGTCGCCGTGCATCCCCTCGAAGAGCGAGGTGACATCGACATTCACGATGTCGCCATCCTCGAGCACCTCATCACCGGGGATACCGTGACACACGACGAAATTACGGCTTGTGCACACGTTTTTCGGATAGCCGTGGTACCCGAGGGTTGCGCACTTCGCTCCGCGCCGAAGCGTGTCTTCGCGAACGATGCGATCGATCTCCTCGGTGGTCATCCCCGAGCGGATCAGAGTGCCAACGAGAGAGAGTGTTTCAGCCGCCATGCGGCCAACGACACGCATCGCTTCGATTTCGCGATTGGACTTGATCTCGACGCTCATTTTCCTCCGGTGAGCTCTTGGAGCGCGACGGCATCTCGAACTGCTGCGAGAGTTTCGTCGTCATCGGGAGCCAGGTAAAAGTGCAGAGTAGGCTCATCGTTTACGCGAAATAGCTTCCACATGCACACGACCGTTCGACCTTGAATGCGATCACCGGCTTGTTTGAAGAGCGCGAATGCGTTCGAGCCCGTCGCCACCTCGACCTCGAACCCCTCGCTCTCGTCTTTTCCGAGCAGGGGTTTACCTACCCGTTTCATGCCGACGCGAATCACGGAACGATTGATGCCGCCCCCCGTGGTCACGGTGTCGATACGCATTCGCATGATCGAGCGAGCGTTCTGAGCGCGACTGCGAAACACCGAATTGCCGCGCGACGAAGGACGATCGAGTGAAAGCCCGATCGCATAGGGCTCGACGGAATCGTCGAACAACGTCGCGTCTTGGTCTTTGTACTCGGGCAACGATCGAACCTCTGCCGATGCGTTGCTTGGTTGAGGCAAACACGCCTGCGCCCCGATCAGCGAAGAACCGACCAACGCCGCCAGCATCGCGGCATGACCGCTTCGCTTGAGCGCAGCTCGCGCTGCATTGAGCTTCGAACGATAAAACTCGGAACGGCGGTTTCGCGGGCACACGGGGCGCACGGTGTAACAGGGGTGCATGGTTTGTCCAAGCCTCAACACGCTGCCCGTCCGGTGTGGGAAGGCCCAAGGACATTCGAGCTTCCACTGGTTTTGCGCGAAGTATTGCCGCAACGAAGGCAACCTGGGGTATGAGGGGCCCATGCTGTCGCGCGACCCAGTTTCTTCACGACTCCCCCGCCCTCTTGCGGCGCTGCTTCTGGCGGTCGCCGTCCCGCTCGCAGCGAGCGCCTCGTTTTCATGTGGTGGCCCACCACCCGTGAAAAACGCAGCAGCCAGCTCGAACGACGAGCCCCCAACTCAAGAAGACCCTCCACTGTCGCTTGGGCCCGCAGGTTCGACGGCTCCGAAATCGACCTCGGCCAAACCCGTCGACAAGAAGGGCGCGATCAAGCTGATCCCTGAAGGGATGCGCTGGGGCATGTCGCGCGCTGACCTCGAAACGCTCGTCGATAAGTTCGTCGAGGATGACTACAAGGCCAAGCTCTCGGCTGCCAAGTCGCCGCGCGTTCAGGAAGACATTCAAGCTGAGATCACCAGCAAGAAGAAGGCCTTCCACCGCAGCTACATCGACCTGAGCGGCGCCCCGACGGGCCTCGATTCACAGACGATCGCCCAAGAGTACACCAAGGGCAACGGCGAAGGGATCATGGCCTACGAGCGCGGCGTTGGCGTTCGTATCTACTTCTTGTTCATCAAGGACAAGCTCTGGAAGACCTACGAAGAGGTCAAGCTCGTCGATGGCGGCCTCTACGGCAAAGACATTCTCGAAGCGGCTGAAAAGCTCGTCGCTCAAAACGGCGGCTCGCTGCCGAAGTTCATCGCTGCCGCGCCAGAGAAGGGTCAACCGTACGGCGTCAACGAGTGGCAAGACGACCAAACCCACGAGCGAGTATTCGAGGTGGGCGGCAACCTTGCGGTTGTCCGTGAAGACAAGGTTACGCTCGCGAACATCGGTAACCTGAGGAAGAACGCGGCGCCGGTGAGCTCGGGAGCAGGAGCTGGCGTGGATTCGTTCATCCGTGGGAATGAGCCGCCGCCGAAGCCAGTACCGTCGACGCCGCCGAAGAAGTGAATCGTTCGAGGCCCGACAAAACAGCAGCGATCGTTCTGCTCGCGTGGGTAGCGATCGCTGCGGCCTGCTCGAAAAAGCCCGACGGTAGCTCGGCGGACGCGGGGCTTGCCTCTGCGAGTGCGTCTGCTGTCGAAGAAGAACCCGAGCCGATCGACGTAACGCCAGGGCCTGCGTCGGCGTCAGCCTCTGCATTTGCAGAAGAGCCAGAGCCGATACCGAACGGCAAGTGCCCGCGCGAGATGGTGTTGATTCAAGGGCGCTACTGCATCGATCGCTGGGAGGCACATCTGGTGGATCGACAATCGGGCTCGCCGCTGTCGCCGTATTATCCGCCGGATCGGCGACTGGCGTTGCGTCTTCACGACACGTGGGATCGAGAGCGACTTACGGTAGGCAACGCAAAAGCCCAAGCGATGCCAGTGCCCGAGTTGCCGTTGTTTCAACGCGAGCGCGATGTCGAGTTTGTCGCCGTGTCAAAGCCCAACGTGACCCCCAACGGCTACCTCACCGGGCACAACGCGCGAAAGGCTTGTGAGCGTGCGGGTAAGCGCCTGTGCAAGGCCACAGAGTGGGTCAACGCGTGTGAAGGCGCGGCACACCAGATGTTTCCGTACGGCAACGAGTACAAGCCGGGTCTCTGCAATATCTTTCGCCCCAAGCACCCCGCCGCCGAGCTGCACGGTGATGCCTCAAAGGGCCACCTCGACCCTCGACTCAATCTGGTCACCGACGGTGGAGACCCGCTGTTGCGCAAAACGGGCGGAACCAAAACGTGCACGAGCAAATGGGGCGACGACGCCGTTTACGATATGAACGGCAACCTCGACGAATGGGTCGAAGACCCGAAAGGTCGCTTCTTGGGAGGCTTCTTTTCTCGAGGAAAAAAAGACGGATGCCTCTCGAGTGTCGGCAGCCACCCCAACGACTACTTCGACTACTCGACGGGCGTTCGATGCTGTGCGGACCCGAAACCGTGATCGCTCGATACACGAGCGCTACTTCACTGGAAAGTACGCGCGACGCACGTGACCCCGAAGCAGCGCGTACAGGCCGTAGATCCCGACGGGCAAACACCCGAACAACAGCGACATACAGAACACAATCAGCGACGTGACCCAGCCGTCGTGTTTGCCTTGAGCAAGGCCTCGACGACCGAAAAACGCTGCGGCTGCGTATGCGAAAAACACGAGCGACACAGCGACGCCAAGGGTGAGCGCAAGAGTCATCCCATACGGATGCTCGACCAACCTCGGATCGTACAACCCACCCGCAACCCCCGACGCTATCGACATCACGCCAGCGAGAGCCGACCACACCGAGAGGAACCCCAACAACCCTCGTGCAATGGCCAACGGAACATCGCGCGTGAGTTGCAACAACACTCGTTCTTCGTCGGTGTGGCTGGTCACCTGAACAAGCTGGTGGTGCTCGCTTTCGATCAACGCAAGACGAGCTCGCAGATCGAGCACCTCGGTTTCTAGCTCGTCTGCCCGAGCCGCACGCTCTGCCAAGTCTACTGGGTCAGTCATGGTGGGCTGCAGCTCGACGCTCTTCTCGATACAACCTCAACACCATCTCTCCGGTGGGTCGTCGTCGAAAGCCGTCAATCGCGCTCAACGCTTCACCAGGCAGCCCACGTACATCCGGAAGCGGCACCCCATACTCTGCGGGCAGAACGGCCGGAGCCGCCAACGCAGCCAGTGTGAGATCCGCCGCCGTGAACGTATCGCCGACCAGATAACGGCGGCCATCGGCGAGCGTACGATCGACCCGGTCGAACACCTCGTTCAGCTTGGCGTAGCTACGTTGCGCACCTGGCTCGTCGATCTTCAAACCGAGCTTCAATCCGCGTTCGATCAACGACACCATCTTGGTCGCAATCGCCCGATCGCGAGGCGTGGCACCGGCGCAAATCGCTTCAATGAACAGCGCTCGATTCTTCAGCAGATAGAAGTAGATCCAGCGACGAGAAGCCGGGCCGAGTGACTCATCGAAGTAATCTTCGAGCTCTTCTACCTCTTTGCGTTGAGCTGCATCGTCTGGGTACAAACGAAGCTCATTGGGGCCGACGCGATCGACGAACTTCAAGATATCCGTCGAGTCTTTGAAGGTGTGATGAGGCGTGATCAACACGGGTGTGGATCGCCCCCCTGCAAGCCGCGTCGGCACCACGTGAAGCATCGGCGGGTAGGCCGTTTCTTCGTAGGTGGCGTGAATGCGATCTAGAGCCCAACGAGCCTTCTCGCAGTAGTGGCTAGGGCCGATCGAGATCAGTCGTTTTGGATGAGCCATGGAGTGTTCACCAACACAAGAAGCGAAGGGCAACCTCACACGTGGTTGGCGATGATGTCGAGAAATCCATCGCCGTACGTTTCGACACGCGCTGGGCCCATGCCGTGAATCTTCAATAGAGCGGCTCGCGTTTTCGGTCGCGCAGACGCCATTTCATTGAGTGTCCGATCGAGCGCAATCACGTACGACGGCACAGACCGTGTTCGTGCAAGCTCGGCTCGGTGAGCGCGAAGCTTTTCGAACAACTGCATGTCGCTCACCGACAGTGGCACCCCCGTCGAATCAACAGAGCGCGCATCTTTCTTCGTTCGTTGTCGTGCAGACGCAGGGAGCACGATGCGCGCAGGCGCTTCCCCTCGCATGACCTCGACACCACTGCGTGTGATGTACGGGACAGGATGCTCGGACGGTGTGAGGTCGATCCAACCTGCCGCAAGCATCGCGCGAAGCAAAGCCATCACCCAGTCTTCGGATCGATCTTTGAGTAGTCCGTAGGTTGACAGAAGGTTGAATCGAAAACGTCGAATGCGTTCGTTGTCAGCCCCAACAAGCATCTCGGCGATGGCTGCCAACCCAGCGCGACGTTGCGCTCGGGCGACACCACTCAACGCCTTTCGTACAAGCAGATCACGTGCTTCACGCTCGGCGACTGACTCTGGCTCGCTCTCGGAGCCATCGAGCGCCTCGCACACATCACAGTGACCACAGCCACCGAGCAACTCTTGCTCGTCGCCGAAGTAGCGAAGAATGAAGTCGTGGCGACAACTTCGCGCATCGAGATACCGAAGTAGATCTCGGAAGAGCCCCCAGGCTTTGGCGACCATCGCAGGGTCAGCCGCCACGCCCTCTGAGCCCATCTCGACGAGCCTTCGTCGAACTGCGATGTCTGCTCCTGAGCAAAGCAAAAGCCCGTACGCCTCGGCACCGTCTCGCCCCGCGCGACCCACCTCTTGGTAATACGCTTCGATCGACGACGGTGGCTGTACGTGAACCACGGTACGAATGTCGGAGCGATCGATACCCATTCCGAAAGCATTCGTCGCAACCACGATGTCGACCTTGCGCGAAGCGAACCGATCAGAGACGCGCGATCGAGTATCTGGCTCGAGACCTGCGTGATAGTGCGTCGCGTTCCAGCCAAGTGAAAGAAGCGTATCGGACCACTGCTCTGTCGAGCGTCGCGTGGCCGCATACACGATGGCCCCGCCCTTCGGTTTACGAGGCTCACCCAGAGCCACCGAGAGGGCTTGAGAGAGCGCTTTCTTGGCTGACTTGGGCCCTTCGACGTTGAGCGCGGCGAGGTGCAAATTCGGTCGCGCGAAGCCTCGAAGAATCTCGACGAATTCACCTTTGTCGAGACCGAGCAGCCGCACGATCTCTTGGCGTACGTGAGGCGTTGCGGTCGCAGTGCACGCCAGCACACGACGAGGGCGAATACGCTCGAGCAGCGCGCCGATTCTCAAGTAGTCAGGTCGAAAATCGTGGCCCCAATGCGAGATGCAGTGAGCCTCGTCAATCGCGACAAGCTCGATGCGCGCTTTGGTCAACAGACCGACGAAGCCGTCGTACGCCAAGCGCTCAGGAGCGGCGTAAATCAACTTGTAACGACCACGAAGCACATCGCGTTCACGAGCCTGTCGTTCGCTCGGCTCGAGGGACGACGCCAAAAACGTCGCAGGCACTCCGCGAGCGGTGAGGGCACGAACCTGATCCTCCATCAACGCGATCAACGGAGAGATCACCAGCGTCGTGCCCTCAAGCACCGCCGCTGGGAACTGGTAGGTCAGAGACTTTCCGCCTCCGGTGGGCGCGATCACCAGCGCTCGCCCAGGGCTGCCCAAAATCGCTTCGACGGCCTCACGTTGCCAAGGTCGAAAACCGTCAATGCCGAAGCGCTCTCGGAGCACATCGGTCAACGGATCACGTGAAGGAGGGGCAACGGCGCGCATGGTCTTCGGAACGACGGGGCCTAGCACAGGTGCGCACGACCTCGTCGACGGGGAAGTGCAGATCGACAGAGCACTGACTTAGTTTGTCAGCACGTGGCGAATCCACTCAGGCAGCATTTCGTACGCATCTGGCGGGGGCGCCTCGATGCCAACCCCATCGTACGCCTTTCGCAACACGTTGAGCTTCAATGACAGAACGAGTGCATCGTCTCGCAATGCGATCGGATCCGATCCATCAGGAACTTCAGCCCCGCGAGTGAGCACCACACGCCTAGCCTCGACGCCTTTCGCAAGCTCGAGCTTGGCGGGCGCGTGTGGCCACTGCGAGCTCGGAGACAACGCGATGACTCCAACAAATTTCTCGGTCGTCAACGCAAGCTCGAACGCAACCTGTGCCCCTTGCCCATACCCCATCAGAGCCACGCGCTGACGGTCGATGCGATGCTTGACTGCGACCTCATCGAGCGCGGCTTCAACACGCGCGAGATCGCGCACCGGGTCTTCGGTCCATCGATAGCGATCTTCACCGATTGGCACGGGGCCGCTCACGCCAACCATCAATACCTTGAGGTCATCGGCCATCGACTGAAGCTCTGGCCCGACGAGATCTTCTGGTGAAAACGCCAACCCAGGCAACGCGACAAGCACCGGCAAAGCCTCTGTTGACGGAACCCCAGCAGGCGCGATGACCGAAACCCGAGGAGCGATTCGCTTCTGCATGTCGCGAGCAGCGCGGCCCAAGAACAGCGCGAGACTCGGCCAACGAGCGTCTCGGCGAACCGACTCGAAGGCGGGGTCTCCATTCACGGTGAACGGGTCGATCCCTTCGGTAAGCGCAGCTTGTTGCAACCAATAGATCGCTGGGTTCACCTCGCCTGACGCTGCCAGCGCACCCGCGAGATCGCCGCGCCCGTTTGCTCCTCGACGTACGGCATGCGCGAGCATGACGGCAGCAGCAGCCGGAGCACCTTCGTCGATCGCGTCTTCTGCTGCGGCCCGAAGCGCTTCTTTCGACATCTCGGCCAGGTTCACTCCGTCGAGCACATCGGGAGGCGGCTCAGGCTCGGTCACCGCGATCGGAGGGGTCTTCGTCGTGAGCCCACCGAACGGTCCGGGGACGAACGATCCGATCATCTGGGTAAGGTCTGCTTCGACCTTCGAGAAATGACTCGCGGGGGCATAACCGTAGAGCTGGTACACACCGTTGGGGCCCGAGAAAAATCCGTAGATGAGCTCGAGTCCGTCGCCGTCGATCTCGCCGCGTGCGCGAAGCAGAATGGGTGCGGTCGAAGAGGCGGGGCCGATGGTTTTTCGCGACACCTCGGTGAAGCCAACGAAGCGCGAAGGAGCGCTGCTCACGACCGCATCTGCAAAACGAAACGTGGGGACATCATCACCCGCTGTGAGCTCGGGCAAGATCATCAACCCTGCCTCGATCGAGGGGCGGATCAGCCAGAGCTCGGCACCGCTGCTCAACGTGCCCGTGTCCTTCGACGGAAGCTGCTGCCAGCCTTTGCCAGCGGGGACATTGATCTTCCACGGCAACATCGTGCCGGTGATCCATCCGCTCACTTCGACACCGCCCGTTGGCGTTGCAGCTCGGCCCAACGGATGGGTCACGACACGAGCTGCCGTGATGCACGTGACAACCAACGCGAACGCGCTGCCTGCGAAAACGGCGATGCGCGAGACGGGGCCTTTGATGAACCAGAGCAACGCCGCCGACTGAAGCAACGGAAGCACTTGAAGCCATCGATCGCCCATCGCTGCCGCCACCAGCACCGGGCCACCCACCACGGCGCGAACGACCGCGAGTGACACGAGCGTCGAGGACACACCGCGCCGTGCGAGAGCTGCACCCAACACCATATCGACGAAGAACAACACCACGCGGGTCGTCGAGATGATCCCGAGGTCTGGATCTCGAAGCAGCGAATACGCTGCGATGAGCCCTCCCGCGAGAAGAGCAACGCCCGCCAATTGCAGCGCAATCGGAGCAAGATCCTCACTCGCAGGGCTGTCTCGTTCTTCGCTATTCACGGCGGCACCTGTACGCAGCGGCGCCACGACGTCAAGCAAGCGAGTGGAAACACCACGCGGTTGTGCCATAGCGGTGCCCCGGCATGATCCCGAAGGAGCTTTTGAAGGCCATTCGCCGCCTCGAGATCACGACCACCCGGCTCGCCAATGCACAGCTTGCCGGGACGTACACGTCGGTCGTGAAGGGGCAGGGGCTCGCATTTCGTGAGGTGCGTCCGTACCAGCCTGGCGATGACGTTCGTCGCATCGACTGGAACGTCTCCGCTCGAATGAACGAGCCGTTCGTAAAGGTGTTCGTCGAAGAGCGAGAGATGACCGTGATGCTCGTGGTCGATCTCTCCGCGAGCGAGCAGTTCGGAACCCGCCGCGCATCCAAATCACGCGTTGCTGCTGAGGTAGCAGCGCTCTGCACGTTCAGCGCGATTCACAACAACGATCGCGTGGGGTTGATCCTGACGACCGATCGTGTCGAGAAAATTGTGCCGCCGAAGAAGGGCGAAAAACACGGAATGCGTGTGATTCGCGAAATCCTTGGTTACGAGGCGAAGCACACGGGCACGGATCTCAAGTCGGGCCTCGAAGCGCTGATCCATGTGGCGCGTCGTCGAACGGTGTCGTTCGTGATCAGCGATTTTTTTGCGACGGGTTACGAACGTGCGCTCGCACTCGCCGCAGCCAAGCACGATGTGATTTTGGTGTCGCTCGTAGATGCTCGTGACGACGAGCTCGCAGATGTTGGGTTGGCCACTTTCGAGGATCTCGAAACGGGTGAAGCCATCACGGTAGATACGTCCGACCCGAAGGTGCGAGCTTGGTACGCACACGAGATGCGACGAGCGCGAGCCGAGCGAGATCAGCTCTTCCGAAAGCTCGGCGTCGACTTGGTCACGATCGACACGGCGGGCAGCTTCGTCACCCCTCTTCGCGATCTGTTTGCTCGGCGTGCTCGGAGGCTCTCGCGATGAGTCGACCCATGACGCGAAAGCGTAGCGCTCTCGCTGTCTTGCTCGGTGCGATGTTGGGCGTGTTGTGCGTTGCCCAGGTGCCTCAGCAGCCAGCAAAGCCAGCACCCGTTAGCTCAACGTCGGCCTCTGCTTCGGCACGCGACGCCGGCGTCTCGACCGCGCCCTCGTCAGGCCCGGCAGTCTCATCTTCTGCAAGCGCTGGCTCCGTAAAATCGTCATGCATCGAGCAGATCCCGTCGGGTGCAACCAAGCCCGGAATCTTCGAGAGCATCCCGAAGCGCATCAAGGCTGGTTACTCGATTCCGTTCGAGATCACGCTCGAGCACGGCAAGGCCGAGATCGTGCTTCCGCAAGGCTTTGCGGTGCAGATGCCTGGGCCCGATGGCGACGCGCTGATCAAAGCAGGTTTTACGATGCCCGAGCCCGACGGTGGTGCTCCGGCGAAGATCGAGGCGATCGAAGGCGCCCCTGCCGACAAAGCGCGAACGAAGGTGACCCTTCATCTCGTTGCGCTGCCCAAAGAGCCGGGGCCGCACGATATGACCGTGCCGTCGATACCGATCACGATTGCACGATCGAACGGTGAGCTACTCACGATCTGCACCGAAGCGCATGTGATCTCGGTCGAGGATCCCACCTCGAATACCCCAGATGCGATGCCGAAACCGAACCCTCCGGCGCGTCGTCAAGTCGAGGTATGGGAGCTCGCTCAGCGACTGACGGAGACCTTCGTCGTCGCGATCGTCGCAGGCGTGTGCGGGGCCGTGCTGTACACACTCTGGCGTCGTCGCCCACGTCCGGTGCCGCCACCTCCGCCGCCGCGTCCACCATGGGAGGTCGCGCTCGAGGAGCTCGCCGCACTTCGGCATACGACCATGCTCGAAGACGGGCACACCGCCGAGTACGTCGACAAAGTGTCGGACATCATTCGTCGGTATCTAGGTGATCGCTTTGGCTTCGATGGCCTCGAAGCGACCTCTCACGAGATCCGAAAAGAGCTGCAGAAGATCATCCCGCCGTTGCTGATCTTGTCCGAGGTGGATCGCCTTCTCGAAGAGTCAGACCTCGTGAAGTTCGCGCGGTTGGTTCCGCCTCCGGATAGCTGCCGCGTGATGCGTGATCGCGCCGAGTCGATCGTGCACGCGACAATCCCGCCGCCGAGCCCAACGGATGGGAGTGCCGACCCTCGCATGGCACCACGAAGTGAGGTGCGCTCATGACCTGGCGAAGAGCATTGATGCTGATGCTCATGACGTTGCTTGTCGTGGGTGGCGCCGTCGCAGCACCGATCGCGTTGCGCGGAGAAGATTGGCTCACTGCGCATTGGCGAAACTGGCCGTTCTTGTTCGCTCTGATCGTCGTACCCGTCGTGTACTGGATGGGTACAGTCGGCTCGGATCGAAGGCTTCCGCGACTGAAGATCGGCACTGCCATGCCGTTGCTTCGCGGCCCACAAGGGTGGCGAGCGAGGCTTCGAGATCTGCCTGGAGTGCTCAGGGCGATCGCTCTGGTGATGTTGATCTTGGCGATCGCTCGACCGGTCACCACGGTGCGCCCGACCGAGACGTCTGACTCGGGCATCGACATCGTGTTGGTGCTCGATCTCTCAGGCTCGATGAAGGCGGTGATGGACGGGCAAGTCGGCGTCGAGCGAACTGCGCCCAACGTGAAGCGACCCACCCGGCTCGACATCGCGAAAGAGGTGATTCGCGACTTCATCTCGCGTCGAAAGACCGATCGAATCGGAGCCGTAGTCTTTGGTCGCGCAGCCTATGTGCTGGCTCCGCCAACGCTCGATTATCAGCTTCTCGACACCTTGGTCTCGAGGATCGAGCTGGACATGATCGACGGCTCAGGCACCGCGATTGGCGACGCACTTGGAGTGGCCGTGGCTCGCCTTCGCCGAAGCACCGCTCGTTCGAAAGTGATCGTGCTTCTCACCGACGGCGATTCGAACGCAGGAAGCATCGCGCCCGAATACGGAGCGCATCTTTCCACCACCGTGGGCGCAAAGGTCTACACCATCCAGATCGGCGTGGGTGACGACGTCGATGTGCAAGAAGACACCGACAAGTTCGGCAACCCTCGCTATCGGCGACGGCACTTCCCCGTGAACCCCGAGCTGCTCAAGCGCATCGCATCGAGCACGGGCGGAGAAGCCTACGTCGCGGGGGACGCCGAAGCGCTTCGAAAGCATGCACGGCGTGCTCGACAAGCTCGAGAAAACCAAGTTCGAAGCACAGCTCGCTTCGTTCGAAGATCTCTTCCCGCTCTTGTTGATGCCAGGCGTCGTGCTGCTCGCGCTCGATGCGCTTCTTCGAGCATGGGTGCTTCAGCCTGAACAACGGCGTTGCTCTGTCGGTTGTTTGGGTGGTCGAAGCGGCTCGGATATCGTGCCTGGCATGGATCGCGAGACCATTCTGAAATGCATGAAAACGGCGGGGCACGACGCGCTCATTCCTGCGCTCGAGCCTGATTCGCCCTGAAATTTTCATTTCGGGCAAACAGCTTTGTACGGCGCGCTTCTCGCTCAACGGCAGAAGGACAAGCACAACGCGGGCGCCGACAAGCTCGATCAGGCCATGCGCAAGCTAGCGCTCCGGAACCTCCACGATTTGAAGAGGATCCCGACCTACCGCCCGACACAGAATGGCCAACGCGTGACGACGTTCCGATGGAGTTCGTGGCGCAGATTCGGGCCAGCGGCCCGACATTTGCCGACCACGACATCGAGGAGCACTACCCCACACCGGCACTCTTCTGTTTTTCTACAACAGCCGGTGGGAGACCTTCGACGAGGACGACAACTTCGAGACCGGACGAGTGATCTGCTTCGACGGGCCCGACGATCAGCTCGCTCGTGCGACCGTGCCAAGCATCCATTGGCAAAGGTGAATACGACGCGGCGCCTCGCCCGGCGCACACGTTCACGGTCTCGCAAGTCTGTCGTTTCGACGCATCGAGAATACCACCTGGTGGGTCTCGCCGTTCATCAGCCAGAAGTCTGCGCTCGGCAAGATTTGGCAGGATTTTCACTGCAAATACTCACAGGTCTGGTCGCCACAGAGGGCACACAGTACGCCGAGAATCATCTGTCGGGTACGTGGACGCGCAGGACTACATCGACGCTCACAAGAACTAAACACGACCGATGCTTTGCTGCAGATCGACTCCAGTTAGCTCACAGACTTTCAATGGGGCGACTGCGATCGCCTGTATTTCATGCTCACCGACGAAGAGCTGCGCGCACGCGATTTTTCGAAGGTGCGTCTGTACAGTCAGATGGGGTGAGAGTGTCCGAGCACAAAGACCCACGCATTACAAGCAGGCGATCGGGCAGGCGGGTTCCAAACCATCTGAGCTCGATCATCGGGGGCTTGTTCCCGTCGATGTGCGCGAGATTCGCTCGCGGAAACGAACCACCTTTGCGAAGGGGAACCGCACGCTCGATCAACGGTGTGCACGTGTTGACCTCGGACGGTATGGGCCCTGTGCTATCGCTCAAGGCGACACGGGTCGTCCGCGAGGCGAGTCGTCTGCGATGGGACTTCCACCCGCGTGGCATGGACAACATCGATCTGTTCGCTCGGTATGGCGAAGGGATCGTACCGTGGCTTTACGGCGATTTTCAGGAAGGGCACCTCGCAGGCACCCCGGTGGTCGTGTGCGCCGCTTGATATTTCTGTGACGCGAAAGCGATCAAGCGTTCGATGTAGCGTGGCGGGACCAACCACCAGCAGGACAGCGAAAGCCAACACTTTCTTGCTCAAGTGGATCGATAGACACCGGATCAAGCGCGAAGAGCACACTGATCGCGAAGGGTCACAAACCGAGCAGGTGAAGGGCGGTGAGCCAGGCTGCATCGCTACTGGCAGGTTTCGGTATGCGCGGTGACGACGAGCAGATTCGAGCACGATGCTCAAGCGTTCTTCGTGAAGAAGAACAGGCAGGCCTTCTTCGCGGCTCTTCGGGTCTCGAGGGGGCGCAAACGATCGACGGTGCTGACCCTGCTCGATGCTGCGGATACGGTTGCTTCCGACGCAGCGTGCGTTGTGGCGGACGCGAACGATGGACCAACGGGAAAGCTCCACATGATTCAGGCCATCGCCGCGCTCGACCATCGATGAAGCAGATATAGGCGTCTCAGAGATCACCCGCACAAGGGAGCGTTTTCGCAGCTCGAATCGTGACGTACGCGTGTCGTCCACGTGCGCAGAGCGGCCAAAAGGGCACTCGTGGCGGAGCATGAGCCCTCGACCTGGGCTCATTGAGCGTGCGCCACCCAGGGCCGAAACGTTTCACGCGTGGATTCAGAGACGGCTCGCAGAACGCCCTCGACCTGACGTTTGAAGTCCGCCAGCAACGTTGCTGGAAACGCCTGGGGCTGCCAGCGGACGCGAGCATTGCGACGGAGGTGCCGTACTTGCCCCTCATCAGGCATCGCCTGCGCCCTCGGAAATTATATCAGGCGCTGAAGGCAATCAAGTGACCGGCGCCGAATGACGAAAACCTTCACGACCGGGCGAATCGTTGTTGAGCGATGAGATCTGGCAATGGCGCCTGCTGTGCTTCATTCGGGCGCGTGAAGTTCGCGGCTCCATACTGGCTTTTTGGCTCGCTGACTGGGTTGCTGGTCGCGGTCCTGCTCGTGGTGGGTGGCCTCGGCCTTGCTCGCGCGCGAGCGCGGTTCGGCGACATCGAGCGGGTTCGGGCACTCGTTACCCACGATTCATCGACGCGTCGTTCGATCAAAGGCGTGTTGCTCGTGCTGGGTGTTGCGCTGGCATTCGTGGCGATGGCGCGACCGCAGTACGGCACGGGGCAGCGCCTCGTTCCGGCCACCAATCTCGACGTGGTGCTGGTGCTCGACTTTTCGAAGAGCATGTACGCGAAGGATGTCGCTCCATCGCGAATCGCTCGTGCAAAGGTCGAGGTTCAGCGTCTTACGCGCGAGCTCGCTGGGGCTCGTTTTGCGGCCGTAGCGTTCGCGGGTGAGCCCATTGGCTTTCCGTTGACCGCAGATGGAGCGGCCATCGCGCAGTTCCTGAAACAGACCGATCCGAACGACATGCCGGTGGGCGGAACAGCCATCGCGCGAGCACTCGAGAAGGCGCGCGAGATCCTCGAACGCGACCCCAAATCGAAAGACCATCGTCGCGTCATCGTGCTCGTCACCGACGGCGAAGATCTCGAAGGAGACCCAGTTCAAAGCGCACGCGCCGCGCAGGCCCAAGGGATTGCCGTGAACGTTGTTCAGATCGGAGGCCGCACGCCCGAGCGGATCCCCGAGGTGGGGCAAGACGGCCAGATCATCGGTTGGCGTCTCGACGAATACGGTAAGCCGCTGACGACACAACTGTCTGTCGAAGGCGAGGCTCAGCTTGCTCAGATCGCCGAGGTATCCGGAGGCCGTCTGATTCGAGCTGAGAAGGGCTCAACCGGTATCGAAGAGATGACGCAACTCCTCAAATCGCTCATGACGAACGAGCTCGCAGAGCGATACGAGACGGTCTACGCAGATCAGTATGTTTGGCCGCTCGGAGCAGCCATCGTGTTGTTGGTGATCGAGGCGTTGTTGCCTGAGGCGCCTGCGCGAGCGCCGATTCCACAGGCGGCACCGAAGGAAGCGGTGCGTAGGTTGCGTCGAAAGCGTGAGGTGTCGAATGCGTGAGCGAGTGAGGTCGCGCTCGGGCAAACCGCGCGCGTCCATCCAATCGATTCTGATGTTCACGGGGGTGTTGATCGCCGCGGCTGCGTGCGGGCGAGAATCGTCGAAACTGTTCGAGCGAAACTCTCCCGAGGTTGATCACGCGATCGGAGAGCTCGACGCAGGTGCCGCCGAAGCGGGCACCAGTCGTCTCAACAAGTATCTCTCGTCGTCTGGCTGCGATGCGGGCTCGTTGTATGTGCCTGGCCCAGCAGATGCCTCGAACGCGAGCTTTGATCTGGGCTTGGGGTTGTTCCAACTCGGAGAGCGATACGGACGACGATTCGGAGAGCCTCCGCCGGATCGAGATGCTGGGTCTCGCGAAGAGCAAGTGCTCGCCGATCTTCGTGATGATCAAGTCGACTGCGCACGAGCGCTTCTCGATTCGTTGTT
Organism: Polyangiaceae bacterium; assembly: GCA_046351315.1. GTDB lineage: Bacteria > Myxococcota_A > Polyangia > Polyangiales > Polyangiaceae > JAXLYQ01. The sequence continues at coordinate 24,667 of JAXLYQ010000061.1, forward strand.
GATGCATCCACTGCCCGCAGATCTCGAAGCTCGTGCGCGCTACCTGCGAGGGAATCTCGCGTTTCTCGCCGGTCGCTGGGAAGACGCGATCAAAGACTACGATGGCGCGCTGCGCGTGATCCCAGGTATCGAAGGCGACGCTGGGGATGCGATCGGTGCCGACGTCGCATGGAACCGCGCGCTTGCTCTTCGTAACAAGGACGAAGAGGACAAGAAAAAGGACGCGGGGAACGACGGCAATGATGCTCCTGACGCCCAAGATGACGGCGGCGAGGATGCTGGGGACGGTGGCAAAGACGGCGGCCCCGACAGCGGTGATGCCGGTGGACAAGACGCGGGTGACGATGGCAGCGCAACCAACGAAGGTGGCGATGCTGGGGCCGATGCCAAAGACGATGGCGGCAAGGACGACGGCAAAGACGGCGGGCAGGAGAATCGTCAGCCCGATGCGGGAGACGACAACCCTTCGCCGCAGAGCCCGCCGACCCCGATAGAAACCAATCAAGACGATCGCATGCTCGATCAGTTCGAGCAGGCGCCGACGTGGCAGCGCGAAGAAGCAAAAGCTCGCCGACAGGTTCGCCACGGCCGAGGGATGCAGGACAAATGAATCTCAAGCATCGTTGGCTCGCACGCTCGTTGGCGATGGCCGTGTCGACGCTGCCCGTGATGTTTGCGTCAACTCACTCGGATCGTTTCGAGCTTGGCGAAACCGCGCTCGCTCAGCCTGCACAACAACCCCAGATCGCCTTTCGGCTCGACAACGAGGATGTCGAAGCGGGTGAGGCAGCTCAAGTCTCGCTGACGGTAATGTGGGCACAAGGCACGGCGCCCGCGACCGACCCGAAGCTAACTACACCCCGCGGTCTCTCGGTCTCGGGGCCGATTCTCACGAGCAAACAACACACCTCGTGGGTGAACGGACAGGTGTCGAGTCGCACAGGGTTCACAGCGACGTGGCGCATCCCGACAAGCAAAGAAGGCGCGATTGATGTTGGCCCTGCTCAGGTGACCTGGAATGGGCAGAAGCTGACGACCAACTCACTGCGCATCGCTGTGCATGCGCCGGGCACGCGACCGAAAGCGTTCGATCCGTTTGGTGGGTTGTTTCCGAGGTTCGGGTCTCTCGACGACGATCTACCCCGACCCGCTGAACGAGAAGCGCCGGTAGATCCGAAATTCTCGCTGAGCGAGCCACTCGAGCCGACAGCGTTTTTGCGCCCGATGTTGAACAAGACGCAAGCCGTGGTGGGCGAGCTCGTGATCTTGTCGGTGTACCTGTACACACAGCCCAGCCGAGCGCAGATGGCCGACCCGCACGAGCCATCGGCCCCCGACTTTTTTCAACGTTCGATCAGCAGCGCACGTGATGCGGGGCCAAGGCGAGTCTCGATCAACGGCACGAGCTGGAACGTCGAGTTGATTCGACGAGTGGCGTTTTTCCCGCTCAAGCCCGGACACCTCAGCATCGGACCGATGAGCGTCACACTGTTGGGTCGAGGCTTTCGAGGAACAGGAGTTCAAGGCGGTCTCGTTCGATCGTCTGCGCCCGTGACTGTCGATGTCACCGAGCCACCCGCAGCGGGGCGCCCTCAGGGGTACGTGTTGGGCGATGTCGGCGAGTACTCTCTGTCGGCGTCCGTTGAGCCGAGAACGGTGAACGCGGGGGGGAGCATCTCGGTAACCGCAGTGTTGCGCGGCCAGGGAAACATCCCGTCGTCGCTGCGTACGCCCGAGCAAAAAGGGGTGACCTGGTTGGAGCCCGAAGTTCGCGAAGCGATCGAGGCTCACGATGAAGAGGTGAGCGGTTCTCGAACGTTCACCTACGTGGTGAAGCTCGAGCAACCAGGCTCGGTCGATCTGGGAGAGCTCGCCCTGCCCTACTGGAGCGCAACTCGGCAGAAGTACGAGGTGGCGAAGGTGAAGCTGGGCAAAGTTGATGTGACGGGAGTCGCACCTGCACCTGTCGCTTCGGCAGCGCCCGATCCGTTTGCAGCGCTGCCACCGATGCGAGTGAGTGCGAGCGCGTATACCCCCGCGAAAGCTCCTCTGGGCGAAAAGCCTTGGTTCTGGGGTCTGCTGTTGGGTGGGCCCTTGCTCGTGCTCGCGTTCGATGCGGCAACACGCGCAAGCAAGCTCATTCGAGAACGTTCATCCCAAAACAAAGAAACACCCGCAGCAATCGCCATGACCTCGCTCGACGAAGCACAGGCGAGGTTGAAATCGAATGACGCTCGCAGTGCGATCGGAATGCTCGAACGAGCAGTGTTCTCTGCAGTCGAGGCACGAACTGGGGTCAAGCTTCGCGGGCTTCTTCGCACAGAAATGAAACCAGCGATGAAGAAGGCTGGCATCGACGACGATCTCGCAAACGAGATTGAACGGATGCTCGAGCGTACCGATGGCTGGCGTTTTCAATCGACGGATGGCCCATCGCTCGATGACGTAAAGAGCACCCGCGACCTCGTCGCTCGAATCGGAAAGGTGCGTCGATGAAGCGCAACGCAACCCGAGCAAGGGGCGCTCTCGTCGCGATGTTGTTGGCGTTTTCACCTGCGTCGTTGATGGCAGCAGACAGCCCGGCGGATGTACTGAGGCGTGCGAACGAAGCCTGCGATCGTGGTGCGCTACGAGAGTGCATCGAGATCCATGAATCGTTCGTCGACGCGGGCGGACAGCACCCCGACGTGAGCTTCAATCGAGGGCTCGCGTACCTCGCACGAGTACGAAAGGGAGACGCCAAACCAGGCGATCTGGGAAGAGCAGCAGCGGCCTTCGAAGAAACGTTGATGCTTCGACCCGATGATCTACCAGCGCAACAAGCGCTCGATCTCATTCGCGGTCAGGTCGCCAAACGCGCAGCAAGAAACGGCGGTGATGTCGAGGTCTCGGTCGGCCCACCCCCTGCACGAGCACTCGCAGAGCTCGTGAGTGAAACGACGTGGGCAGTGATCGCCTTGGTTGGCGCGCTGGTGCTCACCGTTTCGTTGATCGTTCGCCGCTCAGCTCACGGCGCGACACAGCTCGCGGGAAACATCGGCAGCGCGATCGGCCTCGCGTTGACGGTGATCATGGGCGGAATGACTTGGCTCGCGTCGCACGAGCGGCATGCGGCGGGAGCCGGAGTGGTGATCGCTCCCGAGGCCCGACTGCTCGATGACAAGGGCGCGCCGCTCGGAGTGCCCGCGCTCCCTGAAGCAGCGCGAGTCGACGTACTCGACCGCAAGGGCGCCACGCTTCGCGTTCGATGGGGGCAACGCGAAGGGAACGTACCGCTTCAGCAGGTCAGGGTGCTGAGGGCTCCGGGGTAGGCTCGGTCGCAGCGGTCACCGCGGGAAACAACTTGCAGACGAGCGGGTGCTCTCGCTTGAGGTGGATCACGCTGTATTCAGATTGAGCACCTCGTCGCTTCTCGAGATCGATCGCTCCGAGCGTGATGAGACGATTGATGACCGCACGGCGCTGACTCGCGGTGATCACAGCAAATTCGTCGTCGTGATCGAGGT
>JAXLYQ010000062.1:0-27751 GCA_046351315.1 Polyangiaceae bacterium
TTCGATTGTTCGAGCCGTTCGATGGGGTTCGCGCGGCCATCCCCGGCACTCACGATATCTGGATGCACGGTTGGAACGCCGAAAGCTCGTGGGAGATTCACGAGCAGCGACTACCAGAGCTGTTCGCTGCGCAAGGTTTTCACCCTCTTCACATCGAGCCGTTGCGCATCGGTGACGTAGGGGTCGTCGGGTCGATGGGGTGGTACGACTATTCGTTCAGAGACGACATCGGGATTGCTCTCGATGTGTACGCGACCAAGGCATTTCCCGGGACGCCGCGCGCGGTGTGGGGCGATCGAATCTACGCGCGATTTCCCTTCGACGATGTCGAGCTCACACATCGTTTGACCGATCGCCTCAGCGCCCATCTCCGTGATGTGGGCGCGGCCTCGCAGGTCATCGGCGTCGTTCATCATCTCGTGCATCGAGACCTTCGCCCTCTTCATCACTTTCGATCCGTGATGCCGATTCAATGGAGGTTCTTGAACACGTTCCTCGGCAGCGATTGTCTCGGCGAGCCCTTGCTTGCACACCCCGCGGTCACTCAGGTGTTCTGCGGTCACGTTCATCGAGCAAAGACGCTCGAACGCGCGGGCAAGCGACTCACGAGCATCGGCGGTGACTACCGAAAGAAACAGCTCATCGAAGCCAACGAGCACCGAACCATCTCGCGTCGATTGTTTCGAGCCCCGGTGAGTTAAGCTCGTTCGAGTATGGGTCGAGCCTGTCAGTTGAAGCACCTCGACCCGTCCTGATGGGCTATGCGAATCGCGGTCATTGGCGACGTTCACGGGTGTCTGGAAGAGCTCGACGAGCTGCTTTCGATGGTCGACCCACGACCTGGCGATGTGATCTGGTTTCTCGGCGACCTGATTCACCGCGGACCTGACTCGGTGGGCGTGATTCGACGGGCTCGCGAGCTGCAAAGTCACTTCCCAGGGAGCGGCTCCATCTGCGGAAACCACGAAGAGAGTTTGCTGCGAAATCGAGAACGAGGCGCACGCTCGGCTGATGCCATTGAGGGCTGGGAGCGACAGCTTCGCGAAGCCGACTGGATGTTTCTCGACGCGCTCCCGCTCTTTCGCAGACTCGACGAGCTTAACGCGTTGTTGGTGCACGGAGGCTTGTATCCGCGGTGGTTCGAGCAACACGGCGCCCTTCCCGACCCCGGTCAGCATTGGCGACGTGCGAAAGGTCGTCAGGCCGAACGACTGAGGCGAGTGTTGCGTGTTCGAATGTTGACGAGCCTGGGCAATCTGATTTCTCTCGATGAGGCTGCCACGCCCCCCGGCGTTCAACACTGGTCGCGATGGTATGACGGCCGCGAAGGGTTCGTCTTTTTCGGTCACGATCCTCAGCTCGATCCATCAACCCCCTTGCGCGCGACTCACGCGCTCGGTCTCGACACGGGTTGTTGTTTCGGGGGTCGACTCACGGCGGCGGTGATCCGGCGCGAAGACACCCAGACCCATCGAGATGCTGAGCGTACCGGCACGCGCGAAGTACGCGGAGCCGCGCCACATTCGAAGCGAAGAGTTAGGCCCCGCTCAGTGGGCCAGCGGATCGATCGTGAACCGTAGGACATCCACTTCGTGGTCGAAACCCTTGAGCTTGAGACGATCGGGTTGAGCGTGGTGAGCGTGGTGAGCGGGGTGAGTGCGATGGGCGCCAACTCTCGCCGAGCAAATCACTTCTCCGACATTCGCCGAGCTCTGAAGTCGTGCAGCCAAGTTGGTGGTGAGACCGATTGCGGCGAACTCGAGCTTGAAGAGATTTCCGAGCGCTCCGAGCACGACTGGGCCCGATGCAACGCCCGAGCGCAAATCCATGCCCCAACGATCGCCCAGTGCTCTTCGAACGATTGTCATCCGAGACGCGCGACGTACGAGATCGATAGCGAACGATAGGCCTCGCTCTTCGTGATCGGGGCCTTCGGCGACGGCGAGCAATGCATCACCCAAGCAAGAAATCGGTCGAACTTTGAATCGCGCAAGGGCGGGTACAGCAAGCTCGAAAAGACTGCGCACCGTCGCCATCACTTCTTCGGGCTCGAGCTCGAGCGATCGCGGAGTGAACCCGACCAGGTCGGCAAATACGATGGTCGCATCCGTCACCGTCGTGCGCTCGAGGTCAGCCATACTTCGACCAGCAAAACGCCTCGCAAGACGCTCGGGTGCACCGACAGGATCGAGCATCCGCGACGTTCGATACACCCACTCGACCCACAAGCGATTGTTCGCAGCAACGGCTCGGTCGTGAGCGCGTTCGAGTAGATCGCGAGCAGGTTCGACCGCCCCCGCCCCCATCGCTCGCTCGGCGCGAAGAAGAAGACCACCGATCTCAGCTTCGGATGGCACTCGCCGATCGTCCGACGACTGAGCTAGCTCGTTCTCGCTCGCCGTGGAGGGCAACAGCCGAGCACGCCAATAGTGGCAAAGCTCGAGCGCGTCTGGATGCGACGATGCCTCCGTTGCACGAGCAAGCCATCGCTCGACCTCGCTGGGGTTTCGAGAAAGCGATGCAGCGCGAGCCAGCGCGAGTGCCGCAAAACCATGAAGCGGGTGGTGCGAACCGTCCGAGGGCATCATCGACGCCAACGTATCGACCGTTCGTAGCGAGCTTTCGTCGTGAGCGCGCTGCGCGCGTGCTTCGATCTGTGATTCGAGAAGCAGCGTGAGCAATCGAAGTCGAGTGAACGACGGCAACGAGTCGGCAGAGGTAGAAATGAGGCGCTGTATACGCTGCTCCGCAGCGGTGGCTTCACCAAGCTGAAGCTGCATCCGCGCCAAGTGGCCGACGGTGATCGCGGTACCAAGCGCATCACCGAGTCGTTGCTTGGTGGCAGCCACCGCTTCGAGCGTTCGACGTGCCTCCTGCCAAGCCCCCAGACGGATCAACACCTGCCCAATGGTGTCGAGAACCCAAGCTCGAAACGGGCTGTCATTGTGCTCACCGCCATCGCGGAGCACGCTCGCGTCGGGCGACTCAGCATCAGGCAGATCACAGCTCGAGAGAGCTTCGAGAAGAGCATCCTCGGCACCATCGAGATCGTCGTGACGAAGAGCGATGACGCCTCGCAAATGACAAGCCCGAGCGCGAGTCGCACGTTCGTCAACAGGAAGCGTTGCCAAGAGGGCATCGAGTGCGTGAAGCGATCGGTGCAGCGAGCCGAGCGGCCCTCCCTTGCGTATCTCGACGCGTAGCAGCAGAAGCTCACGCACTCGCGACCAGGGAGGAGACAGCTCGAGGGAGCGACATTGCTGCTCGAGCGCGGAGAGATCCCCCATCTCCATTCGGAGCTCAGCCAGGCCCAGCGCTGCAAGCTGCGATTGCCACGGGAGATCGCCTTCGGGCACTCCGGCGCCAAGGCTCGCGCGTTCAAAACGAGCCCACCATCCAGCAATCACAGTGGCGCTCATCGAAGTATCGGAGCGGCCGTCGGCGCTCTGGGACATGCGCGGGCCATAGCATGCCGACGCCACCGCATACCTACGCTTGGCACGAGAACGTTGCGTGTTGATGCTCGCTTTACGATACCGTCACACCTCGTGAAACCTCGTGCTGCGTTCGTATTTCTCGCGTCGCTGTGGCTCGGATGCTCGGACACCGAGCACTCGACATCAGAAGGTCTAAGCACAGGCGGAAGCTCGGGTGCAGGCGGCACCCAAAGCTCGTCGATATGCAACGCCGAGGATGCCGAAGTCCTCGCGGTGAACACGGTTCGCGAAACGAAATCGTGTGCACTCAGTTGTGCGTCTGAATGCGCTGAGCCAGCCGTGCCCTGGGTGTGTCCGGCGATGGCGGACTACGCGACCTTGCCCCACGATTGCGCTGCGAACGCGTGTGGCGACTGGGATGGGAAATACCCAACGGCGGTCGCGGGAAACTGCACGTCGTCCGACCCGACGGGCGACGCAATCGCCAAGACCAACGCGTTCGGCAACCCCGTCGTGTTGCCAGATGGGCGGCGTTTGAGCCCTGCGGGCAAAGAGTTCTTGTTCCCGAATCTGCACGACAAAGACGGTGCCGATGATGACGACGCGGTGGGAACGTTTCCGTTCTCGGCACTTCGCATCGCTGGCTCACGCTGGATCGTAGTGTCGGACTCGGGCGTGGACGATCACGTGTTGCGCGTGCTCGACGCGGACAAGCTCGCGTCAGGACAAAATCCTATCGTGAGCGAGGTTCAGTTCGGCACTGCGCAGTCGCTGAACTACGGATTGGCGGTCGCATCGGACGGCACGCTTCTCACCGCAAGTGGTGCGCCAGACTCGGTCATTCGTGCGTACCCAGATCGACGCGCAAACAGGTGCGCTCACCGCTGACACCGCGAAGACATCGCGCTCTCGAACACGAACCCGCGATGTGTACCCATCGGGTATTGCGGTTTCTCCTGACGGAAAGCGTCTGCTGGCTCAGGTGAAAGAGGCCGCAGTGCTTGTGTACAGCCTGGAAAGCGCGAGCTACGGCACGAAGGTCGCCACGATCAAGATTGACGGTGACTCGGAGGATCACTTTGCCGTCGTGTTCGCTCCGGGTCGAATGACCGCGCGTATGTTTCGCTATGGCGATCAGACTCGCATCGCAGAGCTCACCCTCTCGACACAGACTGCCAAGTTCATCGAGACCGGCAAGCAACCCGAAGAGATGGTGTTTCTCGACGACACACATCCCGCAGTGGCCAACTCACTCGGCGACGACATCGCGATCGTGAACACGAGTGATAACAGCGTCACTCACGTCGAGATCGATCCGCAGGGTGGGCTTCACGGCTCTGCTCCAACGGCGATCGCATACGACTCCGTACGCAAGCGTTTGTACGCCACACTCGCTGCGAGAAACGGCGTCGCGGTATTCGATGTTGCAGCGGGCTCACCACCGACGTTGACCGCCGCGGGCGTGCTCCCGACATCGTGGTGGCCGACTGACGTTCTCATCGCAGGTGAAGCCGACCCGAGCCCTGGCTCGCTTCTGGTCTTGAACGGCAAGGGACACGGAACCGGCCCCACCAACGTCGCAGGAGATCTGTACGGCAACGGGCTTAACTCAGAGCGAATGCGAGGCTCGATTCAGTTCGTCGAGCAACCCTCGGTCAGCGATCTCGGCGCACACACGAGTGCGTGGATCGAGGCGAGCCGCGTTGGAGATCGCGCGGGTGCGCCGACGGTCACGTGCACCGGTTCGACGTATGACTTCCCGGTTCCGAAAACGAACACGGAGGGGCCATCGAAATTCATCGATCACATCGTATTCATCGTCCGCGAGAACAAGACCTTCGACGCGGTGATGGGCGACATGCCAGGGGTCGATGGCGACAAGAATTTGGTGATGGCTCCCGATGCGATGGACATCATCTGGCCCAACATTCGCGCAGTCGCGAAGCAGTTCGCACACGGCGACAACTTTGCCGAGAGGATGCCGAGCAGTCGATCCAAGGGCACATGTGGACGACCTATGGCCGCTCGACGGACTACACCGAGCGAGCGTGGTTGAGCACATGGGGGCGAGCCACACGCGGGCCGCTGCCATTGATCGGCGTGAACGAAGGGACATTCCCGGTCGAGGGCGGGCTCTTTCAGTGGCTCAGCAAAACAACGTTGCCTACGACAACATGGGCGAGTTGCTGAGCGCAGGATGCTGGATCCAAACTATGGGCTGAGCGGGATCGTCAGCACCTCGAGCGTAGAACCTGACACGTCATTGTCTTGCTATATGGCCGCGCGTGCGCGTGCTCAGTGCAACCCCGAAACCGTTCACGCATGCCTGGTATCCGAACGATCACACGATGGGTGCATCACCCGGACGACCGCACCCCGGAACCTTGATCGCGGTGAACGATGCCGCGACGGGAATGTTCATCGACGCACTCTCGCATAGCCCGCTCTGGAAGAGCTCGTTGGTGGTCGTTGTCGAAGATGATCCACAAGACGGCGGTGATCATGTCGACAACCACCGTCTGCTGATGGTGATGGCATCACCGTGGATCAAGCGCGGCTACGTGAGCCATTCGCATCTCGACATTCCGTCGCTCCACAAGCTGTTCGCGCACTTGTTGGGGCTCACGTACAACAACGTGCAAGCACGTGACGCGATGTTGCCGTTCGACATGTTCACGTCAACGCCCGACTACACGCCGTACACGTACACGCCGCTCAAGTACGACAACCACTCGTGCAACCCAAGCACGGGAAAAATGGCTGAAAAAGCGAGGCAATGGGACTTCTCGAACCCCGACGAGCAACCAGGGTTGGGCAAGCAAGTGTTCATGATGCTGCGCAACCCGGGCGTGCCGCCTCAAGACCTCGACTTCGATGATGACGACTGAGTGAAGCGAGTCTGCGGGTCGCTCAGAGCAGCGGCCCCTGACCTGTGGTCTGCAACACCGAAAGCCAGAGCTCGCTTGCAGGGTCGACCTGCTTTCGATGCGATGTAGCGAGCGCGATGGGCACGTGCGTGAAGCTGCCGTGCCAGCGACCGACCACCATATCGGTGCGTCCAGACAAGGCAGCGTGAACAGCGTATCGCCCGAGCAAGTCGCAGTAGACACTGTCGCTCGCATTCGCAGGCACGCTTCGGATCATGTAGCTCGGGTCGATGTACTTCAGCGAGTGGGGCACCTTGCGTTCTTTGAAGTAGCTCGAGATCTTGTCTCGCAAGCGCGGCCCAACATCGAGACCTTCGCTCGCGTATCGAAGATTGCCCGAGGCATCTCGTTCACCTTCAGCACCGATGACCTGAGATGCGCACCCTTCTGCGACGACGATCACGGCGTGTCCGCGATCGCGAAGGCGGGTCTCGAGCGAGGCCAGCAAACCGCGCTCACCGTCGAGCGAGAACGGAACCTCTGGCACGAGGCAGAAGTTCACGTCGTTGCTCGCAAGCGTCGCTTGCGCCGCGATGAAGCCCGAGTCTCTACCCATGAGCTTGACCAACCCGATGCCGTGACGAGCCCCCGTTGCTTCGGTGTGGGCAGCGTCGATGGCTTGACGTGCGATTTCGATCGCGCTGTCGAACCCAAAGGTTTTGTCGATCCAGGCGACGTCGTTGTCGATGCTCTTCGGCACAGCCACGACGGCGATCTTGAGCCCTCGTCGCTGTACCTCTTCGGCGATCGCGTGTGCGCCGCGCAACGAGCCGTCACCGCCGACGACGAAGAGAATGTCCAGGAAGTGTTCGACCAATCCATCGACCATCTTGCCAACATCTTGTCGTCCACGACCCAGACCCAGCCAGCTACCGCCTTTGGTGTGAAGGTTTCGAACCTCTTCGGGGCCAAGCGGAATCGGCGTTTCACCAAGCTCTTTCACCAGCCCTTCGAAGCCAAAGCGAAACCCCAAGATCTCTCGAATTCCGTGGAGATGGAACAACTCGAGCACGATCGCTCGAACGACGTTGTTCAACCCCGGACACAAGCCACCGCACGTCACCACCCCCACGCGCGTTTTGGCCGCGTCGAAGAAGAGTCGTTCTCGAGGGCCAGCGCGCTCGAACGACAAGGCTGCGTTGAACGTCCCCGAGGTAGCGGCATCATCGATGAGCACACGGGCGTCGTCGTGAATGAACGACGAGCCTTCGTGGTGCTGCGACGAAGGTGACGCGAGCTTGAGGGGCGAGGGAAAGTTACACGGACCGAGCCGCGAGATAACAAGTTGAGAGGGATCCATCATCGGTCGTTCGAGTCAGCTTGCAGTTGTCGTGCTCACGCCATCCGTGTGGATCGGCTCGAGCAATCCGAAGAAGATCACATCCGACAACCCCAGCCTGAATTCGAGGTTCGGTGTGCGCGCAAATTCGTGGCAGTACACCTGAAACTGCTCACGCAAGGCGCTGTGGCGATCGATGTCCCGCTTCACTTGTTGCAGCTTCTGATCGTCGTGAAAGGTCGCGGGGTCTTGGATCATCACCGCCATCGTCGCGCGAAGCTGTCGCTCTTCGGCCTGATGATGGTTCAGCTTGCGCTCGGCATAGGGCAAGAGCTCTTTCCCTTTGTAGTTGAACCCCCACTCTTGTCGTCGCTGGCTCACGTTCTCGTTCAACATGTCGGCGATGTTACTCGCGAACGCGATTCGAGCGCAGCAACGCGCAACGGTTGCACCGAAGATGGCGAAGGCGTGACGCTCTTATCGGGGCGCGAGGTCAAGCCCCAGCATCGCATCGACCCCTTCGCGCCCGAGGCGATGTGCGACGACCATCGACAGAGCAATACAACCGCAACGGTCTGCGTATCGAAGCTCTGCTCGCTCTCCGATCCAGACTCTCTCGGTCATGTCGCGATCCATTCGGCCGCTGGCGGAGAGTCGATCACTGAGCGCAACGCGTACGAATGCTCCCGCCGAGACCCCTTCACGCGCCAACCACGATGCCGAGCCCACCGGCATCACCGAGCCTGTCGATAGCCAGCGCGCCTCGATCGGTTCGAGCCCGTGAAGCGCAGTGAGATCACTCCCCACGCTCAGTCGTCGCAGCGGGCGCACCTCGATCGAATCGATCGACGCCACGCCGAACGAAGTGACTCGCGACGTGATGATGTCCGATGAAAGATCGACCCAACCCAAGCCCAGGTGATTGCGAGCGCGCGCCATCGGTCGAGAACGCTCGTTGGTAACGCTGGCGCCCAACGATGCGAAGGTCGTCCATCCGCGGCCCGTACTGGTCGCCACACGGCTCTCGAGTCCGATCGCGGGCATCGCGAGCGAGCCGCTTGATGGCAGTGAATATCGACCGAGCCGAGACCAAGAAGCGAGCTGCTCGGCCGATCCGTCCGACCTCACATTCGCCACCAACGAGGTCATCGAAATAGATGGCGAGAGCAGATGCACAGCCCCGCTCGAGAACGCTCGGAAGACGGGCCACGACAGGCTGGCTCTCGCGTCGGACGACAGATCGTTCATCGAAGACGCTTCGTGGACGAGCAACGTCTCGGTGCCTCGCGCAGCAACGTCGACACGCAGCGAGGACAACCAAAAACGACTCGAGAGATCGGTATCGGCGCGTATCGCTGACATCGGTGACGAGTCGTTCGTTACGACCGAAGTGTTCACGGCAGCACCCATGACAGTCGGGCCAAACGCGATGGATCGAGCCACCGCAAGATGAGGCCCCACAGCCCAACCAGAGGCGCCTCGCGCGGCCATCGCTCGTAGCCCGCTCGAGAACAACCACGACGCGCTACCGACCGTCCATGAAGCGTCTGCACGGTCAAACGCTCGTGATGCAGAGTCGAGCGAAAGAGACCCAACGCGCGCTCGCTCACCTCGAACGACGTCGACTTGCCAGGGCGAGCGATCCGTCACGAGTGCTGAGCTCGCCGCGGCTCGACATCGACCAACGAGCGTGAGCTGCGATGATCCCAACGAACACTGGTCAGCGAAAACTCTGTTCGCGCCGACACCTGCTGATCGAAGCCCCTCGCGTGTAGATCGCGGGCGACCATTCAACCCAGGCGCGCTCGGTGAGCGGCAGATGAACACCGGCACCAACAAGCAACCCGTCGTCTGCATCGCCACGCCATTCGCGGAGCGAGAAGACCAAGGCTCGATGGCGCGCGAAGCGAGAGCCAGGGAGTCCACAAGAGGGTCGCGCCGCCCACCGACATCGACACGCGTCGAAGCGAAACCGACGAGTGCGATGCCGACACCTCGGCACTCGACACCGAGAACCACACCGGCGGGTCGTCGCAATCACACGGGGCAACTTCGAGAGGGCCTGTTAGCGAGATCGATCCGTCGTCACGTCGCACCATTCTCAACGTCTGTGCGCGCACACGAAAACGGTTCGCACGAACAGTCACGTTGCCTCGAAGAACGACGTCGCGAGCTTCGAGATCTGTATCGACCGAGTCTGCTTCGATCTCGACACGCTGTTCACCTTGGGGCTGTGCGAAGGCTCGATGGGTTTGCGCGCACGTCGCACCGATGAACGATGCGCGTGTCAACCATCGTTTCGAGCATGTAGCCAAGGCGCTCAACGCGGCTGCTTATAGCCCAAAGGGGCTGGGCGCTCGGACATCCGTCGCCGAACCTTCGACGCGTGGTATGTCTCGCGATCATGAAGACCCTTCCCTGGCTGTTGAGCGCATTTCTCCTCGTCGGAACCGCAGCATGTGGTGGCCCCTCGCCCACGGCGGGCGTGCCCGGAGCGTCGACCACGATGAACGACTTCGTGGGCACGTGGACGGGCAACTGGAGTGAGGACACCACCACCAACACCAAGCTCGAAGGCACCGTGGAGCTCACCGTCGACAAGGACGGTAAGGTCACGGGCAAGATGACGAACAAGACCCTCGGCATGGATGGCACCGTCGCCGGAACGGTCGTCGAGGGAGGCATCACCAAAGCAACGTTCACGTACCCCAAGGCGACGTTGATCGGCGAAGGTCGCGTGGGCGTCAAAGAGGGCAAGCTCGAAGGCGCGATCAAGGTGAAGCAAAACGACAAAGAAGCTGGCGAGCTTCGCTTCACCCTTTCGCGCTGAAAGTCTCGCACCGTGCTCATCGATGCGTGGATTCAGCACCCCGGCGGTGCGTTCTTGCGTGATCCGATGTTCGCGTCGCTCCGCCGTTGGATAGGGATGCGAGAGGAAGACATTCCGGATGTGCTTCCGAGCGAGCTCACTGTCGCAGCGCTGGATGCAGGCGGGGTCGATCACGCGATCACCTGCGCGTGGTGGGGCCCGCGAGGCGAATTGATTTCGAACGAATCCGTGAGCGCGCTGGTAAAGGCGCACCCCACGCGATTCACGGGTCTTGCCTCGGTCGATCTGACCTACCCGATGCAGGCGGTGCGAGAGCTGCGGCGTTGCGTAAAACATCTCGGTTTGAAGGGTCTTCGGATACTCCCTTGGTTGTGGGGCCTGCCGCCAAACGACCGACGTTACTACCCGCTGTATGCAGAGTGTATCGAGCTCGGTGTCCCCTTCTGTTTGCAAGTGGGTCACGCAGGGCCGCTCCGCGCTTCCGAGCCAGGTCGACCGATCCCGTATCTCGATGAGGTAGCGTGCGAGTTTCCTGAGCTCGTCATCGTTGGCGGACACATCGGATACCCGTGGACAATCGAGATGATCTCGCTCGCGACCAAGTACCCGAATGTCTACATCGATACATCGGCGTACAAGCCCTCGCGATACCCGCCTGAGCTCGTCGAGATGATGCGAGGCAAAGGCTGCAAGAAGGTATTGTTCGGCTCGAACTACCCGATGTTGCAGCCTGCGGAGTGCCTTGCCGAGTTCGACCGCTTGAACCTCGAGCCAGAAGCGCGATCGATGTTCCTCGGCGGCAATGCGGCCAAGGTCTTCCACATCTCAGCTTCGTTAGCGTGGGTCGTTGCGCGGGCGGCCGAGACCGATGAGCTTGGCCCACGCGCGCAGCCATTCGAAGCGCGGAATCGCCGGGTAACCTGCAACGGTCGTAGCCGCCTCGATATCGCCGATCACGCCTGACTTCGCTGCGACCCTCGCGCCGTCGCCGACGTGAACATGATCGGCAAACCCGGCTTGGCCACCAATCATCACGCCGCTGCCGATCTTCGATGAGCCCGCAAACCCAGACTGCGCGGCGACGATGGTCCCAGCCCCGATCTCGACGTTGTGCCCCACGTGCACATGCGCATCGAGCTTCACGGCGCGCTTCAGACGCGTCGGAGACAGAGTTCCGGAATCAACGGTACAAAACGGTCCGATGTCGACGTCATCCTCGATCTCGACTCCGCCAAGCTGAGGCACACGCACAACGCCGTGTCGGTCTTGCACCCATCCGAACCCAGGCCTTCCGATCACCGCGTGCGAGCCGATGGTCACACGTGAGCCGATGCGCGTTCGAGGCTCGATCACGGCATGCGCGGCGATGACCGAGTCAGCACCGATCTCAACGTCGGCTCGAATGACTGCGAACGCTCCAACTTTGACCGACGGGTGTAGCCGAGCGGTGGGATCGATCACTGCGCGCTCTCGTTCGTCGGCAGCAGCAATCAGGTTCGCGAGCGTCAGCACTCTCGCCATCGCCAACGTCGCGTTCGGGTGTACCCACCGGCGCCCGCTCGGAATTCGCGCGGCAATTGCCTCCTCACACAACAACCAGCCAGCACACCGTTGCGCAGCATCCACCGCCCGGGCACGCAGCACCGGAACGAGATCTCTCTCGCGGCTCGCATGCTCGGGCGGGACGACGCGGTCCACGAGCACACCTTCAATCGAAAGGCCGTCGGTAGGATCATCGAGCACTCCGCCCCACGAACGAGCAAGCTCGCGGAGAGGGGTCAGCGGGATGTCTATGCCGACGGGCAAAGCACGTTCACTTCGAGGAGGCCGGCGCTGGCGCGGTCGGAGCGCTCGGAGCGTTTGACGCTGCCGGAGGCGAAGCGCCGCCGTTGTACTGCTGGTTGTATTGCTGGATGATCAGATCGGTGAGATCGAGATCGCTGCGAGCAAACGGAACGGCCTGACGCTCGAGAATCGCGTCGTACCCTTCACTTTGCGCGACTTGCCGAGTGACCGCCGAGACCTTCGCGAAGATGGGGTTCGTGAGCTCGGCTTCGCGCTTCTGAAGGTCGCGTTGAGCTTCGTTGAAGAGGTTCTGCACCTCGAGCATTTGTCGCTCCCAGTCTTGCAGAGCGCGTTGCATCGCTTGCTGCGACAGGACCTGACTTTGCTTTTGAAGCTCTTCGCGCTTGCGCTGAAGGTCGTCTTGTCGAGCGGCAAGCTCGCCCTGACGGCGCTCGAACACCTTGCGAAGTGTCGCTTGAGCACGAAGACCATCTTCGGTCTCGCGCGCTGCGCGCTGAATGTCGACGACGGCAACCTTGAACTGCATGGCCGGGGCAGCGGTTTTTGCTGGTGTCGCAGACCCCGCGGCAGGCGGATCAGCCGCGACAGCCAGGCGACCCGAGAGAATGCCGGAAACGATCGCCACAGGGATGGCGAGGAACGAAAGATCTCGCAGCTTGGACATCACGATCCACCCTTCTTCGCTGGGGGCTGCTGCGGTTGCGGAGCGGGCTGCGCGGGCTTTGCAGCCGGAGCCGCCGGAACGGCCTTGGGCGGAGGAACCTTCGACTCGGCGTTGAACAACTTGATGGCCTTGTCGGTGATGTCGAGATCGGCACGCTGGAAGTGCGCGGCACCTCGATCGATCACGATGTCGTAGCCCTCAGCTTGGGCGATGCGACGGATGATCTCGCGCATCTTTTGAACCAGCGGATCGGTGGCCTCAGCCTGCTTCTTTTGGATCTCGCGCTGGTACTCCATCATCGTATTTTGAAGCTCGAACAGCTTGCGCTGGAGCTCCTCCATCCCCTTTTCACACTGCTCTTTGGGGATGGTTCGGCACTTGCCCTCGAGCGCAGTCTTCTCTTTGAGAAGTCCGTTTTGCTTTCCGTCGAGCTCGGTCTGACGCTTCTCGAAAAGTGTCTTGAGGTTCGTCGTTGCCGCGTTGCCTTCGTTCGTCTCGCTGATCGCGCGCTGCATGTCGATGACGGCAATTTTCGACTCAGCCATCGCAGGGGCTGCAACGGTGAGCCCTGCGAGGACAACCGACCCGAAAAACAGAGAGGTGACGAGACGCGAAAGCATCCCGCCGACCTACCCTCACGCGCTTACAGGGTCAAGCTGCTGTCTGTACGCGAGTTGGCTTTCCGTCGCGTCAGTCTTGCTTCACTGGTGGCGCACACGTGGTTGAGCCCGCTCCCCAGAACGCAGGCGCAGCAGTCGCGCTCACGAGGGCGGCGGTTTGCGTCGCGACGTCGTACGTAAACATCTGGCCGCTGTTGGTGAAGCCGTAGACAACGCCGCTCCAGAACGCGAGCCCGAAGACCGAGCCGTAGCCGATCGAACCCAGGTTCTCGAGGATCGCTCCGTTGGTCGGGTCCACGCGAACCAAGCAATCTGCACATTCCGCCCTTCACGGTGAGGTACGTGCCGCCACCGATGACCGAAACGATGTCGCCGCTCGATTGAAGTCCTGCGACGCCCAGCGTGCCAAGCATCGTCTTCGTGCCCGTGATTTTGTCGAACTCGTAATAGTCGGCGCCGACGTACCCCACGAGAGCTTCCGTATCGGGGTGAACCGTGCCCGCCGGGACAAACGAAAGCGAGTTCGGAAAGCTGCCGCTCGCTCCTGTGACGACGGTCGTACAGGTGCCGTTCGTCTTGTCGATCTTGAACAGCTTGCCGGACGAGGTCGCATACATTTGCCCGTCGCGATCCAGCGCCATGTCGATGATGTTGACGTTGCCCTCACAGGCAAGCGTCGCCACGGTCGTGACTTGAAGCGTGGTGGGGTCGATGCGGTAGAGCGTCTTTGGTCCGTGGGCAAAAAGCTCTGCCGTCACGAGCTGAGGGTCGCATGTAGGGATCGACGAAGTGCCCGCCGACCCCGCGCTTCCCGACGAGCCTGCGGAGCCCGCTGTACCTGCTGTGCCTCCGGTGCCTGCGCTGCCACCCACCGAGCCCGCGGCGCCACCGAACGACGAGCCGCCGCCCGTGCCCGCCCCTCCGCCGACGCCCGCTGAGCCGCCCGTTGCGCCAGAGCCTCCAGCGCCTGCGTTTCCGCTCGCTCCGGACGCTCCGGCAGCGCCACCAAGAGCACCCGTTCCACCTGCTCCGCCCGATCCTCCGACTCCACCTACCCCACCGGCGCCGGCGCTGCCGCCGACGCCACTCGTGCCGCCCGATCCCGATGCGCCCGAAGTACCACCCGAGCCTGCGGAACCCGACGAGCCTGAGGAACCCGAAGCGCCGCCCGCGCCGCTCGACCCGGCTGCTCCGGCGGCGCCAGCGGATGCTGTGCCCCCGCTTCCCGAGGTATCTCCAAAGTCAGAGCTACCGTTGCTAGAACAAGCCAAAACAGCGACACAAGAGAGAGCGAAAACACTGCGCATGGGGGGCCGCATTGTAGCTGTGGTTTCGTGTCGGGGTGGTGTCGATTGTGCGGAGCGATCACAATCGCGCGGTGTCGCTTCGTGAGCCCTGGATCGCCATCCGCCTGGTCGCTGCGCTGACAGCCGCGTCATTGTTCGTTCACGCCGCGTGGATCGGCACGAAAATCCTTCGATTTGAGCGAGTCGGGTCGACATCCGAGGGCCAGCTCGCACTCGAACGACAAGCCGAGTTGGGTGCCGCAACCGCCCGCGTCGGGGCAGTGATTCAAGTGCTTGGGTTGCTGCTTTCGGTGCTCGCAGCGGATCGACTCACCGTCACGATTCGAGGAGCCATGTGCGGGTACGGCGTCGTTCACGCGAACGCTGCGGGCCCATGGTCGATCGCCCTCACCTGCGCCGCAGCGGTCGCCGCCGGAGTCTTGCTACAGCTTCTCAAGCTCGACGACGCGCTTCGAAAGCCATTCCTTCGTCGACCGATCGCGATCGCGAGCATGGTGGTCGCGCTCGTTTCTCTTACTGATTTTCGCTTCGTGTGGTCGTGGCTCGGCGAGCTTGATCTATCGGTCGTTGCATCGTGCTGCTCGTCTGGCGCCGATGCTGGAGCAACGACAGCTTCGGGCTTTGCATCTGGCCCTCGTGTGCCGATGACGATCGCATCGCTCGTGGCGGTTCCCGCAGCGATTGTCACCGCGTTCTTGGCAAGGCGCTCACGCTCGAGATCACTCGCTCTATCTTCAGGTTTTCTTTCGGTAGCAGCGCTGCCACTCGCGCTCGAAACAGTGGTGCTCGAAGTCGCCCCGCACGTGTACGAGGTGCCTCATCATCGATGCGCGTACTGTCTGTTTCGCCATGACGCATGGTTCATCGGCTACCCGCTGTTCGGGGCGATCTTCCTTGCGGTGGTGTGGGCCGTGGGTGCAGCGATGAGCGCGTGGCTCACGCCGCGAGACGAGGTGTCGAATGACGCATTCGTCACGTTTGCCCCGCCCGTGTTGGGACGCGAGGCGCTTGCGTGGATGGTGGCGCTCCTCTTGGCCGCGATACCGATCGTGCGGTTTGCCATCGTGGCCCCCGGGGCGAGCTTGTTCTGATCGCGTTGACGCAACGCTTCGGAGGGTCCGAGGTTCCATCTGGACGGCGTGTGCCTTAGTCTCCTGACGCCCGCGTTTCGCACCGAGAACGCGAGGGTACTGGACAGGAGGAAACATGCTTCACGGCCGCATGATGGACTTTCCGCTCACGCTCTC
Source organism: Polyangiaceae bacterium (assembly GCA_046351315.1). Taxonomy (GTDB): domain Bacteria; phylum Myxococcota_A; class Polyangia; order Polyangiales; family Polyangiaceae; genus JAXLYQ01. The sequence continues at coordinate 16,118 of JAXLYQ010000062.1, forward strand.
TCACCTTCTCGAGCGCGCACGCACGATCCACGCGTCGAGTGAGATCGTCAGCCGACGACCTGACAAATCGATTCATCGAGAGACCTACGGCGACCTCTATCAGCGGGCCTCGAAACTTGCTCACGCGCTCACCAGGCTCGGCGTCAAAGCGGGCACGCGTGTGGGTACGTTGTGTTGGAACCACAACCAACATCTCGAGGCGTATTTCGCTGTCCCGTCGATGGGAGCCGTGCTTCACACACTCAACATTCGGCTTCACCCCAACGAGCTCGGATACATCGCGGGGCACGCCGAAGACGAAGTGATCATCGTCGATCGTTCGCTGCTTCCACTGCTCGAAAAATTCAGGGATCACGTGCGCTCACTTCGCCACGTGATCGTGGTGCCTGACTCGGGTGATGCCCCAGACGGCACACACGACTACGAGAAGCTAATCGCGGGTGAGTCGGGCGAGTACCCATGGCCGAAGCTCGACGAGAATCAAGCGTCGATGCTCTGTTACACCTCGGGCACGACCGGCAACCCGAAGGGCGTTCTCTACAGCCATCGTTCGATCGTCTTGCACACACTCGTCGCTTGTATGCCCGACACGCTCGGCGTCGCGAACCTCGGACGTCGTGTTGCCGGTCGTACCGATGTTTCACGCTGCCGCATGGGGCCTCCCCTTCTGCTGTCTGGCGAGCGGTGCGAAGGTGGTGATGCCCGGGCCGCACCTCGACCCAGCGTCGTTGGTCGATTTGATGGAGAGCCAGCAAGTCACGGTTGCGGCGGGCGTACCGACCATCTGGATCGGGATCCTCGCGCTGCTTGATGCTGCGGAGAAAAAGCCGAATCTGTCGACCGTTCGAACGATGGTAATCGGTGGCTCGGCAGCGCCCCAATCGATGATCGAAGGGTTCGAGCAACGACACGGGTTGGTGGTCACCCACGCGTGGGGCATGACCGAGACCAGCCCACTGGGCACCGTTGCGCGCATCAAGCGACACCTGCTCTCTCGCACCCCCGAAGAGCGATTTGCGCTCCGAGCAACGCAGGGCTTTTCGACTCCGCTCGTCGAGCTTCGACACACCGACGAGAACGGAAAGGTCTTGCCCTGGGATGGTGAGACGATGGGTGAGCTCGAGGTGCGCGGGCCGTGGGTCGCGTCGTCGTATTTCGGAAACGAAGGCGTCGATCGTTTCACCGAAGACGGCTGGTTCAAAACAGGCGACGTCGTGACCCTCGATCGCGAAGGCTACGTTCGCATCACCGATCGTGCGAAGGACGTCGTGAAGTCAGGAGGTGAATGGATCAGCAGCGTGGCGCTCGAGAACGCACTGATGGCTCACCCCGCCATTCTCGAAGCCGCGGTGTTCGCAGCCAAGCACGACAAGTGGGCCGAGCGACCCGTGGCTGCAGTGGTGATGCGCGACGGAAAGACCGCCACACTCGAAGAGCTCACGACCTACCTCGCGGCGAAATTCCCTAAATTTTGGCTGCCTGATGCGTACGTGGTGCTCGGGCAGATCCCTCGTACGTCGACTGGAAAGTTTCTCAAATCGAAGCTGCGCGACGAGCACGGAGACATCCTGGTGAAAGGCAAGTCGTGATGCGGCGGGCTTCGGCTCACGGCGCCAATACACGGATCGCAGCGACACTCGCCCGCGTCGGTGCCATCGCGATGATCGCCCTTGGCGCGCTCACGCTTTCACAGGATCGCGAAGCAGATGCGTGCGGAGGTTTTTTCGTTCGCGGAGCAAAGCCACCATCATTGCGGGTCGAACGAGTGTTGATCGTTCACGATGCCGACAAAGAGATGGAGCACTTCGTTCGCGAGCTGACCTTTCGCGATGCGACAACGCCCTTTGGGTTCGTGGTGCCCACGCCCACGAAGCCCGAGGTAGCAGCCGTCGAGCTGAGCCCGTTTCTCGGGATGTTTGACAAGTTCCCGCTCGGGCAACCCGAATCATCGGCACCTCGTGGCGGAGGTGGCGAAGGCAAGGGTCACGGCGAGAAAATGGGCGGCGGAGTCACCGTTCATTCTCAGCAACGCATCGGCAGCTTCACTGCGTTTGTGTTGTCGGCCACCGACCCTTCGGACATGAAAAAGTGGCTCGAGAAAAATCAGTTCGACACCACGCCCGAATCGGCTGCGTGGCTTCAACACTACGTCGAGCTCGGGTTCTTCTTCACTGCGTTTCGCTACGAGCCGAAGGGCAAAGCAGAAGAGACCGGCGTGCCCGAGGTACGAGGCGAAACCGTGAGGATCTCGTTCCCCACTCCGCTGCCCTATTACCCGTATCTCGAGCCCGATCGCGAAGATGCACTGAAGGGAGTCGTGGGCTCGCATCGAGTGCTCGCGGTGTGGTTGGTTTCGCAAAAGCGGTACGTGCCCGTGGCAGCCGCGCAAGAAGGCGATCGCGTCTGGTGGAAGCAACCCTGGAAGGAAGGGCGCACCTTCTCGCGTCGAAGCAAGGGGTCACTCGAAGACCTTCTTGGCAATACGCTGGGCTCGTTGTTGCCAGCTGGCGCGAACGAGAACGACGCAGAAAAAACACAACGCGAGGCGATCAAAGCGTGGCCCTTCACCTCAGCGAATGGCGAGGTGCTCACACGCGATGATCTCTCGGCCGAAGGTCGGCTAACCGTACAAGCCTTCGAGGATCAAAAAGTGAGTCGCAAAGGCTGGGGCGACGTTGTTCTCGTGCCCGAAGCGCAAGAAACACTCGACGACGCAGCGAAGGCCAAACGCAAGGCGTTCGTGCGAGTGCTCGACCCGATGATCGGTGGCACAAAATGAAACCGCGACTCGTCGTTGTGATCAGCGCGACCTTGCCGCTAGCGATCTGGGCATGCGGGGATGCTCCGAAACCCAACACGACGGTCGCGTCATCGAGCGCATCGGCAGTCGTTTCTGCACCCGTGAGCTCGTCATCGGCGAACGCTGCCGCCTCGGTTCGTTGGGTGGGCCCAGCGCCATCAGGTTCGTCGTCTCCTGAGGCGCGCGAAGCCGAGGTGATGGCGCTGTTGAGCGGAGCGTCGAGCGCGCAAACGCTGCCGGTTTCACCCACGGATGCGAATCGTTCGTACGATCGGCGACTGGCCCAGATGATGGGTCTGAGCTCGTTCCATTCGTCGAAGGTCGACATGTCCGAGCCCAAGATCAAAGGGCCGATGAGCGTGGAGCACGCGCGAAGTGCAGCAGCAGCGCGTCCTCGATGGCAAACCTGTTTCGAGAGCGGGCAGGCCGCAAACCCCAAGCTCAACGGCACGCTGTCGATCAAGCTCTCGGTGTCACCCGAGGGCGTCGTGACCAAGGCAGAAAAAGCGGGTGGATCGTTGTCGAGCGCACCCGTGGTGGATTGCGTGCTTCGGTCGTTTCACCAGGTAGCGATGCCAACCGAGAGCGCTGCAAGCGAGCTCACGTTTGACATCAAGTTTGGCGAGTAACCCCAAACCTCACGAGACCCAACGGGCGAGCACCGACGTGATGTTGTCGGGGCCGCCGTTCTCGTTGGCGCGCTCGATCAATCGTCGGCAAGCCGTCGGAAGATCGGGGGTGTTCACCACGATCGACAGGATCTCGTCATCGCTCACGGGGCCGCACAACCCGTCAGAGCAGAGCAGGTACGTGTCACCCGCCATCGGAGCATCGAACCGAGAGTCAACCTTGACGGTTTCTTTCATTCCGAGCGCGCGAACGATGACGTTCTTGTGCGGGAAGTTCGCGATCTCTTCGGCCGAGAGATGCTTCATCTTGATGTAGTCGTTGAGGAGCGAGTGGTCCTCGGTCATCTGCTCGAGCCGACCATCGCGAATGCGGTAGACGCGGCTGTCACCGACATGCGCGCAGTACACACCGTTTTCGACGGTGAAGATGCTCACGATCGTCGTGCCCATGCCCTTCGTCTTCGAGTCGCGCTGCGCGTGCTCATAGATGCGAAGGTTGGCCAGCTTGATCGAGGTGATCAGACGGTTCTCTTCGTACCCCTTCGACCGATCGAGCTTGTACGGCCACGTTCGCTCGGGGTCATCGGCTGTGCGCTCGAAGAACTCTTTGATCGTGTCGATCGCCATCTTCGACGCGACCTCGCCCGATGCGTGACCACCCATACCGTCAGCGACGATGTACAGGCCATATTCGGCGAGGATGCAGAAGTTGTCCTCGTTGTGGGTACGCTTGCGGCCGACGTTGGTTTCACCGACCACTTCTACACGCAGCGGAGGAGCCATGGTTGTTATCGGCGCCGATATTACTCAAGGGGGGGATCAACCGGAAGAGTTATTCACACGCTCGATCTTCCTCTGCGGATAGAATGCGCCATGCCATCGCGACGGAGGGATCCCGCGGCCACGTACGACCGCTTTCGTAGGGCAATTGCTGACGAGCCAACCCCGCTCGCATTCGTCGACATCGGCGCGTTCGACCGGAACGCCGATCTGCTGCTCCGCCCCGTACAGAAGGCAGGCAAGACACTCAGGGTCGCGAGTAAGTCGATTCGATGTGTCGACTTGATGCGACGATTTATCGATCGTTCGGCTGGCACCGCACGCGGCGTGATGACGTATTCGGCCCGCGAGGTCGCGTTTTTGGCCGGGCATGGCTTTGACGACCTGCTCCTTGCCTACCCCGTTGCCACGCGAATCGACGCAGCTCGTATTGCGAAGACCGTTTCGTCGGGCGCCACCGTCGCGGTCGCTATCGACTCGATCGAGCATATCGACCTGCTCGATGCCGCCGCTGCCGAGCACAACGTGCGCATTCGGGTGGTGATCGACGTAGATCTTTCTCTTCGACCTGTCGGCGAGAACCTTCATCTAGGAGTGAGACGAAGCCCGCTTCACAGGGCAGATGACGTCATCCGAGTAGCAGAGCTCGCAGCTCGTCGAGCGCACCTCGAGGTGGTCGGTGTGCTTGCCTACGAGGCGCACATCGCCGGCGTGACCGACGCAAACCCGTTCACCACCACAACGAACGCGGCGAAGGGTCTGCTTCGGCGAGTCTCGAAACGACCCGTGTTCGAGGAGCGCGCTGCGATTGTTCGCGCGTTCGAACGAGCAAGCCTGCCTCTCACGCTGTTCAATGGAGGTGGCACGGGCAGCATCGAATGGTCTTCGAGCGACCCCTCGCTCACCGAGGTCACCGCGGGCTCGGGTCTACTTGCCAGTCACCTCTTCGACTATTTCAAAGAGTCGCAAATCGAGCCTGCTGCGTTCTTCGCGCTCACCGTGACTCGCCTCCCCGCGCCGGGCTTTGCGACCTGTCACAGTGGCGGCTTCGTGGCCTCAGGAGAAATCGGCGTTGATCGACTTCCGGTGCCCACCTTGCCCGCTGGGCTCGCTCTCACACAGCTCGAGGGAGCCGGTGAGGTGCAGACGCCGTTGCTCGTGCCTGAGGGTGTGTCGCTTCGTGTGGGCGACCCCGTGTTCTTCCGGCATGCGAAAGCGGGCGAGCTGTCGGAGCACTTCAACGAGTACCTTCTGATCGACCAAGACACGATCGTCGGCCGCGCGCAGACGTACCGCGGAATGGGTCAGCGCTTCTGACGCAGCACGCACTATAGTGCGCGCACACAATCGATGATGGGTGCTGCATCGCGTCGCTAAAATCAGCCAGGCGCGAGCGACATCAGCACTATAGTGCGTACACTGATCTGATGTTTTTTGCGATCCAACGCGTGTACAAACGCACGCATGAAGATCGCATGCGTCGGTGGGGGCCCAGGGTGTTTGTACTTCGCACTGCTCACGAAGAAACGCGCTCCTCACCACGAGATCACCATCTACGAGCGCAACACGCCGACACAGACTTTCGGCTGGGGCGTGGTGTTCTCGGATGAAACGCTAGGATATCTCGAAGAGAACGACGCCGAGTCGCAGCGCCTGATCAAAGCGGGTTTTGCGCACTGGGACGCGATCGACGTGTTTCTCAAAGGCGTGGCGCTGCGTTCGGGTGGGCACGGTTTTTCGGGCATCGCGCGAAAGCACTTGCTGCAGATCCTTCAAGACCGCTGCATCGAGCTTGGGATCACCATCAAGTTCGAGACGGAGATCGATGACATCGAAGCACTCAGGCAGTCGGTCGATCTGCTGGTGGCTGGCGATGGAGTGAACAGCAAGACGCGAGGCCTGTACGGCAGACACGTTCGGCCCGTCACTGGAGATGGGCAAGTGCCGATATATCTGGCTCGGCACCTCGAGGATCTTCGACGCGTTCACGTTCGCATTCGAAGAGCGAGCACGGCATTTTTCAAGCGCACGCGTATCGATTCGACGGTGAGCGAAGCACGTTCATCGTTGAAACCGACGAGGCCACCTGGAAGCGCGCAGGGCTCGATCAGATGCCAGTCGAGCAGAGCGTGCATTGGCTAGAAAAACTCTTTGCACGGCACCTTCAAGGGCACCCGTTGATGATGAACCGATCGTCGTGGATCAGCTTCCCGACGGTTCGCAATCGTCGATGGAGTCACGACAACACCGTGTTGATCGGCGACGCGTGTCACACGGCCCACTTCTCGATCGGCTCGGGGACAAAGCTCGCGATGGAGGACGCGATCGCGCTCTCGAACACGGTGCTTGGGGTGAATAGCCGGGCTGAGGTTCCGGCTGCGCTCGAACGATACGAAGGCGATCGACGCCCTGTGACCGAGCGCTTGCAACGAGCAGCGCACGACTCGCGCACGTGGTTCGAGAATGTGCGTAGGTACTGGGATTTTAGCCCGAAAGAGCTTGCCTTCAGCATGCTCACCCGGAGCAAAAAGATCTCGTACGACAACCTCAAGCTGCGTGACGCGTCGTTCGTGGCTGATGTCTCGAGTGAGTTTGTGGCCGCAGCGTTCAAGGCCGCCGGGCGTGAGGTGCCTGCGAAGCTTCCGCCGCCGATGTTCACCCCGTTCAAGCTACGCGGGCTGATGCTCGAGAACCGAGTGGGCGTGTCGCCGATGTGTATGTATTCGGCGGTCGACGGCACCGTGAACGACTTTCATCTCGTACATCTCGGCTCGCGCGCGATGGGCGGCGCGGGGCTCGTGATGACCGAGATGACCGACGTCTCACCCGAAGGCCGAATCACACCCGGTTGCGCTGGCATGTACGCCCCTGAGCACGCCGTGGCATGGAAGCGGATCGTCGATTTCGTTCACGCTCGATCGAAGGCCAAAATCGGCATCCAGCTCAGTCACGCAGGCCGCAAAGGGGCCACGCGTTTGCCGTGGGAAGCAGGCTACGACGTCGCTCTCGAAACCGGAGCCTGGGAGGTCATTGCCCCTTCACCCATCGCCTACAAAGCGGGGTTGCAAGTGCCACGCGAGATGACTCGCGCTGACATGGACAAGGTTCGCGACGATCACGTTCGGGCAGCCAAGATGGCGGTCGAAGCTGGGTTCGATCTGATCGAAATCCACATGGCGCACGGTTACTTGCTCTCTTCGTTTTTGACGCCGTTGTCGAATCAGCGCACCGACGAGTACGGCGGGAGCGCGGAGAACCGTCGGCGCTTTCCGCTCGAGGTCTTCAAAGCAGTGCGAGCGGTTTGGCCGGCCGATCGACCGATGTCGGTACGCGTGTCGGCGACAGACTGGGCACCGGGCGGCGTCGAGCTCGATGAGATGATCGCATTCGCGCGCGAGCTCAAAACAGCAGGTCTCGACATTCTCGATGTGTCGACCGGCCAGACCGTATCGGATGCTCAGCCGCTGTACGGGCGCATGTACCAAGTGCCCTTCAGCGATGCGATCCGCAACGAGGTCGGTCTGCCGACGATGAGTGTCGGAGCGATCTCTTCGGGCGATCAGGTGAACAGCGTGATCACCTCGGGTCGAGCCGACGTTTGCCTTTTGGCGCGCGAGCACCTTCGAGACGCAGCCTTCACACTTCACACGGCCGCGGATCAAGGCTTCGACGATATCTATTGGCCCGAGCAATACCTCGCCGCGAAGCCAATCCCGCGTTGAGCCGAGCCCAAGGCTGCACACCACAGGCCACGACGGCGGGCTGAGAAGCGGGACAACCCTGACGGGTAAGCGGCAACCTGCGTGAGCCACGACGGAGGTCGAGTGCTACACACGGCCCCATCGTGGAGCTCACTGGAAAACAACGTCGCTATCTTCGTGCCCTCGGGCACACGCTGAACCCCGTCGTTCAGCTCGGAAAAAACGGTCTGGACGAAGGCGTGGTCGCGGCAGTGGACGAAGCACTGACGGCACACGAGCTCATCAAGGTGAAGCTCGGCACCGAGACGCCCGAAGATCGCTACGACGTGGCAGAGCGACTGGCGACCGACACGAAGAGCACCGTCGCTCAAGTCATTGGGGGGACAATCTTGCTGTACCGGCGACACCCCAAACAGCCCAAGATCGAGCTGCCCAAAGCCTGATCGAGTCGAGGTCGTGATAGGTCTTCGTCGTGGAGCTGACCCCGCCCTCGAGTCGCTAGTCGCCGCTCGATGTCGTGCGTCGATGGGCGCTCGCCGTGTCACTCCGCATCTCGCCGCTCGCGGGTTCTGAAAAAACGCGAGCGACGCGTGTGCACACAGGCAACGCTGGGTATCGCCACCACGTTCACATTGAGCGTGTTTTTCCCCGCGCGGTGTTGTTCTGCGTCACCCCTCGCTCTTTGGTGTCGCACACGTCGCAAGCGACATTCGCTACCTCGTCTTGCGTCGCTCATTGCCCTCGGGCAGCGATCGTGCTGGTGGCGATGTTCGCGGCGGGGATGATGGCCCTTCGCCCTGACGAAGCCTGGGGCTCTCGACAAGCTGCACTGGGCGCCGAGATGTCACTCGGGTGGGGCTGGGTGATCGCGATGATTGGCCTCGCCACCACCGTCGCGCCGCTGGTTTCGAGGCGCTCACGCTCGTGGCTGCAAGCCCGCTTGCCTACCTCGCGCTGTCGAATCCATTCACGGCAAGGCTCGTATTTGCTCACGCGCACAACGTGATCGGTGTGCTCGTTTTGGGTAGCGCGATGCCGTGGAGCAACGCCCCCCTGTTGATCGCCCCGCTCACCCTGTTGGCAGCAGCGTTGGTCGCGATCTTTTCGGGCGTTACGCTCCCGGTGACCGAGAGCGTCGGAGGTCTCACGGCGTTTCATCTCCTCGCTCAACGAGGCGTCGAGCTGGCTCGCGCCGAATCTTTCCGGCTTCGTGGGCCTCTCGCTCACGCTCGCGTATGTGTTTTTGCAAGGCGTTCACTATGGCGTGTGGCTGGGGTTGGATCCCAGGAAGACCTTCGAGCGCAGGGCACAACGTCGTTCGTGATGTCGGCCAAGAGCGTCCTGCACGATCTCGGAAAACCAGGATTCATCGCCGTCGTGATTGCCGCCGCTGTGGTGTTGGTGCTCTCGACGATCGACCTTCACAACACGAGAAATCTCTACCTGTCGTTCGCCACGTTTCACGGCTATCTCGAAGTGGCGATGCTTGGTTACTTCGCCGTTGCTGGGCGCCCGCGCCCTTACGAGCCCACATGATTCAAGCCTGGTTCAAGGCGTTTTTGCTCACCTGTTTGATCGAGGTTCCGTTCGTTGCTTGGCTGCTTCGTCGCGATGATGACGACTTGCCTCGACGAGTGGGGCTGTTGATCTCGGTGAATTGGCGTCGCACCCGGCGGTATGGTTCGTGTTCCCGGTATCTCATTTCCGCGAGACTGGCGCTCGGGCTCTCCGAGGCGTGGGCGGTGTCGCTGAAGCGGTGTTTATCTGGCTCGCTTTCCGAGGAATCTGACCCCTTCGCGCCTCGAATTTCATCGCTTGCGAATGGCGTCTCGTTCGGAATCGGCCTCATCGTCTACCAGGTCGCCGCGTCGCTACTGAGCTGACCGAGACCGCCGCACGCGATCAGTGCGCCGATCGGGCCACGGATGCGCAGTGTGTCGTCCTGCGCGGCTTCATCGCCGACCTCGACCGTGATCGTCCACCCATCACACGAGCGCCACAACACGACGGGCGGAGTGATCTCTCGATTGCATCGCTCGGCGGGGGCCACCGGTTCGAAAGCTTCTTCGATGCGGTTCAGCGCCCAGCTCACGGCCGCGCGGCGATTTCGATCCGCCTCACGGGGATGCGCCTTCTCGGCCTCTTGCAGCCGGCTGAACAACGCTGGGCCACGGATGTAGAGCTCAGTAACACCGCCCTCTTCGAGCGTGAGCATGAGCTCCATCACGAGCGCGGTCCTCGAGACCTCCGCCTTGCACGGGGATTTGAAACGGCAGAATCACGTCACGAAGGCATTTCTCGTCGTCGCAGTGTCCTGGGTCATCGCCAAGTCGAAGCGCGGAGATCAACGCAATGGGCATCTCGTAGGTGGGGCGCCCCCAGCTACGCATGTTCTTTGCGCCGGCCATCCAGAGATCGAACGTGCGCAATGCGGCTTCTCGCGAGCGATCCGCCGCGCGCAGCCTTCGCTCCTGGCGTTTGCTTCGGTCGAGCAACGCCTCGTCCACATCGAGTCCGTCGAGTTGTTTGAGCTCGCTTTGTCGAAGACTTGCATCGACCGAGTGCGGCCCTGCCGGCAACGTGGTCAAATACCAGTCCAGACCTTCGCGGCTCTTCGACATCTCGGCATAAAACGCGTTGTCCTCTCGAGAAAATCGCGCACGCACCTCGGTCGAAAATCGCCCTTCAGGATAATTCGCCAAATAGACGACCGATGCCCTGAGGCGAGCTTCGCGAGTCGGCTCCATTCGAGTCGCACGATACGCGTCGTACTCGCGAGGAGAGGATGTGAGCTGCGCCCAGACACCACAACCCGACAACGACAATGTCGCAACGGCTGCGAAGAATCCCCAGCGCGCGATCGCTTGAACACGCGAGGGTTTCATGGGCTCACCGGGCAAAACTGGCATTCGGAAGGTCGTGTGGGGCCGTCATCGCGGACATACGCCGAATAATCGTCACACGAAGTATTTTGCAGCTTACGAAGGCACACCTCGCCATCATGAGCCAGGGGTGCACAATTCTCCGGAAACGCCGTCGGAGAAGCCCGATTCGCATCACACGCTTCGTCGCACGATCGCGTCGAGAACCCGCAGCTCTGGCAGGCCGAGCAGTCGGTGTACTTCAACGCCCGGAAGAAAATCGCCGGGTCGAGGTCGTCTGCCGGTTGACCACAACCGCCAATATCTCCAGGGGTCGGCGCCGCGCAGAACATCGTAAAAATGGCTGCAACGACCAACCTTGGTACAAGGCCGAGGCCACGATGTCGGTTCATCGAAGAATCTCCAGATCGAAGACCAACCCAGCTTGAGCATATAGGATCGGAATAAACGTCGCCGAAACCTCGCGCGTGGCAGCACCGTAGAACCCATCGCCACCAATCTCAGCCGTAAGGCCGATCCCCGAGAGCGCGAACCAAGCTCCACCCAGAGCGATCTCTCCTCCCATGTTCTTGTCAGGGCTTAGCACGAAGGGCACCCCACCGCGCGCGTAGGCCCAATACGATGCGCTGGGCCTGTAGAGTACCATATAGGATGGCGTCACGACCGACTGGGGGATCCCGGACAAAGAACGAGACCAGTGAAGATGAACCCCATGTTGAAAGCGCCCGGCGTACTGTGACAACACGCCGAGACCAAGGTCGAGATACCGAGCGGACAACGAGACCGATTCCGCGGTCGATCCTAGAGGTTTTTCGAGCCGATAGGGGTTATTGAATCGGAGC
>JAXLYQ010000063.1:0-26407 GCA_046351315.1 Polyangiaceae bacterium
GGCGGAACGGCCGGAGCCGTCGCCCTCGGAGGCGGCACCGCTTGAGGAATCGGAACCGTCGCTTTCGCTGGCGGGCGCGCGGTCGTTGGCTGCTGTGCAGCAGCGCCCGCAGCAGGACGCGGCACAGGAGCCTGACCTCGCGGAGCAGACTCGTACGACTGCATGCTGATCTCAGCCGAGCCGGAGCCTCGCGCTGACTGGATATCGTCGATGCTGAGCGTTTGCGTAACCTCAGCGGCCCAACGCAAGTGCGCGTCACGCTGACGGATTCGATCGTGAAAGAGGTGCTGCATATACGCCGCAACCTCTTCGTTTCCGATGAGAACCCCTCGACGCATCAAGTGCTGCTGAAGCGCTCGAGAAAAATCTCGCGCCGTCTGAAAGCGTCGCTCTTTGTTCTTCGCGAGCGCCTGCATCACCACCGATTCGAGATCGGGTGGGTAGCCATCAACAATCGTTGACGGCGGCGGCACCACGCAGTTCTGCACCTTCTCGAGCGTCTCGAGATCGCTGTCCATCCTGAACAAGCGATGACCCGTGGTGAGCTCCCACAGGACAACACCGAGCGCGAAGATATCGGTTCGGCGATCGATCTCTTGTCCGCGAACTTGCTCGGGCGACATGTACGCGAGCTTGCCTTTGAGCGTACCGGCGCGCGTACTCGACAATCGACCTGCAACCTTCGCGATACCGAAGTCGACGACCTTCGTCGTACCTTCGTACGTCACGAACAAGTTGTGCGGCGTCACGTCTCGATGAACGAGACCGAGCAGATTGCCGTTCTTATCTCGCAAGTCGTGAGCAGCGTGGAGACCCTCGGCAGCGTCAGCGATGATCTTCGCCGCTATCGATGGATCCATACGAGGCGCGCCTTCTTCGACGCACCTCATCACCTCACGAAGAGGCTCTCCGTGCAGGTACTCCATCGCGAGCCAATGCGTGCCATTGGTCTCTCCGAGATCGAACACCTGCGACACGTTCGCGTGTGAAATCTGGGCCGCGATACGAGCCTCATCGAGGAACATGTGAACGAACTGCTCGTCCTCGGTGAGGTGTGCGTGGATCTTTTTGATCGCCACCCACTTTTGAAAGCCCCCCGGGCCATCCATGCGAGCGAGATGCACGCTCGCCATACCGCCCTGTCCGATCTCGTCGACGACCCTGTAACGGCCGAGGAAATATGTACCTGCTCGGGGGGATGCTCCTGCCATCAGCTCATCGCCACGAAGGCGCCCCCGCGTTGACCTGATCTGGAGACCGAGTCGCCAAGAAGATTGTCACTCCTGCCGCAATCACGACGCCACCAATCACGTAGGGCCAAGGCTTCTGAAAGAACCCTTTTTGTTTCGGCTTGGGTTTCTCGTCTTCTTCGGGCACGAGCGGGGCGACTTTGTCGGCGTTGGGGTCAGCCGCCACCTTCACTCGCACCTCTTGCGACACCCAACGGTTCGCATGCGCATCGAGCGCATCAATACGAACCATCAGTGAAATGCCCGGAAGCGCAGCCTTGCCTGGAACCGCAAACACAACGTTCGCCGTGGCCGGAAGCGCCTCTTTGTGGACCACGGCTTTCGTCATCGGATCCTTCACCTCGATCCGAACTTTGTCGACGAGCACCGCGAACTCTTCGGGCATCACTGCCGTGACTTTGAAGCCCTGTTTCGCTTCAACAGAGTCAGGCGTCTGCGCGGTGAGCGTGAGCTTACCACCTCGCGCTTGTGCCTCTTTCGACGCCTGGTCGTAGATCTTTTTTGCCTTGGCTCCAGCTTCGGGAGGCAGCTTGAAACCAGGGTCGAGAATCGCTGCCGTTCGGAACGCGCTGAGCGCGTCGTTGTTCTTGTTTTGAGCTGCGAGCGCCGTACCCATACGGGCGTACGACATGATCACATCTGCCGGGTAGAGATCGCCTGCGTCGAGCGCTTTTTGATACAACTTGGCGGCTTCAGGAAGATTGGCGGACTCCCACGCTTCTGCAGCAAGCGCGAGTGGAGTCTTCGCATCGACCTCTTCTTTGGCCGGTGGTTGCGCCAGTGCAATCCGCGGAGTCGTCGACGCAGTGACACTAGCCAGCATCACCGCCGTAATGAGTTTCTTGCCGAGGTGCACGGGCTGTCCTTTCGGGAGCACGCTACCGTGGGCGTGAAATTCTTTCAAGCGGGCAGATCTACGCTTGCCTACTCAGGGAAACGGCTGCGCCGGTTGACCACGCTCAAAGAAAAACCTGAACTCTCCAGTCAGGTGACTGAGCTTTTCTTCGGGAATCGCGCCGCCCCCTGCGGGCTGATCGCGTGGGTCGCCCACCTTCACGTCGAAACGCCCTTGGGTCAATCGATCGCCCGAGTCTTCTTCGTTCCGGTCACCGCTGAAAAGGTGATCGAACGTCATCGTGCCTTCGACACCGTGAAGCGCGATGAGCTCACCACTGCATGTGTGGTTCAAGTAGAGCGTGAGGTGAACAATCGGCGGGTCGGGGTCGACCGTGATCGGAACACCTGGCGGCGTCACCTCAGGGGGCAAACCCACGCGCAACGACGCACCGAGCGAACCTCGAACGCGCGTCGTATCGTCGACGAGAATGCTCACCCCGTCGGAATATTCGATGATGTCATCGCCGCGCTGAATCCGGATCGTTTGTGAATTGCGAAACGGGTTCGAGCCGAAGAAATCGGGCTTCAGATCAAACGGCCCGTCGTAACACCCCGGCGCCCTCAGGTGATCGCTCCGAACCCACCCTGTGCCCTCGTTGGTCGCACACGAAGAGAACAAGAAGCCGAGCACGGATGTCGACACCACTGCCATCGCGCGAAGCCAAGGAGAAAGCGTCGACAAGCTCAAGAGGGCACTCCTGAAGGGGCCGCGAGTATACCGCCATCTGCCAAGGACGCAGCGGCCTTCTGAGCCACGGTGATCACGCGACGGATGCGAGCCCCTCCGAGCACGCGACCGAGCGACCCAGCCCCAGCACCGGGCTCAGCCCCCAGATGTTCGTAAGCCACTGCAAACTGGCCTGGAGTCACCGCACGAACAGGTGTCACAAACGAGATACGAGCCAGGCCATTCCCGAGCAGCTCGACAGTGCCGAGCGCGCCTTCGTGACGAGCGCGAGCTTTGATCACAGCCTCGAACGACATGGGCATCGAAGCGGCGAAGTTGGCTTGATCGGCTTCGATTTCGACCACATCGAGCGCATCAGCCGACCCCAAACGAACCGTGCTCGTAGCGGCGTCTATGCCCACCACGAATGCGGGTTGGCCAAGCGCGACCCCGAGGCCTTTGCGCTGCCCGATCGTGAAGCGGTGTACGCCTTGATGTTGAGCAACCACGTTGCCGTTTGCGTCGAGAATCGGGCCTGGGCGAATGCGTTCCTTGGCGCGCTTCTCGATGAACGCATCGTAGCGACCCGTGGGTACAAAGCAGAGCTCTTGGCTCTCTCCTTTGTCGGCCCCAGGCAAACCGAGCGCCGCCGCCTCAGCACGGATTTCGGGCTTCGTCGCTTCGGCCAGCGGGAACACCAACTTCGCAAGCTGCTCGGGCGACAGCGCGTGAAGAAAGTAACTCTGGTCTTTCGCCGCATCTTTTGCTGGCGCCAACCAAGCCACGCCCTGCTCGTCACGGATCACACGCGCGTAGTGACCTGTCGATACGAGGTCAGCGCCGAGCCGATGAGCAATCGCAAAGATCTCGCGAAGCTTCACGCCGCGATTGCAGCTCACGCAGGGGCTCGGGGTTTCTCCGGATGCATAGCCATCGACGAACGGCTCAACGACCTCACGAAGAAAGTCGGCTCGTCGATCGAACGAGAAATGCGGGATCCCCAATCGATCCGCCACACGGCGAGCGTCGTATTGATCCTCGGGGGCACAACAGCGACCGCGAACGGAGCCGTCGTCGGGGTAGTCCCACAGGTGCAAGGTCACTCCCACCACCTCGTGGCCCGCAGCAACGAGACGAGCAGCAGCTACCGATGAATCGACACCGCCGCTCATGGCGACGATGACGCGAGAACGAGAAGAAACGGCCATGATGCTCAACGCAGGTGACGCAGACGCTTGGAGAGCTGTTCTACGCCACGAGTGTGAATGCGACAGATCCAAGAGCGCGACATGCCCATATCGAGCGCGATGAGGTCGAGGCGCTCGCCATCGAGATGGTGACGTCGGACAACGGATTTCTCTGGCTCGCCGAGTGTATCCAACACCCGAGAGACCTCAGCACGAGTCTGGGCTC
The DNA here is from genome assembly GCA_046351315.1 of Polyangiaceae bacterium. Classification (GTDB taxonomy): domain Bacteria; phylum Myxococcota_A; class Polyangia; order Polyangiales; family Polyangiaceae; genus JAXLYQ01. The sequence continues at coordinate 4,228 of JAXLYQ010000063.1, forward strand.
GGCAGAGCGCATCTTCGGGCGAAATAGGCTCGGACAACAGATCGTCGACCTCGTCCGATTGCGAAGCGAGCCCCAACGCGGCAGCGGTCGCTAGGTTCTCGAGGTGACTAGCGAGAAGCTCATCAGCAGAAGAGCTCGACGTTGGGCCCGTTGTTGCCGTGAGCGATTCAGAGAGCGTTTCATTGAGCGCGAGTGCTGCCTCGGCGACTTTTACCTTTTCGAGCAAGCGTCGCTTCAGCGGGATCTCTTTGCGAATCGTGTCGAGAACGGCGCCCCGGATACGATGGTTCGCATAGCGACGAAAAGGCACGCCTCTTGAGCTATCGAAACGTTGAGCAGCCTCGACCAAACCAGCACGCCCCGCACTTTCGAGCTCATCGCGAACATGAGCCGGCACACCAAGCTCGCGCATGACTTGGCGGCAAATCAGCGGAACCAAATCAAGGTGGGCCTTGGTCAGCTCGTCGGTGGGGTTCGAAGCAGGCACGTAAGTTCGTTCTCGCGGAAAAACACGCACGCCGTCAATAGCACCGAAACGTTGAGGCACAGCCACACACCGATGCCACCCAGCTTCAACGGGAAAAACGCACCGAGAGTGGCGTTGCGTACGACGAAACATCTTTGGTAGCGTGCGCGTCTCGACGCCGGTCCAAGTCGGGCTGGAAGGGCACACGCCTCCAGCAAGCGAAGAAAAACAAGAGGGATACAGCTATGAGCGACGAAGCGAGCGCAGCGCCCCCTGCAGAGGCATCCGCTGAGGCCCCGAAAAAGAAGCCCGTTCGCCCGAAAGAGGGCGAGGCCGCAGAGGCAAAACCCGGCATCAAAAAGCTCGTAAAGAAGGTCAAGCCGGCAGAGGGTGAAGCGGCAGCAGCAGGGGAAGCTGCTCCGAAGGTGAAAAAGGTCAAACCGGCCGAAGGCGCAGCAGAAGGTGACGCGCCAAAGCCGAAGAAAGTAAAGCCAGCCGAGGGCGAAGCAGCGCCCGCTGCCGCTCCTGCTGCTGCACCGGCAGCCGCCCCCGCGGCCGCGCCAAAAGCCGCTGCAGCACCTGCAGCCGCAGGTGCGGCGCCTGCGCCAGCAGCACGTCCTGCAGGCGCTCCTGCCGCAGGAGCAGCCCCCGCCGCTCGCCCGGCCGGAGCTCCCGCCGCGGCCGGAGCTGCACCCGGAGCCGCTGCTCCCGCAGCCGCGCGACCCGCAGGTGCACCTGCTGCTGCACCAGCCGGCGCCGCTGCAGGAGTTGCCGCCAAGGCAACCCAAGCGGCCGCAACCGCAGGGTCCGCCGCCGGTGTGGTCGACGGGCTCGTCAGCATGGTGAGCTCGGGCGCATCCGCGCTGGGCGTTGAATCCACCGGTGCCGTGGGCTTCTTGAAGGGTCTTGCTGGCGTCATTCGCGGCGCTGGAACGGTCGCAACAGGTGCCGCTGGCGTCGCGGGCGGCGGTGCTCCGGCAAGGCCAGGAGCAGCCCCCGGCGCAGCTCCCGGTGCTCCCGGCGCAGCGCCCGGCGCAGCTCGTCCACCAGGTGCTGCAGCCCCAGGTGCAGCACCTGGTGCTGCGGGTGCAGCCGCTCGACCTGCGGGTGCACCCGCTGCTGCCGGCGCTGCACCTGGCGCAGCCGCTCGTCCAGCAGGCGCTGCTCCCGCTGGCGCGGCCCCTGCGGGCGCCGCTCCGGCCGCTCGTCCTCCTGCAGCCGCAGGCGCGGCCCCCGCAGGCGCAGCCGCTCCTGCTGCTCGCCCACCCGCAGCGGCGGCCCCGGCGGGTGCCGCTCCCGCGGGGGCAGCTCCCGCAGCACGTCCGCCAGCAGCCACGCCGCCGGCTGGTGCTGCGCCTGCGGCTCGACCTCCGGCAGCAACACCACCCGGAGCTGGCGCAGGTGCTGCGGTCGCTGGCGTAGCTGCAGCGGGCGCCGCTGCTGCCGGCGCCGCACCTGGCGCGGCGGCTCGTCCAGCAGGCGCTGCTCCCGCAGGTGCCGCAGCTCCCCACACGCCAGAAAAAGCGGGTGGACACGCTCCCTCAGCAGCGTGACGGCGTCAGCAGCGAGAGCGATGACGACATGCCTGTCGCCGCCTTCGGAGCATCGTATCTCGTCGCCGCAGCCGACGGTCACTTGAGCGAGGCCGAAGAGAAAGCGTTGATCTCCTCGCTCGGCAGCGTGGTCGAAGGAGAAATCGACGAATCAGAGCTCGAACGCTCCATGAACCTCGTCGAGAAGAAGCTCGAAGAGCTCGGCGACGAAGCTTTCCTCGACTTCATCGTTCACACGATCGAAGACCCCGACTCTCGCGATCTCGTCTACGGCCTCGCGTGCAAAGTCGCGCTCGCAGAAGGCGGCGCAGGTGACGACGAAATGTACGTCCTAGATCGCATCGCAGAAGCCTTCGGTATCCCCGACGAACGTCGTGACGAGATCCACGAGATCATGATGGACGAAGACGCCGCCGAGCAGGGCGACGACGAGGAAGAGGACGAAGAGGAAGAAGAGGACGAAGAGGAAGAGTCCGACGACGAGGACGAAGAAGAGGAAGAGGACGAAGGAGAAGACGAGGACGAGGAGTACGAAGAGGAAGAGGACGAAGAGGAAGAAGAGGAAGAAGAGGACGAAGACGACGAGTGAGATCTCGCGTTTAGACCCATTCTCGTTCGGCCACGTCCGACCTCGCGCCGCCCTTCATCGGGCGGCGTTTCGTTTGTCCTACCGCCGCCACACAACGCCTCAAAGCGCTCACGAATTCAGCGTGACGACTTGGCCGATGGCACCGCGGACGCGACCGACGGAGGCCAGCCCAATCGAGCAGGGATCTCCACCACGCTCGCCGGCTCGTTCACGTATCCGAGAAACGAGCGCCATTGCACTTGGTAACGCCCGCGTGGAGGGCCTTGAATCGCGAGCTCTCCTCCTGCGGCAACCCAGGCGACGGGCGCTCCGTCGATCACCAGATACCTCGGGAGATCGGCTTCATTCCGCACCAGCAACCCATCCGTTGGAGCATCCGCCGACGAGGGCACCTCGATCGCTCGCAACCGGAACGCCGCTAGCTCGTCGCGCGTCAACAATGTCACCGACGACAGCGGCCACATCGCCTCGTGCGCCAAGATGCCTCCCGAAGGTGGACACTGAAGCTCGCCCGTCGGCATCTCGGCCCGTCGCGAAACCTCGAGCGCGTCGAGCACGATCCCGCCCCCGCCCGGCCAAGCGAGATGCGCTCGAATCGGAAGCTCCTCGCGATTGCACCCCGCGAGAATTGGATCCAATCGCCGCCAGCTCGACCAACGTGCGGCAGAGCAAACCTGCGCCTGCTCCTGACTCCGGGATCCGAGCCAGATCCATCGTGATTCGACCCACCTTGGAGCCCAGCTCGATGCGGCGAACCTGCGCGCCAAAACGAGCGCCCAACGTCGCTCGCGACTGCACCTCGGGCGCCGCGAGCGGCAACACATCGAGTCGACGCTCTTGAAACAGCGCTCGGAGCGCTCCCGGAAGCGCGATTCGATACTCTCCCGTCGGCATCATCAACAGGTGCGCGGCAACGTCGATCCGAGAGCGAAGCTCGCCCCCGGACGCCATCGGAAACCCTCGCCCCTCGAACGCGATCTTCAATCGCCCCGATTCCGTGGCGAGCACATTCCATCGAAACGCAGTGAGCTTCTTCGCAGCCGCAATTCCTTCGAGGTTGACCTCAGCTGCACGAGGGGCGCTCCCTGGCTCAACCCACTTCCACTCTGCCAACATCGACACTCCGGCGGTGTCGCGCGGAGAGAGAAAATCAGGTGCCCATGCATCACCCACGCGCACCACATCGGGCGACGGCAACGGAGCTGGAATCGTCGACGTCGCTGAGTTCGCCGAGCTGAGCCCTGCCGCTTTTCGATCCTCGACTCTGCCACTCGACGCAGGCAACGGTCGCTTGGCAGAGCCGAGCGCAAGCGCCTTATTGGAGCTCGACGCACCTGGCCCCGCAACCGGCACGCTCGCAAGCGGCGCAGGCAAAATCGACGCGTTCGGGCTTGGCGACGCGTCAACGTCAACACCATCCGCAGGCGCAGGAGAGCCACAGGCAAACAGCAGCGCAACCGCCGCCATCGCCCCCATCGCTGCGCCAACGGCCCGCACGCTCATCCACGACCCATCGCGAAGTCACGGATGCAAATCACACCAGCATCAGGAGGTGGCGACGAAGGAAAATGCTGTGTGTCGATCAACACCGAGAGACAGCTTGGGTACGCCCGCAAGAACGCGTTGCAGTTGCCTGGCTCGTTGTCGAACGAAGCGATCACATCACCCAAACGCGCGAGCTGAGGAGCAATGTCTCGCTTGTACACTTCGTCGTGAATCGTTGCGTCTGGCTTACACACCAGCTCGGTGCCCACCTTACCGATCGGAAAGCCAAGCTCCCGCAAGCTCGCCCAGCTACCGAGCCCCATCAACGGCAAGTCGCGCCCAGTCAAATACACGACGACTGCACCTGCCTCGTAGGTGGCCTTCGCGAAGGCAACGGCACCCGTCACCGCCACATCGTGAGCGAGGTAAGCGTCTCGAAAAAAGCGATCTTTCCAAAAGCTCATCGCCTCTTCGTGAAGCTCACGATCGGCAACCCCTAGCTGCGCGAGGTTGTCCGAAAACAGATACACGAGCTCATCCACCGTCGCAGCGCCGACCTTCTCGGAAAGCTGCGGATGGCGCTCTCGCCAGTGCACCGCAAGCTCAGCCAAAATCGCTGCGCTGCGCGGTCGGTTATCCATCAACGTCCCGTCGAGATCGAACACCACGACGGGGGGTCTTCCGCCGCGCGACGACATCTCTTTTGCTCGGTTCAATACACTGCGCAGCAGCTCGTCTTGTTGTGGTTGATCTAGGCACGCGTACTTCGGCATCGCCCCCGGTCATGCCACGAGCGCCAAACCATCGCAGCGGTTTTATTGCATGAGCTCAGCCGCCCCCTTCACGCCCGCCACGCTCATCGTCGACGCGTTCTCGGACGCCGCGCCGTCACAGCCACCGGCGCAGGCGTTGGGGTCGGGGCAACACCAATCGACGCGAGATTTCGTTCGATGCCATCTGCGAGGCCCGAGAAGCGCGACATCTTGCGCCTTACCATTTCTTCGAGAAGCTCTCGTGAGCCCATCAACGTCACCGATCGCCGGCTTCGGGTCATCGCCGTGTACAGAAGCTCACGCGTCAAAATGGGCATGTCCTGATCAGGCAACACGAACACCACGTCGTCGAACTCAGACCCCTGCGCCTTGTGTACGGTCATCGCGTACGCGAGCGAAAGATCTTGTTGCATCCCAGCGAGGCGAAACGCATCGAACCGTTGATCTCGCTTGAACACCACCGTGAGCTCGGCCGGAGCATCTCCATCGGCGGCCATGACAACGACCCCCTGATCTCCGTTGAAGAGCTTTCGATCGTAGTCGTTGCGTTCGACCAGAACGGGCTCTCCGGCAATCAAACCAGGGTCGGTCGTGCGCCCTTTGTGCAGCAGCATACGGCCGTGCATCAGGTGGTTGATCGTGTCGGCTCCACCTGAAAACACGCGGGTTGCACACAGGATTCGCGCACTCGCCAAATGTTTCGTCAGTCGCTCGAGCGCCTCTGCATCGTCGGGGCGAAACCCATCAGGGCCACGTCGATACACGCGTGACGACAGCGCCTCGTACTCGCGGTGACCCGTGATCTTTTCGGCGAGCCACTTCTCGAGAAGCGTCGCTTTTTCTTTGGCTCCTGAAGGCACCCACTCGACGCCCGCGAACGTGAGCTCACTCGCGTGTTGTCGTTGCGTGAGCACGATGCGCCCTTCGATCTCGTGATCGAAAAGCTGCGATGGCTCACCCGCATTGACCAGCCGAGTCACCGTCAAAATCGCTCGCCCCAACGGGTCTTTCGGGCTCATTCGATAGCTGTGCGTCAAACGCACCACACGCATCTCGGCCGCGCTTCTCGCCACCTCGTCCGGCGTGCTCACGCCCTGAAGCGCAAGCTGCTGAACTTGCTCTCCCCTCGCCCGCTCATCGGCATCGACAAGGTCTCGAAGCACCGCACCCGCATCGACCGACGGGAGCTGATCCGCATCACCCAGCACGATCAGTCGAGCATCATCGGCCAGCGCTTGAACCAACCGACCCATGAGGTTCAAGTCGATCATCGACCCTCGTCGAGCACCACGACCTTGGGCTCGAGGCGATGGTTCACGTGGTGTCGGTAGCGCCCCTCTCGCGGCGAATACCCCAACAATCGATGCAGCGTTTGCGGCTCTAGGTGCGCCGCCAGCAGCGCTTTGTCTTCTTCGGTGGGTGATGTGATCGCGGCCAACGAGCACGGATCGCTTCACCCAAGCGATAGGCCGCTCGACCCGTAGGAGCAGCCAGCGCGATCTGCTCTGGCTTCACCCCAAGCCGTGCAAGCACACGCAAGATACCCACGACGATCGAAGTCTTGCCGGTGCCTGGCCCGCCCGTGAGCACCGCTAGCGGAGCCCTCGCCGCCACCGCCACCGCCATCTGTTGCTCGTCACTCAGCTCGAGAATACCGGGCTTGCGCTTCAACACATCCACCAGCGCATCGCGCACCGCCTTGATGCCACCCTCGCCTTCGAGCGCCATCGGACGCGCCAGCAACGAGGCCACCTTGTTCGACGTCGATCGCTCGAGGGTCAGCAAGTGCTGCGGATACAGGAACGGCGCCACATGAATGAACGGAGTGTACGCGTTGCTATTCGAGCCGATCAGCGACGGCGCTGCTTGTGACGACACCACCCATCGAATCGATTCGATCAGCTCATCCACCACGTTTCGATCGGCGGTCAGCGGCTCTGCGTATCTCGTGAGAGACTCAAGCAGCGGTCGCAATCGCGCATCGGCCACAGGCCCTTCAATCGGGATTCTCGTCGATCCCTGACGCGTCCACACCAGCGACGCCACCACCAACGCCAAAAGCCCACGCCACGTTGCCGGCTCGAGGTCAGGCTCCACGCGCAAGATCTCGGCGGCCACATGCACCATCGGCTCACCCAGATCGTGCAAAGGCGCCGCTCGTTCGAGCGCGTTCAAAAAGAGCTCATCACTCGAAAATCCACCACGTCCAAGCTCACGCGCTTCGAACCTTCGCCACGCCGTATCGTGTGGGTGAATCACCGTTTCATGGCTCATGACTCGTGCGCTCCCCAGAACGCCGTGGTTCGAAGCTGCTCTTCGTAGTTGAGAAGATCCTTCCAGCTCGGTCGCGCGAAGTACATGCCCTGGTTGTCTTTGTCCGCGCCCATTCCTCTCAAGAACACGTACAGAAGACCACCGAATCGGCTCTCGTAATCACCTTCGGTTTTCACGCCCAACACCCGAGAAATCCCCAGCGAATAGATCGCCGCTTGAAGGCCGTAGCTCTTCGACACGTGGTACTTCAGGTGCTCGTAGCCAAAGTCGGCCAGCGAGTCGCTCTTCCAGTCAGCGAAGTACACGAGCCCATCGTGCTCGAACACCAGATCGACGTAGCCCTTCAACAACCCTCGTTCGATCGACCATTTCCGACCATCCCATTGCGACGCAAACGACAGCAGCGGGTGATCTCGCTCCGGGATAGGAAACAGCAGCTCCATCTCGCGAACGCATCGACAACGCCACAGTCCGTCCACCGTGCGTCCATCGTGCAGGTGCACTCGTTGCGTCAGCGTTCTGAAGATCACGGGCTTGCACGCGTTGACCGTTTTTCGATCGAAGCCGTACCTTCGTGCAGCATCGATGAAGATCGGCTCGACATCCTCACGAGCCCCCCACTCTTCTGCGCTCGTTTGCCCGTCGAGCGTGCTCATGTCGAGGTTCTCGAGAATGTCATGCAGGAAGATCCCCATGAGCTTTCCGCCCGGCAACAGCGGTGGGTTATTCGGATCTCTCACCACAGCCGCCAGCTCGACCGGTGGCTCGTACTCTCCCTCGAGCTTCTTGAGCGCGGTGTGCGAGGTCACCATCCACGGGCGATGCTCGGTCTTCAATCGCTCGAGATCGGGCGGCGCCACAGGCTCGATCGGCAACAACGCTGACGCAGGGCTCGACGAGCTCGGAATCGACGACGGCGGGATCGAGTGCGGCGTCGGCGGGATCTTCTTCACCTCGGGTTCATCCCCAGGCAATGGCGTCATCCGATCCACGAAGAGCGTCGCAAGACCGTCTTCTTTCGGTCGTGCTGCACGGATCTTTTCGAGCCTTCCGTTGAGCAGCTTGTGTGGCCCACTCAACCCCGTCGCCGGTCGATCCACCACAGGCAGATACAAGCGCACTTTGGCTCGCGTCAGCGCCACGCTAGAGCAAGCGTTCTGGCTCTTCACGTCGCTCGCGATCGTAGACCTCTTTGTCACTCTTCGAGAGCTCTCCAAGATGCACTCGCCGCCCCTTGTCGTGCAGCCCGACGACAGGCCCTGCGAGATGACGCGCATAAAACCCACCATGCACGAACACCACGGGGGCCTCGAGACCTTTGCTCTTATGAATCGTCATCACCGAGACTCGGCCCGCCCCTCCGCGAGGTGGCCCAGCCTCGATCTCGTCATCCTCAGCCACCGCGCGCCCCGTCACCAACGCGTGAACACGAGCGAGCAATTCGTGAGCTGCGTAATGGGTGCGCGCCGTCTCTTCGAGCAACGCGTCGATCACACGTCGATAGTTCGCAAGCGACCGCTCTGGGTCTGAAAAAAACAGCTCACGCTCAACCAAACCATCGTCGAGCATCGCCTGAAAAAGTCTGTCGTATCGACGCTGATCTGCGAGCCCCTTCCATGACAACAATCGCTCGAACAGCGGATGATCAGGTGGAAGCTCTGCGCAATCACCCAGGCGCTCCCAGGGCACTCCGAAAAATGGCGTCGCCCATGCCTTCAGGCGATTCGATCGCGAGAGTGGGTCGACCACCGCCGCAAGCACATCACGAACATCGGCGGCTTCTGGTTCTTCGAAGAGACCCCCCGAGCGAGCCAACCCTACCGGAACGCCTGCCTCGGCCAGCAGCGCAGCGATCGATTCAGCATCGGCGTTCTTGTGGGTCAGCACGAAGATGTCGTCGGCTTTGACCCTTCGGCGCTCGTTGCTTCCGAACCGCAACGGTGCAGGCTCTTCGTGAAGCAGCGACACGATTTCATCGACGATAAACCGCCCAAACGCAGCGTTGAGCGTCGCTGATTTGTACTTCTCACCCGTGGCCAATGCAGGCAGCCCAACCAGGTGTACGGGCGATTCTTCGCCCGAAGGCCCCTCGGCCACCAAGTCTTCGCGAGCACAGCGAACCGGCACATCATACCGAACCGATCCGCTAAAAAATGGGTCCTTTGCGCCGGGCTCGAGGATGCGGTTGTACGCTTGAATCAACGGCCCGCTCGACCTGAAGTTATCGCCCAACGTCAAGAAGGTTGCGCCCTTCTCTCGAAGCTCGTTGGCCGCCGCCAAGTAGGTGTAAATGTCAGCGCCTCGAAACGCATAAATCGCCTGCTTCGGGTCGCCGATCACGAAGAGCGTACAGGGCTGATTCGCCAGCGGGCTTGCGTTCGAAACCTCAGTGGCAGGCGACTCGACAGGACGCTCGACGAACAGCTTCTTGAAGATGGCCCATTGCACCTCGTCGGTGTCCTGAAACTCATCGATCAGCGCGAACTTGTATTGCTCTCGCAGCGCCGTCGCGAGCATGTCGCCATTGGGCCCCAGCAGCGTATCGCGCATGCCCGTGATCAAATCGTCGTAGTCGAACACCCCGCGAATGCGTTTCTCGGCATCGAGGTGAGCTGCCACTCGAGGCAAAAATGTATGAACGATCTTCGCGGCGAGCGACGCGTTCTCGGGCAATGCACTCTCGACGGGTGCTCGGTGCTCGTGACCCGCTGCCAGAAGCTCTTCGAGGCGCGCCACCGTGCTCTGTTCGAGCCATCGCAGAAGCAGCTCTCGAAGCTCAGGAATCACGCTGATCTCGCGACGAAGCACATGTCGGAACGATGTCCCGAACAGCGTGCGTCGATCGACCCGGCGGGTCTCGAAAAGCTGTCGATTCAGAAACGCGTGCTCGACCAAAACGCGCTGACAAAATCCGTGGATCGTCGCGATCGGAGCGCTGTCGAATCGCGCGACGGCTTTGAGCAGCTTCTCGCGAGTTTCATCCGAGATCTCCCAAGCCTCATCACTCTTGCCGGCCTCTTCGAGCCTTGCGCGATGATCCTCGGCGGCCATGCGACGAAGCAACCCGCGCACCCTCGCTCGAAGCTCGGCAGTTGCTCGCTCGGTGAAGGTAACAACCAGCACGTTGTCGATGTCACACGCCGTCGACACGATGATGTCGGCGACAAGGTGCTCGATGGTGAAGGTCTTGCCTGTCCCCGCGCTCGCCTCGATCACGGCGTGGCGATCACGAGGAAGGCTCTTCAAGACCGCCGGCTTCTCGAACAAGGTGGTCGGCATGGGCCGACGGTTCTACTCCAGAGCCGCGCTTACAACCACGCCTTCCACGTTGACTCGTTCGCCGCGAACCAGGCCGAGACAACATCCTCGACCGCCACACCGTCGATCGCGACCTGTTTGATCAACGCTTCTTGGGTCGTCGTGTCGATCTTTATCTTCGACAGTGCCACGGCGACATCAGAAGCCCGAGACACGAGCTCGTGTGAAGCCATTTTTTCGAGAGTTTCGAGCGGGTAGTCACAATCAACACCACCCGAGCTCGCCTTCGCTTGGCATGTCGATGATGAATCGGGCAGCTCGATTCGCAGAAGCTCCCATTTGAACGTCGAGACCGTTGGCTCCCAGTGGTGGAACAACAACGGTTGTGAGGCTGCATACGCACTGTCGATGGTCGACAGCATCGCATCGAGCGACCCGGCCCACTCGATCTCGAGGTTCAACGAGAGGTTCGAGATGATCTGTTGATCGACCTGCGCATAACTCGGATGAACTCCGAGCAATCGCCCCTTTCCGGCCGAGCTCGTCGTGGCCAACGCAGAGATCAACGCAGGGTCTTTCAACGCCTCCCACGACGGCAGATCGCTGAACGTCGACTTCATGTATTTCGGCACGTACCAGCCGCGGCGCCCGATCACCCCCAGCGCACCGATGTCGTTCACGATGCCGGTGTCGACATACAACTCACGCTCATGCGAGTGACGCGATGGCCACACCTCGAGACACGCGTGCAAGTCTCCGCTCGCGAGCCTCGGAAACTGCCAGTACTCATCGACATCGACGACCTCGACCTCGTAGCCCATCGCAGCGACGAGTTGCTTGCCGATCTCGGCCGACACCTTCGAGCCCACCCAGGTATTTCGCGCGATGCGAATCTTCGCGATTAGGATCAACGTCGACGTGTCTCCGCGTACGCACCCCAACGTGGATTGCATCGCAGGTGCTGCGGCCAATGCCCCAAGCCCCGTGAGCAACGATCGGCGCGAAATCACAGCGCGTTTGTGTCACGCGCCACTCGAACGAGCCAGCTCTGTTCATGAGTAAAACTTCGCATTCAACGATTGAAGCGATTGCGCTGCTCTGTTATCCGACGAGGTAGTGAAATCGGCGGCTCAGACGCGGCTCAAAACGCACCTTGCAGCGGCGCTACTCGCCGTCGTGGGTGGGGTGGGTCACGCCTCGGCAGCGCCAACCTCAGACGAGCTAAAAGAAGCGCGAAAGCGCTTCGACGCGGGCATTACGTTGTTCAATGAGGGCGACGCGCAAGGCGCTCTTGTCGAGTTTCGACGAGCGTATTCGATCGACCCTCGCTACCAGGTTCTCTACAACATCGCGCGCGTGCTCTCGGCGTTGAACGAGCACGCTGAAGCACTCGAGACCTACGAGAAGTTTTTGTCCGATGGGGGCGACAAGATCGCGCCCTCACGACGAACCGAGGTCGAGAAAGAAATCGAGCGATTGTCGACGCGAGTTGCGACACTCGACATCGCGACACAACCGCCCGGCGCCTCGCTCGCAATCGACGACGTACCGTTCAACGGAGTCACCCCGGCGAAGGTTCGCGTGAAGCTAGGCCGACGACGCGTATCGGTCTCGATGCCCGGTTTTTTGCCCACGACAACCACCGTCGACATCGCGGGCGCCGAAAGTAAAAAGCTCTCTCTCACGCTCGTTGAGCTTGCACCTAAGCCGGTCGCGGCACCTGTTGCGAGCGCTGAAGAAAAACCCGCGCCTCCGCCTGAGCCCGTCGCAGTCATCGTGCCCTCCGCCGCGCCGACAACACAACCGCGAACGGTGTTGTCGACAGGCGCCACCGTGGGTTGGATCGCCACCGGGACAATGCTCACCGGAGCCATCATCACCGGAGCGGTTGCTCTCTCGGCCAAGCACGAACGAGATGATCTTCGCGATTCACTCGGCAGCAGTGCGAGTGAGATCCGATCGAGCAACGATCGTGCACGAACTTTTGCCATTGCGTCGGATGTCTTGAGCGCAACAACGGTCGTGTTTGCAGGCGTGAGTCTCTATTTGACGCTAAAACCGTCGCGCGAGGGCCAATCAGCTCTCGTGGTTTCACCTGGCCGAGTGGGCCTATCTACAAGTTTTTTATCGAACGACGCGAACCATGGAGACCTCTCTCGGACGCAACAAGATCGGTAAGTATCGATTGCTCGCCGAGCTGGGTCGCGGGGGCATGGCCGAGGTGTATCTGGCGGCGGCATCAGGGCCCGCAGGGTTCAGCAAGCTGCTCGTCGTCAAGATGCTGCGCTCACACCTCACGATGGATGCCGAGTTCCTGGCGATGTTTCTCGACGAAGCACGCCTTGCAGCGCGCTTGAACCACGCCAACGTGGTTCAGACCATCGAGGTGGGCAGCGAAGAAAACGTCTACTTCATCGCGATGGAGTTCCTCGACGGACAGCCTCTTCAACGGCTTCTTCACCGGGGATGGGAAGACGGCAACTACACGCTCGCGATGCATTTGCGCGTGGTGATCGACACCCTCGCGGGGCTTCATCACGCTCACGAGTTGCACGACTTCAACGGAGCGTTGCTCAACGTCGTGCACCGCGATGTCACTCCGCACAACGTCTTCGTCACGTACGACGGTCAGATCAAGCTCGTCGATTTCGGGATCGCCAAAGCGGCCAATTCATCGGCTGAAACACGCAACGGCGTGCTCAAGGGCAAGATCGCGTACATCTCACCCGAGCAAGCAGCGAGCCTTCCGCTCGATCGACGCGCCGACATTTTTTCGGTAGGTGTCACGCTCTGGGAGGGCATCGCCAAGCGCCGTATGTGGCACGGCCTGTCGGACATCACGATCCTGCACAAGATCACGAACGGCGACGTGCCTGACATTGCGACGGCAGTGCCTGACATCCCAGAAGCGTTGCTCTCGATCTGCCGCAAAGCGCTCGCGCCGAAACCCGAGGATCGCTATTCGACCGCAGCCGAGATGCAGAACGATCTCGAGCAATATCTTCTGTCGATTGGCCAGCACGTTTCGGCCCGAGACGTGGGGCAATACGCGACCAAGCTATTCGCCGAAGAACGAGCGACGCTGCAGCGAATCATCGACGCACAGCTTCGTGAGGTCGACAACACCTCGAGCGGCGATTACGCGCTGAACCCGCTGCCCGTGTTGTCCCAGCCGTCGAGTCACTCCTCGGTTCGCCAAGCAGCCAACGTCGAGGGCTCTGCGCAAACATCCGGGTCGCTCGAATCATCCGAGAGCATCCGCACCGGGATTCATCTGGTGCAAAGTACCGTTGCCGAACGACCCCGACCCAACCGCACCAACATGGTGGTCGCATTCGGCGCGTTTGCATTGGTGGCCGCAGCCGCGATTTTCGTGAGCAGCAAGCCGACGCCCCACGCGACGAGCTCTGCTGCAGCAAAGAGCGCTGAAGCCGCTCCAGCGACCGAGATTCAACTCTCGATCAAAGTGTCGCCTCCCGATGCAAAGTTGTCTCTCGACGGAGCACCGCTGCCCTCGAACCCGTACCGAGCAACCCATCGACGAGACACCGCGGTCCATCAGCTCGTGATCGAAGCGCCCGGATATGTAACGCGCGTTCAAGATCTCGTTCTCGACAAAGACGTCTTGCTCGAGTTGATGCTGCAGCGAGTCGAAACCGGGCCTACTTCGGTGACGAGTGCGTCACCAGCAACGTCGGGCAAGTCAGGCTCGTCGGTGGTGGGAACCTCTCGCCCAGATCCGAAGAAAAAGCCGGTTCTCGACGATACGAACCCGTACTGAAACTCGTGAGCATGGGCGGCAGGAATGCGCTTGTGGTTCGCCAAACGGGTTGGCTTGAGATCGGACATATTCTGGGTCTCCCGCTCACAAATCAGGCGTAGTAGCGTCCGCCGCCATGACGGTTCACCTCACGGAGCAGGCAGTGGCTGAGATGGCCCCTGACAACCAGGTGTTGTCGGACGGTCGGGGGCTGGTGAAAAAGGGGGCGCTGAAGAACCTGGCAAAGCTCGAGGATGAGACCCTCGTGTTTGGACAGGTGCAGGGCTCCGGAAAGACCCCGTACGAAGTGTCGGCAGACTTTTCGACGGGAGGCGATCGCCCGACGATGCGATGCTCGTGCCCGTCGCAAAAACGACCTTGCAAACACGTCGTCGCGTTCTTGTTGGCGTACGCGTCGAATGGCGAGAAGTGGCCGGTAAAAGAAGCTCCGGCGGCACTTCTCGAGAAGCGCGCGAAGCTGACCGAGCGCAATGAGAAAAAGGCGACGACCGAAAGTGCACCGAAGAAGGTGAACAAGGCCGCCCAAGCGAAAAAGACCCAAGAGCAGAGCGAGGCTCTCGATACGCTCGAGACGTTCGTGCTCGATTTGATCTCGGCGGGGTTGGGCGGTCTTACCGCGAAGAACATCACGGCGATCGACACCCAAGCCAAGCGAATGGCGGACGCTCAGCTCTGGGGCGCATCGAACGCGCTTCAGCATCTCTCGGCGCTCGTGTCCGATGATGACGAAGAGGACGAGGACGACGAGGACGCGAAGAAGGCAAAGCGCGGTCTTAGCGCGGTGAAACAAGCGCAGATCGCGTCGTTGGTGACCCAGCTATGGGTGACCATTCGCCGTGGCCGAAAAGTGCTCGAGGGTAAGCTCGAAGAAGGCGCCACACAGAGCGAGAACGACGCCCAGGTCGAGTCGATTCTCGGTCGTCGCTGGCAGCTCGGCGATCTGAAAGAGGCGGGCTACTGGACCACAGACCGCACGCTGGTCGAGCTCGCTCACGAACGAGCCGACGACCCGGTCACCGAGTTCGTGAGTGCGACGGGTTTCATGCTCGACCTCGAGGATGGGAGCATCACGCGAGAGTGGACGAGCCTTCCGGTGAAGGCGTTGAAGTTCGAAAAGCTGCGTCTTTCTCGAATCGGCACGCTCGTGATCAAAGAGGCTGCGCTGTACCCAGGCGACACGGTGAACCGACGTATTCGCTGGGATGAAAAGGTCGCAGAAAACGTCGTCGAACGAAATCGATCCGCTGACGATTACAAGAAGCTGCACGCGCAAGCGAAGACGCTCGATGTGGCGGTGAAGGCGCTACAAACGCAGCTCAAGAACCCACTCGATCCGCTCGACGCGGTGTTCTTGATTGGCGCAAAGAGCTTTGGGCTCGTGGGCGATCAGCTCGTGCTCGAAGACAGCTCGGGCGCTCGCATCGCGATCAAAGACCCGCCCAACGCGGCATTCAACACGACCCGTAACTTCAAGTATGCGGCGGGTGCATTTGGCGCAGGCTCGGTCGCGCTGAGGCTTTGGTACGACCTCGGAACACGATCCATCTACGGGCAAGGCTTGGCGTTGATCGTTGGCGACAAACACATCCGGCTTGGAATGTGAGGGAGAACGAACATGTCAAAAGAAGCTCTTCTTGCGCTGGATCGTGATGCAGAGCGCTTGCTGTTCGCAGATTGCACAAGTGGCTCGTGGAGACGGCGACCTCGCCTCCCGCAAAGCAGTTCTTCAACCTCTTGCCGCCAAGAACGCCACGTTTGGCAAGGTCGTCGAGCAGATCGACAAGGTTCAAAAGTCATCGGGCAAAGCAGCGGGCACCGAGGTGCTGAACCTAGCGGCGCTGAGTGCTGCAGTTCGCGGGGCACTGGCTGCGCCTGCGGCGATCACGGGCGATCTGACGCCCCTTCCGAAGACCGAGCCCATCGAGTCTCCGCTTGCTCCAAGCGAGCTGGGCACGTTGGTCGGTGCGCTCACAGGCTCTCGAGAAGTCCGACGTCGCTACAAGGTCGTCGAGGATGCGTGCGAGCGAGACACGGTGCGAGACCTTCGCATCCTGCCGTTTGCCGTCACCGCGCTGGGCTCGAGCGACTGGAGCTTGAGCAACGCCGTACAAGAGAACTTGTTGCCGAAGCTGGGCTCACTCGTGGTGGGCGAGCTTCGCGAGACGCTGAAGATCAAAGGCGGCACGACCGACGTTCGCAAGCTGACCGTGTTGGTATCGATCGAGAAGAAGGGCGCGCAGCCACTCGTTCTCGACGTCATCGAAAAAGGCTCACCCGAGATGCGCGCGGCAGCGATGGGTTTGCTCGCCGAGCTAGACGCTGCTGCCGCAGAGCCCGTCGCGCTCAAGCTACTCGCAGGCGACAAGGCAGAAGGCGTCAAACGAGCGGCCATCAATGCGCTCGCTGAGGCGTCGTCAGAAGAAGCGCTCGACGCGTTGCTGAAGTTGTTTACCGCCTCGGATCAACTGAGGAGTGAAGCAGGCGGCTCGCTTTCGACGCTCAAGAACAAGAAGACCACCGAGCGTGTGCTCGCCTTGTTGACGGACGACTTGCTCAAGCTAACGAACTTCAAGCCCGGCAAAGACTTGAAGGGCAAGGCCAAGACAGAAGACGAGAAGAAACAACGCGAACACTGGGGCAAGGTCTCTCAGCTCAACGCGATCATCGACGTGCTGGCCTCTCGTGGCGACAACAAGACCACCGAAACGGTGTTGTCGATCTACCGCACGCACAAGATCGATGACGTCAAGAACACCGCTGCCCGAGCGTTGTTGCGAAGTGGCTACGAGGGTGCATTCGATGAGCTTTCGCAGTCGGTCATCAAAGCCGATTGGCAAACGCAAGGTCAGTTCATCGAGGCGATCTTCAAGCGAGATGGCGTGCGTGCTTACGATCGTCTTTCGAGGTTCCTCGACCTCAAGAAGATGACGACGAAGAACCACACGTCGTTCGCCGCGCAGATCCTCAATCACATCGATGACGGTGATGACGACGAGCCAACCGAAAGCGAGGACGGCGAGGTCGAAGAGAAAGAGATGACCGCCGAGCAGGGTGCGATGTTGAAGCTGCTTCAGAAGGACGGTCGCTGGATCGACCTGGCGATTAGCTTCCTCGACAACGCTGACCTGATGCAGCCGGCGTTGGGCGTGCTCAGCAAGATCAACTCGCCGAAGTCGCTCGAAGCGATCTTGAAGCTGCTCGGCTCGAAGAAGGCGAAGAACATCAACTTCTGGTACCTCTCGAACGCACTTCAAAAGTACAAAGATCCGCGCGTTGCACCGGCGTTGATCAAGATGCTCGACGAGCTCAATGGGTACTGGGCACGACGCAGCATTTACAACGCGCTCGAAGAGCGTGATGACGCGGCATCGGCTGCGCCACTTCGCGCTTGGTTCACGAGCAAGAAGCGACTCGAGAAGCGCGAGAAGGACGAGCTCGAAGCCCTTCTCACGCGTCTCGAACGCGACCGCTCACTCACGGGCTGAGAGACGATCGCGAACCCCGGCTCAGCGCTTTTTGGCCAATGCCGCACCAAGCGCTGCGCCGGGTTGAAGCGCGACCACGAGAGCCTCGATCGCTCCTGCAGGACGAGGCTCAGCCGCCGAAAGAATGCGCGCCCCCGTTGCATCCGAGACGATCCATACGCGAGCTGCGTTGAGCAACCGACCTGCCTGGGCGGGCGACAAGATCGATGCATCCGTGTCGGCGTCGGCGATCGGAGCGACTGCCGGAGGAGACGGGCTCGCCGCCGGAGCGACTGCGCTTGGCGCCGGCGTGACCGGAGCGGGCGTTGGGGTTTGTTGTGTGCCGTACGGAGCTCGTTGAGCTGCCAGCGCGGCTTGGGCAGCCAACACGGCTTTCGCCACCGGCACCGCCGGAGCGGTCTTCGCGCTCACCGGAATCAACGCCGGATTCGTCGGGCTCACGGCTGCTGATGCACGTGTTTGAGCAGGTGTCGTTTGCGGCGCACCGGGGCTCGATTCGACAGCCAGCGCAGCAGACGGAGTCGCTGAGCTCACGACCACCGGAGGGTTCGGCGTCGCAACGGGCGCGGGAGTCATCGGGACCCCAGCAGACGCGAGTTGCGAAGGAGAAGCCGTGGCGGCGGTTCCAGAAACAGACGATGGCGCAGGCGTGCTCGCAGGCGCAGGGGTTCGCGCAAACAACAGGCGCGGGTCCGCTCGTACCAAGGTGGCCTCGTCGTCGCGCGAATCAGAAGGCGGACGTGCCATCACGAGCGTGTTGGTTGGCTCGTCGAAGAGGTCGTCGGTGTTGACCGAGATCGAAGCCGGCGGCACGGGGGCCGAAAACGCGAGCGGCGTTTCTGTAGGGTCCTTCGAGGTGATCAGCGTATCGGTTGTTTCAGAGTGAAAATCAGGAACAGCGGGCGGCGCTGGCAACGGAGCTTGCCCGTTCGAGATCGCGCTCGGGCTGCTTACTGACGATCCGCCAGCAGACGCAGCGGGACCAGGAAGGGAAGAACGAGTCGCTGTTGCAGCCGCGTTTGCAGCCTGCGCTAGACCAGGAGACGGCGGGCGCGAAGGTGTTCCTGGACGTGGAGCGATCGAACCTGGGCGAGGGATCCCGCCAGGCTTCGGAGGAGAGATCGCGGTGCTCGTTGCCGCTGGCGCAGGCGGCGGAGCAGACGGGCGATTTTGTACAGGCGCAGGAGGAGGAGTCCTTACAGGCGGCGGAGGCGGCGTCGACGTTCGCGCGACCGCTGGCGGAGGGGGCGGAGTGGATGTCCTCGAGGGCACAGCCGGCGGCGAGGGACGAGCAGCAGGAGGCGGAGGCGGCGTGGAGATGCGCGCTTGCTGTGCTTCGACGGGCACTGGTGCAGGCGGCGGAATGGACGCTGGAGCCGCAACCGGAGTACGCGCTGGAGTGGCTGCGGGAGGCGGAGGAAGCATCGAGGCACGAAACTCGGCAGCGACTCGAGCGAGAGCAAATGCGCGATCATCATCGCCAGCGTCGGCGGCGCTATCCGAAGCGCGTTTGATCCAGCGAACGGCCTCGGCGTAGTCACCGCGCGCCCACATCGCCTGACCAGTAGAGAGAGCCCAAGCGACGTCCTCGGCATCGGAGTCAGTGGCGGGCGGGAATTCCGGGGCGGCTTGCATGGCGCTCACCGTACCGTAGCCAAGCCCAGCATTTCAACGCGGCAGGATTTCAAACTTGAGCCGCGGGTGAGTCGTCGTACAAGAGAAACGCGTCGGGTTCGACCCACGCGATGTCGCATCACGCTGTTGAACGGAAGTCGACGTTTGCTCGCGGGTCCGTTCCCGCACGGGAGGAGCCCTTCTTGATGGAAAGTTCGGGCGCAATGAGTGCCGTTTTCGGGCTGGGATTGATGGTCGGAGGGAGCGCATTGCTTGTCCTCTCCCTCGAACAGCACGAGCGAATTCTCGGAGCCAGCTATGCGGCTTCGTTGACGTGTCCATCGGCCACGGTGGTGGCGACTGCGCCTTCAGTGACGACGCAACCGACGGTGACCGCATCTGCAAAACCGACGGTGTCTGTGGCTCCGTCTGCCGCACCTTCTGCGTCGGTCGCGGCTTCCGCTTCTGCGAGTGCATCGGCGCAGAGCGCTCCGGCAGACTCACCCCTGGCCTATTCGTTCGCATTCATGCCGAACGACGTGGTGTTGCAAAAGGAAGATCTCGAGCGACTCAAGGCGTTCGGCGTGAAGCTCCGCGCGTCGCGAGCAAAGCTCTCCATCGAAGCGTTTCAAGACGACGGTTCGCCAGACACGCCGGCGAAGAACCTGGCCAAACGTCGTATTGCCATCGTGCGCGAAGTGTTGACGGCGATTGGTGTTCCGCCCGAGCGCATTCTGCCGACGCCCACCGACTCGCCAGTGTCTCCAGGTAAAGCAGTCGTGCGATTGACCATGCCGCTCGAGGGCACGCCATGAACGCGGATCCGCTGACGTGGCTCATGCTCGCAGCAGGCTCGTTGCTGCTCGCAGGTGGCGGTGCAGTGCTTCGCGGCTCGTCGGTCGTTGCGACTCGCAATATCGCGCAGCGACTTCGACGCGAGCTCGAAGACTCGATCTCTCGCGAGAGTCAGCTCACGCGTCAGAGCCGCGAGGCCGAAGAGAAGCTCGCAAAAGCTCGCGATGAGATCTCCTCGTTGCGCGCGGCGATCGAGCGTTCGGGGTTCCAATCTGCGAAAGAAACCGAAGACCTCGAGCGTCAGCTTAAAGACGCCACATCTGAGGTCGAGCGACGCGTGCATGAGCTCCTGTCCGAGCCGCAGCTTTCCGAACGACTCGAGGCTGCTTCGAACGAGCTGCGCACCCTGCTTCACGCGTCGCAAGAAGAAGCCAAAGAGGCGCGCACCGCCGCTGACACCGCTGGGCAACAGCTCAAAGCGGCTGAAGACCGGGCCAAGCTCGCCGAAGAGAAGGCAAAGACCGCCGCACGACGACTTCCCGAACCTCCGAAAAAAGACGACCCCGCGTTGGTTGCAGCGCGCAACGAGCTGGGCGAGGCGAAGAAAAACATCACGACACTCACCGAAGAACGTGATGCGGCTCGTGCGCGTGTCGAAGCACTCGAGCGTCTTGTCGAAGGAGTTCGTGCGCGTTCGAAAGAGCTTCAAAAAGAGCTCAACGAGCTTCGTGCACGTCACCCAGAGTGAGTCGCGGTGGGCTTGTTGATCGCACAAGCCCACCTCAGGATCGCAACCGCCCTCGAGCGCGGAGAGCTGAGCACTCGCCTCTCCCGCGCGGTGTCGTCCGTGTTCGGGCATGTCGCATCTCAGCGCGCGAGGCGTTCGCCCGAATCACAGGCGCGGGTCATCGAGGTGATCGGAGCGACCCTCGGCGGCTCGTGGCGAACACCTCTCGCACTCGCGATCACCGAGCATCTCGCCAGTCTGGGACACGAGGTCACGGTACTCGCTCACGGGTACGGTGCGAGCCTCGTCGAGGCGCGCGAGGTCGACGAACGAAGCGACCCTCGCGAGGTCGGCGACGAGGCGTCGATGCAAGCCAAACGTTTGGCTGCGCGCGGCTTGTTGCATTCACGAGCACACGTGGTTTCAGCGCCGGCAAAAGCGCGTTCGAGCGTGGTGATGAGCGCGTTGGCAGGAGAAAGGCTCGTGGTGAGCGACGGGCCATTGCACACGCTGGCACCTCGCTTCCCACGGCGTACGATCCTCGCGCTCGACGCACGACGCCCCTGGGGTTCTGGGTACTGTCCGCCCGTTGGCGACTTGCGCGCCCCTGTCTCGTCGCTGCTCGCGTTGGCGCACGACCTTGCGATCGTACGTGACGAGCTGGATCACGAGACACCCTCCGAGCCGAGTGCCCCAATGCTTGGTCATCGAGCGACCGTGATTCGAGCCACACTCGAGCCGAGCATCGAGCTCCGAAACCGCAGTTACACGGTGGTTACAGCGTGTGCTCGACCCGATCGATTCCTGGAGTTTCTCACGCGGCGGGGCGCACGGGTGAACGGTCATATTCGGCTACCCGACCACGCACGCAACCATGCCGAGGCGCTGCTTCGTGCAGAGCTGTCACGCTACGAGCCGAAAGATCCGTTGCTACTCACCCAAAAGTGCGCCGAAGCGCTCAAAACAAGCCTGAAAGGGCTCGAGTATTCGACGATCGGGTTGAGCCTATCGCCGGATGACATCGCAACGCTGATCACACCCTTTCTCCGCGAAGCCTCTCTGGTATAAGGCCGCGCATGATGATCCGTCGCCTCGTCACTGCGCTCTCGATCGCCGTTGCGGTCGGAGGGGTTACCTCGCTCACTGGGTGTGGCAAGCCAGCTCCGAAGGCCGCGAAAGTTGAAGTCGGCTCGATGCCGGCTGGCGCGACTTTCAAGGGTGTTTGGTTCAACCCGGTGTTTGGTCACTTGCACCTGATCCCGAACAACAACAACGAGATCGCCGGCAAGTGGGAGGCCGAGTCGAAGGGCAAGTGGGGCCGTATGACCGGCACCGTGACGGGCGACGTTGTCCGCTTCGAGTGGGAAGAGTTCGCCAAGG
>JAXLYQ010000064.1:0-26345 GCA_046351315.1 Polyangiaceae bacterium
GATTCGTTCTGGGTTCAGGGCGAGCGATTGGTCTTTCGCCATACGAATCGTCACGGGCGCAAAGTCTTTGAGAAACGTGCTGCAGCAGAGTTGGAGTCCGCACGGACCCACGCCTCCCAACACGCTTGCTCCATCGCGATGACCTAGCTGTCGAAGCTCGACTCGCGAGCGAGACGACGCACTTGCTCGACGCAAGAACTCGCGAGCGTCGAGTCGATCTTCACTTGTTACTACGACGAGGATGCGACCCGATGAGGGTTGCACCACGACTCGGATCAACTTGGCGTCGAGGCTCACGTCGACGGCGATCTGTCGGAAGCGTTCGATGAGCTCTGCCTCGCGTTGGCGGATACCAGCTTCGCGTCGACCGTCATCATCGGTCGAGCGTCGAAGAATTCGAGGGTGCTTCGCGAGCGTGAGCGTGCGCCTGTGGTGCCCCGTCACCACCCCGATCATCACGCCGAATTCGGCCTCGACCGTGACGATATCGCCACGCCGGTAGAGAGCATCGCCAGCGTCGCATTCCGTCGAGAATTTTCGGTCGCCAAGACGTACCGGCAGCACGCTCGTGAGCGTGGCTGACGCGTCCCAGTTGCCGTCGACCTGAGGGACGATCGGGAAGCCCGGCAAGTCGGCAACTCTTGGGTCACCAGGGTGTGTGGAGGTTGGGTCTTCGTCAGCAAGCGACTCTGCCACCCGTGGCGTGGCGATGGGCAACGGTCGCTTCGGTGGCGGGGGCTTCGAAGGCGTCACACCGCGCTCCGAAGCCGATGGATCAACGATTCAATCACCAGACCGATCGACGCGTTTCGCTCCACCTCACGCATCGCTCGTTGCACCTCGTCGAACCGCGCCGCGAGCACGCTCGCTCGTGGGTCATCGGCTTGCACTGCAACGCGCGCGTCTGCCGCGAGCTTGGATGCCAATGCTGCAAAACGTGCGGCAAGCTCATCGCGATCCTTCTCTTGCTCTTTCGCCAGTGCGATCGCGGGTGAGAGATCGGGAGCATCGATCGCCGAAAGCACGGCAGCCACGAACGCATCACGCGCTTTGGATGCTTCCTCGTCTGCTGCGTGCAGCGCTGCCGAGGCACTGCCGTTCGCGATGGCGACCGCCGCGTCTGCGCGATCGGGGGTTACACCGTTGTGATCGAGAATGTGCTTCAAGATCGCGTCACTGAGTGGAGCAAACCTGACGAGCTGCGTTCGAGACCTGATGGTGTCGAGTAGCTCGCCACCGCGCGATGTGAGCAACACGAAGTGCGTGTTCGCAGGAGGCTCTTCGAGTGTTTTGAGCAACGCGTTCGCGGCAGCGATGCTCATCTCGTCTGCTTCGCGAATGATGAACACGCGGCCGCGACCTTCGTGTGGCGGGAACGCGATTCGCGACAACACGAGCGAGCGAATTTGATCCACCGAGATGTCGCGCTGCTCGTCCGTCGAACGACCGATGCTCGCTGCTGGATACAACCCTCGCTGGAGCAGAACTACGTCCGGATGGAGGGGCACATGCGGCTCGGCTTCGGTGAGCTTCACGACACGTGTACAGCCGTGGCATTCACCACATCCTTCGAGCGTGTCTACCTGCGGTCGCTCGCAAACGAGGGCCTGCGCCAAGGCCAGCGCAGCCATCTCTTTGCCGACGCCGGGAGGCCCTTCGAAACGGTAGGCGTGTGCCACGTGGCGAGAGGCCAACGCACGACGGAGGGTGCCCACTGCGCCCTCCTGACCCAACACCGCAGCCAGCCCTCGAGAGTCAGGCCCAGGCGGCACGGCAGGCTTCTTCTGCTGCGTCACAGAACTCCCGTTGTACCTGTCCGAGCGTGGCGTCTTGCGCCAACAGCTCGGGCTCGAGCTCACGTGCGAGCGTCTCGATCAGAGGGCCCACTTTTTCAGCGGCCTCTCGGACGGCTTGGGCAGAGTCTAGGCTTGGCGCCACTGACTTGAGCATCGCTTCGCGAGCCGGGTCGACGAAGAGCGCCTCGACAGACGCCATGCTCTGATCGAGGTCAGTCGAGAACCTCGTTCACGTGCTGCTGGACCGCCGCACGACGACGAGGCAAGCTGCTTCCTTGCTGGGCTCGACGCCTTGCGTGGCTGCGGTTTGGGCGTCGTGAAGCATGCCCTCTGCGCGCCAGTCGTTCGCTTGATTTGCTTGAACTGAGCATCACGCGATCGACTTTCTTTCTGTCGTCGCTTTCTCGGCTTCGAAACGATCGATGCGCTCAACGATTTTCGACACGTCGCGCTTCGAGGATGTCGAGCGCTTGCTGTGCTTCGAGTGTCGACGGAGCGCGTGGTGGCCGAGCCGCTCCGAGCTTCTTTTTCGATCTCTTTCACCGCATCGAGGAACTCTGCTGCTTGGCTTTGCCGTCGGTGATCCAGCGATCGATCGTTTCGGCTTGGCTCTGCTCGGTCTGGGCCTGAACCGAGAGGTGCGGGATATATGTCCATCTGGAGCTGATTGAGCAGGTTCACGCGCTCGGTGTACTGGCTTTTCTCGAGCTCGCCCTGCATCGATGCAACACGCAGGCGCCAATCTTCTTTGCCGAAGAGTCGCGGCTCGTCTTCGATCTCACGAGCGAGCTGATCGTTCTTCTGCGTCATCTCTGGTGTAGCGACGACGAGCTCTTCATCGAGCGCCTTGATCGCTGCCTCGGTTTGTTGGACGCGTTTCCACGCTTCGCCGATCACGTAGACACGCTGAGCCTTCTGCTGTTCGAGCGACGCGAGAGCTTGCCGAGCTGCTTCGGCGAGCTGCTCTGCGGCCGTGGCGTACCTGCCGCGCCCGACCTGGCAGCCTCGTTGACCACCTCCGCTTCCTTCGCGCGATGTGCAGCAACCTCGCCATCGAGGCGCATCGATGTTCAGGATGATCTCATCGCGTGCACGATTGAGCAGTGTCTCTTCTTCACCAGCGAGGCGAGCCCGTTGTTCGCTTGCGTGGTCTTCGGTGAGTTCGCCTGGGGGACCGCTACCAGCTCGACCGGCATCTCGCGGATCAACGGCAACGACTCGGGCCACGTTGCTTCGACCGAGTACCCTGCAAACTCGCACAACGCCGCGATCGATTTACGAAGGAAGGGCAGGCATGTCTTGTAGACGTTGTCGACCTTCGCCACATAACGACGGTACTCGTCGGCTGCCGTCTCAGCGTTTTCGAGCTCGGGGAGTGTCACCTCGCGCAATGCGGACGACGTCTGCTTGGCGCGGAGCACCGCGGCTTGCGCGAGCGGAGTGAACTGCGCGAGCTTCTCGTTCTTCAACTGCTCAGCGCGTCGTGTTGCCTCGACCTCGAGACGATCCGCGCAGGTTTTTGCAGCCAGCGTGAGTGCGCTCAGATCAGTAAGGCGTGCTCGCTGAAGATGAACTTCGTTTCGTGCGGTCGATACGAGTAGCTGAACACGCCCGAGGTTGGTGTTGTCGTCGCCTTGAAATGAGAACCGCCCCACCACCTCGTAGAGATCACAAAGACCTTCGAGGTTGCTCGAGTCTTCAGGTCGCCAGAGATCGTTGAGCGCAGGCGGGGCAGGGGTGCCCGTGCCCGTCGCCGACACGAGCGCGGCGCTCTGCACAGGGGCGAGCACCTCGACGAAGGGCGACAAGGTCGTTCGCATCGTGTCATGAGCTCGTCCAAGCGTTGACCACGCTGTGACGATCTGCGTGACAACGGTTTGGTAGAAGCCGACGTAACTTTTGAGGGGGGTCAGGTCGAGCGCCACAGCCAACACGGGTACCGCAACCTCGCCTCGAAACAAAGCGGCCGTTGCACGCTGGCTCGTTGGCTGCAACGAAGTGCGCCCAATGCTCCCCCGAAACGAGATGGATTCTTCGTTGGATTCGACCTCCGAGCCGTTGCGTCGAGGTCGCCCCGCTGCCTACTGGGTTGTCGCTTCGTGGACGACGCTTGCACTCGTATCGTCGATCGCTTGCTCGAGCTCGTCGTCGACGAATGGCGCAGCAAGCTCGTCGAGCGCTGCTTCGTCTCTCTCGTCGGCTGAACGTGCAGCGGGCGCATCGCCCATTCCGTCGGCTGTGATTCGCGCAACGATGAACCCGAAGGGGTTGCCCGATTACACCGGGCCCGTGGGCACTGTCGTCGGAAAGATCACGGTGAAGGGCGACCCAGCCCCGATGGTTCCTACGGGCAAGATCCCGGCTCAGTGCGCCGAAGCTCGCGCAATGTACGAGCGCTTGTTCAGAGCCGGTCCAGATGGCGCTCTCGCCGACACCGTGGTGGGCGTGACGGGCTTCAACGGATACGTTCCAGAAAAGAACGAGGCGGTGAAGGTTCGCATCCACGGTTGCTCGTTCAGCAGTCGAGCGCTCGCGGTTACGTTCGGCCAGCGCATCGAAGTCGAGAACGGTGACCAAGTCGCATACATCCCGCATCTCGATGGCGCGCGCGCCCCTGCGCTGTTGGTGTCTGTCCCCAAGGCCCCACCCGTGGCGCTTTACGCTCGTGAGCCTGGTGTATTTCGTCTGATCGACGACATGAAGCACGACTGGATGGTCGCCGACGTGTTCGTATTCAAGTTCGCCACGCACGATGTGTCGAAGGAAGATGGGATGTATCGGATCGAAGGGATCCCCGTCGGCAAAGCGATGGTGAGTGCGCGACATCCACGCATCAAGACTTCGCTTGATCGCGAGGTGGAGATCAAGGCCGGCGAAACCCTCACCGTTGACTTCGAGATCCCCTTCGATTGCGAAGAAGACACCCCGGCGGCTGAGGCTGCGGCGGCGTCTGCATCGGCTCTGCGAGCTCCGCATCGTCGTCAGCTCTGCGGTGCGCAAGCCTGCTCCAGCACCGGCATTGAGAATCTACTTTCGACGCGCCTCTGTGCGTCGTAGGCTCCCTCCCATGAACAGTCCGCCTGGCGCTCCTGGTGGCCCTCCTGGTCCGTTCGGACCTGGTGCAGGTTCGTCACGAGCTGCGCCTACTATCGTTGAACCCATCGCAGGCGAGCCCCTCGTGGCACTGAGGTCAACCCGCGTTTAGCGGGCCTTCGCCCGATGCTTTTCTGCTCCTCAGGCGGCTTGGAGCCCCTGGTGGTTTCCCTCCACAAGGCGGCGGATATCCACCACAAGGCGGAGTGTATCCCCCGCAAGGTGCTCCACCCGGCTACCTCGGCCCACGCCAGCTCGCACAGCAGCGTATCCTCCGGCCGGTGGCATGCCTCCAGCGAGCCCTTATCCGGCGCTGCACAAGGCAACTACGGAACGCTGGCGGCCCCTACGGCTACCCTCCGCCTCCACCTGCTCGGAAAGGCGGAAACAAGAACGTCTTGATCGCCGCGATCGCTGGCGTTGGTGCGCTCACGCTGATCGGTGGCGGCATCGGCGTGTACGCGATGAACAGCTCCGATTCGTCCCCGTCGTCATCGAGCACGGCGATGCCCACGACATCGCCGACCGATACAAGCGCGATGTCCGACGCTGGGCCCGCTCCGACGTCGACGGACACCGGCGCCCACAGCGCCCACGTCAACCGGGTGCAGCCGGTGCACTCCTGGTGCAGGGGTGGCGTTCCCGGTGTGGGTGGCGGAACGCCGGTCGCGGGGCCGCTGGTGCAGGTGTCGCTGCAGCCGCTGGTGCTGCAGGTCATCCCGTCGTTGGTGGTGCCGCTGGCGCTGCCGCGAATGCTGGGGCAGCCGGTGCCGCTGGTGCCGCGGGCGGAGTCGTCGCCGGTGCTGCCGGAGCCGCTGCAACGGCGGGCGCCGCAGGTGCCAAAGCAACGGGTGGCACTGCCGGAAGCGCTGGCAGTCACATCGTGATCAACCCTGGCAAGGGAGGCGCTGCTGGTGCATCGGGCGCCGCAGGCTCAGGAGCAGGCGGGAAGGGTACGGGAGGCAAGGGCACGATTGTGATCAGGCCCCCGAAGAAGTGATGCTCTGAAAGAAACGCGCGCCTCGCTCGATAGCGACCGGCGCGCGTTTCTTTTGTTGACTGCTCAGCCTTCGAGAAGCGTGCGCCCCGGGCGCCCTTGTTCGCCTTGGACGAGCGTCGCACTCAACGTAAGCGCGTCCGGCAGCATCGACTGAACCTGTGCCACCACTTGTTCGACGACGTGACGTGCTTCGTCGAGGCTCGGGCCGACCATACCCACCGCGAACTTCAGCGGACCGGTTCGACCGGCCACGAGCGGCGAAATCGTGAGCAGCAACATCTCGGTGAGCTCGACAACTCGCTGCGCGGCTTTTCGGAGCGCCAACATCTCGAGAATCGTTGGGCGCTCACTCACCAAACGATTGGGCCCGCGAAGGTCGTAGCGAGCAACGGTGAACGACGACTCGGCCCACTCGGCGAAGAGTGCCTCCTCGTCGATATGTCGTTGCATCGGCTCGCGTGAGAGCAGACCCGTGAGACCATCACGCTTGGCCAAATAACGCTTCGCTCGTTTCGTGAGTGGCGAGTCGAGGCCAAAGCTCACGAGCTTCACACGCATCTCGCCGAACTGGATTTCTCCGCCGTGCAAGAGCTGAGCGTGCGTCTTTCGATCGTAGCTGTGATCGACGTACGTACCGTTCGTGCTCCCGTTGTCATCGACAGCCCATGTCCCGGCTTGCCAACGCAAGGTCGCATGTGCTCCTGAAACGGTTGCTTCGACGACGGTGATGTCTTGATCCGTACGACGCCCCACGGTCATCACGGGCTTGTTCAACGGGAACAACCCACCCACGATCTCAGGCGAGTTCGTTGCGTACGTCACGAGCAATGACTGCGCGTTCGGAGCGAACGTCGAGCTCGCTGCGCGACCCAATGGAGGGCCGGGGTCGAGACGATCACGAGGCACCTGGATCGGGCTCGTGGTCATCTGCGTTGGGTTGAAGAATCGCATGTGACGCGCCAGCGGGCGCATCTGTGCGTCTTCACCCATGCAGCGATAGATCTGCTTGACCTCGTCGATCGACAAGCCCGCGGGCACGTCGAACATGATCTGCGCCTTCATCGGCTTCGCACGAGGTCGGAAACCCGGCTCGGGAACTCGACAAGTCCACATCTCCCAGAGCGTCAAACCGAGCGCGTACACATCGTCTTCGGGCGATGCACCACCCGATCGAAGACGTTCTGGGCTCATGTAGTTTGGCGTTCCGCCATCTGGAGGCGCGCCTGGTCGACGTGACGACAGACGTGCGCGCTCTTGTGCGAACCCGAAGTCGAGAATCACCGCGCGATCATCGGTGACCATCACGTTGCCCGGCTTGAGGTCACCATGGACCAAACCCTGCGCGTGAATCGCGGCCAAACCCGCGCACACCTCGCTCGCGATCTTTCGGAACTCGTCGGCGGTGTAGCCGCCGTGTGCCTTTCGTCTGCGAATGTGTGAGTGCAGGGTTTGTCCTGGGATGTGCTCCATCACGAGGATGGGGCCCCAAGGGGATGGCGCGAGGTCGTGTACACGACACACGTTGGGATGACTCACGCTTCGCGCGTGAAGCAGCTCTTGGCGAAGAGCTTCGTCATCTCCAGGCATTCGTGCTTCTTCGCGAACGACTTTGAGCGCAACCGTTTCTTGCGTGCTCTTGTCGTAGGCGAGGAACACCTCACCCATGCCCCCCTTCCCGAGGCTCTGGCGGATCTGGTAGCGGTCGTTGACGACCGTGCCGTGCGTTAGCGGAGGTGGTTTCGAATCGGTCACAGCCACGGGTTGTCCGGGGTGGAAAAGACGACCGCGGTAGACTCGTCGAAAACGCACGGGTTCGCAACACAAACGCAGCACACCCAACGAAACGCTTCTTCGGTCTGCAACGACACCGCGCGTTGACAGGCACCGATTCGTCGCGTACATCGCGCTCGCCCATGGTTTCGACCTAGGGCCACTCGACGGTCGCATCGCAATGTCACGTGACTCTTCAGGTGACGTTTCGATGCGCGCAAGAGGGAAGCTCGGTGAAAGACCGACGCGGCCCCCGCCACTGTGACCGAGGACAACGGTGCTTCCGCCCCTTTTCGGAAAGGGGCAACCACTGGCGAAACTCACTCGTGAGAGAACGCTGGGAAGGTCGCACCCGAGGATGATCCGGGAGCCAGGAGACCTGCCGTTGACGTGTTTCCCACCGGCCAGCGCGGGGCGCGCAGCACGGGGTTGACGATATTCGTCTGACCTCTCTGTCGCCCTTTGCTGGCACCCAACTCGACGCGTGGGTGCGTCGGCTTCGGAGGTCTCATCGTGATTCGTCGCAACTCTCTTTCTCTCTTCGTCTGCGCGGCTGTTCTCTCTTCACTCGTCGCGTGCAGCGACGATAGTGAAACCAACGGAGCCTCGGGCTCGAGCGGCACTGCTGGCACCGCTGGCAGTGGAGGCACCGCAGGATCGGGCGGTACCGCAGGCTCTTCTGGATCGGGCGGCACTTCGGGCTCGTCAGGCTCGAGCGGAACAGCCGGAGCTGGCGGCACCGCAGGCTCTGCCGGAACTGGCGGAACAGGCGGTTCTGCCGGCACGGGCGGGACGGCGGGCTCGGGTGGCACTGGCGGAACGGGTGGCACGGGCGGCACGGGTGGCTCGAGTGCTTGCCTCGACGCCGCCGTTGTCTCTCCGTGGATCACCGTCGACGCAGGATTTCCCTTCTGCGTGACCGAGGTACACACCGTCGGTGAGGCCGTGGCGAGCAGCTACTTCGGCGGCTTTACCTGGGGTCGTCACAACGGTCCGATGGCGCTCTCGGGGACAGCATCGAGTGTGTCCACACACCGATTTTCGTTGGGCGCTAGCCCCACCGCTGCTGCGACCGTTGACGTCAAGACCTTGTCGTCGATCACGCCGGTTGCGACGCCTGTCTACTGGGGCTCGGCCATCGAGGTCGGCGACGGTACGCTCGTTTCGTACACCACCGGAGATTCCACCGTGAAGGGCGAGGTGCTCTACGTTGACAACACCTTCGCGAACATCACCTCACGCGCGACGGTGAATGGATACTACTCAGGCACCGTGGTGCCGGGCGAGAGCGGCGATCGCGTCGTGTACACATCGTTGTCGAAGCTCGGTGCACCTGCTTCTGCTGCGGCTGATCCCGGCTTGTACACATTCGATGTTTGCACCGATGGGTTCAACATCGGAGGCTCGTGCAACGCAGATCCGAAGCTCACGTCGTGGAGCAGCTACGCAGGTTCCGTGGTCGCCGATGGCAATCACAACGTCATCGCTGCCATGTCCGGTTCCGTTGGGGCGAACGGGTCCAAGCAATACGTGCGGGGCTTTGCTGCGCCCACGATCTCGGGCGGCCCCGTGGCCACTCCGGCGCCCGACGGAGACTCGATCATCGATGTCGATGGCTATGGCATCGGTCTCGCGGTCGTCGCTCCCGGCGCGGAAACCACGGGATGGGTCGTGGTCGTGACCGGCGATACGACGTCGTTCCTCGCGAACCCTGCCGTCGCGGTTCCGTTCAACTCATCGAGCACCACGTTGACGCCTGGCGCGCCGATCCCCGGCGCGATCAAGCCAGCAGCCGGAGGCACATCCTACACCGTGTTCGACGACGGCGCGGGCTCTCTCTGGGTTGCTGTTGACGGCCCGTCCTCGGGCGACCCGACGGGCGCGTTCATCAAGCTTTCGGCGAAGTGAATCGTCTCGGGTAAGGATGTCTATTTCTTGGCGACCGGCCCTGTCTCAGGGCATCGCGGCCAGCGGTGCTTGAGAGGGTCGTCTCCCGGATTTCTAGACCGCGCACACGATTCGTCTCCGTTCGAAATCACGTCGTGATTCGAATCGTCCGAAGTCCACGCGCGGCTACTGCTCGGGGCGTTGGTGAGGCCAGGCTGCAACGCTCTCCCGCATCCTCCGAGAGCGAGTGCGCTGAGCACCAACGCGCCAAACGACAGAGCTTGAAGCCAATGTCCGTCGAACCGTACTCGGCATCGTGAGTCAACGCTGACCATGACTACCTCCATGAGGTCAAAAGCGTGATCGGGCTCACGAACTCTACGGTCTTCGTCGTGCGTTGACCACCCCCACACCTTCTTCAGCGAGAGGCGAGCAGCTTTCGGGGTGCGATCGGATCACGAACATCGAGCCCTGCACGTCGGGCGTACAGCGCTAGCGTGACCAGACCAACAGTGTTGCCCATCTCGTACCTCGGGATGCGATAACGCGGCGTGGTCGGCTTCACCGGCGCACCCACGGCCACGAACCCCGCTTCGTACATCGTCGCTGAGATGTCGAGCACGGCCTTGTTGAACGAGCCCATCGGGTAGAACAACGACGCCGGTCGAATGCCCGTGTTTTTCTCGATCAAGTCTCGCGACGTTTGAAGCTCGCGCCGTATCGCCGTCGGGCTGAGTCGCGCGAGATTGGGGTGCGTGTGGCTGTGACTCGCGATCTCGCACAACCCCGAGCTCAACATGTCTCGAACCATGTCCCACGTGAACGTCGGGCGCTCGCGAGACTGCTCGATCGCAGCCGTGGGCAGCCCCAACGTGAACGGCATGTGGTGCTTCACCAACGTCGGGTACGCCGTGCGGTAGAAGCTTCGCTCGCCGTCGTCGATCGTGATCACCGCCACGCGTTCGGGCAGCTCGACCTTGTTGTCGAGAAACGCTACGAAGGTCGACAGGGGCACCACTTCGACGTGGTTCTCTTCGAGCCATTGAAGGTGACTCTCGAACATCTTTGGCGAGACACTTCGGGGCAAAACGCCCGTGTCGATGCTGTGATACATCAGCACGATCGCCTTGGTTTTTTCGTGTGCAACGACCGGCTCTTTCGGGCTCCACGCAGCTCGCGTTGTCACCGGAAGCGATGGTGTCGGGTCAGCAGCGGGGGCCTCTGCCGTCGAGTCCACCGGCGTATCATCGAGCACCAGTTCGTTCGCGACAGGCTCACTCGTTGGCGCCGTGTGCGTCGCTGCTGGCTGAGGTGGGCGAGTCACCGCCGCACAGCCCATCGCCGTTAGCCCCATCCACGCCGAAACTGCGAACGCTCGACCTACCACGCGCCACATGTGCGAAGTTTGCGTTGTCTTCGGCGGTCGAGGCCAACATTTCGCCAGAGCGACCCAGCCCGGCTCACGACTCGGCCATGTTCAACGGGTCAGTGTTTGCGACCCACTTGAAGGCAGGACTTCCCGCCCTTTCGATAGCCAATATTGAACGTCAGCGGTTTGACGTCCGTTCGCTTTTCGTACGCTTCACGAAGTGCGCGTTGAGGGCCGTTGTCGAACAGCACGTTCACTGCCTTGAAGTCGCCGTACAGATCGACGTCGAACTTTCCCGCGAGCTGCTTGTACGCGATGCCCGTTTCGTCCTGAACGATCACCTTCGCGTTCTCGAGAAGCAAATCTCGAATCGTGAAGAAGTCGGGTTGCTGCATGAGGTGCGACGCAGCTTTGACGAGCACGCGGCCCTTCGCCATCGACGCCATCCAGCGAGTCGCCGGCTCGTTCGCGCTCAAGGCGATGTTCGCGAGGTTGATGTTCGCGTAATCGACCAGAACTTTTGCGCCATCGCTTCGCCGGCGAAGCTCGAGTCGCACCGAGGCCCACGTGGCAGGGTCTTTCCGATCGCCCGGATGAACCTCGAGATCCGAGCCGTCTGCCTTCACGCGAACGGGCAGTACGTCGAGCACTTGAAGGCCCGCCAGCTCAGCGAACATCATCAACACGCCCGTGATGCCTCGCGGTGTCGCTGAGCCTCCGTACCCTTTGCCCATCGCTGCCGTCAGGAAGAACCCACGCCGAGTAAACCCACCCAAAATTCGCTCGTACATCTCGAGCGTTTCTTCGGCTTCGTGCGTTTGGATCTTCGACAGATCGGGTGGAGCGCCGCCGTCTTGCACCGCGACCAGCACGTAGCGGTTGGCTGCCGGGAAGAACTTGTATGCGGTCAGCAAGTCGGGCCCCGAGAACGGGTAGAACACCGTCTCACCGGGTTGATCACCAAGCTCGGTCTTGGCCCAGCTCGCGAGTGGCTCGCCAATGCTCTTGTCGAACGCTTCGACGTGGCCAACACACGCTTTTCGGTGTTGCTTCAACGCTCGATCTAGCTTGGGCAGCGATGCCTCGCTCTCGACGAGCCCCGCAAGCATCCGCCCCGTGTGAGACAGCGCCGTATCGACCTCAGGAAGCGCTGACGTAGCCGGAGCAGCCGAACCACTCGCCAAGGCAGAGGCCGACGACGATGCAACGGGCGTCTCGAGCTCGGATGACGCTAGCTCAGGTGGGTTGGACGACGGCGAAAGCACCGAAGACGGCGTCTCGGGCCACGCTCTCGTGCAAGCCTGCTGCAACAACGCAGGCCCCATCACGCACGTCAACAACACCGCTGCTCTTCGACCTCGAAACATCGCGCCGCTGTCTACTCGTGCTCGTGAGTGTTGGCTACGGCCAACCGCTTCAACACGCTCTGGTTCTCAGCAGCATTTCGTCTGCCGAGAAGCTCGCATCGTGCCCATCACCCTTGCGGGGGAAACAGATGCTCTTGGTGGGCTAAGAAGGACTTGAACCTTCAGCCAACGGATTAAGAGTCCGCTGCTCTACCAATTGAGCTATTAGCCCGTACTGCTTTGCGTGTTGTCACGAGATGCGCGCCCGGTCCGATTCGAACGGACGACCTGCGGATTCGAAGTCCGATGCTCTATCCAGCTGAGCTACGGGCGCGGACGCGATTTCGAGGGGTGTTGCTCTCGAAGAGGGCGCCTTTATACGAGGCAGAATCAGACCTGTCAAGCGAGCCCTGTCGATTGTAGAAACTTTTTTGAGAAGGCGGTCGTTTTACTTGTGGGCATCGCGAGGTAGAAGGCGGCGTGCCGCAGGATCGAACGCCGTCGAAACCACCGCTCTCTCCCGATGCCACTCTCGCACCGGGCGACCTCGACGAACCGCCGTCATCGCGACCCCTTTCCTCTCGATCGGGTGCCTCCAGTCGATCGTCTCGTCCGCGCCCCAGCTCAGCGCCTCTCGTTCCAAGCCCGACGCCACCGCGAAGCGAAGCTCCCAGCTTGCTGCCTCCCGAGATGACGCCTCCTCCAGAGAGCGCGCGACGACCCCCCCTCCAGCGAGCCCCCCTGCCTCTTCTGCAAACGAGACCGCTCGCATCGAAGCGGTGCGACTCGAGAAGCTCCGTGCGGTTGCGTCCGACTCCGAACACCTCGGCTTCGGTCGCCGATGACGATGCCGATGCGTTGAACGACAAGATCCTCGTCGGTCTCGTCGGCTTGTTCCGCATTATGCTGCTGCTCCAGCTTTGCCTGTTTCAGTACGGGCGCGATCAAGGCATCTATGCCGTCGTTGCTGACGCGATGAGGCAAGGTCTCGCGCCGTATCGTGACGCGTGGGATTTCAAGCCACCTGGCATCTTCCTCATCTACGCATCGCGCGATCCATCAGCACGAGCATGCACTCCGTACGTGTGCTCGGGCACTGGAGTCTCGGGTCGATGGTGGGAGCGTTTTGCATTCTCTCCAAACGATTCGTGGGCGACCCGCGACCCGGTTTGATCGGAGGCGTGCTCGCCGTTCTCACGCACGTTCAGCTCGAGTTCTGGCACACGGGGCAACCCGAAAGCTTCGGTGTGATCGCGCTCGCGTGGGCACTCGTTGGTGCGACCTGGCCGCGGTCGAGCGTTGAAGCGGCGTCTTCCGCTGCATCGCGAACGATGTGGTTGGCTTGGGCTGCCACAGGTGCGCTGTACGTGTGTGGTGCCCTGTTGAAGCCACCGCTTGGTGGAGGGTTCGTCGTCAGCTTGTTGTTCGTTGCGTACGGGCGTTGGCGTGAGGCGCCGGCAGATGCGCCTGTTGAGGCTCGTGTACGAAGGCTCATCGAGCCCGTGGTCGCGATGTCGCTGGGCGCTGTGGTGCCACTGCTCACCACCTATCTGTACTTCGTCTCGAAGGGGGCCTGGCACGACCTGTACGAGACGCTGTTCGTCTTCACGCCGAACTACACGAAGATCGGGTTCGGCAAAGAGGGCATCAAGGGCCAGTACGTCATCTGGTACACCTTCCAGGCCATCGAGCAGTGGACGTTCCACTTCTCTGCTTTCAACGTCTTCGGCATCGCGATGATGCTGGGCATGCCGCGTCTGTCGAAGCGCGAGATCGAAGGCGCTGCGCACATCGCTGGCGTCGTGTTGTTCTTGCTCGTTGGTGTGGCGCTCCAGGCGAAGTTCTTCCCGTACCACTTCGGCGCTGCGCTTCCGTTCGCAGGTCTGCTGGCGGGCTGGGGCTACTGGAAGCTCTGGCTTCGTGCGCGATCATCCTTTCTCGGAATCGTGGGGGTCGCAGCGCTCGTGTTCGTGTTGCACGACGCACGCACGGCCACGCGTGATGTGGCGAACGGCTTCTGGGAGCGCTGCATGATGCGCAACATGGCGCTGTTCGATCCGTCGATTCGGCAAGAGACCAACGATATCCTTCACTCGGTCGCGGATGTGAACGCAGGTGCAAATCGTAAGGTCGCCGAGTTCATCACGGCGCATACGAAGCCTGGTGCTCACGTGTTTGTCTGGGGCTTCGAGCCGGCGATCTATGTGCTGGCGAACCGACCGCCCTCGAGCCGCTACAACTATGATGTCCCCCAGCGTGTCGAGTGGGAGCGTGAGGCCTCGCGCGCCACGATGATGGCTGATCTTCGTAAGGCCCCACCAGCGGTGTTGGTCATCGAGCACCGCGATGTCTTCCCGATGGTCACGGGCAACGCGCTCGACAGTGCAGACAGTCTTCGCACCTTCCCCGAGTTGGCGGCGTTCGTCCGTGATGGGTACCAGCTCGCCGAGCAGGTGGAAGATGGACATCTACCTACCCGTGGCGCAGTAGAGGAGCGGTGACCTCTCAGCGAGCCGGGGAGTGGGCGTCGGTCCTCAGTCATTGATGACTGAGACGGAACACCCACGTTGTCCTGGCGCAGTCATCAATGACTGGACCGGAACACCCTGGGTGTTGATCCTCAGTCATTCATGACTGGGCAACCTCATCGCGGGTGTTGATCCTCGGTCATCAATGACGGCGGGAAGCGTACCTTAGGTGAGGATCCTCAGTCATTCATGACTGAGCCGGGGCATCCCCTCGGAGTGGAACCTCAGTCATGAATGACTGACGCGGGTCGCCGAGGCGCTTGTCGCTGCATTCCCCCACTCACACTCGCCCGCCGACCACAGTGAGGCGTTCGATAACTACCTATCGACGGCATCGTCGACGAGCGGAGCAGCGCGAATTTCCCGCAGGGTTGTAATTCGGGCCCTCTTGTTTTCGACACGAA
Source organism: Polyangiaceae bacterium (assembly GCA_046351315.1). Lineage (GTDB taxonomy): Bacteria > Myxococcota_A > Polyangia > Polyangiales > Polyangiaceae > JAXLYQ01. Next base: position 15,194 of record JAXLYQ010000064.1, read on the forward strand.
TTTGGCCGTTTCGATCGGGCCGGAGAACGATGGCGTGACTCGCTTGGAGAGTTCCACCATGGCGCCACCCAATCCTTCTCGTCTCACTCATCGTTTTCGCGCAACCCGCGGCTTGCTCTCCGTGGTCTGCGCGGCTGCGGTTTCATTTACGACCGTGGTTGCGAGCGCGGACGAACCTGTTCGCCAGGTCACCGAGGTGAAGGTCTTGGCCGCCGGTGACTCCACCGACGTCGTCGTGACCTGTTCCTCGACACCGCGGTTCTCTGCCCGTCTCGACGCCGGAAAGCGTTTGCTGGTTGATATCAGCGACGCCGAGGTGAAGGGAGCGTCCGCCGCGTTGACAGACAAGGTCGGCGTCGTCGGTGGCGTGATGACCCAGTCGTTCAAAGACGGCGCGTCGTCCACCACACGAGTCGCCGTGACGCTGCTCGAAAAGGCGACCTATCGAGTGCATGTCGAGGGCAACAACCTCCACATCACGGTCACGAAGGAGGGCTCGAAGGAATCCGCGCCTGCTCCCGTGACACCCACCGCGCCCGCGGCTCCGCCTTCACAAGCGGCGAGCGCCGAGGTCGCGTCGCGGCCCACCGTGACGGACGTGAAGTTCTCGCACAAGGGCACGCAAGATCGCGTCGTGCTTGTCGGGGCGTCGAAGTCTGCGTTCTCGCAGAGCGTGTCGAAGGCTGGTGTGACTCGCCTCGAGCTCCGAGGAACGTCGCTCGTCGACGATGCGCAACGCACGCTCGATGTGTCCGCCTTCAACGGCTCGATACGCACCATCTCTGCCTACCGAACCAATGCGAACGGCGGCGGGGTGATCGTTGAGGCCACCCACGCAGACGACTCTGTCGGCGAGGTGACCATCGAAGGCGGCTCCCTCGTCTGGACATTCTCGCGCAAGGCCTCGTCTTCCTCGACGTCGACGTCGGCCACTGCGCCGACGAACGATCACAAGCCAGGCGTTGCTTCGGACGGTGGCGCTGCTCGACGCACGCGCACCGTCAGTCGCGAAGCAGAGATCTCTGGCATCCCGCGAGTCGAAACGGGTCTGCGTGAGGACGCTGGCGACAGCGCCGAAGCTGCTCCGTTCGTGTCTGGCCCGCTTGGCCAGCAAAAACGATTCGGTGGAGCACGCGTCAACATCGACCTCAAGGACGCGGACATTCACAACGTCCTGCGCATCCTCGCTGACGTCGGCAAGGTGAACATCATCACCTCCGATGCGGTGAAGGGCGATGTCACGTTGAAGCTCACGAACGTGCCTTGGGATCAAGCCCTCGACGTGGTGCTTCAGTCGAAGGGTCTCGGTATGACTCGACAGGGCAACCTGATTCGCGTCGCACCGCTCGCGGATCTCGAAAAAGAGCGCGAGATGGCGATTCAACGCCGCAAGCAAGAGCTCGAGCTCGCGCCCGTCGAGACGCGCTTGATTCCGGTCTCGTACTCGAACGCCGGCGACGTCCAAGCCCGAGCCAAAGAGCTTCTCTCGGCTCGTGGATCGATCGCAGTCGATGAGCGAACGAACATGCTCATTGCACGCGACGTGGCGGGTAATCTGAACCAGATCGAAGAGCTCGTTCGATCGCTCGACACCCAGACGCCACAGGTGCTCGTGGAGGCGCGCATCGTCGAAGCGACGAGCCGCTACCTTCGCGACGTGGGTATCCAGTGGGGTGGTGATGCCACGTTCTCACCCGCCACCGGAAACCCAACGGTCTCGCGTTCCCGAGCAGTGTCGGCATCGTCGGTGGTGCAAGCGACACGAACACGCCGACTGCGGGTCTTTCGCCGTTCCAGCGAAACGTCCAGAACCCCAACTTCGCGGTGAACCTGCCTGCTGCGACCGGTACCGGGCAAGGTGGTGCGCTCGGTTTGACGTTCGGTTCGATCAACAACGTCTTCAACTTGGCTGTGCGTCTGTCAGCAGCCGAGTCGAGCGGTATGCTTCGTATCGTGTCGAGCCCTCGTATTCTCACGCTCGACAACCGTGAAGCACGCATCGCCCAAGGCACGTTGATCCCGTTCTCGCAGCTCACTGCCCAGGGCGTTCAAACGAACTTCCAGGAAGCCAAGTTGCAGCTCTTGGTCAAGCCGCACGTGACTGCGGACGGCAGCGTGTCGATGCACGTTCGCATCAACCGAGACGAGCCTGACTTCAACCAGACCTCGGCTCGTGGCGACCCCACCATCCTCAAGCGCGAAGCCGAGACCGACTTGCTCGTGATGGACGGACACACGGCGGTCATCGGTGGAATCTTCACGCGCAACACGGGTCGTAACCTCGACCAGGTGCCGTTCTTCGGTGACATCCGCTGCTGGGTATTCTCTTCCAGCGTCGCCGAGCAAGTGACTCTCGAGGTGAGCTCGTGATCTTCCTCACGCCTCGCATCGTGAACCGCGCTGAAGCACTCGGTCGTTTAGTTTCTAGCGCCCCACCACGCCCGCTAGCACCGCGTCGACAAGACCCGAGGCCAGCGGGCGTTGTGCATCCATGTAACTGTCTTGCGCGAGCCACACCGCGAACTCTTGCTTCAGCACGTGGTTCATTCCGGGCACGATGAACAGCTTCGAGTCGCGCTTGGCGCCGTGAAGCAACCTGGCGTCTTTGGGTCGAATCTGTACGTCAGCGTCGCCCTGGATCACCGTCGTTGGCGCTCGCACGCGAGACATGAGCGGAAGCGGATCCAGGTCGAGATCGCTTCGCACGAAGGTCTGCACCGTGGGCCGGAGCACGGACCACATCTCGGGCGGCACATCACTCACGCGCCTACCCGCTGCGATCTCATCGGCGATGTGATCGAAGCGTGTGAGCTGCTCCTGAGAGAGCCGACGCGACAGTTGCTCTCGAAGCACGACTCGATGGGTTCGACCTGCCGTCGCGATCAAAATCAATCCGTCAATCGAGTGTCGTTGCGCCACGAGCAACGCGACCTCTCCGCCCTCGGAGTGACCCATCAGCGTGATCGATCCGATCGACGCAGCTTGCCGAAGCTGATCGAGCCACGCGGCGGTGTCCTGGACGAGATCGTCGATGGTCATCGTGGCTGGGTCGAAGTTTCGTCCGCTTTGTCCGACGCCTCGCTTGTCGAAACGAAGACTTCCCACGCCATGTTTCGCCAGCTCGATCGCCAGCATTCGATACATGTCGGTGCGAAGCCCGCTGTGGTTGTTGCCGTCGCGATCGGTGGGCCCCGAGCCAGGGGCAATGAGCACCACGGGCACTCGCTCTGAGCGGTTTCGCGGAAGCCACAACGTTCCTCTGAGGGGCACGCCTTCTCGGAGGATCTCGAGCGCCGTCTCGGTCACCTCGGCGGGTGTTTCTCGTGGGGCAGGGACAGGCGGCTTTGCTCCTTCGGGTAGCGCTTCGAGCCCTTGCTCAGGGATCACCGCGCGTTCGATAAGCCCTTCAGCGTTTACTTCCACACGAGCCTCTAGCCCTTGCTGAAGCACTCGAATGGTTCGGCCTCCACCTGCTCGAGCGCGCACTTCGATGGCTCCACGAAGATTGAGCTGCTCGCTGGGTAGAAGCACCGTGACGGGCGTGAGCGGTTGCTGAGGAGCAAACCGATCTGCGGCGACGACGTACGATGCCCACGATCCCGTTTCGAGGGCGATGGTCGAGTCATCGAGATCGGCGCGAGTGGTTCCGCCTTCGAGCTCAACCTCTGCGCTTCGGCGTGCGCGATCCAACACGATGCGCCTCGAGTGACCTTCGAACGAGACCTCGTCTCGGAGTGTCGCCCCGTCGTCTCGGTAGCGCTCCCGACCCAGCTCAGCGCCTCGTTGATAGGTGATGAGCGAACCCGAGCGCTCTTTCCCGGTGACGACGGCCTCTGCGCTGACGGTCGCTGACGGAGCCGCTTGCTGCGCGGGTTGGCGTGGCGGCAGGGCGGGTCGGGTACACGCCCCGATCGATGCGACGAACAGCGCCAACGCCGACACGACCCGCTTTGGCCGCGACGAGAGTTGACTCGTTCGTGTGAGCACCACGGTCGACAACCACCGAATGTTACCGCACCGCACGCTCGTGAGATGCCGATTGCATCACGGGTGATTCGGTCGCCCTGCGAACGTTGCGTCTTTCGCAGTGCGAATGAGAGGGTGAGGCGTACGAGTCACGGGTGTGGTTTTCTTGCAACACCCCTTGTAACCAGCGGGCTACTTTGGCCGTGCGTAAACGCTGACGCGTCGGCGGCTTGGCGTTCCGTGGTGAATTTGCCGAAATGGCTTGGGTCGTGCATCTCTCGGCCCCGTCATGGGATTCATCAGCGCCTACAAAGCCTCGCTCAAACCTTCCGACGTCGAGGAGCCCATCGATCGATGGTTTCACAGGCCGCTGGGGCATGTGATTGCGTACTCATCGAATCCCTTCTCGTTTATCAGCCCGAATCTGCTCACGATGCTTTCGATCGTGTTTGGTTGGCTCGCAGCGATCGCGATCGTCTGGCCGTTTCCGTATCACATGCAGGTCGGCGCACTGCTGCTTCTGGTGAGCGTGGCGCTCGATTGTGCGGACGGGCAGCTCGCTCGAATGCGAAAGAGCTCGTCTGCGTTCGGTCGCATGCTCGATGGAATCGCAGACTTGCTCGTGATCGTGGCGGTTGCGCCGGCGACGGGATGGGCAGCGATTCAGCAAACCATCGCTGCTCAACAACCCACGTGGGTCGTTGTGTTGGTGGGTGTGCTCGCGGCAGTGACGGGCGTCACATCGAGCTTTCACACGGGGATGTACGACCACTACAAGAATGTGGTCCTTCGCTTCACGAGCCCCACGTTCAAAGAGGGCGAGGACTACGAAACCGCTCGTAAACGGTGGGAGGAATCCAAGGACCACGCCCCCTGGTGGCAGCTCATCGCCTGGCGGATTTACCTGTACTACGTGAAGAGCCAGGAAGACGTCGTTCGAGGCTTCGACCCCTACGGCGTAGTCGCCATCGGTGACCTGCCGGCCTACGACCCTCGGATCGAAGCGATTTTCCGCAAGCACGGGATGAAACCGTTCATTTGGCTTCGAGGGTGGTTCGGCTTCGGGTCGCTGGTGTTTGGGCTGCAGGTGGTGAACTTTTTCGAGTGTGTGGTGCTCCTGATTGCGTTCAGGCTCGTGCTGATGAATGCGGTGTTTTATCTCTACGTGCGCCCGCTTCAGCGCAAAGCCTCGCAAAAGATCTTCGCGGAGCTCGAGGCCGAAGGGTTGTTCAAGCGGCCTGTACCGCTGGCTGCTTCAGGCGAGCCTGTGACCGCGAGCTGAGTGACGGCGCGGCTTTTGGTGGGCGAACAGTGCGCGCGGGGGCGTGCTGCGCTACCACCGCGCGCCCATGAGTGAGACGCAGGTTGCAGTGTTGTTGGTGGCAGGGGTTGGCGAACGACTCCGCCCGCTGACGAACGATCGTCCCAAAGCGCTGATCGATGTGGGGGGCGAGAGTATGTTGGCCCGAGCAACACGGCTTTTGGTCGAGTCGGGTGTGAACGAGCTGATTCTCGCCACAGGCTATCTAGAAGAGGCCGTGCGTGCAGCGATGGCGTCGTGCCCAGTCAACGTCACGTACTGCCGAAATGACGCGTACGACCGCACGCAAAACAGCGTTTCACTCTCGTTGTGCCGACAAGCGATTCGAGGTCGTTCGTTTTACAAGCTCGACGGCGACGTATTGTTCGATAAGCGAGTATTGAAACGATTGGCGTCTGCTCCGGAAGGCATTTCTACGGCGATCGAGCGTCGCAATGACATGGGCGCCGAAGAAATGAAGGTTCACGTCGAGGTGGGCTCGAAAAAGATTTTGAGCTTCGGAAAGCACCTCGACCCCGCGCGTTCGTATGGCGAGTCCATCGGCATCGAACGGGTGAGCGGCCCTGCCGTCGAGCGGTTGTTCGATCGCCTGGATGAGCTGATTTCTGGGGGGAAGACGAACCTCTACTATGAGGACGTCTACAGCCAGCTCATCGCCGAGGGCGTGCCCTCGTGGATGGTCGAGATCACCGACTTGAAATGGGCCGAGGTCGATACCCCGGAAGACCTCGACATTGCCAAGGCGCTCGTGAAGTCAGGCGCGCTCGAGGGCGGCTGATTCACTGCGAAACGGTTTACGCAGATCGCTGACGCTTAGCGTTGGATCGACCTTTGCTGAGTATGGTCTCGAATGCGAACGACAGCCCCACGACGATTTTCAATGCTTGGTGAAAAACCAGGCACTGCGCGTCGACGTGGGGCACTGACGCCCCGGTCAGTGTGTCGACCAGAGTGTGGTGAAAAAACCACACCTGTTGCTGATCAACCACAGTGGCGAATCAGCTCTGGGGCAGTTTTGAAAAGGATTTGCGACATTCCGGCTGAACGTGTTAGGGCCGGCGCCATTCGACTCTTCGTGAGCGAAGGCGAACTCCTTACTTCGCGAAGTAGAAAGGCACATCATCATGGATCGTAGGCCACAGCGCGCGGTCATTCTTGCAGCCGGAACGGGTTCTCGATTGGTCGCCAACGAGACGTTCCCCAAGCCTCTGAAGCCTGTGGCAGGCGTGCCGCTCATCGTCCGGATCTTGAAAGTCCTCCAAAGTGAGGGGATCCGTGAGGCGGTGATCGTTGTGGGTTACCGAGGTCAGGCGATTCGAGCCGCCTTGGCTGCTGAGCCCTCCCTGGCGATGACGCTTCACTTCGTCGAGAACGACGCATACGACCGTAAAAACGGCGTTTCGTTGCTCAAGGCCAAGCAGTTCATCGATCGCCCCTGTCTGTTGATGATGGCCGACCACTTGATCTCGCCCGAGCTTGTTCGGCGAGTTCGTTCGGCTGATGCCCCCCGCGGCGCATGCCTTCTGGGCGTTGATCATGACATCGAACGAGTGTTCGACCTCGATGCCACCAAGGTTCGCCTTCAGCAGGGTCGGATTGTCGACATCGCGAAGGATCTTTCCGACTACAACGCCATCGACACGGGTGTCTTCCGTATCGGCCCTGAGCTGATCTCCGAGCTCGAGCGCATTTATGCAAGCGTGGGTGATGCAAGCCTTTCCGACGGCGTGCGAGCCCTGTCCGAAAAGGGGAAGTTCCTGGGCGTGGACGTGGGCGACGCGCGTTGGATCGACGTCGACACCCCGGGTACTTTCCAGCGTGCAGAGGCGATGATTCGGGTGTTTGGTGACGACCTGGGTGATGAGCCTGCAGCGCACCGTGACGCGATCGATCAGAAGGCATCGAGCTTTTCGTGCCGAGCTGGGTTCGCGCAGCTCAGCCCTACCGCGAAGACCATTTCGAACGTGCGAGCAGCCGCGATGGCATCACGCGCATGATGTCGAACGAGAACCCGTTCGCCCCCAAGCCGTCGTGTTGTCCAGGCGATCGTCGAGGCAGCTCTGCGCGGAAACCTGTACCCCTCTAGCGGCAAAGAGCTCCGTGAGCGATTTGGGCAAGCGCGAGGGCTACTCGATGGACCACGTAATGCTCGGCGCAGGGTCGACTGAGCTCATCGACGTCATCATCCGAACCTTTGTGTCGCCCGGCGAAGAGGTTCTTCTCGAAGTACCCGACGCTTCTCGATGTACGAAGCCCGTACGCGCGTGTCGGGTGGCATCCCGGTCTTGGTTCACAAGACCGAAGAGCACGACTTCGACGTGTCAGCGCTGTTGGGTGCGGTCACCGAGCGCACCAAGCTGATCTTCATCTGCACGCCAAATAACCCAACTGGCAACCGTATCGCCGAGGCTTCACTGCGACGCATTTTGCGCCTTGGCCTGCCGACGGTCATCGACGAGGCGTACTACGAGTTCGCCGACAATGGGCAGTCACTCTCGCACCTGCTGGCAGAGTTCCCCAATGCGATTGTGCTGCGAACGTTCTCGAAGGCGTTTGGTCTCGCTGGGCTGCGTTTGGGGTATTCGTTGTCGCACCCCTCGGTCACCAAGTTGCTCCTCCGAGTGAAGATTCCTTGGAACATTCCCGCCACCACCATCGCGGGCGTGATGGCAGCTCTCGACGACATGGCTGAGTTCGATGCCCGTATGGAGAAGCTCCGTGCCGGTCGTGACTACCTCCAGCGCGAGATTGCTCGAATCCCCGGGCTCGACGTGATCCCGAGCGACGGCAACTTCGTTCTGATCGACACACACAACGCTGGTGTCGTTGCCGAAGAGATTCTTCAGGCGATGTTCGCCGACGGAGTGTTGATTCGCTCTCTCTCGGTACATCGTGCTGACCGTGGTTTCTTGCGAGTCACGGTGGGCACCGACGATGAGAACCGGCAGTGCGTCGAGGTGATGCGAGCTGCGGTGAATCGCCTCCGACGTCGCCCCGTTTCGTCGGCGCGCATCCCCGCCGCGACGGGCGTTTCTCCCAGCAGCGCTGAATAGGTCGTGATAGCGTCGCGGCCATGCCTCGGTACGGTCGCGGCAAATCTTTTGCGGCGCTTCTCACGCTACTCGTTGGACTGATTCCACACACCTCAAACGCGGGTGTGTGGCCCACCGAGCCCGACCGCATCACACGCGACCTCGCTTCTTCTGATGTGAGCGCGCGACGTGCGGCCGCGAAGAAGCTTCTCTCGCTTCCCACCAATCTCGCTCGCCCTCTGGTGCAACAAGCGCTGGGTGACAACGACTCCGATGTTCGCGTTGCCGCTGCAGATGCGGCCACGGCGCATCGCGTGGTGGGTGCAGGGGATGTGGTCGCCTCGTGGTTGAACGAGCCTGAAACACGAATCCGTCTTGCAGCCTGTCGTGTGCTTCAGTCGTCCCCATCTGCGAAAGCAACCCCGACACTCGGGCGTGTGCTCGGCGATGGTGACCCGTTGGTGCGAGAAGCCGCCGCGATCGCACTCGGAAATTCTGGTGTGCCCGATTCGGTGATCCCGCTCCTCGGTCACCTCGATGACCAAGTGCCTGCGGTTCGTGTCGAGGTCGTCCGTTCGCTCTATCGTCTCGGCGATCCACGCGCGGTTGTTCCGCTGTTGGGCAAGAGCCAGGACACGGTCTCTGAGGTGCGTCGGGTCGTCACACGAGCACTCGGTGAGCTGGGTGATCCTCGCGCATCTGCCGCGCTGGTGCTCTCACTTCGCGACACGCTACCTGAAATAAAAATCGAAGCGCTCGCGGCACTCGGAAAGCTTCGTGATCCGTCTTCCGTGCTCTCGATTGGCCCGCTCGCGGATGCTCAGTCGCCACCGGCCGTTCGACGAGCTGCACTCGAGGCGCTTGGTAACATCGGCGGCGAGCGTGCGATCGGGTTGCTGATCGCGGCGCTCGACAATGACGATCCGTCGACGTCCACGACGCCAGCGAAGGATGCACTCGTGGCGATGGGCGACAAGGCGATCCCGTCGCTGCTCGTTGTGTTGGGCCAGCCTGCGACCGAACGCGCTGGCGCGCTTGCTGCCGAAGCGTTGGGGCAATTGCATGCGAAGCAAGCGATCGACGCGTTGGTTTCCGCTGTGCGGAAGGGCTCAATCCCTCCTAAATCGGGCCTCCGCGCGCTTGCCGAGATGCGCGATCCTGCAGCGCTTCCCGTGGTGCTCGAGTTGCTTGGTGATCCTGCCCCCGCCGTGCGCACGGAAGCACGAGCTGCTGCCGATGCGTTGCTCGATCCGCGAGCCCCCGACGGCCGTGCGGTTGACCCCATCGCAGCCGCGCTCGACAACCCTCAAGCGACCAACGAAGAACGTGCTTCGTTGGCGAAGTTGCTCGGCAAGACAGGTTCTCCGCGGGCGGTCGCGGGGCTGCTTCCTCTCGTGACCTCATCGGTCACGAATGTGAAGCTCGCAGCGCTCGAAGGGCTTGCTGCGGTGGGTGGCTCGGCGGGCCAAGAGAGCGCGTTGCTCACCGCGCTGAAGGACGACTCCGCGCAGGTCCGTGCTCGCGCCGGGGTTGCACTCGCTACATCGGCGAGTGAGGCCACCACGAAGCAACTTCTCGATCTGGTTTCGTCGGCCGACGAGCAGGATCGCGGTGCGCTGACTGTTGCGCTCGCGGGAGCACTTTCACGCACCAAGGACGCGGACTCCGTTCGTCGAGCAGTGGCGCTGTTGGGCGATGTCGAAACGTCGATGCGCGATGCGATCCTCGAGGGGCTCGGTCGTTCACCGGCGGAAGCAGCACGCACCGCGCTCACGCAACTCGCGAAGGGCACCGAGGTGGGCGACCGCCGAAAAGTCGCAGAGGCGATGGCGACCCAGCCCACGATGCTCGAGCTCACTCGGACGCTCGCGAAGGACTTCGATGCCGGAGTGCGCGCGAATGCAGTGTGGTCACTTGGCACCACGGGTGAGCGAAGCGACCTCGAGCTTCTCTCCGGTTTGATCTCGGATCCAAGCCCCAGCGTTGCTGCGAATGCAGCACAATCGGTGGGGCGTGTTGCGGCGAAGGTCAGTGCCACCGAAGAAGCGGCGAAATCGCTCTGTGCTGCGCTGACCGACGGACGCTCCTACGTTCGCGCGGCTGCCCTCGTCGGCTTGTCGATCGCCAAAGCTCGATGCTCCGATGGAGAAGCCGAACGTACCGCGTTGGTGCGAGATGATTCGCCATCCGTACGAGCGGCGGCTGCCGATCTGATTCACCGCGTGCCTGCAAATGAAGTGGCGAAGGATGAACGCGTCCTGTCGCGTTGCCGGGTCGAAGATCCGTTTGGGTTCGTCGCTTCGCGGTGTGTGAAGGCGCCCACGGTTGCGAAAGAACGCGAGCCGGTGACGGTGCTCGTTGTCCCTCAGGGGCAAAACACACCGAAAGCAGAAGCACCGTTCGCGCTCGTATTTGCCGACAGCACGGTGCGCCACGGTATCGCCGATCGGCGTGGTGCTGTGTTCGAAGCGAGTGCGCCTCGCGGCGTGGTCTCGTTGTCTGTCCCAGCGCCGTTTGCGAAGTGAGGCGCGGCTCGCGTCAGTCGCTCTTCGGTTGAGGCTTGACCTTCACCTCGCGCAACGATGCTCGCTTCTCGTCGTAGCGTGCGCGCATGTCAGCCAATGCCGCTTTGTCGTCGGTGGCAAGATCGGCGGTCTCACCGGGGTCTTTGCCGACGTCGAAAAGCTGGAAGCGAAGCCCTCCTGAGACGTAGAGCTTCAGGTTGTTGTGGAACAACGCACGTCGTTCGTCGTTGTGCGGCCCAGCGGGCATATCCACGAATACATCTCGATCGTCGAGGGCAGCGCCCGGAGCCGCGAACGCGTCGACAAGC
>JAXLYQ010000065.1:0-25372 GCA_046351315.1 Polyangiaceae bacterium
GCTTCTTACGGTTGCTCGCGATGGTATGGACGCGACTCTTTTGAAGCGGTGCAAAGGTCACCTGAGCACCCGAATGCACACGTATCGATTCACTCGTGACGGCGGGGTCCACTTCGAGAAGGTCTCCACGGCGTGCGAGCTGCCACGCGGCGTTCGTGTCTGATGCTTCTCGATCGAGTCGCATCGCTCGAATGATCCCGTTGGGGGCGTTCGTGCCGTCGCAGAGCATCAGCTCTTTTTTGCCCTTGGTCACGAGCAACGACGAGACCGCACGCACGGCTTTCTCTCTGGTGTGATCTCGAAGCGACGAGCCGTCTGTACGCAGAACGAGATACGAGAACGACAGCCCCTCGAAACGAAGACCTGCAGCTCGCGCGACGGGCACCAACCAGCTCGGAAGATCTACGTCGAGATCTTCGTGACACCAGTCGGATTCCTTCACGAGCGCGGGGCAGGTTGCGCTGTGCAAACACGGCGCGAATGGCGTCGCTTTCTTCTCGATCAACGCGTTGCGCACGGCGTGCAGGTGGCGTGAGGTGGTCTTGAGCGCCGGCTCGATCACGACGATCGCTCCGCCGGGGCGTACCAATCGTCGAAGTGCATCCTCGATCAACTTCGCGTGCGCCTCGACACGCTCGGGCTCGCTGAGCTCTGCGTCGAGCTCGGCCAGCACTTGGCCCATCAGCACGAGATCGAACGATGCCTTGCCGCGAATCAAAATGCGGTCGACCGCTGTCGAGACGCCACCAACCTCGGCATCAATCTGCACATCGAGCCCGTCGTGTTTCGGAGCGTGTTTCGCGATCGAACGGGCAAGCTCACACGCGGTGCCTGATTGGTCGATCAAACGCGCACGGATGGCTCCTTGAGCCCCGTGAGATGCCAATGCTCGAACGACTCCCCACGTGGTGGCTCCGAGCCCTGCGCCTAGGTCGAGAATGTCGAGCGGGCGATCGCTGGGGATCGACAGTGAGCCTGTGATCAATAGCTCTGCGACTGCACCCGCTGCTTTGGGTACATCACGCGCGAACGAGAAGCCCAGACGCGCCGCCATGAGCGCTGACACTTCGTCGAGGCCACGATGCCCTTGTGGTTTTCGAGCATCTCGCGGTGCGTGCTTGTCACGTCCTCGATGACGGTCTTCGCGTGAGTGACCCTCGTGAGGACGCGCGGGCTTTGCAGACGCTGTTGGGTCAACGGCACGGGCAGCCGCCGTGTTGTAACGGGCTGACAAGCGCTCGACGCACGCCCCCAGCTCTTCGACTTGTTGCGCAGACGGCCAACGCTTCGAGGTGGCCACGGTATCGAGGGTAGCCCGCCACGAATCGTCGAGAGGGGCGCACAAAGCCTCGCGAATCGACAGCCAACCTTGCGAAGATGACAAAGACATCGACACGCCTTCTTGCACGTCGGGGCGGGCGAGGGGAGGATCGCGCCACGATGATTCGCAAGACTTACTCGACCGCGCTTGTCTTGGGCCTGTTTCTAGGGGCGGTCGATGCTCGGGCTGATGGAGATCCTCCACCCGCGGCCCCGTCGGAGGAAGTTCCCGTCGAGCTCTCGGTGACTCCAGCCTCGAGTGGCCAATGGACCATGACTCTCGCGAACAATGGCAAAGTGCCAGCGCGAGTCTTTGCCGACGCGAGGATGCTTTGGTTCGAGGTGGTCGGCGTCTCGAAGCCAGATCCGAAAAAACCGAAGCAGCTCGAGTATCTTTACAAGGGCAAAATGCCGACGTGCCGTATGCCCGACGACATGCGTCCGAAGCAGGGCGACCCTTCGCGTTTGCTGATTTTGAAGCCCGGTGAGAAGTATACCGAGAAGTTCGATCTCTACGCGTTTTGTGCCGGGAAAGCCGTCGCGGCCGAGGTCGCTCCGGGGGCGCTGCTCTATCCTCACTACGGGTGGGTGAAGCCAAAGGCAAACCCCAAGAAGAATGTGGTGCAGCAGGCTCCGTTCATCGTCGAGAGCCCTGTCTCACCCGAGGATTTCACAGCGGAAAAAGACCTCGAAGGCGATATGGTCCAGTACCCTGCTGCCGCTGAGGTGACGACCTCTACGAGCAAACGGGACGAGCTCGTGGCTGACCCGGGCGCACCGAAGATCGAGCTCAGTGCGAAAGAGCGTGGTGATGCATCGGGGCCGCGCGATGTGTCGGTGACGGTGACTGCGAAGAACGTGGGGAAGCGACCTGCGTTGGTTCACCTGCGAGGCGATGACTATTCGTTCGAGGTCATCACTCCTGAAGGCAAACGTGTGGGTTGCTCGGAGGGCGCCGAGAAACGCGGAGCAGTGCGGGAGTTCTTTTCGACGCTGGGTGGAGGCAAGAGCCGCACGACGACGTTGCTCCTGAACGAGCGCTGCCCGTCGCGTACGTTCGATCGCCCAGGTGTGTACGAAGTGACGGCGAAGCTGGTGATGCGAGAGGCCGGAGACGAGTACAACCTGACCGCGATTCTGGGGTCGGCGAAGTCGAGAAACTCGACGAAAATCCGAGTGCGAACGGGTCGAAACCCGTACCACTTGAAAGGCCCGAAAGCCGAATCGATCAACCCGTCGACCAAGAGTACGAGCACGGGGTTGGGCACGAGCCCACCAAAGTCGACGGATTCGAGTGACTCAAAAGGCTCAGACCTCGACCCGTGAGCCACGTTCGAACCTTTGGGCGTGCGGTGGTGTTGTTGGTTGCAACGACTGCGATGCTGACTCCGAAACCAAGCTCCGGTGAAGATTTGCCGAGCCCTCCTGGGATGATTCGAATCCAGGGTGGGCGATTCAAAATGGGCTCGACACACAAACAAGCCGAGCCGAATGAGTCACCGACGCGATGGGTGACGCTGACGGCCTACGCGATCGATACGACCGAGGTGTCGGTGGGGGCTTATCGCGCTTGTGTCGAGAAGGGCGCATGCGCGGCGCCACGAGTGAAAGCGAGTCGGTGTACGTGGAACAAGGGCGACCCGCAGCTTCCGATCAACTGCGTGTCATTCGATGAGGCGGATCGTTACTGCACGGTGATGGGCAAACGCTTGCCCACCGAGGCCGAGTGGGAGCTTGCCGCACGCGGGTTTGCAGACAATGCGTGGCCATGGGGCAAAGACCGACCGAACTGCGAACGAGCGGTGACGCGAGGCGGTGACAAAACCGCGGATGGTTGCGCTGAAACGGGGCCGCTTGCTGTCGGAGGGCACCCCACGGGGCGCAGCCAATTCGGCGTGCAGGATCTGGCCGGCAATGTCGAGGAGTGGGTCGCTGACTGGTATGACGACCGTTATCCCGAGGGCGAGGTGACGGATCCGAAAGGGCCAGCCGTCGGAACGGCCCATGTGCTTCGGGGTGGAAGCTGGCTCTCTCAACAGCTCGCGACACGGACAACGACGCGCAACTGGGGCTCGAGTGAGGAGCGAGGAATCACGGTCGGGTTTCGCTGCGCGCGCTTACGGGAGCATCGCTTGCCATGCAACCCCCTTGCCGCTATAGCCCTGCCCCTTTTTGGAGGTCCAGTGAACCCGCACGCCTTTCTGCTCCAGGCCGTTCCGCCCGCTCCCGGCCGCGGAGATGAAGCCGCTCCTGCTCCGGCACCACAAGCCGGAACGCAGGCACCGTCATCAGCAGCACAGCCCCCTCCGCCATCGCCTGGCGGCATGTTGGGAGCGTTGCTTCCGCTGCTGTTTGTGGTGCCGCTCATGCTGTTGATGTGGTTCTCGTCACGTTCGCAGCAGAAGAAACAGAAAGAGCTCGAGGACAAGCTCACGACGGGCGATCACGTCGTCACGAGCTCGGGGTTGATTGGCAAGCTGATCGAGAAGAACGATCGCACGGTGAAGATCGAGATCGCGTCTGGTGTGCGCGTGAAGATGCTTCGTACAGCGATTGTGGGCCTCGATTCGACAGACGAGGCCTCCAAGATGGCCGAAGCTGGGCGTACCGCGTCGGCGAAGAAGGACTGACCGAGCATGAACGAGGCTTACTTGAAGTACGGCTTCGGCAGCGCGGCGCTGCTGTTTTTGGCCTTTGGGGTGTTCCTGCGCAATCACCGATATGCGTGGTGGACAGCGGCGGGATGCGCAGCGATTGGCGGAGTCGCGGCGCATTACGATTCGTTCTGGGTCATGGCGTTGATGGGTCTGGGCGCGATCTGGGCGTTGATCTGCGCGATGGACACGATCGACCTAGGGTGGCGAGCTCGCACCGGAATGGTCGTTGCGGTCGCGCTGGGGGCGTTCCTTTGCGTGTGGCCGACGCTCGAGAGCTTGAGCAACGGCAAGGTTCCGTGCCCTGCGTACATCAAGAGCAAGATCGACTTTAAGCTCGTCGCCGGTCTCGACATCGCGGGTGGTTTGCGCCTCGTGTATACGGTCGACGTCGAAGAGGCTATCAAGGACAAGCGCGATCGTTACTTCGACGAGATGCGCCAAGAGCTCGCGCTGGCTTATGCGCTTCGTACCGCTGACAAGCCTGCGACTCGCGAAGAGTTGTCAAAGCTTGCCGACAAGGTGAAGGTCGAGAAGTCGCGCACGTCGGCAGCGTTGATCTCGGTGAAGTTCACCGACCCTGCAGACGCGTCGAAGCTCGATGCGTTGCAGACCAAGATGAGCGAGCTGAGCAAGCTTCCTGGCGGTGAGCCCGGCGCGTTCACTTTCAAGATCAAAGCGAACGTCGAAACGACGATCCGAGAGCGCGCGGTCAATCAGGCCAAAGACACGATCGGTCGTCGCGTGGACGAGCTTGGTCTTCGTGAGGCAGCGGTCACCGTTCGCGACGAGGACATCATCATCGAAGTGCCTGGTCGTGACGAATCGACGTTCAAAGAGATTCGCGAGATCATCAGCAAGACGGCGCGACTCGAGTTCAAGCTCGTCGACGACACGATCGACTTCTTTGCACCGTACTCGAAGCTAACTGCCGAGCAGGGCCTTCCGAAGGGCGTGTCGTTCTTCGCAGAAGAAGCTCCTGTGGGCCCCGGCAAGACGAACCGCGTGACGCATGTGCGTATGGTCAAGGCCGAGAACGAGACCATGAAGGAAGCTCGTGCTCGTCTTCGCGAGTGGTTGCAGAGCCTCAACCCACCGACCGATCACGAGATCGGTTTGGGTGTGATTCGTGAGCCGAACGAGCAGGGCGCCGAGACCGAGATTGGTTGGCGTACGTACTACCTGTATTCGAAGGCAGAGATCACGGGCGATCAAATCCGTGATGCGCAAGCCACGCCCGATCAGAACAACCGAACCGCGGGTGGTGGTTGGTACGTCGGCATCACCTTCACCGATTCAGGTGCATCGCGATTCGAAGAGATCACAGGTGCCAACGTTCAGAAGCGATTTGCGATCATCCTCGACGACGCCGTCGAGAGTGCGCCGCGAATCTTGAGCAAGATCGGTGGAGGTCACGCCTCGATCACGATGGGCTCGAGCGATGTTGAGAAGCAGCTCGAAGACTCACGCAAGCTCGAGTTGGTGCTTCGCTCTGGTGCGCTCCCTGCTCCGATCATTCCGTCGAACGAGCAGCGTATCGGTGCAAGCCTCGGCGAGGACGCCATCAAGCAAGGTCTTACGGGCGCTGGTGTCGGAGCGATCGCCGTGCTCGTCGGAATGCTCGCGATCTACCGCACGGCGGGTTTGATCGCGAACGTTGCGGTGGCGTTCAACTTGTTCTTGCAGATCGCGATCTTGGCGACGTTTGGCGCCTCGATGACCTTGCCGGGTATCGCGGGCCTCGCGCTCACCGTGGGTATGGCGGTGGATGCGAACGTGTTGATCAACGAGCGTATCCGCGAAGAGCTTCGTGCCGGAAAGACCGCCCGAGCGGCAGTCGAGATGGGTTACGACAAGGCCTTCAGCGCCATCATCGACGGACACATGACCACGTTCATCTCGGGCTTGATTCTGGCCCAGTACGGTTCGGGTCCGATCAAAGGTTTCGCCGTGACGCTGCTGGTCGGCATGGTGGCGAGCCTGTTTACCTCCGTCCTTTGCACGCGCCTTGCGTTCGACTGGATGGTTCGCGCGTTGCGCATCAAGTCGCTTAGCCTCGGCCAACGAAAGGCAGCGTGAGTCGTCATGGAGTTTTTCCCGCACCACAAGACGTACGACTTCATGAAGATGCGCGCCTTCTGGGTGTCGCTGAGCCTCTTTCTTACGTTCAGCTCACTCGCGCTCTACTTCATCAAGAAGCCCAACTGGGGCACTGACTTCCGAGGCGGTACTGAGGTCGAGCTCGCGTTCAAGAAGTCGATCTCTGCGGCCGAGGTTCGCGAGGCTTGCCACAAGGCTGGGCTCGAGAATGCCGACGTCGTTCAGGTCTCTGACGCGAACGTTCCGAATCACTTCTTGATTCGCTCGCAAGAAGTCAGCGACATCACTGATGCGAAGAAGGCGGCGATCGACAGCGCGCTGTGCTGGTCTCCGACCGGTGCTGAGCTTCCGGCGGATCGATGCCCCGTTGAGTCCCGACCGTCCGAGATCAAGTTCAGCCCCGGCGGCGATAAGATCGCGCTTCGTTACGAATCGGAGCCAAATCTGGCTGCGATTGCGAAGCAGGTGACCTCGGTCGAAGGCGTCGAGCTTCGGCCCGGCGAGACCAATCCGCAAATCGTGAGCGCACGTGATCACAAGGTCGAGATCGCCCTTAAGTCGCGTGGCGATCAACTTGTCGACGGATTGGTGAAGGTGCTTGGCGCAGATGTCGCTCCGTCGAGCGCGCTCCGTGTCGAGTGGGTCGGTCCGAAGGCTGGTAAGCAGCTCCGTGATGCGGCCATCAAGTCGGTTGCGATCGCGATCGTGTTCATCATGGCGTACGTGTCGTTCAGGTTCGACCTGCGATTCGCGCCGGGCGGTGTCATCGCGTTGGTGCACGACTCGATGGTGGTCATCGGCGTGTTCGTGCTCTTCCAGCGAGAGATCACACTTTCAACGATCGCGGCGATCTTGACGATCGTTGGTTACTCGATCGCTGACACGGTCATCGTGTACGACCGCATACGCGAGAACTTGGGTAAGCACCGCGGCAAGACATTCGCGCAGGTGATCAACATCAGCGTGAGCGAGACCTTGTCGCGAACCGTGCTCACCTCGGGCACGGTACTTCTCTCGATCAGCGCGTTCTTCTTCTTCGGTACTGGCGTCATCAAAGACTTCGCGCTTGCTCTCGTGGTCGGTATCGTCGCAGGTACGTACTCATCGATTTACGTCGCTGCGCCGTTTACCGAGTGGGTTGACCGTCGTTTCTTTTCCAACGCGATGTCGAACAAGCCCTCGGGCGGAGACGGCAAGCCCAAGCGCAAGTTCACAGCGCGCCCCGCATCGAGCAAGTCAGGCGCAGTCGTATTACCCACGCGAGGCAACCGATGGACAAGCTGCGTGCAGTGATTCTCGCTGGTGGTGCAGGGTCACGTTTTTGGCCCGCCTCGCGACGATTGCGTCCCAAGCAGTTGCTACCTCTTGGCCCTGATCCGCACGAGCCGTTGCTGTTGGCGACGGTTCGGCGACTCGCTCCGTTGGTGCGCCCCGAGCGCGTGCTGATCTCCACCGGCGCGCATCTGATCGAGCAAACGCGCGCCGTGTTGCCTGAGCTTCGCGCTGACCAGTTCTTGTCCGAACCGCTTCCTCGTAACACCGCGCCGTGCATCGGGTGGGCAGCCCATCGAATCGCGCGTGAGCGTGAAGACGCAATCGTGATCGTGCTTCCGGCAGATCACGTGATTCAAAACGAAGAGCAGTTTCTCAAAGCGCTTTCGAAGGCGATTGAGCTCGCAGAGCAAGGGCCGATCGTGACGATTGGCGTTGAGCCAACTCGCGCCGAGACTGGCTTTGGTTACATCGAGGTGGGTCTGCGACTCGACAGTACGAGCTATAAGGTCGAGCGATTTGTCGAGAAGCCCGATTTGTATCGAGCGCAATCCTTCCTTTCGAGCGGGAATTTTCTCTGGAACGGCGGGATGTTCATCTTCCGCGCCGACGTGATGAAGCGAGCGATTCGCACGCACCTTCCGCAGCTCTCCGAAGCGCTCGACCGCATTGATGACGCCGCAGCAAATGGTCGCGAGGCCGAGGCGGTGGCGGTGGCTGATGAGTTCCCGTCAATGCAGGGCATCAGTATCGATCATGGCGTGATCGAAAAACACGACGAGCTTGCTGTCGTCCGATCGAGCTTTGGTTGGAGCGACGTCGGCAGTTGGCAAAGCGCGTGGGAGCTCGCTCAAACCGACGAAGACGACAATGCGTTGAGCGAAAACACACTGCTCGTTGATTCGCGTCGCAACCTTGTGCGCGACCTTCGTACTGACGGAAAGAAGCGTACGATCGCGTTGGTGGGCGTTGAAGATCTCGTGGTCGTCGAGACCGACGATGCACTGCTCGTGATGCCCCGAGAACGAGCGCAAGAGCTTCGGTATTTGGTCGAGAAGCTGCCCAAAGATTTCACCTGAGGGCAGTGGTCGCGGGTCACGTCACTCGACGCTGATCGAGTCGACGAATAGCTCGACGTTCACGGCGTCGCTCGACGCCTGGCCGCCCAAGCAGGTTCGGTCTGCGCTCGAGCCGCCAGTGCGAATCGCGATGCCTACCTCGCCGTCTCCGACGGGCAACGCAACCTCACGCGTTGTCCACGAGGTTCCGAATCGATAACCGTCGGGCTGCGTGCCCAAGTCGGTGACGTCGTTCACCACGACACTCTCGCGAACCGGGATTTGCCCCAAACGAGCAACCTGGATCGAGAGAGGAGCTACTCCGCCCAAGCTCGGCGACACCGTGTTGGTGCCTTCTGCGAGCAGCCGATAGCGAATTTTGATGGTGGTGGCACCCGCGGGGACACTCAATCGAACGGCCATTCCCGATGGATCAGCACCACAATCGACGTTGGCGACAGGCCCGATTTGAACACAACCACCGTATTCACAAACGCCCGCTCCACTGTCTGGATTGAGCTGCGACGCTGCGCCCCAGTAATACACAAGCTCGGAAGGCGCATCGAAGGACTCGTTGCTCGCTTCGTTGGCGTACAGCCCTAGATAAGTTCCTGCTCCAGAGCCGCTCGTGCCTTCGAGCTTTTCACCGTCGGTGTACCCGGCGCTTACTTCTGCGTTCCAGGTTTGTTCGACGCTCGTCCATTGCGTCGGAAGCCTCGCGCCAACAACACCAAACGTTGCAGTGACGCTTTGTTTGGGTGAATATCCACGACAGCGGAGGCTCGACTGATCGATGAAACCACCGTCGTGAGGCGCGGGCCTGCCAGAATACCCGGGCTCGGCAAATCGGGCGAGAACGGGTTCCCAAGGGAGCAACTTGCTGCCTGTAAACGGCAGATTACCCACGTTGAGCGCTGCCGTGGGATCGGGCCCCAGAATGGCAACCTCTGGGGCTGTTGCATCGGTTTGAAGTGTTCCCGTGCCGCTGAGGGTACCCGACCACCCTTCGCCCGCCGACTCGATAAAAAGCTGACCTGTTGCTGTGACTGTACCGTTGAGGGTGTTGTCCTCATTCGACCAAGTGAAATGGTTTGCCAGGTATCGGTGAGCTCTCCAGCGGTGCCATCCGCAGCGGTATGAAGACCGCTGATTTGGAGCGTTCCTGTCAGGATCAACACTCCTGAT
The DNA here is from genome assembly GCA_046351315.1 of Polyangiaceae bacterium. GTDB lineage: Bacteria > Myxococcota_A > Polyangia > Polyangiales > Polyangiaceae > JAXLYQ01. The sequence continues at coordinate 9,590 of JAXLYQ010000065.1, forward strand.
TCGACGGTGCCCGTAAGCTCTGCGGGATACCCCCATCGAGGCGTTACGTACGCAAGCCAAGATGTGGCGGATTTGGACACAAGATCGAGGCGAAATGCTCGGTCGTGCGTGGCGGTTTCGTTACCCGTTGGGCCCATCGCCACTTGGGCAGTGATGGGATCGAATCGAAAATCGAAAGAGCCGCTCGGGGTCAGATGAACGGGCTTGACGGTTGCTGCGCCGCCTGCCCCACCTGCGCCTCCGAAACCATTCGACCCAGCCGAACCCGCCGACCCGGAGGAACCTGCTGAACCGGCGTTACCGGACGACCCTGAAGACCCATCAGCGCTCGAGAAGGACTCGTCCGAGAATGGCCGAACAGCCGCAGACAAGTGCGAGAAGCGAAACGAAGGCAAGTTGTCGGGCGGTGCCCTTTTGCATGGGAGCGACAGCCAACAATCGCACGGCGCGTACCCACTCCAGAAACAACGCGTTAGTGTGAGCCGAACAAGGTTTTTTGGCTCAAAAATGCTGAGCGTGTGCTGTGTCTCTGCGTTCGACGCCGCGTCGCCCTGACATTCGTGTCAGCGCCTGCGGGTGGATTTCCCTGCCCGAGAAGGCGCCGAACGTGCTGAGCTCGGTGCAGAAACAGGGCTTTTTGCTTTACTTTTCGCCTTCGGAGTCGGGCGTCGCGTCGATGCCGTCGGAGCGATCTCGGCGGATGAGCCAACCTGCCCACGCTGAAGACGCTGGATTTCATCACGCAACGCCGAGGCTCGCTCAAATTCGAGCGCCTCTGCTGCTGCAAACATTTGCTGACGAAGTGTCTCGATCCGTTCTGCGATCGCCGCTGGATCGTCGGGAGCCACGGGCGCTGCCTCGCGACGTGGCACCGCGTAGTAGTCGCTGTTGCCCGACGATGGAGACAGGTCGAGAAGGGCTTTTTTTACGGTTTCTGGCGTGATTCCATGCTCGACGTTGTAGGCCTGTTGAAGTGCTCGCCGGCGATCCGTTTCTTGGATCGCGTGCGCCATCGCCGGAGTCACTTTGTCCGCGTACAAAATCACTTCGCCCTTGGAGTTTCGAGCCGCTCGGCCGATGGTTTGGATGAGCGATCGAGGGCTGCGCAAGAACCCCTCTTTGTCAGCGTCGAGAATGCCAACGAGCGACACTTCAGGTAGGTCGAGGCCTTCGCGCAACAGGTTGATGCCGACAAGAACATCGAACTCTCCCTGCCTCAAATCTCGCAAGATCTCGATTCGTTCAAGGGTGTCGATGTCAGAGTGAAGGTATTTCACCTTGATACCGAGCTCGCGGTAATACTCGGTCAAATCCTCGGCCATGCGCTTGGTGAGTGTCGTGATCAACACACGCTCGTTGCGCGAGATACGAATACGAATCTCACCGAGTAGGTCGTCGACCTGACCACCCACCGGGCGCACATGAAGGATGGGGTCGAGCAAACCAGTGGGGCGGATGATTTGCTCGACGAAAGTGCCTTCGCTCTTGGTGAGCTCGTATTCGCCCGGCGTGGCTGAAACGAAGAGGGTCGAGGGCATTCGTTGCTCGAACTCCTCGAATTTCAACGGGCGATTGTCGAGTGCGCTTGGAAGACGAAAGCCGTACTCGACCAAGGTCTCTTTGCGTGCTCGGTCGCCGCGATACATCGAGCCGATCTGCGGCACGGTCTGGTGCGATTCGTCGATCACCAGCAGATAATCTTGCGGGAAGTAATCGATCAGTGTGGGCGGAGGGTCGCCTGAGGCTCGGCCTGACAAATGTCGAGAATAGTTCTCGATTCCAGGGCAAAAACCCATTTGCTCGAGCAACTCGAGATCATACGAGGTTCGTTGCTCGATGCGGTGCTTTTCGAGAAATCGGCCTTCTTTGTCGTACCAATCAAGTCGATCTTTGAGCTCGTCGCGCACCGACGTGATCGCTCGGCGCATTTGCTCTTGTGGCGTGACGTAGTGTGAGCCGGGAAAGATCGTGTACGAGTTGAGCGAGTCGACGACCGCCCCTCGAAGCGGATCCACCACGCGAATGGCCTCGATCTCGTCACCGAAGAACTCGACGCGAATGGCCGTTGATTCTTCATACGCGGGGAAAATCTCGACCACGTCGCCGCGAACGCGAAACGTGCCTCGGTGAAAATCGATGTCGTTGCGCTCGTATTGGACGTCGACCAGACAACGCAAAAGCTCGTCCCGGCGGAAGTCTTGGCCGACCTTCAGCGGGATCGTCAAACCCATATAACTTTCGGAGGAGCCAATGCCGTAAATGCAGCTCACCGACGCAACAATGATCACATCCCGTCGCGACAACAGCGACTGAGTTGCAGCGTGACGCATGCGATCGATCGCATCGTTGATGATCGAGTCTTTCTCGATGAATGTGTCGCTGCTCGGGATGTAGGCTTCGGGCTGGTAGTAATCGTAATAAGAGACGAAATACTGGACGGCATTCTTCGGAAAGAGCTCGCGCATCTCTGCATAGAGCTGCGCCGCGAGCGTCTTGTTCGGAGCGAGAATGAGCGTGGGCTTCTGGAGCGCCTGGATCACGTGCGCGACCGAGAACGTTTTGCCGGAGCCCGTCACCCCAAGAAACGTTTGAAACTGCTGACCTGCGTTGAAACTCGAGACGAGCTGCTCGATCGCTTTGGGCTGATCGCCGCGCGGCTCGTAGTTGGAAACGATCTCGAAGGGCTTGTCCATCGGTGCTCTCTTCTACGCTCCGCTCAGAAGCGCTCGGTATGGCGCCTCTAACCAGTGGTCGCAAGGCTGAAAATACGTTCAGGAGATCGTTTTGTACCTGTTGCGTTCGGGGCGGATTTTCAACGAACTTGGCCATGCGGATCGGCTTCAGATACCGGGGCCCTATGTCGAGTCTTCGTGGATCTCTCGCTCTTGCGTTCGTGATGATTTCGGGGGCGCTGATTGGTTGCGCTTCACCCACGCGAGCCCAGCGCGCTCAGAGCGATCTGAAGGCGAATATGGGGCTTCGTTTCGGTGCGATGTCCAGGTGCAGCGCAGTGGGTTCCGTCGAATGCCAAGCAGAAGTTCTTGAGCAATACGGCTCGTGGCACCGAGAGATTCGCATCATCGACCTCGACATCGTGGGCATGGTTGCTCAGGCTGATGACAGCTTCGATGTGATGATCGCGGTGCAGTGGCGGCGAGCCCACCGACGCGGACATCCACAACACGACGATTTCGCAGCGTTGGGGCAACCCGAACGGTACTGGTCCTTGCTCTCGTCCGAGCGCGTTCAAGGCGATCGCGGGTTGATCGCTGATGCCACCCCGCAAGATGCGGCGGACACGGCTGCACAAGGCCCGACGTGGTCGTCGCGCTATCAGACAACGATCATTCGCGAGTGAGCAGTGTTTTGAGGCGAGCGAGAAGCATCGCGTGGTGTTGCGATACCCGGCGAGTCGCTCGCCGACGAACGATAACTTCTTGCCCGCTTCTTCGTGGCAGCAGCGGCGCGGGTGGCGTGCTCTGCACGCTCGCGGCTGGCGCGCTCCTTCAACTTCTTCTGTGCACGGCGACGCTGTTTTCTGCGAGGGGATTGCGGCGGTCGAACTTTCCCATGCGCGCTCTTAGCTGATTTCGAGCACGCCCTGCACCAGGATCTGTCTTACGCAGCCCGATCGGTGGGTCGAGAGCTGCGTCGGTCGTTGCATACTGTGCTCGGACCGATCCGTTTATTTTTATCTGTAAACGTCGCCAGACGGCAATGGTCGCGGTAACGAAAGCGTAAGGGGATCCTACGATAACGCCATGACCGGAATTCTCATCGCCGATGATCAGCATATCGTTCGACGCTGCCTGTCGCTTTTGCTCAAAACGAACGGCAGAGGTCAGGTCGTCGGAGAGGTCAGCTCAGGAGCCGAAGCGATCGGGTGATCGATCGTCTGCGCCCCGGCATCTTGATCACCGACCTCGCGATGCCCGACGTCAATGGGCTCGAGCTGCTCGATCATCTTCAACGGTTGGTGCCTTCGGCGAGGGCGATCGTCGTCACGATGATGTCGGATGGGCCGTTCGTTCGTCACGCGATGAGACTCCGGGGCCTGGGGATATCTGCTGAAAACGCGATGCCTGATGAGCTACCTCGAGGCCGTGCGATCGGTTGCTGCGGGCCGTACATCTGCAAAGAGCTTCAAAGCATATCGACCTCACCTGTCGGATCCGTCAGCGAGTGATCCGCTCGATATGCTCACCCCACGAGCTCGACGTGTTGCGAATGGTGGCTGAGGGCAAGACCGCCACCGAGATTGGTAAAGAGCTGGGGATCAGCCCGCGCACCGTCGAAAATCATCGCGCACATTGTGTCGAGAAGCTCGGCCTAGGCTCGAGCTCAGAGCTGGTGCGGTACTTCCTGCGTCGACGCGATATGCCGCCGACTACTGCGTGACGCAGGTGTATCCGAGTGGGCTTGTCCACTCGAGGTGAGTGGCCGAGAGATCCCAAATCGGTTGTGCATCTCGAAGGGAGGGATCGAGATCGCCACTTGCGATGAGATCGTCGAGCACAGCGAGATCGATCGGGCTGAAACGCACGCGCATCGTCAATCGATCGACGTTGAGCGGCACATCATAGCTGTGCGTCACCAGTGATAATACGCAGAGTCGAGCGTGTCGTTCATCGTGACCGCAGCAGGCGGCAAAATTCAGGATGCTCGACGTGGCTTGCCAGATCGATCCGATCGGCTTGCCCTCTGCGTCGAGAAGCTGATCACGAAGCAGCCAGAGCTGTGGGTCGTCGAGCGTCGAGATCGCCTGCTTGTCATCGACCCAACACGCTCGAGAAGACCTGTTGATCTCCGGCGTAACCCACAAGCTCAACCCAAGCGCGACGATGGTACGCAGAGCCACTGGGGAACGAGTGCCTGCGAACGCATTGTCGAGAATCACATCGACGTTGGGCCCCGCCTTGATAGGGCTTGACGCATAGCTTCGCGACGAGTGACGGGTCGAGGTTGGCCTGCATGCGCGCGCAGGTTATCGCTGCCCACGAAAAGGGCGTGATCGCGACACTCACGGCGGGCATCGTGTGATCGTGCACCTCGCGCGCAGGTGACCCTGCCGCACTGGATGCGGCACCTTCGCGAGAGGGCATGTGGCAGTTGCCGCACGTGAGCTGAACCCCAGGAATTTCCTTGGCAAACAGCGAGGCTTTCCATTGCGCTGTAGGTACGGGCGAGGTGAGCGCCCGAGCTGTTCACGATGTCGTGGGTGCGCACAACGACGCGGATCGCGTCGTCACGGTTGTGAAGCGACGAGGCGATGGCGCCATGCACCACCCAGTACCCAGCGCCGGCGAATGGGCCTCGCGTGATGCCGTCATCGGCGAAGTGAATCTTGCCGTTGTGGTCTTGATCGATCCGATCAGCCGAGTGGCAAACGAAGCATGTGATCCCGCGCTGCCAGGAGGGTAGGGTGTCGAGGTTGGTTCCGTCGGTGGTGGCAGCCGTCGAACACCGCCACAGGGACGTGACAGTTGACGCAGAACGTACCGACTGCGCCGTTGGTCTCGCGCTGTGCACGTCGATTCATCGCGCGAAACACCGGGTCTTCAGCAGCATACGCATGCATGCTCGAGGACCACTGCTCGACATGCTCGGGGTGACACTTCGCACATTGTTGCGGGTCGCGAAGCTGTTGCGATGTGAGCGCGATCTGCCTCGGTGGACTTCTCGGTGTCGCTGCAAGCGCTGGTTACAAACGCGGCGCCCAAGAGCGTGAACATCGGCCCAAAACGCGAAGGCATCACGCTCGAAACATACAGGCGGATCCGCTCGGTGGCGATGCGTCTCGATGTGTGATGTGTTGCGTTCGACATGAAGCTCTTCGGGATCTGGAATCGCCCGTTCATCGATCTCTCGGCACACAAGATCTTTCGGGCATTGACGAGCTCGATGACGAAATTTGTCTCGGCCTGCGAGTCGAAACGTCGTACACGGGCGGGAGCTTGAAGTGGATGGGTGTGGTGGCGCCGCACGTTCAGCAAGACCCCTATGTCGACTACATGAACGTCATCGAAGGGTTCTCGCGCGACGAGCTCGCGCGCTTCGTATCGCTTGCTGATGACCCCTCGATCTTCGATCTCGATCGCGTCGATTCGTATCGCTTCGGTGACGAAACCGACCACCCCTTGAACGTGCGGCAGATGATGTTCCTGAAGTATCGCTATGGGGTGTACTTCCCGTGGAAGGTGGCGTTTCACTTCGTCGAGAACGATCGCTGGGAGGACAAAATCAGGGCGACGGAAGGGCATGAACCCGGTGGCTCTCGAGCACTTTCGAAGACATTACGCGTTCATTCGGCGTCTGCCGTTCAAAGAGATCGGGCGAGCTTTGATCTTTGGTCTCCAGGCCAATGATCACGCTCCATTGCATCAGGACACAACGCCCGACGCACCTGTTGACCACTGCGTGACCATCTTGCCGGGGCGACAGGCAATTCTGTTGTTCAGCCCTGCGCTACGTCGCCGCACGTACATGACCACGCGAGCGTACTGGTTCAACGACATGGACTGGCACACGGCGTGGATGCCAGTTCTTTCAGTACTCGATGCGTATCGATGGAGTGTTCGAGCCCGAGTGGCTCCGAACGACTCGAGCGGCACGTGCGAGGCTTGGATTTGGTCGCGTCACTTGCGGGCGACTATGAGTCGTTCGCTGCGGAAAAAAGCAGGGAGCCATGCGTGCCCGTCGAAACCGATGGCCCACTCTGCGTGAGCACTGATCGAGACTCACGCGATAACCGCCGCGATCAGCAGAAGCTCGCTCCTCGATCTGCATGCTCGACATCGCGCCGATCACGGGCTCACCGAGCGATCGAAAACCCCATCGAACGACATCACTGAAGGGGCCGAGCTGCGGGGCTCTGGCACCATGTACGTGACCGCGAGTGTGCTCTCTTGGCACGAGCGCGCTCCGATGACGTCGAGCGAGGCACGGGTGGCCATGGGAGATACATCGTGACGCCCTCCCAGACCCAACACGTGGAGTTTGCGAAACATCGTGACCTGCTTCGTCAGGTCTGCGATCGAGCAGAGTCGCGCGCGAAGTCGACTAGCGACCTGCCTGACCTCGCTGGCCATCGGAACAACACGTGGCGGTGTCGGTCGCGGCGGTATCGCTGGGTTGAGGGGATGATCCACCTCGAATACACGAACGGAGCAGAAGGGGATTCGAGTCGGTAGGCGCGAAGATCGAGCCCGGCGCCGAGAATCACGAGCTGACGAACGCCTCGCGACACACTCTCATCGACCGCAGCATCGATGGCTGCTGTGCGAAGAGCGATGTGATCTACCAGCCCAGCACTCAGCACTCGAATCGCATGTTGTGCAGCTCGGCTTCGTTTGCGATCGGGCTTCGGGATCAAAGGCGAGAACGGAATGGGCAACAGTGCTCGCGCGTGATGATCCGACGTGGGCAGCTTCACCATGGGTGACGCCGATGCGACTCCCCACGAGCGAATGCATGAACCTGATGCTCGGAACGCCCTCGATCATCGAAGAACAACCGCCCCTGCGGAAGTCACGTCGACCACTTCCGGTCGTTGCCCCGCGAGCGAGTGATACCTCAACTCGCCCCCGAGGTTGATCGTGTTGCATCCACGCGCGTCGATGCGGTTGGTGCGAACGCGTTCGGCAATGGGACGGCCACCACGACAATCGGGCTCGGGAACCGCAGCGTACCTGTTGCATCGATACGGCGCGACCCAGCTTTGCTGTCGTTGAGCCCTGCGCCTGCTGTGCCCGGGGTGAACCCGTGAAAGAACAACAGGGCGCTCTCGTCGGTGTCGAGCACGGCTGTAACTTGTGTTGGGCCGAGCCAAGCTCGCGATACGGCTCGACCCGAGTTGCCCCACGGTGGGCGCGCGTTTGGATCAATGAGCTGAGCGCGAACTGCCCCGTGTGATGCGTTGACGACGAGCCAACCCTTTGAAGGCCAATACACTACGGAGAGAGCATCACTGTCGATGTCGTCGAGGATGACGAGATCCATGATGCGCATCCCGTCTGCAGCCCATCGGCGAGCCCCGACGACGCGTGCAACAGGGTCGTGAAACGCCACGATCATCTCGCCTTGTGCACCGGGGGCAAGCGCGACCTGCTCTACGCCAGGGTGCACTCCGCCAAGTGCTTGCTCGCGTATCCAGGCAACAGCGCCATTGGAATCGAGCGCAACGAGGATCGGCATGAGACCGCTTTGCGGGCGCCACAAGAACACCGCACGGCGGTCTCCGTCGAGCTTGATCGCTTGCGCGCTCAGCGTGGCGAGATCGTCTCCGAATCGCTTGTGCAGCAGGCCGGAGATGCTCTCTACGAAGGTTAGGTAGCCCAGGTCGAAGAGAGTGCCGCGACGCCCTTCGATGAAGTCAGGCTCGCGTGGCAAGGGCAGCGATGGTGGCGCGACAGCACTCGATGCTGTCGAAGCACTCGTGCCTGCTTCGGCGCGAGAGACGTCGGTGGAGGTAGCGGACGAATCGCTTGAAGCGACGGCCGCTGGTGAGGACGTGGTGGATGTGGTCGACGTGCTGGATGCGGCGCTCGCCACCGCCTTGTTCTCAGCTTTCTTTTCGAAGCGCGAACAATGCGAAGCAGCGAGTGCTGCGACGACGAGAAGAGAGAGTCGAGAAACGCGATGCCCCGTCGCGCGATGAACGGCGAGGCAATAGCGCATCAGCTCACTGCCCCCACGCCGAGCAACGCGCTTACCTTCTCTGCGACAGCAGGCAGCTCTTGGCGTCGATTGCCCACGTAGCGAAGCAGCACGAGGTCAGAGGTCTGAACCGCGCCGCCATGGAACAAGAACGCGCGAGTGCGGATCAATCGATAGAGCTTCACGAGCTTGCGATCGCTCACGAACACCTTGTCTTCGACCTCGATGGCTCGAATGATTCGTCGCATCTCGGCGAACACGGGTGCGGGGAACCACTGATCGCGATCCGACACACCCTCCTTGGTCGACATCGTGAGATCGAGGTAGCGCTTCAGCTTGAGGTAATCATCGAGCGAGATGTCGTTGCGAGACCACGGTCGTTGTGACGTGGCGCGGTAGACCTCGTTGCGAATACCTGCGTCGATCAGCTCGGCGAAGTGATCGTCCTTCACCGGTTTGGTTTCGATTTTCAGCGCGAAGCGATCGGACAACGCCTCGAGCTCGCTCTGATCAGGAATGTCGTTCGTTGCTGCGAAGAGCAGCTTCATCTTGACGGGGATCGGCTCACCGTCTTGGTAGAACTTTCGCTCGTTCACGATGGTGAGGAGCGTGTTCAAGATCGCGCTGTTCGACTTGAAGATCTCATCAAGGAACACGACCTGGCACTCGGGCAATTTGCCCTTGGTGCGTCGGACGAACTTGCCTTGCTTGAGCAAATCAATGTCGATAGGCCCCAAGATCTCACTGGGCTCAGTGAACTTGGTGAGCATGTACTCGAAGTAGTCATCCTCACCGAGACCCAGGCTCTCGACGAACTTCACGACGAGATCGCTTTTGCCCGTGCCGGGGACACCGACAAAGAGCAACGGCTCTTGTGCACACGCGCAAATGGTCGCGAGATCGATCTCTTCGGTGCGCCGGATGAAGTACTCGTTGAGTGTGCGGCGGTTGCGATTGATGCGAGCACGGATCTCGTCGATCTCTGGCTCGAGCTCTTTAAGCGTCCACATGCGTCCCTCCAATCGGCGAGAATTCGGCGGCGAAGCGCTTGTTCCTCGGCGAAGAGATATCCCTTGATCACGTCTTGGCGGAAGGTGGTCTGGTCAACGATTGCGTCAATGAGACGCTCTGAAACCAGCACCTGGTGAGTTCGGTAGTAGCGGCTGACCGTAAAGGTATCGAGGAAGCGATCGAGCGCATCGAGGATCGCTTCGCTGCGTGGAATTCGTTCGGCGAATGGCCAGTGCTTCAACGCTTCGAGCACAGCCACCGCGCCTTCGTATCTCATCACGTGATCGGTGATGCCTTCGAGTACCTCGTTCAGAGCACGATCGAGAAGATCACTCGCGACCTGCGGCTGACCGATCTGAAGGAAGCCGTCCGCGAGTGCTGCACGCAGAAGAACGCGCTCCTTTCGAGGCGTGTCTGCGACGGGCATCAACGCTTCGAGAAAGCGCTGGCCCGAGTGGCCGACGCCAACCCTTCGGAGCGCGTCGAGGGCTGGTTGCACAGCGGTCAGCAAATCGCGAATCGACGGTACGTTGCGGCCCGATGCTACTGCGACCACCTCGTCGAGGAGTCGATCCACCGTGTCGCCATCGCCCGCGGTTGCTGCAGCAGAAACACACGCACCGAGAGCCCGTGCACGATGGCCCGGGATACGAATGCGATCAACGCCTGTGTAGGCCACCTCGCGCGTCTCGTCGATCAGTGCATCGACGCCGGTGCGAAGCGCGCTGCGAAGGGTTCGTTCGATCGCCGACGTGACCTCGTAGTCGAAGAGCTCACGCATCGCGAACGATTGCCGGAGCACGTCGGGAGCGCTTTGAGGAGCGCGCTCCATCGTGCTGAGCAATCGCTCGAGTGGCGCGCGGATCCAGGGGCGCGGCTCTTCGGGCGGGTTGGGGTTGAGCCAACCCGAACGACGACGAAGCCACTCGACTCGTTCGCGCATCCGGTCATCGGGCACGGACTTGAGCAAGCTCTCGACCGTCGGCGCCCACTGCGCGTCGTCGGCGCCTGTACCCACATGCGCGATGCGAGCCATATACAATCGGTACAGCGCGCGATTGGGGATCTCATGAACCGACAGCTCGTTTTCGAGGGTCTTTGTTAGCTCGTGCGCACGGCTTGTTTGACCGAGGCGAACGAAGCCCATCGCAAACGAAACCCGCAAGTAACCCGAACGTACGTCGAGCTCGGGCAGACCCTTGTTCTGCACACGTATCCACAGTCGTTCGAGCGGTTCGACTTGTGCGCTTTGCCCGATCGGCGCCGATGTTGAGCTCGTTGCGCTTGGGCCTTCGAGCGCGAGGACAGCGCGCACGAACCGAGGAACGTCGAGGGTTTCACTCAGCCCGCGGTCATTGATCGCTCCAAGGATTTTCTCTTTGGCGCGGGTCATTCCGAGCGTGTCGCCCGAGCGTCGATGGCACGCGGAGAGCACGAGCCACGCGAGCTTGCGCGGCACCGGCAGCATCGGATCCGTGAACCGTGTTTCGAGCTGCTGTACCAACGCTTCGAGCGACACTTCTCCGTGTCGAACCATCTCGAGTGCGCGTGCTCCGAGATACGCTCCTTGCACCGGCGTAATGTCGTCACGCGTTGCGAGATCGACGATCTCTTCTGCCGTACCTGCAGCCTCCACGAGGTGCGCTCGATAACCGACGAGACGCTTGGCGAGCTCAGGGTCTGGGCGCCCTCCGAAAAACATCGAGGCTTCGAGGCAGAGTGCCGCTTCATCATGCTCTTTGAGCTGACCTTTGAGGATGGCGAGCTCTCCCCACACATCCGCTTGCTCACAGCCTCCGCGAGAGACCTCTCGCTCGAGCTCTCGTGCCCGTGCGCGACGAGCGACTTCTTGCGCGTCGACACCCTCTTCGCTGGTTGCGGCGACCACGGGGGCTGGCTTGCGTCGTGGCTCGCGAGGCGTGCGTGCTCGTGGTGCTTCGTCACGCTCTTCTCGTTTTTCGCCCTCGACGCGCGCCTCGGGAGCCACCTCGACCTCGAGCTCTGGGAACGCAAAGACCGAGCGTTCGAGCATACGTTCGAGCTCGGCTCGACGGTCGGTTGCGACGTAGTCGATCCAGCGAGAAATAGGCGCCTCGGACATGCTCATCACCGAGATGATTCGTGGCCCATCGAAGTCTTCGTCGATGATCACGAGCTCGGCTTCATCGAGCTTTAGCAGCGCGCGCAAATCGTCTCGACGAATGGCGGGCACAAGCCTGCGCCCCACGGGAAGAAACAGATTGTCGACGCCGAGCGCTCGCGAGAACCCGCGCAGATTGAGCGACTGCGAGACGCGAAGACCTACGCGCGTCAGCCCAGGACGAATGAGCTCTCGCATCACGTAGGTGATGCCTTGTGTGCCCGTCAGTCGTGCGACCGTGAGCCGCGAGAGATCGTCTGGTGCTGATGCTTCGAGCATCGGCTCGAGATTCAGAAGTTGATCGCTCGTGAGCAACCACATTTCTGGTTCGACCTCGGGGCCCGAATCGAGGCGCAGCGGAATACGAAATCGCTGCTCTCCTGGAGTCGCTTCGAGCGTTTGCCTTCGGCCGCTGAGCTCAGGAGCAATCGCGTCGAAGATGCCGCGTGTTGTCAGCTTGGCAGGCGCGAATCGCCAACGCCCCGAGGCATCAACGAATACCGAATGATCGCCCAGCGCGATCAATCCACTCGCGCGCTCGAGAAGTGGGTGCGCATAACCCCACGCAACCCACACGTCACCAGCGACGCGCACGTACGCGGAGATCCCCTCTTCTTGCTCGTCGCGTGAGCGCATCAGCAGGTAGAGCGGCGGCGACGGAACGAAGATCGCAAGCTGTTTCGTCTCACCCTCGCGTAGCTCTGCCACCGCCACGTCGTCACGACCGAGAAGCAGCAAACGCTCGAGCGTGGCGCGGCCCCCAGGCGTCGACAGCGACACCAAGAAGCAAGCGTCGGACGCGATCGGATCGCCGTGTACTCGATGTGGCTGAATCGCTTCGAGTAGATTGGGCGCGGCGCGAAGTGAGACGGATGTCCACTCGACCTGCTCTCCGTTCGACCGCGACGTGAGCTTGATGGTCGCAGGTCGCGATGGATCATCCGCGATCTCGACGATATCGAGACCTGCATCGACCAGCGACTTGACCTGGGAGGCGTCGAGCTGTTTCGAGACGAGCAGATGCTGCGAACGACCCACCGAAGTGATGTCGATCCACAGCGAGCTGACCAACGGCGCAGCAAGCTCGGCCAGGGTACGGATGGCCGCCGCGTCGAGTGATGTACCCGTGATCCGGAGGCCGATCACGCAGTTAATGTCCCCTGTTTTTGTGCTCTGGCGCACGACCGGTTTCGCCATTGGGCGACTCGGGCACGCCATCTTTTGTACTGCGCTCTACGACGATCTCGGTGTCTGCTCCGATCGGTTGACCGATCAGTTTCTCGACCAAAGCGCGATGATCGCGTTCGTGCTCGTGCGCGAGCGCATCATCGTCAGACTCGTACGAGATCACGAGCTCGCGCTTACCAGTCGCGGGGTTGTGGCGGAATCGAAGCGTGACCTCAGCCATGGGGGCCGATATCTAACACATCGGTGGGCGTATCCCCACGCGGATAGAACACCACCGCAAGGACGTTCACCATTCCCATCGCCGCCGTGACCCAAAAAATCGTTTGGAGCGCAGAGCCCAAGGCGATCTTGTGTGCGCTTTCACCCAGTGCTTGACCCACACCTTCTGCGGCTCCGGTGACGAGGGTTCCGAGTTTTGCGGACAAGATCGCACCGAGCGCGCCAACGCCCAGCGCTCCGCCCATCGAGCGCGCGAACAAGCTCGTGGCCGTAGCGACGCCACGTTGCTCCCAACCCACGCTCGATTGCACTGCGATCACGATCGCTGAATTGGATAGACCCATTCCGAGCCCGAACACGAACATCACGAGCTGAAGAACCCAGTCTGACGACGACACCGACACTGCCCACGCGAATGCGATACTGGCGCCTGCGACGAGTGCGGCGCCTGCGCGGATGGGCAAACGAAAGCCCATGCGAACAATCGCTCGGCTCGTTGCGGTGGCAGCAAGAGGCCAGCCGACCAACATCGGCGTCACGATGCCACCCGCTTCGGTTGGCGTGCGCCCGCAGACTTCTTGAATGAACAGCGGCACGTACGTCAGCGTTGCCATCATCGACGCGCCGAAGAGCGAAGCCGCCAAGCACGCCACCGCCATTGCCCGACGGCTGATCAGATCAAGAGGCACAATCGGTTCTGCAGCCGTTTTTTCGATCCAAATGAAGAGCAGCAAAAGCACGATGCCAAGCGGCAGCGTCACCCACGGCCACTTGCCCGACGAGCCCAGCAACAACCCCATCGATGCGAAGGTGAGTGTGATCGCCCGAGCCAATCGAGCTTGCGTGACTGATGCTGTGTCGTTTCGTGAAACGAAGCAATCAGCACGAGCGCAGACAAGATCCGAACGGCACGTTGATGAAGAACACCCATCGCCAACCGAGCAGGCGCACGATCCAACCGCCGAGCAAGGGCCCTGCGACGCCCGAGACGCCCCACACCGCGCCGAACATTCCCTGCGCTTTGCCGCGTTCTTCGATCGTGTAGATGTCGCCAATGATCGTCAGCGTGACAGGCTGCATCGCACCAGCGCCCGCGCCTTGAATCGCTCGAAACACGATGAGTTGAACGATCGATGTGGCGAGGCCGCTGGCCATCGAGCCAAGCAAAAACAAGGCGATTCCGCCGAGCAATACCGGCTTTCGACCGTAGACGTCTGCGAGCTTTCCGTAGAGCGGAACCGTCACCGTCGCCGCAAGCAAGTACGACGCTCCGACCCACCCATAGAGCGTGAGGCCGCCAAGATCACCAACGACGGTGGGCATCGCGGTCGCAACGACCGTGGCCTCCATCGCGGACATAAACATCGCGAGCAGCAACGCCGCGACGGTTCTTCGTTTGTTCGTGGCCACGTTGTTTGGATTAGTCGTGAACGATCAGCCAAGTGGCCGGGCCGAGCTTGTCGTCCCATCGAATGCCGTGCCACCCCTCAGGGATCGGCGGCTCTGTCCAGTGGAACAGCCATCGGCCATCAATGGGCGCGAGGTTCACACAGCCCGCGCTCTTCCATTCGCCCCACTGATCGTGCCAGTACGCACCATGCAGCGCGTGTGGGCCGTGAAAGTTCTGAGCCCAGGGCACATCCGAGTGAATCAAGTCCTCGGGCGCCACCATCATCGCCGTCGAGAATTTGCCAGTCACCGGCCATTGACCTGTCGGCGTCGATGCCGTTTTGAGCGGATCGATTCCACGCGCGGGAGGGCCACCTCGACCCGGTGAGATCAGCGTGGCGAATACGGCGGTCGTGCCTTCGAAAGCGACCATCCAACCGCCCGTGATGCTCACCTCGAGCCACGTGCCTCGCCCCTTCGGTGCTCTGCCCGTGGTGTCGGGTTGGTGGATCGGTGCGCCCCAAGGCGTGTGATCTTGTGGGTTCGGAACAGTCGCGTCGGACGCTGCGGTGAAGATGCCTGGCTCGACGGTTTCGAGGTAGTTGGCGCCTTCGTAGGTGTGCGACTTTCCGGTGAGCTGCACCCAGTCGAGTCGCTCCCACTGCTGGCCGTTGGCGACCATTTTGCCTTCGCCATCGATCGCGTATTTGGGGCGTGCTTTCTTCTTGAAGAACGCGATGGGTAGCTTGATCGATTCGTCGAAATGCACGCCGTGGAAGCTCACGGGCTTGTACGGCGCCACGCGATCCTTCGGGAAGAACATCAAGTCGGCGCCCAACAACCACGAGCGGCCATCTTGCTCGAACTCAGTCGACCACGATGCCGCCGAGCCGATCACCAACCGGCTGCGTGCTTCACGCAAGGTGGGTGGCAATTCGGGCAACAACACTGTCCCTGGCGGGGCCGGTGTTTGATCGACGCCAAGAGCTTTTTCGTGCGGTTTTTTACCTGCTGCAGCATCGGCGAGACGCTGGATGTGCTCGTCGTGATCCCACTCGCGGCGCTTCTGCTCGGCAAGACTCGGCACGTGTGTGTAGCGCTGGTAGTCGCGAGATTCTCCGTAGCGATGCGGCCAGGGTGAATCGGTCTTCGGCGCGTAGGGTTTGATGCCCAGATACACA
>JAXLYQ010000066.1:0-22890 GCA_046351315.1 Polyangiaceae bacterium
CTTTGGCTTCGTGGTGAGCGATGTGGTGCGTGGGTCGATGGCATCGACGAGCTGCTCTATTGAGCGAGTCTCGTGTGTGATGTTGCGCTTGAATCGGCGCTGGCTTGTGTCTCGTAGGTGGTGAATCATGCCGCGCGATGACGACGATCTACCGTGATGTCGAAGGCTTCCGTGCGGCGTGTGATGCTGCGCGCGCTTCAGGTCAACGAGTGGGGTTGGTGCCCACGATGGGTGCTCTACACGAGGGTCATCTCGCGCTGGTGACAGAGGCCAAGCGACGCGGAGCAGGGTGGGTTGCCGCGACGATTTTCGTGAACCCCACGCAGTTCGGCGCGAATGAAGACCTCGCAAAGTATCCGCGTGATCTCGAAGGCGATGTCGCCAAGCTGTCGCGTGTCGGTGCTGATGCGGTGTTTGCGCCCACGGTTGACCAGATGTACCCGCCCGGCGACCGCACTCGCGTACGAGTAACGGGGCTCACCGAGGTTCTCTGCGGCCCTCATCGCCCCGTTCATTTCGAAGGGGTTGCGACGATCGTGACCAAGCTGTTTGCGCTCACCGGCTCGTGCCTCGCGGTGTTCGGGCAAAAAGACTACCAGCAGCTTCAAGTCATTCGGCGACTCGCGGCTGATCTGTTGTTGCCCGTCGAGGTGGTGGGCTTCCCCACGGTGCGTGAGCCCGATGGTCTCGCGATGAGCTCGCGCAACGCGTACTTGTCGCAAGAAGATCGTCAAAAAGCGCTCGCGCTCATCACCGGTTTGCGAGCTGCCAAAGCGCTGTTCGATCAGGGAGAGCGCAGCGCGAAGGTGCTTCGTACGACGACGCGTGAGCCCATCGAGAAGATCGCGCGCGCCATCGACTACGTTGATGTCGCTGACCCTGACTCGCTCGAAGTGTATGCAGACGATGCAAGCGTTCGTGAACGAGTGGTGATCGCGATCGCAGCTCATGTGGGCTCGACGCGGTTGATCGACAACATGGTGCTCGGCGATTGATCACGTTGGGTGAGCGATCGATGTCGATCGAACAACGCGCACAGACTGCCTGAAACTACGCAAAGCCCGGCATTCTCGGTGTATCGTGAGCGTCGAGAGGTCGGCACATGGAAGGGAATTTTTACGTTCTCGAAGGCATCGATGGCTCAGGCACCACCACACAAGTCGAGCGACTCTGTGCGTGGTTTCGTGGTCTAGGGCTCGCTGCCAAAGGTACCCGTGAGCCCACAGGTGGCCCGATCGGCTCGATGATCCGTCAAGTGCTCACCCACCGCTTGGTTGTCCCCGGGGTGACCGGTCCGCGGCCTCCTGGGTGGCGCACGATGGCGGCGTTGTTCGCTGCCGATCGGCTCGATCATCTCGACAGTGAGATCCTGCCGAACCTGCACGATGGAGTGAACATCGTTTCGGATCGCTACGACCTCTCGAGTCTCGCCTATCAAAGTGTGACCTCGGACGAAGGCCACGCTGAAGAAGCGATCGCCTGGATTCGCTCGTTGAACGCGTACGCACGACGCCCCGATCTCACGATCATTCTCGATGTGCCTGCGAGTGTTGCGGCCGAGCGTCGCAATCATCGCGGGGGCACGGCTGAGCTCTTCGAGACTGACGATCTTCAGTCACGTCTTGCAGAGGCTTACCTCAAGGCCGAGCTTCTTTTGCCCGGCGATGAGGTCGTTCACATCGACGCAACCGCGCCGATCGACGAGGTGACTGCTCGTGTGATCGGAGCCGTAAAAGCGTTTCGTGAGCGAGGTCGCGCTAACGCTTCAAGCGGGCCGCGATCCCGCGTTTGACTTCTTCCGACGTCCACGGAGGCAAGAGCTCGCGAAGCTCGTCGTCGATCTCTGCATCGGTTGGGCGTCGCCCGCGTAGCTCGAGCTTCGTCGCCGCGTAGGCCCTTGGCATGTGAGCGCTGAACTCATCGAGCCTTCGGCGGGCGAGCGCTGCAGCGTCTTCAGAGACCTCGTCGATCAGACCCAAGCGCAGCGCTTCGTCAGGCGATACCAACACGCCGCCGAGCATCACGCGGTGGATCGACGCAGTGGGCACGCGTGCTCGAACGATACGAAGTGCCAGCGGCGGGAACTGCACGCCCACGACCACTTCGTTGATCCCGATCTTCACCGCTGGGCTTGCCACCGATACGCGGTGATCACAGCAGAGCGACACGATGCATCCACCTGCGATCGCGTGCCCATTGATCAACGCAACGGTTGGCCCTGCGTAGTGATAGAGGTCGCCAAAGAAGCCATCGAGCTCACGGATAAACGGCTCGATCGTGCTCTCGTCCAGCGCCAAGACTTCTTTCAGATTCAGGCCCGCCGAGAACGCATCGCCCGCACCCGTGACGAGCAATGGCTCGCCTGCAGCTTCGGCGATCTGTCGTCGTGCGTTTCGAATGAGCTCAATGCCTAGTGCGTTCTTTCCTGGTCCTTGAAGCAGCAGCTCTCGCATGCGTGCCGTCTACTCATCGACGTTGTCGCGCTGCAAGCACGAACGCTCGCGTTTGCTTCTGTTGCGTGCCAGCGTGGTTTCTCTTCTTCGGAGACACGTTCGGTCGTGAGTGACAGTCAGCCTTCCCGCCCTCTTGGCTTCGGCTCGCTCTTGGCCCTTGGGGTCAACGGGATCGTCGGGGTTGGGATATTTTTTATCCCGGCTGACCTTGCTCGTTTTGCACCAGGCTACGGCAGTGTGGGGCTGCTCGCGATGACCGCGTTGGCGCTGTCTCCGATCGTGCTCGTCTATGCGTTGCTTGCCGCTCGCTTCGACGAGGATGGTGGCCCCGTGCTCTACGCACGCGCAGCGTTCGGTGACACCGTTGGGTTCTTCGTCGGTTGGCTCGCTTATCTCAGTGCCATCGCGAGCACCTCGGCCGTGATCTTCAACCTGTCGCTTCGTGGGCTCTGGCCTGCGCTTGCCCCCGTATTGTCGCTCGACCCAGAGAGCTCGTGGGGCCCTCGTCTTCTGGCGATCTCGATCACCCTCGCGCTCGCTGCTCTTTGCTCGCGTGGGCTCAAGCTCTCGGCTCGTGCGTGGTCGACACTCACGGTGCTGAAGCTCATCCCTCTGCTTGCGCTCGTCTCGTTCGGAGCACTCAAGAGCGCGCCGCCAACGGCTGCGTCGGCCAGCCCCTCATCGTGGGCGCAAGCGATGCTCGTTGCGGTATTCGTATTTCAAGGCTTCGAGATCGTTCCCGTTGTGGCGGGTCGTGCCTCTCGCGCATCGAAGAGTGTGCCTGTGGCCATGCTGGCAGCGGTGGGCTTGTCGGCCCTGCTTTACATGGCGTTGCAGCTCGTTGCGGTACGAGCCGTTCCGGATCTCTCCTCGTCGCGCTCGCCACTGGTCGACGTGGGTCAAGCCGTGGGTGGTGGAGGGCTTGCGACGCTGATTCGATTGGGCACCAACATCTCGGCGCTGGGCATCGCGATCGGCATGGTCACGATGACCCCGTGGTATCTCGCCACTGCTGCCAAACACTCGTTGGGTGCTGGCCTTGCCGACGTGAGCGAGCTTGGCGTGCCTCGGCGTGCGCTCGCGGTAACGACCGTGCTTGTCGTGGTCTTGGTCTCGATGGGCTCGAACGCTGACTTGTTTGCGCTGTCGAGTCTCGCCGTCGTGATCCAGTACCTCACCGCAGCGCTTGCGTTGCTCGTCCTTGCCAAGCGCTCGATCGTACATGTGCTCGTGTCGTCGATCGCCGCCGTCTTGGCGCTCTTGATTGCTTCGGGGGCGTCGTCTCGCGAATTGCTCGTGGCCTCGGTGGGCGTGGTGCTGGGACTCATCACCAAGCTCGCCCTCAAGCCAGCCGCCCCCAGCGTTTTATCGCAGTGATCGTTCGAGTCGCTCTCGTGCCCCGCGTGTGCCGAACAGCGTGTCGCACGAGGGCGGCATCACTGGGCCCAGCGCCACGATCGTCAACGTCGCGCAGAACGTCAGTAGGGCTCGCTCCGAGTCACACGGAGCAATCTCCCAGACCACGTTGCACCGTTTCGCCAGCGTCGACATTCCGCCTGCTTTACCCAGGATTTCGGCTCTCGCTGCGATGTCCCAGTCGTCTTGGGCTGCGCGTCGGATCCGTGTTTCGAGACGATGCGTCTCGATTTGCTTGTCGAGTGTGATGTCGATGATGTACTCGGCTCGCTCCTGTGCCCCTGAGCCCATGAGCTTTCGGGTCGTGAAGACGAGCCCTGCGTCGAAGTGTTTTCTCGCCTGAACGATCAGCGCGTGCTCGTCGGGTTGAATCGTCGGTGACTGAGAAAACACCGTCGTTGTGCCGGTGAAGTCGCTCATCCGCGGCCTCGTCGTTTGGGGGCCCGTACTTCGTCGCTGTAGGTCTTGCTCGTGTGCTCGGTTTCGGTGGGCTCGTGGGCAAACGCCACAGTCAGCTCGTTGGCGCCCCCCGAGACATCAATGTCGACGCGCTGTTTGGCTTGTGTGTAGTCCGGTGACTCCCAGCGCATCTCGCCCCCGACGGCGCCGAGGTGCAACGTGTCGAGCGTGAGCTTCGTGGCGCCGTGTCCGACGCGTGCACGCACGGCCACGCCCGCGGGTCGAATCACGGCGAGTCGGTGCGCCCCACCGCGAATCTGGATCGCCAACGTGCCCTTCGGAGCGCCGAGCTCGAGCTTCGTATCACTCACTCCCCCGCGTAGCTCGATGCCCTCGAGATCGATGGAGCGAAGGTCGGCGTGGCTCGACGACAAACCCCCCGTGATCGTGAGCAACCACGGGATCCTCTCGTTCAGCTTGATGACACCCTGCCCTCGCCACGACTTCACGCTGAGCACCCCCTTTTCGTTCGAGATCGAGGGCGCTGTGCCTTCGAATGCTGCGGTGAAGAGCTGATCGCTTCTCGTCGAAGAGAGCTCGAGATTGGATACCCCTCGAGCCAGCACGAGCTCGCCGCGCTTCAACGCTCCCAAGGGCTCGGCACGTTCGTGTGGGTCCTCGGGCTCAGGCTCGCGCGGGGTGTGACTGTCCGATGCGCGCAGCAGCTCGGTGTGGTGTTGGAGCAGCCGGATCGACGAGGTCATGTACTCGCGAATGAGCTTGAGCTGCTCGGCGCTGTACTGGCTGCACAGCTCACCCCAGGCCGTTCGAATGGCTCGAAGATCGCCTCGAGCTCTGGAAGCCTCTCCGGCAAGGCACGAATCACGATCTGGCGACGATCTCGAGGGTCCTTCTCTCGTTGGATGAAGCCCGCTCGCTCCAGACGATCGAGCACGCCGGTGACAGCGCCCGTCGTGAGCCCCGTGAGCTCGGACAACCTGCCCGCCGTGATCTCTTCTTCTCCGGCTCTCAGTACGAAATCGAGGCACTTGTGGTCGGTGACGTTGAGCCCGAGGTTCTCGGCCACTGACTGGTGAAACAGGATCGTTCGCGTACTGAGCTCACGCCCAAGATCGCCTAGCTCTCGAATGATTTCAGCGGTCTTCGCTCGGTCGATCGGCATGGGGTTGGTTCTCGAATCTCTCGCACCCTAAGATATTTCAGGCTCAACTCAAGGCATGTTTCCCGTGAAACGCCCAAATTTTCAGAAAAAACGAGAGGTGCTATTTGACTTAATAAAGTTAATTTCTTAGTGACTAAGACAATGAGTGAATGTCCTTCTTTTTTCGGTCGGAGCTTTGTACCGATGACGGATTCGCGCTCCGAGGATCTGCGCGCGCTGCGGATCGACCGCGAATCACACGCTGTGTCGTCCTCACGCCATCACGCGCGTCCGTGGCTCTGGGTGCCCGGGCTCGCCGTATGCGGGGCGTGCGCGTATGGCGCGTGGGTCTCCGGGCTACTCACGCGCCTTTCTGCTGGCAGCATTCGTTCAAATACCCTCGTCGCTTCAGGCCAACCGTCGCACCCCACGCCGTCTGCCGCGCCTGCCGTGGCCACCGCCGTGCTGCTCTCGGCGTCTGGGTACATCGTCGCCCTTCGCTCTGCCCGTGTCGCTCCGAGTGTCTCTGCTCGCGTGACCCGCGTTTGGGTCGAGGAAGGCGCTCGAGTCGATGCCGGCGACACATTGTTCGAGCTCGATCAAGCCGATCATCTGGCAGCAATCGACGTCGCTCGAGCGCGAGCTCGGGTGGCCGAAGCGCATCTGCATGTGAGCCGAGCACAACGTGACGAGCTGGCGCTTCAGCGAGATCGTGAGCTCAAGCTGATCGCCGCACACGCGAGTGCTGCTGCCTCCTTCGAGGATCTCGACGCTCGGGTGACCACACTCGGCAGCGCTGTGGCCGCGAGCAATGCGGACGTGCTGCTCGCTCGCGCCGACCTTCGCGCGCTTGAGGTGGCCAGCGCTCACTACCGCGTGGTGGCACCGTTCTCGGGCGTCGTGGCGTCCCGCCCTCTCGATGTCGGCGAGATGGTCACCCCGTCATCGCTGCTTCTCGATCTGGTGGCGCTCGATTCGCTCGTCCTCGATGCCGATGTGCCCGAGTCTCGTCTCTCGTCGCTCGCAATCGGGATGCACTGTGACGTGTTGCTGGACAGCACTCCCGACACGCCGATCCAGGGAGAAATCCTGATGATCGCCCCTCGTCTCAATCGCGCCAAAGCCACGGCAACGGTGCGCGTGAAGCTGCTCTCTCCACCCTCGTCCTTGCGTCCAGAGATGGCCGCACGCGTGCGTTTCTTCTCATGACAACCTCCTCTTCCAGCGCGTCGTGCGCCACGATTTCGATCCAGTCGCTACCGCCTCCGGCCATCCGTCTGCGCAACGTCGGAAAGCAATTCGAGCGAGGCGCCGAAGTGATTCGAATTCTCGATCACATCGATCTCGATATCGAGAGGGGCTCGTTTCACGCGTTGATGGGCCCCTCGGGCTCAGGAAAGTCAACGCTCTTGAACTTGGTGGCTGGGCTCGATCGCCCATCTGAAGGTGTCGTCGAGGTGGCAGGCTCGAGGCTTGATTCGATGAACGACGAGCAGCTCTCTGCATGGAGATCACGATCGGTTGGTATCGTCTTTCAAACGTACAACCTCATGCCCGTTCTCACGGCGCGAGAGAATGTCGAGCTACCTCTCTTGCTCACGTCTCTACGAGCTGCAGAGAGGAGAAAACGAGCCGAAATCGCCCTGCGTTTGGTGGGTCTTGCTTCGCGTATGGATCACCTGCCCAACCAGCTCTCGGGCGGGCAAGAGCAACGCGTCGCGATTGCTAGGGCGATTGTTCATGACCCTGAGATCATCGTGGCCGATGAGCCCACGGGGGATCTCGATCGGCAGTCTGCAGACGACATACTCACCCTCTTCGAGTCGCTTCACCGAGAGCTGGGCAAGACGCTCGTGATGGTGACCCACGACCCTGCTGCTGCGGCTCGTGCATCGGTGATTCATCGCCTCGACAAGGGTAACCTGTCATGACGCTCGTTGGCTTGAGCGCGCGTAATGCGCTGCGAAACCCCGTGCGCTTGGTGCTCACGTTGCTCGGTGTGGCCTTCGCTGTGATGACCTTCGTCGCGCTTCGAACGGCGTTGTGCTCTTGGGATCAAGCCCAGCAAGTGGCTCGACGCGATCGTGTCGTCACTCGTCACAAGGTGACGTTCATCTTGCCGCTGCCTCGCCGCTATCTCGATGAGGTTCGCCAACTGCGTGACGCGCAAGGCAATGAGCTCGCCTCACACGTCACGTTCGCCACGTGGTTCGGCGGGCGAGACCCTGCTCACCCTCGAGAGTTCTTCGCTTCGTATGCCGTGGATGCAGAGACCTATCTGTCGGTGTACGACGAGATCGAGGCGCCGAGCGACCAGCTCGAGCACTTTCGAAACGACCGAGGGTCTGCACTGGTCGGCGATCAAACCGCTCGAAAGCTCGGGTGGAAGGTGGGCGATAAAGTGTCGCTCGAGAGCGGGATCTACCCGACTCCTGATGGCTCTCCTTGGACATTCACCATCGCGGGGATCTACTCGACGCGAACCAAAGGGGCGGACCGCGGGACACTCCTCTTTCATTGGTCGCGACTCAACGACGCGCTCGCTGGCTCACAACGAGATCAGTTGGGTTGGATAGCGAGTCGAGCGACCGATGCCTCTCGTGCGACGAAGCTTGCAACGAGTATCGATGCATTGTTCGACGAGCGTGACGCCCAGACGTTGAGTCAGGACGAGCTGGCCTTCACCACAGGGTTTTTGGGCATGGTTTCAGCGGTGCTCGATGTCTTTGGTGTGCTCTCGATGATCATCGCCGCCATCACGGCGCTGATTCTCGCGAATGCGATTGCGATGGGCACCCGAGAGCGTGCGACTGAGTACGCGTCGCTCAAAGCGATGGGTTTCCCGCCTCGAGCGATCGCACAGATCATCGTGACCGAGTCTGTGATGGTGGCGTTCGCGGGTGCGCTCCTCGGGCTCGTGATGTCTTGGTGGCTCGTTGGGCATACCTTGGCGCCGTTTTTCGAAGAGAATCTGTCGTCGTTTTTTCCGGTGTTTCGAGTGGATCCGAGCGCGCTGATCAGCACGCTGGGTCTCTCGCTGGTGTTGGGGGTGGTGGCTGCGATCTTGCCCGCATGGGCGACCTCACAAGCGCCTGTGACCCACGCGCTTCGTCGCGTTGCATGAGGGGCCATGATTCCGATTCGCTACAACGTTCGTAGTCTCTGGGCGCGACGGTTGACCTCGATCGCAACCATGGTGGGTGTTGCTCTCGTCACACTGGTTCTCGCCGCATCGATGATGCTGGCAAGAGGGGTCGAATCCACGCTGTCATCTGCCGCTCGAGATGATGTTGCCGTGATCCTTCGCAAGGGCAGCGAGCAAGAGCTATCGAGCTCGATCGAAGAGACCAGCGCGCAGCTCGTTCTCGCTTCGTCCGAGCTGCACCGAGCTGGCGACAAGGTCGACGCTGCAAGTGAGCTCGTGGTCGTTGTCGCGTTGCAGAAAGTTGGCTCGGTGGGTGTAAGCAACGTCGTGCTTCGCGGAGTCGACGACGGCTCGTTTCGTATGCGTCCGTCGCTCAAGATCGTCGAAGGGCGATTGCCGTCACCCGGTACCGAAGAAGCCATGGTCGGTCGTCGAATTCGAGGGAGGATGCAGGGCCTCGAGTTGGGTCAGTCGATCGAGCTTCGACGCAATCGACCCATCACCATCGTGGGCGTTTTCGAGAGCGATGGTGATTCGAGTGAATCAGAGATGTGGACATCGAGAGACACGCTGCAGGCTTGTTTCGGTCGACTCGGCAGCGTTTCGTCGATGCGTATTTCTCTCCCTTCGAGTGATGCGTTCGAAGGCTTTCGACATTCGATCGAGAGCGACATGCGACTGGGGCTATCGGTCGAGCGCGAGAGCGTCTTTCAAGCCAAGCAATCTCAGGGGTTGAGTCTGTTCATCCGAGTGATGGGTCTTCTGATCTCGGTGCTCTTTTCGATCGGGGCTATGATCGGCGCGACCATCACGCTTCACGGTGCGATCGCAAGCCGCCAGCGCGAGATCGGCACGCTGCGAGCGCTCGGGTTTTCTCGTCGCAGCATTCTCTTGTCGTTTCTCTTCGAAGCGTTGTTGCTCACCGGTGTAGGCGGAGCATTGGGCGCTCTGTTTTCGCTGCCACTCGCGCTCGTGAAGATTTCGATGATCAACTACGCCACGTGGTCCGAGCTGGTATTTCGTTTTTCGCCGACGCCTTCGATCGTGCTGAGCTCGATCTCGTTTTCGATGGCGATGGGCCTGCTGGGCGGGATGGCCCCTGCGTTGCGCGCTGCTCGTGTGTCTCCGTCGAGCGCGCTGCGCTCGATGACGAATACGCAGGGTTGCCTCGTAGGCTTTGACGCCTTGCTCTCACCACGGCAGAAAGGCCTCGTGTCGGATGACGTGAGCACCCGATCGGGGCCGGTGAATGCATCGTCTTCGTGCGATGAGCCCGAGACCCTGGTGGCTGCATCCGAGCAGCTTCAGAGGCTCACGAAACAGTCGGCGAAACAACGGAAGTCATCGGATCCGTTCCCCGAGGTGACTCGAGACGCCTATGCAGAGGTCATCGAGTTTGCTCGTGGTGGGCTCGGTCGTGTCGCTCGTGCCTTCGATCGACGTCTTTCGAGGGTGGTCGCACTGAAAGAGCTGCACACCAGCTCGCAGATGGATGAGCGCCGATTTGCTCGTGAGGTTCGAGTGACGGCGAGGCTCCAACACCCAGGGATTGTCCCGATCTATGAAGCGGGTCGATGGCCCAACGGTGACCCGTTCTACGCGATGAAGTTGATCTCGGGTGATTCGCTCTCGACGCTGATCCGAGAAGCCTCTTCACTTCGAGATCGACTCAAGCTCTTGCGCTGCATCGAGAACGTCGCGGATACGATGGCGTATGCGCACTCTCGAGGAGTGATTCATCGAGATCTAAAACCCTCGAACGTTGTCGTGGGTGAGTTTGGTGAGACCGTGGTGATCGACTGGGGTCTTGCCAAAGTACTTCGTGTCTCGAGTGAAAAAGCGGGCGTTGATTGGGGTGATGATGACGAGTCCGAGCTCGAGCGTGATCTTGGCGAAGCCTTCTCGAGTCGACGAGTGCGCGTCTCGACGAGCGATTCGATCAGTGTTTCTGATGCCGAGATCGAGCGAGTGATCGAGGCGGATCGCGTCGCGTTGACCATGGCAGGCGACGTGTTGGGGACACCGTATTTTATGTCTCCTGAGCAGGCGGTGGGGCTCAGTGTCGACGAGAAAACCGACATCTGGGCCGTGGGGGCGATGCTCTACAACCTGATCGTCGGGGCCCCGCCGTTCTCGGATGTCACCGCGGGGACTCCCATCGAACGGGTGCGGGGTGGAGCACCCACTCCGATCGAAAAGCGATGCCCTGATGTACCCGCTGAGCTGCGATCGATCGTCGAGCGAGCGATGGCCTATCGCCCTGACGAACGATACGGGTCGGTGCGCGAGATCGCCGATGAGCTCAGACGGTTTCAATCCGACCAGCTCGTCATCGCCCATCGATATTCGCCGTTGGAACGTGCGGCGAGAAGACTGAGAAAGCGAGCCCTGCCTCTCGCGATCGTTGCGGTGGCGGCCGTGTTGTTGAGTGCAGTGGGCGGTGTCGCCGCCGTTCGAATTGGGCTCGAACGTGATCGAGCCGAGCAGCGCCGTGTTGAAGCGGTCGCTGCGGGGGACGAAGCCATCCAGGCGAAAAAAGCAGCGGTTCGCAAACAAGACGAGCTGCTGCTTCTTCAAGCTCGCGCGCAGCTAGAGCAAGACCCGACACTGGCGATGGCCGCGCTTCGTGGGCTTTCGAACGAGTGGGGCACACCCGAGGATTGGGCTCGAGCTCGCGATGTCGCCCACGAGGCGGCTCTTCGCGGTGTGGCTCATGTGATGCCGGGCCACGCGGGCGATGTGTGGGCCATCGACGTGGCGAGTGATGGGTCAATCGCGGTCTCTGCGAGCATTGATCGAACGCTTCGACTTTGGTCGCTTCGTGATCCGAACGAGCCGACGTCGGGCTCGCGCGTGTTGACGACGACCGAACAAGGGCAGGTTGCGATCGCTCTGTCTCGCGAGCCGACGTCGCCCAAGTGGCTCTATACGGCGGGGCTCGATCGCAAGGTACATCGATGGTCGTTGCACGAGCAGATGAACGACCTCGTGCTTGGTGAGCAACGAGCCATCGTGGTGTCGTTGGCGTTGTCGAGCGATGGGCGCTTGCTTGCCTCCGGAAACGCCAACGGTGACGTCGTGATCTGGGATGTAAGCGAGCAACCAAAAGAGCTCGTTCGATTCGTGGATCAACCCGGCACGGTCTACGCGTTGGCGTTTGCCCCTGACGCGAAGTCGCTGCTGACCATTGGCCAAGACGGTGTGCTTCGCATTCGTGACCTCGCCACGCTCAAAGCACGTGAAATCAAGGCTCATCGAGGTCGTGCCTTTGCGTTGGCGGTCTCGTCGCAAGGGCAGATTGCGACGGCTGGTGCTGATGGAGAGACCCTGTTGTTTTCGAGTCTCGACGCGCATGACAAACGATCGCTCGCGAGTGGTCGTGGCGTCGTGTACGCGCTTGCTTTCTCGCGTGATGGCTCACGGTTGGCTTCCGGCGGTGAAGACCGAAGGGTGTTCGTCGAGAGTCTCGCCTCTGGCGCTCGATCGGTGCTGCGTGGGCACGAAGCCGTGCATGCCGCGTCGTTCTTGCCCTCGGGTGAGCTGATCACGAGTGGCGAAGATCGCGTGTTGAGACGTTGGCCTGCGAAGATCGAAGGCACCGAGGTCTTGTTGTCTGCACCGCCGAAATCACTCTCGTCAGTACGCCGAGATGGCTCGGTCTTGGTGGGGCTGGTTGATGGTCGAGCGCTGGCGCTCGATGCGATCGATCGACCCATGCGAGAGCTGGCCCGGGTCGAAGAAAAGATCACGGCTCTCGCCAGCTCGAGTGACGGTGAATGGGTCGCGCTGGGCCGCGCAAATGGCCGCACGTTGTTGATTCACGGCGCTGAGAAACGCGAGATCGCTTCGGTGCGAGGCACCGTATACGGCCTCTCGTTCTCTGGCGATGGCTCGCATCTGGCGGTGGTCAGCGAGAGCGGAGAATTGCTCGTGCTCGACACCTCATCGAAGAGCCATCGTGTGTACTCGTTGTCGAGCTCTCCGCTCTATGACGTGTCGTGGTCGGGCTCGTCTCGTGTCGTTGCGAGTGGCTGGGATCGTCACGTTCGACAGGTCAATCTCGATACGGGAGTCATCTCCGATGTGGGCGTCCATGATGACTGGGCGCTTGCGGTCGATGCATCGTCGCCACAACACGTCGTGGCTTCAACCGGAGCAGATCAGACGATTCGCCTGTGGCCGCTCGAAGGCGATGCCTCCATGAAATCACTCGTGGGACACACCGCTCGTGTGACGAGTGTCGCGTGGATCGATGAGGGCCGCGCTCTCGTCTCAGCAGGTGATGACCGCACCGTACGACGATGGAGCTTTGTCGCGCCCTACTCTGTCGAAAGCAGACTCTTGCCGACCGCTGTGCACGCGGTTCGAGCCAGCGCAGATGGCCGACAACTGTACGCAATCGCGGGTGGGGCGCTCTATGTTTGGCGAGACACTGCCCCTCGTGGAGAAGATCTTCGCAGGTGGATTACACAAGCCACCAACGCAACGATCGACGAACAAGGGGCTCATTCGAAGTGAGCAGAGCGATGAACGAAGGCTCAGTAGCCTTCGAGCTTCGAGATGATCTCGTTCATGATCTCGCGGGTGCCTCCGCCGATCGGGTAGAGGCGAGCATCTCGATAGAGTCGCTCGACGACGTATTCGCGCATGTAGCCGTACCCGCCGTGTAGCTGGACGGCTTGATCTACGACGGACGAGCACATGTCAGTGGATGCATTCTTCGCCATCGCGGCGAGCGCGGTGACGTCGTCTCCGCGAAGGTATCGAGCGACCGTGTCGTGAAAGAGTGCGCGAGCAGCAGCCAGCTCGGTGCGCATGTCGGCGAGCTTGTGTCGTACGACCTGATGGCCCGTGAGGGTCTTGCCGAACGCCTGACGCTCTCGAACGTAGGCGACGGTCTCTCGGTAAGCCAACTCGGCAATCGCCACGCAGTTGCCAGCGAGCATCAATCGCTCGGTGGCGAAATTTCGCATGATGGTGATGAAGCCCATGTTCTCGTCACCAAGCAGGTTGGCTGCAGGAACACGACAGTTTTCGAAGGTGAGCTCGGCAGTATCTGACGCCCACCAACCCGTCTTTGCGAGCTTCTTGCTGACGCTGAAACCCGGAGTGTTTCGCTCGATGACGAGCATCGAGATCCCACCGTGTCCGTCGCCTCCGGTGCGAACGGCGGTGGTGACGAAGTCAGCTCGACAACCCGAGGTGATAAAGGTCTTCGAGCCGTTGACGATATACGAGTCTCCGTCGCGAACAGCCTTGGTTCGCAGGCGCGCAACATCGCTGCCTCCGCTCGGTTCAGTGATGCCCAGCGCCGCGATCTTTTCACCTCGCAGCACTGGCTCGACGAATCGTTTCTTTTGCTCTTCGTTGCCCGTCAAAACGATCGGCGGCAGCGCGATCCCGTGGCTTCCGACGCCCACCACGGTGCCGACGGATTTGCCGTTCACGATCATCTCTTCGGCCACCGCGAGGGTGTGCGAGAGATCTCCGCCGCCTCCGCCTAGCTCGGTGGGGTAGCCAATACCGAGCAGGCCCGCGCTCGCCATCTTGCTGTACAGCTCCCTCGGGAACTCATTGGCTTCCTCCCATGAGTGCGCATGCGGAGCGATCTCTTGAGAAGCAAAGCGACGAGCTTGAGCGCGAAGTTGAGCGTGTACTTCGGTTTCGTAGAGTGGGATCACGGCGCGCGAGTGTACGCGAGCCGCTTCGGTCGATGGAGCGTGTTGATCAACGATCGAGCGTGATCGCGACCCACTCACCTTCGCGATCGATGGCGACCTTTTTCATCGCGCCATAGGCTGCGAGCACGTCGTTCTCTTGTCCGTCGAGAATGCCCGAGAGGATCAACCTGCCCCCAGGTGCAACGCGCTCGATGATCGGCTCAGCGATGGGGATCAAAATCCGGGCTTCGATGTTCGCGAGGACGATCGGATAGGTGCCCTTCACGTCGTCGATCACGCCAGCTTTCGCGACGATCTTGTCGGCCATCGCGTTGCGTGCGGCGTTCTCTTCGACGACGCCGATGACGTCCTCGTCGATGTCGTATGCATCGACTTTTGCAGCCCCAAGCGCGATCGCGACGAAGGCAAGAATGCCGCTACCTGTACCCAGATCGAGCAAATGCTTCGACTTGATCGATTCGCGATCTCGTTCGAGCGCGCGTGCGACGAGTGTCGTGGTGGGGTGAAGACCAGTGCCGAACGCGCGACCTGGCTCGAGCTCGAGGACGATCTCTCCATCGCGGCTCGGGGTGTACTCTTCCCAGGGGGGGCGAACGGTCACACTTGGCGTGAGAGAGAAAGGCTTGAAGAACTCCTTCCAGGCATCGCGCCACTTGTCGCCGATGACTTCTTCGACGCGTGGGTTGAGCCCTGGGTCGAGCTCGGCAACGGCGGCATCAGCCTCTTCACGGGTCGAAAACGCTGCGACGAGCGTGACCTTACCCTCGACGGCGGCTCGGATGAGTGTGGTGCCATCACGTTCTTCGACGCCTTCAGCGCCGAGCTCCCACAAGAGCCCCCCTACTTCGTCTGAAAGCTCTGGCTCGACATCGACATGCACGAACGGAAATCGCGGCTCGGTCATGGGCGCTGCTTACTCTGTCCTGCGGATAACGTGAAAGCCGAACTCACTTTCGACGACTTCGCTGATTTGCCCGACCTCGAGAGCGAAGGCGGCGTCGGCGAAGGCTTTGACCATTCGTTTGCGTGTAAATCGCCCGAGATCGCCCTTCGTATCTCGTGCAGCGGGCTCATCTGAGTACTCAGCCACGAGGGCTTCGAAGTTGGCGCCATTGCGAGCCTTATCGAGCGCTTCGAGAGCGCGAGCACGGGCTTCTTCTTTCGTGCGTTGAACACTCGCGGGTGAAGCCTTGCCGCCTTTGAACATGACGAGAAGGTGCGAGGCGCGGATCTCTCGCGGCCCTGTTTGTGTCTCACCCGTGGGGACAGGTTCGGGGCTCAAGACTGGCAACTCTCCTCGGGTTGCGTGCATCCCACTCAACGTGCCGTCGCACGCTGTCATGCTGAGCAAACCGAGCCCGGTGACGACAGTGAGCCAAGGCCAGGTGCCTGAGCGAAATGCGGTGGTAGAAGTTGCGCCCGACGTTCGTCGGTGCCGATTGCGAAAGAGAGAAGCCATGGCTGCTGAGGTCGTCATCTACACCACGAAGGTCTGCCCGTACTGCGTACGAGCGAAGATGCTCCTGGATCGAAAGGGCGTTGCTTACCAGGACATTGACGTCTCGAACGACGATGAGCGTCGCCAGTGGCTGGTTTCAGTCACAGGGCAACGGACGGTGCCGCAGATCTTTATCGGAGGAAAGTCTGTCGGTGGCTCGGACGAGCTGCACGCGCTCGAACGTGCGGGCAAGCTCGACACGATGCTCGCTGGCGCAGAGTGATCACGAGCTGACCTGCCGGGTCGCCGTTGATCAGGCCGATTCGGCAGGTGTCGGCGGAAGCTGGTCAACGCGCAGCACCCGCAAGATGTCGCGGGGTTGGTTTTGAATGCTGCGCTTGAGCTCGACCAACAACCCAACCGCGCGTTCGTGTGAAAGCGGGAGTGCCTCGCTTCGGTCTCGAGGGTCGACGTTGGTCACCCCGATATGAAGCGAGAGAAATAGCCCCTTCGGCATGATCAGCGCACGTGCTGCTTCACCGGAGGGCGACTCGCTTGTGCCCGAGGTGAGGTACTTGATCCACTCGACCGCGTGTCTTCGCATCGTGTACTCGAGCGCTCGACAAACACGCTCGGCTTCGAACGATGATTCATTCGGGAAGAGCACACCGAATAGGTTTTGATCGTAGCGAGCGACGAGACGACCGGCTCCCATGTGATCGGTGATCAGATCGACGGTGAAGCGCAGGTATTCCGAGAATACGTTGCTCGTGAGTTGGCCTTTCAGCTCGTCGTAGCCTTCGATGGTGATGAGCGCGAGCGAGCTGCTTTGATCCGTGGCTGAGGCAACGAGTCGACCGAGGCGCTCGAGATAAAACTCCTGATCGTACAGGCCTGTTTCGGCATCGCGGACCACGAGCTCAGAGAGAAACTCGGCGTGAAGCTCGTCGATATCGCCCTGAAAAAAGATGACCTCGCGGGCGCCGAGCTGAACGTGATCGTTGCTCGACAACTGGGCTTTACTCACGCGCTTGCCGTTGACGAGCACACCGTTGGTCGAGAGCGTGTCGATGATCCACCAGGCGCCATGGGTGAGCTCGATGATCGCGTGGCGCCGCGCAACCGAGGGGTCGCGAAACTGGATATCACAATCGACCGATCGCCCCACGTAGAGACGCTCTCGTAGAAAATCGAAACGTTGCCCTCGTAGCCGCTGGTGCCCGGCAGGTGTTGCCAGTACCGAAAAACAGGCTCGAGGAAGACGCTCACTCATCGACTCGGATACGATGATCCTACAGAACGGCACAACTGATCGAGCTGTTCGTTGAGTGAGATCTCGTGGCGAAGACTGCCAGACGCTCGTTTCAAAAAGATGGGGCCAAACGAGGTCGACAGCTTGCTCGACAAGACGAGTGGGCCGATCTGGTGATGAAGCTCGGCTTCGCGAGAGCCTTCGGGAAAGTACGCGGCCCACAAGTCGTCTCGCAGTGCAGCCAACATGCACCCTGCACCCAGCGAGACCTCGAGCTCACGCGCGGCTTCGTACCGCATGAGGTCGGCCTGTTCGGCTTGTTGAGATAGAGGGCCTTCGAGGCAAAAGATGGCGATGACGGCCGACGTGCTCTGGGCATTTGAACGATGCGAGAGACGCTGCGCGAAGTAGCGAGCGTTGTAGAGCCCTGTTGTTGGGTCGAGCGAGGTCACTCGTGCGAGCAAGTCTTCGTCACTCGTGCTCAGGGCGCGTGAGGCAAAGTGCGCAAGCGTCTGGCCGAAGTTGATAGAGTCACCCTCGCGAAGTCGATGATGGGCCGACGGGCGGTGAGCGTTGATGTAGATCCCGCCAGGTGACTGTTCGTCGCGGACCCACCACGATGACAAATCGAACCAGAACAGCGCATGACGACGGGCCATGCAGACGTCGTCAACGACCAGGTCAGCGGGCGCCTTACGACCGATGCTCAAGGGCGAGCGATCGAGAGTGTATCGGGTGATGCGATCCGGAGTCGCGCGCGAGCACACGAGCAGACAAGCCGGTGACGGGACTTGCTCGAGAGCTTCGTTGGGCCCCTGTGAAATCAGCGTCGGTCGATCGTTTGCGCGGCTCACAACGCTCGTTTTACTTTACCGATCGGGCAACCGTGCGAGCCTGTCTTTTCGGCGTACTGCTGGTGGTAGTCTTCGGCCTTGTAAAACGGCCCGATCTGGCTGATTCGAGTGACGATGTTTTTGCGGGTGCGTCGCTTCTCGTTCTCGAGTGAGCTCTGTGCAGCGGCGGTTTGCTCGGGGCTGAAGGTGAAGATCTCGCTGCGGTATTGATCGCCGACATCAGGGCCCTGTCGGTTGAGGGTGGTCGGGTCGTGGATCTCCCAAAACACGGCCATCAGCTTCTCGTACGAGATCTTGCTTGGATCGAATTCGACAAGGACGGTCTCGGCATGCCCCGAGTGGTGCTCACATACGACTTCGTATGTGGGGTTGCTCGTTGAGCCGCCGGTATAACCGACCGCGGTGGCGACGACGCCGGGTACGTGTCTGAAGGCATCTTCGACGCCCCAGAAGCAACCTGCTGCAAAGGCTGCGAGCGAGTTGCCTTGAGCGGGAGTGAGCGGGGTTCCGTTGCCTGCGTTACCAGGGTTTGAGCCGACGAGAGCGCGTTGGGCGTGAGCGCTCGGGTCGGTGTCGGTCGACGAGAGCGCTGAGGGTTGGCAGGCAGAGAGCATCACGAGCGCGAGCAACGAGGGGGCGAAACGCATGGGGGCTTTACGTGCGAGATGCGATGGGGTTGCGCTTTGTTTTCGAGGCACGTCGAAGCGCAGAATTTCGGGGTTGTTTCGCGACCGGCACGGTTTTTTCCGGCGTGTTCGATTTGCCGTGTTTTTGGCTGTTGACGGGCAGGGGCAGATGGTTAGTTTCCGCGCGCCTTCCGGTGGTCGAACCCAAACAAAAGGGGCGATGGGCCGGGACGCTCCCTTGAAGTGGGCTAAAGCGGCCGCCCTTCCTCGGCAGAGCACCGAGGAGCACGTGGGTGACCGGTAGAGAAGTAGTCCGCCCTGCGGACCCTCGGAACAGAACGTCGCAACCCCAGCAGAGATATCGACAGGAGCCAGCGCAGCCATGGGCAAGATTATCGGAATCGACCTCGGTACCACCAACAGCGTCGTCGCGATCATGGAGGGCAAGGAGACCAAGGTCATCGTCAACGAAGAGGGGTCGCGCATCACTCCGTCGGTGGTGGCGTTTGACGAGAAGGGCGAGATCCTGGTGGGCCAGATCGCCAAGCGTCAGGCGGTGACGAACCCCGAGAACACGATCTACTCGGCGAAGCGCTTCGTGGGACGTCGCTTCGAAGAGGTACAAGAAGAGTCGAAGCGCGTGCCTTACAAGGTTGTGCGCGGCAACAACGGCGACGTCGCGATCGACGTTCGCGGCAAGGCGATGGCTCCGCCAGAAATCTCGGCGAAGGTTCTGCAGAAGCTCAAGAAGGCTGCAGAAGACTACCTGGGTGAGAAGGTGACGGCGGCGGTCATCACGGTGCCGGCGTACTTCAACGACGCTCAGCGCCAGGCGACCAAAGACGCAGGTCGTATCGCAGGTCTCGAGGTCAAGCGTATCGTCAACGAGCCAACCGCAGCGGCTCTCGCTTACGGTCTCGACAAGAAGAACAACGAAGTCATCGCGGTCTACGACTTCGGTGGCGGCACGTTCGACATCTCGATCCTCGAGGTCGGTGACAACGTCGTGCAGGTCATCTCGACCAACGGCGATACGCACCTCGGTGGTGACGACGTCGACATCCTCATCATGGAGTGGTTGATCGCCGAGTTCAAAAAGGACACGGGCATCGACGTGTCGAAGGACAAGATGGTGATCCAGCGTCTGAAGGACGCCGCTGAGCAAGCGAAGATCGAGCTCAGCTCGCGCGTCGAGACGACGGTGAACCTGCCCTTCCTCACCGCAGATGCGACGGGCCCCAAGCACCTCGTGAAGTCGCTGACCCGCGCGAAGCTCGAAGAGATGATCCGTCCGTTGGTCGAGCGCTCGATGGAGCCTGTTCGTAAGGCGCTTGCCGACGCGAAGAAGCGCCCCGAGTCCATTGACGAGGTCGTTCTCGTTGGTGGTTCGACGCGTATCCCGCTCGTGCAAGAGACGGTGAAGAAGTTCTTCGGCAAAGAGCCTCACAAGGGTGTGAACCCCGACGAGGTCGTCGCCGTTGGTGCAGCGGTGCAAGCCGGTGTTCTGTCGGGCGACGTGAAGGACATCGTTCTTCTCGACGTCACCCCGCTCAGCCTCGGTGTCGAGACGCTCGGTGGCGTGATGACGGTGATGATCCCGCGCAACACGACCATCCCGACGCAGAAGAAAGAGACCTTCTCGACGGCGGCCGACAACCAGCCTTCGGTCGAGGTTCACGTCCTTCAGGGCGAGCGAACCGAGTCTCGCTACAACCGCTCGCTCGGTAAGTTCCACCTCGAAGGCATCATGATGGCCCCACGTGGCGTGCCGAAGATCGAAGTGACCTTCGACATCGACGCGAACGGCATCCTCTCGGTTTCTGCGAAGGACACCGCGACGGGCAAAGACCACAAGATCACCATCACCGCGAACTCGGGTCTCAGCGAGTCGGAGATTCAGAAGATGGTGCGCGAGGCCGCTGACAATGAGTCGGCCGACAAGGAGCGCCGCGAGCAAGTCGAGCGTCGCAACAAGCTCGACCAGATGTGTTACCAGCTCGAAAAGAGCATCTCTGAGAACAAGGACAAGGTGCCGGCGGGCGAGCTCTCGGGCATCGAAGAGCTCATCAAGGAAGGGAAGTCGGCGGTCGAAAAGCAGGACGACGCAGCCGTAAAGACCGCGCTCGAGAAGCTCGAGCAAGCCGCACACAAGATCGCCAGCGTGATGTACGGCGCGGGCGGCCCGGGCGATGCTCCTCCAGGTGCTGGCCCGAGCGCGGGCGGCGGTGCGGCTCCTTCGGGTGAAAGCGGCGGTGACGGCAAGAAGGGCAAAGTCATCGACGCAGAGTTCGAAGACTCACCCTGAATCACCGCACCCCTCGGTCCCCTCTCCCACCGCAGCCGGTCGGAGAGGGGATGCCAAACGCTCTTGTAAATCCAAACGTTTCGCCCCTCCTCTCCGAACGCGAACGCGTTGGGAGAGGGGGTGGCACGCAGTGCCGGGGGTGAGGTGCTACGCCTTTCGAGGCCGTAGAAAGCAGCGATTCGGAATCTTCTCGTTCTCGCGGATGGGGGCTGTCGCGAGCACGAATTTTCGGGTGACCGGATCATGGTACCCCGACACATCTGCAAGCGACGGATCACGCTGACGGTAGAAGCTGGTGATGGTGCCCATCGTGATCTCGCGGACGTATTTGCCGACGAGTGACGCGATGGCGACCAGCGGCTCGCTCGCGTCGGCGTCTTGTACGAACGAGACTCGCCCCAACCCCGCGATTCGGTACGTCGCACATCGTCGTTCTTCTTGCTCGATCGTCGCTGGTGCGGTGAGCAAACGAAGATGCGGAAGGTACTTCCCGAGACCTCCGACCTTGCCACAAATCGCATCAATCTCTTCGTCGCGTTCAGCTCGAAATGACGAGAGAAGTCGCTCCATTGCAAACAAATCGGCGTGATAGATCGAGCGTGTTCCGACGATTTGATCGTGAAGTCGGCTCGGGCAGACCAACACTGATTTTACGCCCGTGATCGCAAAGCCTTTGGCTCGCAGTTGATCGACTCGTTTTTGGACGCGTTTCAGCACCTCTTTCGACGCGTGAAAGCTCATCCGATCGAGACCCCAACACTGGGTGCTCAGCTTGTCGGGGCATGGCGCTTCGAGGGTTTCGCGATCATCGAGTGAGATCGATTCGATGAGTGACCGAGGGTCGGTCGCGCTCGGCAACAGCGTTCGTGCCCACGCTTCGGCGAGCTCGATGTCTCCATGAGCCACGAGCTTTTTTGAGTCGTCGAGAAGCTCTGCGTCGATCTTGGCCGAGGCCCCGTCGCTCACCGACGCAACCACTCCTGTCACCACCATTGGCCCGAGCTGTGGGCCCAAGCCGTTCTCGTCGATACCGATTCGACACGCCACGTGCGCAACCTGCTCACGAACGAGCCTCGACATCGAGAAGAAAGTACGCGATGACGTCGGCCCTTCGAGCGCCACCATGCACTTTCAGGACATCATCCTCACGCTGCAGAAATTCTGGGCTGATCGCGGCTGCCTGATTGTTCAGCCGTACAACTCCGAGGTGGGCGCGGGTACCTACAACCCCGCGACGTTCTTGCGCGCCATTGGCCCAGAACCTTGGAATGTCGCCTTCGTCGAGCCTTCGCGGCGTCCGACCGATGGACGTTATGGCGATAACCCGAATCGAATGCAGCAGTTTCACCAGTTCCAGGTGATCCTGAAGCCTTCGCCGCTCGACATTCAAGATGTCTACCTCGAGTCACTTCGCGCGCTCGGCACTGACCCGCTTGCTCACGACGTGCGCTTTCTCGAAGACGACTGGGAGTCTCCGACGCTTGGCGCTTGGGGTCTCGGTTGGCAGGTCTGGATCGACGGCCTCGAGATCAGCCAGTTCACCTATTTTCAGCAGGTCGGTGGTCTCGACTGTAAACCGATCTCGGGTGAGCTGACCTACGGCCTCGAACGAATCGGAATGTACCTGCAGAACGTCGACAACATCTACGACATGACCTTCAACAACAAGGTCAAGTACGGCGATGTCTTCAAGCGCGCAGAGTGGGAGTGGTCGACCTACAACTTCGAAGAAGCCGACGTCAAAGCGCATTTCGACGCGTTCACGCATTACGAGTCAGAGGCGAAGCGACTGCTTGATCGCGACAAAGACCCAGCGAAAAAGCTCGTATTGCCGGCTTATGATTTTGTGGTGAAGGCGGCGCATCAGTTCAACGTGCTCGACGCGCGAGGTGCGATTGGCGTGACCGAACGACAGCGCTTTATCGGGCGCGTTCGAGCCTTGGCGAAGGCTGTGGCCGAAGCGTACTTCGCTCAGCGAGAGGCGTTGGGCTTCCCGCTTTGTGAGAAGCCGTGAGCTACAAGCTCGTCAGTGTGTAAGACAGCTCGACACCTGGCGTGATGTCGAGCCGACGGCGCTACTTGTTTCGAAGCGTGCCCGGCTCGACCAGTGGTGAGCACACCATTGGCCGGCGGCACTAGTTCGACGTCATACGAGAGAG
>JAXLYQ010000067.1:0-22848 GCA_046351315.1 Polyangiaceae bacterium
CTGTTCCAGCCGCCCAAGGGCACAGAAGACAACGTCGGTACGGGCTCGGCGTTGATCCCCAGTGAGGTTGCCTCGCGCGCAACCCTCGAAGCGATCGCTGACGAGCGCGCGACACAGGTCAGGAGCGTTGACTGGTTGAGTGAGCTCGCCAACGAAGCTGTGATGGCCTACATCGCCGACCCGAGGGCCGACGCGACTGTGGTGGCCCAGCTCAAGGCCGCGTGGGCCATTCGTCCTGAGTTGATCCGGCTGGTTCAAGAAGAGCGCAAGCTACGCGACGAGCAAGATGAGCTGTCGCGAAGCACCGAAGAGACGCGACGAAATCTCAAAGCGCTCGAGAAAAACAAGGCCGCGGATGCACTTCGCAAGCAGCTTACCGATCGCTTGGCGAAGGCTTCGAACCGCCTCGACGAGATCAGCAAGCGTCTGGTCGAGGTGCGCATGGCCCTCAACGAGAAGAGTGTTGCGTTTCGGGAAGCGACTCGTGTGATCAAGATGACCACGCCGTTGCCTCCGCCTACCTGAGCCCAGGCAGTTTCTGCAGGGATACGCTCGCCTCGCTTGACAAAGCGTACGTAGCTGGACAATGCGGGGCGAGCCATGATCGAAATCTCAGAGATCGAGCAGATGCTGCGGGTTGCATTTCCGGACGGCATCATCGAGATCCGCGACCTCACTGGCACGAAGGACCACTTCGAGGGTGTCATCGTGTCGAGCGCATTTGCGGGCAAGACCCCAGTCAACCAGCACCGCCTCGTGTACGCGGCACTCGGAGACGCCATGAAGGCGCGCATTCATGCCTTCACGTTCAAGACGTACACCCATGATGTGTGGGCACGGATGCGTGGCTCGTCGACTTGATTGAACTCACGAAGGAGCGAGACCCAATGCGAGATGATGTTCGAAAGAAGATTGAGGAAACCATTCGAAACAACCGAGTCGTGTTGTTCATGAAAGGGACCAAAAACTTCCCACAGTGCGGTTTTTCTGCGCGTGCCGTTGCTGCACTCAAGCAAGTGGGCGCAGAATTCGAGACGGTCAATGTGCTCGCGGATAACGAGATTCGCGAGGGAATCAAAGAGTATTCGGATTGGCCCACCATCCCCCAAGTTTACATCGATGGTGAGTTCATCGGGGGCAGTGACAACATTCTCGAGATGCTCAATTCGGGCGATCTTGCGAAGCGAGTACAGTCGCCAAGCTGAACGTGTCGCCGGGTGGTGGGTTGGGTCGTGATGAGATCTCCACGTTACGCGACCCAACAGATCCGACCGATTTTTTGCTTAGAACCAGCGTTTTCGGTGCTGCTTTACGAGTTACCGTAGGTTAGTCTACGGGCATGTCTCGACGCCGCCTTCGTGTCGCTGGTCGTTCGTTGTTTGCTTCACTCGCACTCGTTGGGGGGTTGGCTTCGGCGGGTATTGCTTTGCCGAAATCAGTGTGGGCTGGGCCGTTGATGCAACCCAACGGCGACCCGGTCCCGTCGGGCAACGCGCTGCAATCCTATTTGACCGCAGAGGGCGAGACCTACAACGTCACGGATGTGTGCGGCATCGAGCCGCAGACATTCAACCCGCTGTGCAACCTCACATTTACGGTAATCGCGCGTGGTGGAGGGCAGCTCAACAGCTTTGGTTGGTACAATATTAAATCCGACGGCACCGCTCCGAGCTACGACGAGCTAAACGAGTTCATCACCTGTAATGACGGTGTGGGCACGACCAAAACCTTGGATATCAAGAGCAACCCAAGGTACGCGGGCGGGCAAATCGGCTTCTTCCAGGCCACCACGCAAAATGCAGTGGGGAACTGCGTTATTTTTGGCGCAAACGGTGCTGGAATCGCGGACACTTCGACCCTCGGTTACGTGTATTATTCTCAGCCCCAGTTCAATCCAGATACTGGATATATCCATTTGTTGATCATGCCGAGTTATGTGTACCCCAGCGCGTTCTACTTTGGCTGGGAGGACTTGAACGGCAACATCTCGAGCTTCGACAACGATTTCGAAGATATTCTGATGCGTGTGTCGGGCTTGGTCTGTGATGGCGGAGGCGAGCCTTGTGATGTCGCTGGGCAGCAGGGGCTTTGCGCGATTGGTGTCACCCAGTGCAGCGGTGGAACGGTCGTCTGCGAGCAGAAAAACCAGCCATCTGCGAAGTGCAACAATATCGACGGCGACTGTGATGGCCAGATCGACAATGGCTCAGATCTCTGTGCCGGAGACCCTGAGTGAAATATTTACTTCCAAGGTCGGTGTGTGGGCGGTTGTGCAAATGGCGAGTTCGTTTGCCCCGGCGGCTTGATTTGTGATGAAACCGCAAATGTGTGCGTTGACCCGCTGTGCGTGGGCAAGACCTGCGATTCCGGAAAGGTCTGCCGCGCGGGTGAGTGTGTCGCTCCATGTGACGGTGTGGTGTGTCCTCATGGTCAAGAGTGCTCGCTCGGCCAGTGTGTCGACCTTTGCGCTGGCGTGACTTGTGACTCTGGCTACTCGTGTGTTGCGGGCGTCTGCAAGATATCCTGCGATTGCTCGGGTTGCGCGACAGGAGAAACTTGTGTTCATCGGGCGCGTCCGCGGGAACTTTTGCATCGACGATGCGTGCGCAGCGCTCGCCACGCCATGTGACGCCGGCACGGTGTGCATCAACGGTACATGCGTCGATGCGTGTCGGGCGCAGTTTGCCCCACAGGGCAGGTGTGTGAGCAGGGCCAATGTGTCGCAGAATCCGTCGACCGGCGGTGCAGCAGGCAACGCCGGCAGTGGCGGGACAGGCGTGATCGGTGGCTCTGCAGGGTCCACTTCCGGTGCGTCAGGTAGCGCAGGCTCAGGCGTGAGTGGCTCATCGGGTACGGGCGGCAGCGGAGGCTCTGCGGGGTGCGGTGCTCCCTGGCGGCGATGACAGTGGCGCTTCCTCGAGCGATAGCGGAGTGCGGTTGCCGAACGAAGTCGCAGACGTCCTCGGAAGGGCGGCTCTCGGTCTTGTGGCCATCGCAATGGCCTTCGTGCGACGTCGTTCGCGCGTTTTTTCCGAAATCGGGCTAACCTCGCGCGGATGAACCAGTCTGATCGAGCTTCGGTGAACATTCCTGATCTGTGTCGGCGAGCGCAGGATGCAGCGCGCGCCGTCGCTGCGCTCGACCCGGGCATCAAGACCAAAGCTCTGCAAACGGTGGCTGCGTCGATCCGCGAAAAGCAAGGACATCCTCGCTGCGAATCGTGTTGATGTTGAGCGTGCGCGTGCAGCGGGTACGGCCGAGCCACTCGTCGATCGGCTTGCGTTGAATCCATCACGGATCGAGGCGCTGGCGAAAGCGGTGCTCGACATTGCAGCGCGAGTCGACCCGGTTGGCGAGATCCTCGGGATGACTCGACGCCCAAACGGCTTGCTGATTGGCCAGATGCGTATTCCGCTGGGCGTCGTTGCGATGATTTACGAAGCGCGCCCGAATGTGACCGTCGATGCAGCGCTTACGCTGATGGCAATGCGGTGCTCTTGCGAGGTGGCTCGGATGCCGCGTCGAGCAATGCCGCGCTTGGCGTTGTGGTGCGCGATGCGTTGGTTGCAGTGGTATCCCTGCCGATGCGGTGCAGGTGTTGCCACCCCTCGATCGAGAAGCGACGAAGATGTTATTGCAACAGAGCGGCTTGATCGATTTGGTGATCCCCAGGGGCGGCGAGGGGCTCATTCGCTTCGTGACTGAGCATGCGCGGGTACCTGTGATCCAGCACTATCAGGGCGTTTGCCACCTCTACATCGACGAAGGCTGTGATGTGTCGATGGCGATGGCATTGGCCGAGAACGGGAAGGTACAGCGACCGGGTACGTGCAACGCGACCGAGTGCCTCTTGGTGCACCGTGCTGAAGCAGAGCGTGTACTTCCGCAGCTAGGGCAACGGCTGCTGGGCCTAGGCGTCGAGCTTCGGGGCTGCCCGACGACCGTTTCGCTGATTCCGGGTGCGGTTGCGGCGACCGATGGCGACTGGGGTCATAGATTCACCGATAAAATCCTTGCGATTCGAGTGGTTGAAAGCATGGATGCCGCGATGGATCACATTGCGCGTTACGGTTCGGGCCACACGGAGGCGATTTGCACGTGTTCGCATGCCCGCGCGCAACGCTGGGTGAGAGAAGTCGACGCGAGCTGCGTTTTGGTGAACGCTTCGACTCGATTGAATGATGGGGGCGAGCTTGGATTGGGTGCCGAAATCAGTGCCCCATCTCGACCTCGAAGCTCCATGCATATGGCCCGATGGGGGCTGTGCATTTGACCGCGAAAATGGGTGGCGCTTGGCGACGGACAGCTACAGCAGTAGTTGGAGAACAAGGAACGAAAGGAACAGGAATTGGCGACCCGAAAAGCCTCGGGCTCTTCATCGAGCACGAACCGCCCGAAGAGCGAGAAGACCACACGAGCGACCTCGTCGAAGACCTCCGAGAAGAGCAAGACTTCTTCGTCGGCCAGCAAAACTTCGACGCCCAAGCGCTCGTCGACACATGCGACGATCTCGAGCTCACACAAGCGCGGGACATCGTCTGGCGGCGCTCGCAAAACGGGAACGACGAAGCCCGCGCGTCCGGTCGCCCCACGTAAATCGACCGCACCACGAAAAGCGAAGGTCGAAGAAACCGTCGAGCTCGAGGCGTTTGAGCGAGACAGAGGTAGCCGAGCCACCGAAGTCGTCGCGTATGCCGTAAGCGTTCCGCAGGACGACGCCGCTCCTGCAGAATCAGAGCGCGGGAAGCGAAAAAGCCGCGAGCTTCGCAACACCGAAGCGGCCGGATCCTGCGGCTGCGACTCGGGCTACCGCCCTGCAGATCGCTACGTCGGTCATCGAGAAAAAGGATTCGATGTTCAGATCATCGATGTCGTCGGTCGCGTTGACTGCGCCGACTTCATCGTCGTTGCTTCAGGCCGCTCGGATCGCCACGTGAGCGCGATCGTGCAAGGCATCGAAGAGGATCTGAAAAAAGCCAAGACCAGTGTGCTTGCGGTCGAGGGCCTTGGCACCGCGACCTGGGTACTTGTCGACGTGGGCGACGTGATTGCACACATCTTCCAGAGTCAGTGCGCAGCCAGTACGACATTGAAGGGTTGTGGATGGACGCGCCGCGAGTTCCGCCTCCGGCCTTGTGCCCGATCGCTAAGCGCTTCGGCGGTTGTGGCTCGGTCAGCTTTGACGATCCGAGCCAGAAGCACGCATGCAGCGACGAGCGACAATACGCCTGTCGAGGCGCGCAAGATGCGCCCGCTT
Organism: Polyangiaceae bacterium; assembly: GCA_046351315.1. Lineage (GTDB taxonomy): Bacteria > Myxococcota_A > Polyangia > Polyangiales > Polyangiaceae > JAXLYQ01. The sequence continues at coordinate 5,258 of JAXLYQ010000067.1, forward strand.
GCTGGCCATCGGCGAATGAGCGCGCCTAGAGGCAGCGTGAGCAGGGTCGAGAGAAGTGTCATCCCGACCGCTGCGCCCGTTGCGTAGAGCACCAGATACGCTGCGGCCACCTGCGGGTCGTGGAATGGTCATCAGCGCGGCGACAGCGACAGCGCGCTGTGCCGAATGCGCCGTGAACCAGGCAACGAGCGTCGCGCCGAGGGAGTAATGCGCGCTCGCATCGAGATCGTGGGTGTGCGTCGAGCCATCGTGCGAGTGCGCGGTAGTCGCTGAATCGGGCCCTTTTGCCGAGAAAAATTTTCGACGTGACGAGCGCTCGACCACCGAGAAAAAGCAGCATCACGACAACGACGAGGTCGAGTGCAGCGGCGATCCGGCGCGGGCACCTCGATACCGAGCGAGATCAGCGTACCGCCTGCGAGCACGAGCGGAACCGCGTGCCCCAAGCCCCACGATGCGCCAAGTAGCGCCGCACGACGCGGCCCACCGCCTTGGGCAACCAGCGTGGTGACTGCCGCAACGTGGTCAGACTCGAACGCGTGCAACAAGCCAAACCCAAGGCTTGCGCCGCATACCCAGCGACCCACACGAGGCGGTAAGCAGCAGCGATTCCGTCACGGGCAGGCAGTAACACGAACTCTAGAACGGTGCCACGGCTTTAGAGGTGACCGTTTGCCGCGTTCCGCGATAGAAGCCTTCTCGATGCTTCGCCGAAGCTATGCCCACTATGCGGCGGTACTGTTGGCGGTTCCAGCGATCTTCGCTTCGACCTCTAAACAAGCGTTCGCAGACCCGCTGCCTTCGATTGATTTGAGGCGATTTTCGCCGTCTCCTGACCCGCGCGCGCTTCTGTTTCTCGAGCCTGCCGATACCCCTGCTCGTTGGCAAATTCAACACCGCCGCATGGTTGTCGTACGCCTACCGGCCGCTCGTGCTTCGTGACGCGAACGGTGACGTCGCGTCGAAGGTTGTGCAGCATCAAGTCGCAACCGATCTCGCCGCCAACGTCGGTCTAGGGCGCCGCTTTGCCCTCGGTGTGGTGTTGCCGATCGCTCTCTATCAGTCAGGTGACGATTCTGACCTTTCGAAGCGCGCACTGGGTGGCGCTTCGGTGCCAGGGCAAGCGATCGGTGACGTCGCTCTCGTCGGCAAGGCACACTTATCTCCGGCCGGCGAGCTTGGCGGCTTTGGCCTCGCCGAGGAATTTCTCGGCGGCTGACGCTCCCCACACCGGCAATCGCGAATCCACGCTCGGCGAGGCGATTGAGCGGGCGAGCTCCGAGTGCTTGCCGAGATGCGTTTCGCAGCACTTTCCGGTATTGCGTCGCTCGGATTCAAAGTGCGCGAAGAGCGCACCCTTCGTGAACGAAACGTGGGGCAATGAAATCCCCTGGGGGCTGGGCATCTCGCTCAAGCCGAAGATGTTCGGCATTGACTCCTCCGTCGTTGGACAACCTCGATCGAAAGGGCCCACGGCCTGGCTTCCCACGGGCCCGAGCGCACCGTTCACCAGCGCACCGCAAACCACTGCATTTGGTGTTTCATTCTCCAGCTCATATGCCCGCCAGAGGACGTCGGCATCGCCCTCAAACGCCTGATCGCCTGGAACGCGCTGGGGTGCCGTTGGTACGCGCAGTCGTCGTCATTGCGTGGGCTCCACGAGAGCACGATCGCGATCACGACGGCGTCGACGACGATCACGACAAGTGCATGTTCCTCGCCGAAGACAAAGACGGTTTCGAGGACGAAGACGGCTGCCCCGAGCTCGACAACGACAACGACGGAGTGCTCGATCCCGACGACAAATGCCCGACCGAGAAAGAGGACGAGGACGACTTCGAGGATGACGATGGTTGCCCCGATCTCGACAACGACAAAGACGGCATTCCCGACACCCTCGATGCCTGCCCCAACGAAGCAGGGCCGGCGTCTTCGGATCCTCAGAAAAACGGATGTATCGACAAGGATCCGGACCACGATGGGATCCCCAACCCGAAGGATAAATGCCCGAACGAGCCCGAGGACAAAGACGGATTCGAGGACGGCGACGGGTGCCCTGATCCAGACAACGACAACGACGGTATTCCGGACGCCGAGGACGCTTGCCCGCGTGCTCCAGGTCCGGTCGATCCGATCGGGGCTCGCAAAGGTTGTCCTTCACCCGACACCGATGGTGATGGCGTCGCGAATGCTGTCGACAAGTGCCCAACGGAAGGTGAAACCTACAACGGGGTCGACGATGACGATGGTTGCCCCGAGCCTGCAAAACCCGGTGTGAAACTGCTCGCCGAGGTCGTCGAAAAGAAGGGCGTCACCTCGCTCGTGTTGACCCGAGCTCCACAGTTCGAGCCACAGCCAAAGCCCAACGTGACGGCGCCCGCTCCTGCACCAACGCCGCCCGGTAAACAACCTCCCACAACACCGCCGAAGCCCACCCCGGCTGCGCCAGTTACCGCATCGTTGACCAACGACGGCAAGGCGACCGTCCGAGCGATTGCGCAGGTGCTCCTTCTTCACAAACCATGGTGGGTAAAGGTTGCTGTGAGGCCTTCGCCCTCCGAGGATGCCGCTGTCACCGAGGCGAAGAATCGCACGCTCGTTCAACAGCTCAACCAAATCTCCCACCGACCCAATGCGGCGGTGGTCTCGACGTGGGAGCGAGGAAAGATGAGTCCGAGTGCAGAGACGCTCGGTGTGTCTGTGGAGCTCGTCACCGATCAACCTGCGCCGGAAGCGCCGAAGCTTCCGCCGAAGGTGATCCCTGCACCAAAAACAACGCCACCCGTCGCTCCACCGGGTCAGACGCAGCCGGTCAACAACAACCCTTCTGAAGGGGACGAGCCATGAATCTTCGGCGTGTTGCGGTGTTGGTGGGTTTGGTCGTGGGAGTGTCAGCGTCTGTGTGGGCACAACCTCGCAAACCTGGTCAGCCCAAACCAAACGGCGAAGAGCTAGACATCCGGAAACGCTTCGGCAAGGACGCGGCTGACCGACTGCTGAGCGGCACGACACAAGACAAAATACGAGCGATCCGTCGCTTGGCGTCGATCGGTACACCGCAGTCGATCGATTCGATTGTTCAGTCTCAAGCGGTTGCTGTGACTCCAACGATGGATGTGAAAATCCGTCTCGAGGCAGTTCGAGCGTTGTCGAAATATCTCGACCAGGACGAGCCTCGGCAGGTGGTTGTTCAAGCGCTCCCCGGAGTGTTGAATCGCCCCGATCTCGCGGGTGTGCCTTCGAGGGATCTGAGCGGTTTGCTCAGTGGCTCTGCGGCAATGGCACTCGCTGCATCAGGCTCGCCTCGTGCGATTCAAGCTCTGGTCAACGAGGTGCGAAACGAAGGCCCTGGGGCGAGCAACGCCCGAGCAGCTCTGGCTGCGCATCCACCCGCGAATCTCGAGTGGGTGATTGGCGACCAATCGCCATCCGCGCCGATGGCGGCGTTGCTTGGTGATCTCGGCGATATGCGCGCCATCTTGCGTTTGCGAAGTGCGCTCAAGAGCAACGATCCGAAGGTTCAGGCAGCGAGCGTGATCGCGCTTGCGAAGCTCGGTGATGCTGACGCCGCTGCGGTGGCTCGTGCGTGGATCACGAACCCCGATCCTGCCGCGCGGCTCACGGCTGCGCGGGTGTTCGCTCGCTTGTCGCCGCCTGAGGTCCCCTCGCTTCTGAACCCGCTTTTGTCGAGTGAGGCACAGCGAAGCGAAGCGGTCGATATCGCGCTCGATGCCCCATCTCCCGCACTCTCACGATCGCTCGCTGCCATCGCGTCACAGAAAGATGCACCTCCTGATCTTCGCGCTCGATCGATTGCTGCGCTTGGGCGTTGCGGTGGTGCTGAGGCGGCTCGTGTGTTGCTCGGGATGTTGAGTGACAACGAGCTCATGCACGACGCAGGGCTTGCGCTCGCGAATGCACCGGGTGACGAAGCCACTGAAACGATTCGCTCGGCGCTCCGTGCCCCCGACACTCGTGCGATCGCGATCCGGGTGGCGGTCGTGCGCCAGCTCACTCGCGGCATCTCGGTGAAAGGTCTCGATGACGCGATCTCGACAGCGTCGAAAGGCACCGAGATTGCGCGCGCTGCAGCGGCCTTCGCGCAGGTCGCGCTCGGTTTGAAAGAGCCCGACGACAGCTCACTGCTGCGTGACTCAGTGGTGCTTGCTTCGGTCGCGCGCGGTGCGCTCGCTCGAGGGACATCGACCGCCGCCAAGTTGCTCCCCATGCTCAACGCCACGGCGTCCGAGCTTCGTCGTCTGAACGAGGAAATCCCGCCGATCGCAAGCAACCTCGACGAGGCAAAAAAGATCGACGATGAGCGCAGCGCCAAGATCATCGCGGCGACCGCGAAGCGCGACGCGCTCGGCATCGCTCTCGCTGCGTTTGTCGACGGTGGGTCACTGCCGAGCGCCACGCTTCGTTCGTGGATCGAAGAGGGGGGCGCGGTCGCTCCCCTTGCGATGCGTGCGCTCGCTGCGCGTGATGAGGAGATCCACCGTCAACGACTTGAAGCATTGATCGATTCGGATGTTCAGCTTCGCAGCCACTACTACCTAGGGCTCAGCTACTCGAAAGAACCAGACGCTACCGGTCGCCTCGTAAGCGCGTATGGGTACGAGCCCGATGTCCGCGTTCGCCGCGCGATCGTTCGTGGTCTGTCTCGCCGCACCGAGCCCGTTCGCTTCGATGCTTTGCGTATCGCAGCCGCGCTCGACCCAGATGACTCTGCTCGTTCGCTGGCTCGGCATGCGCTGCAAGGAACCAAGCTGAGCGACGACGCAGGCGGCGATCAATTCTCGTGGGTCGGCGTCGTCTCGCGCTCGTCTCAAGGCGTGCCGGTCACCCGAGCTTTCCGGTGGGAGCGTCCCGAGGGCTTGGTTCTACCCGTGATGGCTGATCCTGATGGAGCGCTGCTGCCGTTGTTGCCCTCGGGTCGATCAAGTGTGTCGCTCGCACGCCAGCCGCAAGTTGACCTTTCGCGCATCGCGCCTGCTGCGTCTGCGAGTGCGGCTGCGTCGGCTTCCGCCTCGCCTCCATCGTTGCCGTGAGTCGCGCGCGCTGGTTGCCCAACGAGTGTCACCACCAGCCTTGCCTGATCGCGAGTGGCGCGAAGTAGGCGAGTGTTTCGGTGACGAGGGCGCTGCGATCGTCAAGCAGCGCATTGAGCTGATCACGCGTCACAAAACGTACCTCTTCGACCTCATCGGCTTGCAACACGAACGGGCCATCGTGTCGCGCTCGAAAGAGTCGAAGCTGCTCGTAGTGCACCCCATCCAGCGGGGCGAAATGTCCAAGTGGTTCTACGTCCGCGTCGATGCCGAGCTCTTCACGTAGCTCTCGAAGGGCTGTGCTCAAGTACATCCTGTCGAGGTCAGGCGAGCTCGTTTCATCGCTCGGATCTACATGGCCTGCGCACGAGAGGTCCCAGTGGTTTGGGTGCGTGCGTTTGTCTCGATGACGTCGCTGAAGCAGGAGGCGTTCTCCGTCACTGCTCAGTACCAACACGTGGATGGTTCGATGCACGAGCCGGTGCTTGTGGACTTCTGCTCGATCCGACCAGCGCACGAAGCGGTTCTGCTCATCTACGACCGCGATCCGTTCGTCCATCGCACGACGCTAACGTGCGTTTTGTGGTGGGTCACGCGAAGGCTCGATGAGGGTGGCGAACCAGCGGTTCCCGAAGTATCGCCACGCCCCATGCCTTCGTCGCTCCGTCTTTGGATCTCGGCATCTCTCGGTCTCGTCGCTGCCATCGGCGCATGCGCAGGGCAGCCCCCGCCAGAGCCTCCACGCGCCGTTGCGCCTGATGCAGGGCCGGTCGTCGCCGAAGAGCCCGATGCGCCAAGCGAAGATGCTTCGGTAGAAGACGCCGCAGTCGTGGCGCAACCCGAGCCCAAGCCGGCGGAGAAAAAGACGAGACCTGTCCGAGCGATATGATCTACGTCGACGGATCGTTCTGCCCTCACGACAAGGTCGAGCGGCGTTGCTTGAAGAGCGAATACAACAAGCCCAATCACCTACAGATTTGTCATGAGTTCGCACCGAAGACGGTGTGTCGTGGCGCCGAAGAGCCTCGAAAATTCTGTATCGACAAATACGAATACCCCAATGCCGAGGGGGCACATCCTCCGTGGATGGTCTCTTGGTACGACGCGCAAGCCACGTGCGAATCAAAAGGTAAACGCCTCTGTTACGAGAGCGAGTGGGTCACGGCGTGTGAGGGCCCTGATAAAACGCCGTTTCCGTACGGATGGAAGCGCGACAACACCGCGTGCAACATCGACAACGAATACATCAACCCGCCGCTCAAGTTGATCTATCACCACGACCCTGCGGTCTCTGGGCCTGCATTGGCGAAGATCGATCAGAGTGTTCGCAGCGGTGCGATGCCTCGGTGCAAGAGCGGGTATGGGGTTCACGATCTCACAGGCAACTTTGACGAGTGGGTGACCAGTGATCAGCCGCCCGAGTCGAAGAGCAAATGGGCTGGGTTGAAGGGCGGCGCATGGGGCCACGTTCGTAACGCGTGTCGACCGATGACGACCAGCCACCCACCTGACTTCACGTACTACTTCATCTCGTTCCGATGTTGCGCGGATGCCAAGGGTCAGCCTGTGTACAAGCCCACCAAGAGCGAGCCCGCGCCTGAGGTGAAAGCCGCCGATCGTGCCCCGTTGCCGAACCCAACCAACGCGGTTGGCCCAAGTAAGCGCAAGGTTCCGCCGGCAAAAATCGAGTTCAACTGAAGCACTCGTTTCACGATTGCCACGCAGAGCGACCCTATTGGTTTGCCGTCATGTGTAGCCCGCGGCTAACCTGGTCCGGTTTCGCGTGCACATTCGCGCGTCCACATCGCATGACCAACTGGATTGATCCCCCCGTCGCATTTCAGACTCCCGTTCCCCCGGCCGCAGAGCCGCCAAGCAACCCGGGGGCCGCGCTGCGACAGGCTGGGGTTGCCCAAACACCTCCGCCGGTAGCGGCTGTCTCAAACGGAGCGATCGACTCGCGCGCGCTGTTCATCAATCGTGAGCTGTCGTGGCTCGAGTTCAACGCACGTGTGCTCGCTGAAGCTGAGAACGCGGCTGTTCCGCTCTTCGAGCGGCTGAAGTTTCTCGCGATTGTCGCCTCGAACCTCGATGAGTTTTTCATGGTTCGCGTGGCGGGTTTGAAGCAACAGCTACAAGGCGATCTCGCCGATTTGCCGCCTGATGGAGCCTCTCCCGGAGAGCAACTCGCGGCCATCAGTGCTCGCGCACATGAGCTTGTCGAAGGGCAGTATCGCGCATGGAATGACCTTGTGCGTCCTGCGCTCGAGCGTGATGGGATTGTCCTGCTTCGCCCCGAAGATCTCACACCCGCTCAGCTCGAGCTGCTCGATAAACAATATCGCGCTGACATCTTCCCGGTACTGACGCCGATCTCGGTCGACCCGAATCACCCGTTCCCGCACCTCAAGAACAAGTCGCTCAACATTGGCGTGATGTTCGTTCGAGAGCATCAAGGCGTCGAGATGAGCTTTTTCGGCGTCGTGCAGGTTCCCGAGGTGCTTCGACGGGTGATGCCCGTGCCGCACCCCACTGCGAAGCACGCATTCGTGTTGCTCGAAGATGTCATCGCTCGTCACGCGCACGAGATCTTCTCTGCGTTCAAGCTTCGTGGTTGTTACGCGTTTCGAGTCACCCGAAACTGGGACCTCGAAATCGACGAAGAAGAGGGCGAGGACCTTCTTCAAACCATTCAGCAAGAGCTTCGTCGTCGGGACCGCGGAGCAGCCGTTCGTGTCGAGGTTTCAGGTAACATCAGCAGCGGATCGCTCAGTCGACTTTGTCGCGCGTTGAAGGTGAACGAGACCGAGGATATTTACCGCATCCCTGGGCCCCTTCACCTGGCTGATCTCACTGCGTTGGTCGCACGAGATGAGCGACGTGATCTGCGAGACGAGCCATGGGGGTCGCATGTGGTTCCTCCGCTTCGAGATGCGGAAGACTTCTTTGCTGTCCTGCGCGAGCGTGATGTGTTGCTGCATCACCCCTACGAAAGCTTCGACACTGTCGTCGAGTTCGTGAGTCGAGCCGCCGAAGACCCACATGTGCTCGCGATCAAACAGACGCTCTACCGAGCGGGTGGTGACTCGCCCATTGTCAAAGCGCTCGCCCGCGCGGCTGAAAACGGCAAACAAGTCACTGCGATCGTCGAGCTCAAGGCTCGTTTCGACGAAGAGTCGAACATCCGTTGGGCGAGCACGCTCGAGAAGTCCGGCGTGCATGTGGTCTACGGCGTTCAAGGGTTGAAAACTCACGCCAAGGCTTGTCTCGTGGCGAGGCGCGAGAAGGATCGCATCCGTCGATACGTGCACCTCTCGACGGGCAACTACAACCAATCCACCGCGCGTCTTTACACCGACCTCGCGTTGTTCACCTCGCGTGATGTGATCGGTGAAGATGTGACGGCGCTCTTCAATCTGTTGACGAGCTACAGCGTGCCGCAAGCGTGGAAGGCGTTGACCGTGGCGCCGCTCGGGCTAGCCGAAAAGATCGTGGCGCTCATTCAGCGTGAGACCGAGCACGCCAAGGCAGGGCGCCCGGCGCGCATCATCGCGAAGATGAACGCGTGCGTTGACTCCGAGGTGATTCACGCGCTGTACGCCGCTGCGCAGGCGGGCGTCGACATCACGTTGTTGGTGCGAGGTATTTGCTGCCTTCGCCCGTCGTTGCCAGGCGTCAGCGAACGCATTCGAGTCGTTGCATTGATCGATCGATTCCTTGAGCACTCGCGTGTGTTCTGGTTCGCCAACGGTGGCGAGGATGACGTGTACCTGTCGTCGGCAGATTGGATGCCGCGAAACTTCCATCGCCGCGTTGAGGTGTTGGTGCCGATCTTCGATCCTCAAATCAAGACGCGCCTTACGAACGAGATCCTCAATGTGATGCTCTCCGACAACACGAAGTCGTGGGTGCTTCAACCGGACGGCCGCTACGTACGTGTCGAGGTCAAAGAAGGCGAGCCGCTCGTGCGATGCCAGACGCGCTTTATGGAGGCGTCGAAGGAGCGTGTGAAGGAGGCTGAAAAGCTCGCGAATCGTGTTCAAGGGCGCATCCAAATTCGTCCTAAGCCTGCGGCCACAGAGGCCCGAGATCGTGAGACCCGCATTCGCAAAAAGAAGCGTGACGCGGGGCCTGGCTCGAATCGATGGAAGGTGTGAGCGAGTCGCGTGCACGCGTCGGCCTGGTGGGTCGCTCCTGTAGACCGGCTCAATGCTTGGCTACGTCGGATGGATCCGTGTGACGACGCGACGTGCGAGCCGCTTACTGTTGCTCCGGTTGCCGCGCTCGGGCTGGCCGTGAGCTGGAGTGTCGGTGTCTTCATGGCCTGGAAATTCCAGCCCATGCAAGACCTCGGTCACCATATGGCGATTGCGGCGGTCGTCGCAGATCGAGGCAGAGAAGGCCTGTTGTACACCGCGTTGTACGAGCCATTCGATCCATTGCTGGCCAACTCGCTACTCTACCTGTGCGCGGGCTACGCAGGACGTCTGATCGGAGTGACCTTGGCGGTGCGATTGGGCATCGCGGCGTTTCTTGCGGCCCTGCCGCTAGCCACTTTGTACGCGCTGCGATCGGTCGGTCGATCCGCGTGGGCCGCGTTGCTATCGGTGCCGTTTTGTTACGGTATGCTCTTCATCGCGGGTGTGGCGAACATGCTCTTCGCTGCACCGTTGTTCGTTCTTGCGTTGCCACTGTTCGATCGTGCGTTGAGGCGACCTTCACCGACGATAGTGGCCCTCACCTCGTGCGTGATTGCGCTCGTGTTTCTGGCACACGCGCATCTCTTTCTTTGGCTCGGGCCGTTGACGATCGTGATGACCTTGGCGCGTTTGGTGTCGAAGCGTGCCGATGGATGGAAAGCCATGGCAAGCGTGGCGCTCAACGCGTTGGTCATCGTGCTGCCAGCGCTGCTGCTGTTCGCCCGTTGGTATGGTCGCTCGTTCGGTGCAGGGCGTGGCGCAGGTGCCGTGCTCGGGCAAACCGCAACGCTTTCAGAGGGCTACGGCGCCGTATTCAAACCGCTTCGCCAGCTCATTCACGACCTTGGCGCGGGGCCTTCTCAAGCACTTCGCTCAGGGGACGATGTTCGTTGGCTCGCGGTCGCGGTGTCGTTTCTGGTGGTGTCGAGACTTGTAACGTTCGTTCTAGAAAGACGCGCAAAAGTTCCGTCGCGTTCTTGGTTGCTCGAGTTGTCCTGCCTCGCGACGTTTGCGGCGTACTTCGTGCTGCCCGAGGATATCCAGAACCAAGCGGGGATCTCTTCTCGGCACGTGAACATGGCCCTCTGGCTCGCGCCCGTGTTTGCGGCTCCCGTTGCAGCGTCGCTCTCGCTGGTGTGGCGACGCGTATCGATCGTCGCGATCGTGTTGCTGGTCACGTCGCATCAAGCGCTGTGGTTCTCGAGCTTGCGAAACTTCGAGGCGCGCGAGGCGTTCGGGCTCGATCAAGTATTGGCCGCGGCACCTCCTCGGCACCGTCTGCACTACGTGAAGCTATCGCCCGAGAGCACTTATTTTCTCGGTGGTTCGTGGTGGCACGTCGAGAAGTTTTATATGTCCGACTCGTTTGGGTTCACCGCCGATACGACAGGCATTCAATCGACTGGCACCATTCGCTACGTCGATGGCGCGCAGATTCATCGCATCGGTTTTCACCGTCACGATTGGCCCCGCGCGCAAGAGATCTGGGACAACTTTGACCTCGTTCTCGTGCACCGTTGGGCACCCAGCGCGCAGATGTTGACGATGGCCAGTGCGCACGCAGACCGCGTTGCGAAAGCGGGGGAGTGGGAGCTCTGGCGTACGCGTCGCGCTCAGAACGCGGACGAGATGACGAAGTAGACTCGACCGTTTGCGTAGGCTTCCGGGCTGCCTCCGCGTGCATAACCCAGTCGCGTCGTCGTGCTCACGAAGTAACCGAAGGTGGTGTCGAAGAGCAGCTCACCGCCGTAGCCGGTGTGAAACTGCGATCGCCAATGGTCGGTATCGAGCCGCTCGAACGCCCCGCCGTAGTCGAGAAAGACAAGACCCGCGAGCCGATTGAAGAACGCAGGTACGGTGTAAAGACCACGCTCGGGGTGCCAAATGGGGAAGCGATATTCGATGTTGCCCAGGTGGTACTGGCGCCCGCTGTAGGCGTTGGCCGGGTAACCGCGAAGCACAAAACCACCCTGAAATAGGTTCTTCTGAATGACATCGAGCGGTGGCAAATCGACGAAACCACCGACGTAGTAAATGTTCTGCCGCGGGTAGGTGCCCCCCGTCACGGCGCTCGAGCCACGAAGCAAGATCGTGTGATCACGATGCCAGGGCGTCTGGATGTATTTGGTCAGCGATGCGTTGAACGAGTACACGCTGTACTCGGACGCAGTCTCGCGCCCCGCAGCGTCGAAACCCATCGAGAACGAGAACCCTCGAGACGCACCCACCGAGTACAGGTATCGCTCTACGTTCGAGTAACCGAAGCCGAATCTGGCGATGCCTAGATAACCGCGAACACGTGGGTTGACCGTGATTTGCGCCTGCGGATCGAGCGCTGTGGGTACGGGAAGCGAGCGATCGAACATCGCCGCCGTGTAACCCAGCGAGAATGAGAACGAGTCGAACGCCCGCGGCACGGTGTAGACGATCGAGTTCGTCCAACCCAAGGTCTGCTCGCGCGTCTCGGGGATGTCGTCGTTGATTCGGTAATCGCGTCTTGGTGTAAGCGTTCGAAAGAACGAGCTGCGGTAGTCGAACGGTAGACGCCCATACGAATACCCGACGCTGAACTGCGGGCTGCCCACCACGGTGTCGATCGAGAGCGCGGCGGAGAACCCGTGGATCGGAATCGCGTCCGATCCATCCATCGATACGGTCAGCGTTGGACCAAACGTACCCGTACCGTATTCGAGCTTGTATGAGCGAGGTCGCAAGCTCGGTAGCGGGTCGTACTTGTGTCGGGGCCACGCGATCGCTTTCGGCTCGGGGTGCGGGTCAGGACGATCGTCGACATAGGGCTCGGCTGGAGTCCACGCGGAGCGATCGATCTTCATCGCGTAGAGATCGAATCCCTCGGTGGTGTATCCGACGTAGAGCATCGATTGCCCGTCGGGCGACACCTCGGGCATGAACGCGCCGGTGCGTACATTCGTGACCATCCAGGTCTTCTGGGTGTCGAAGTCGTACGCGTAGATGTTGTGAATACCGGTTCGATCGGACGAGTAGAAAATCGTCTTTCCGTCGGGTGCCCACGATGGCTGCGTGTCCATTGCACGGTCGTGGGCGAGCTCGGTAAGCGCCCCCGATTTGATGTCGACAAACCGGATGTCTCGGTATCCTCCCGATGTCCACGAGCTGTACGCGACGCGTGTACCGTCGGGGCTAAAACGAGGGCAAAACACCTGATTGTATCGTGCCGTGGGGACAAGCACTTTCGACGGCCCAAGCCCGCCCTCAGGCAACACGTCCGCGATCGACAAGAACGTCGTCCCTCGACGATTCACCGAATAGACGACCTTCGTTCCGTCGCGGTTCACGTCAGGGTCGCTCGCCCTCAAACCTTGCGTCGCACGCACGCGCTCGGGCTCATCGCCATCGGGCGAGCTCTTGCCAGCGGGCAAGCGAGACAGATCGGTAAAGTCATAAACGCGCTTGTGAACTTCGGTGGTCGAGAAGATCGCGTTGCCCTCTCGATCGAGTGTGACGGTGTTGTTGCCGTAGCCGCGAATCCAGAGCTCGGATGACGACTCATCGCTGTGAGTGCCATCGACCATTTTCATCCTGAAGATGCCGGTTCGTGAATGACCGTCATCGAGCTCGTAGGCGATTTCTTGTGTCTTCGCATCGCGTCGAGCTCCGGCTGGAAGCCAACGTGGGTGCGCGAGCTGTCGGCCATGGTGAGTGATCCGATTGCCTTCACGAAGCCCTCCGGCCCTCGCTTCCGCGCGCTGAATCATCTCGCCGTACTTGCGCTCGAGCGACTTGATCCACGCAGGATACAAATCGACGTAGGTGCGCCCCGTGGCTCGCTGAATACTTCGGTTGATACCGAACGCGATGATTTGACGACCGTAGTCGGCCGAGACTGCGCGCATGGTTTGCTCGCCGTAGGTCTCGGTGATCCAGGTCAAAAAACGCGAGCCGTAGAGGTACCAAAGATTGCCCGTTGGCCAGCGACGAGGCAGGTGACTGATCTGATCGATGGAAGCGATGTGGCCGTCGAGCACATCGGCGCGAAGGTACATATCGAAGATCGCAGAGCGGTTGCGACCGCCGCTCGTATGCGTCGATTCTTCGAGCACGGCGAGACCTTCGAGTAGCCAGCGAGGTTGCGCTTGGTTCGGGGCGAAGGTCTTCCCCAAGACCGCGTTTGCGATGGCGGGTATGCCGTGAATATTGTCGGTGTGAAGGATGTGCGTGTACTCGTGCGTGACCAGCTCGAGATACCAGTCGTCGTAGTCACCAAGTGGTGACATATCGTCGGGCGCCGTGACGTAGAGCCGCACGGTGTTGTACGGCAGCGACGTCGCCGACCCGTTCGCACTGTCGGTGTTGTCGGTCAGGACGATGTGCGTCACCTCGGTCGGCGAGTGACCGAGGGCGGGGGTCAGCCGCGTGTGAATCGACTCTGCGAGGTCAGCGACTCGCTCAGCAATGGGTTCGATATTGCTCGCGTAGTGAACGCGAAAGTGCGGGGTCTCGATGGTCCAGAAATCGAGGTACGGGTCGTTGTCAGCGCGAGCGCTCGTCGAAAGCGAGCTGAGCACCAATGCAGAGGCGACCGCAGCAACTTGTCGTGATGCTGAACCGTGGGCCCATCGAGACGTGAACAAGCTCACCCGATGTACGCGGTCGACGTGCTCGCGACAAGTGCGGCGGGCGTTTCTGCCGCACGACGATGAGCGAGACTGACTCGACCCATCGTCGACCGAACGCCGACCGAACGTCGACGCGACACGTCGACTTCACCGATCAGAACCGACGGTGGCGAGTGATCCAGTCTGCGTGGCTCTTCAGCCGCGTGATGTGCTCGATGCTGACCTTCGGCTCTTTCATCGCGGTGTTGGTGGTGCCGTCGTCTGGAAGCACCACCGCATCGTCGATCAACACCGTGCCTGTGGCGGTGTCATCGAGCTCGACGAAGAGCGCAGGGCTTTTACCCGCCAGGTTTCGCCCGATGCCCGTGAAGTGACACCAGCCATCGGGGCCCGCGGTTTCGGTTTCAGAGGTGATCGAATCGGCGTACGAGCCCACCTGGATATCGATCGTGTGTACACGAGCATCGGCGCAAACACCCGTTGCGGGCTTGATCCAGAGAGAGACCTGCACCTTGCCCTGTCGAGGCGAGATGTAATAGCCGATCATCTGTTGACCCGAGGTGAGCGAGCCGCACTTGATGCCCGAGTGACAACGACCACCCGTGGCGAACTTCAGGCTCGCTTGTCCGTTCGAATCGAGCGCCAACCAGGGCGTTTGGCCCTGTCGACCCGTAAACTCGAAATCGCCGTCGATCATCAGGTTCTGTGCGAACGCGACGTTTCCGATGGGGTTGCGTTGGGTGACGACACGCGCTGGTGCGCCAGCGCTACCGCCCGTTCCGCCTGTGCCCGCGGTGCCTGAAGAGCCCGCTGTGCCAGCGGTTCCCGAGCTTCCCGAAGCGCCACTCGAGCCTGCCGTTCCGCCCGTTCCCGCAGTGCCTGCGGCGCCGGCGGCTCCGCCTGTGGGTGCAGCGTAGGGGGCGAGTGTCGTGTCGCCCTCGCTTCCACACGCGAACGAAGCCATCGCGACGACAGCGGCCGAAATCAATTGAAAGCTCGAAAGAGCAGTGGCGCGCGTCATTGGCAGGCCCCCGTCAAACAAGAACGAACCCACTCGAGCGCACGTTCGTACGCCGTGTCTTTGCCCACCAGAAGATCCGACTGACGAGGCAACACCTCCTCGTCGGGTTGAACCCCCTGTCCCAATCGCGTTGAGCCGTCCTTCATGATCAAGTCGCCCGAGGCGAGCTGCCAGCCCATCCCGTAGTACTTGAACTCCGTGAAGGTCGAGAACGCCCCCGCCGTTTGGCGCCCGAAGAGACGAACCTTGGGCCCTCCCTTCATGCCGAGAGGCCACCAATCACTCGCGCTACCGTCGCGTGCGAGCAGCACCGCCGTTGGCATGTCCGTGCGCGCGTTCGACGCTCCGATGTTGTATGCCGAATACGAGCCCTTCAGCGAGTTGTAGATCTTCATCGCCGCTGCGTCGTCGAACGGATCATCGAACCATCCGTACGTACCCGTAGGGCTTGCGCTTACGGCCACGGCGTTGCTCGGTGGGATGAACAACTTCGTCAAATACTCCGCCGCGAGCTCAGTGCCGCCGTTGCCGGTTCGGTGGTCGAGGATCACCCCCGATGCGTTGGCACGAAGCTCATCCATCGCGGGCTTGTACGTGTTGTTCGCGTCCGACGTATCGGTGAGATAGACGTCGTTCCAGACCACGCCGTACAGGTTCTCGCCTGGCTGACTATCGGCGAGCAGACCGTGATACACGTCGTACACCGCGTGGGTCGCCGCGTCCGGGCCATTGCTCGCCAGATGGTACATCGGGCGGTGATCGCAGTTGGGGTAGGTGAGTGAGCCGTCCTCGGGGTCGAGGTCCTTGACCTGGAGCGTCTCGGGGTCGCTGCACTGTTGCGTTGCGCCATCACAACGCACCACCGTGAGCTCCTTCGCGTACATCTGAATCAGATGTCCAAGTCGCTCGACCGCTTCTGCGTGGCCGTTCGGATCATCCGAATGCCACGTGCCCCAATCGATGTTCGCGAGTGATTCCGCAAACGTAATCGGGTGCACTCCATCGACCGCGACAATGCGATCGCCTGGCTTCAATCCAGCGTTCCCCGCTGTGCCTGTATGCGAGACCAGCACGTCCTTCAGAACGGGGTCGGCAGGCCATTGTGCGTGGGACAGATCGCCTTCGCCCTCAACGAAACACACCGTCAGTGCGTTGCGAGCGCCGATGGTGAAATCCTGCGGGCCGTTGGTGCTGGAGTGCCAATCGTGAAGAAGGTGGATACCCGTGATGAACGAGTTCCAGTACGTCCACGCGTCGCTCGCGTCTGCCATCGCGCTCAACGACGCGAGTGCGAGAGGCATGCGCTCTTGTCGCGTGTATCGCCCGCCGAAAAGAACACGCAAACGTCCCTCGAGGTACGAGGCGATCGCAGCGCGTTGATCAGCAGGAGGCAACGGCGGAACGAACTGCGCGCCATCTCGACACCACCCCGCGGCACAGAAGTGCCCCGCGCCGCAAATGGGGTCGCCTGCGTTGTCGCAAGGCACGGGCCCTGGCACATCCGCAACACGCTCGAGCTCGATCGCGTCGACGTCGGCGCTTCCCAGCATGTACAAGCCGACCGCCGGGGTACGTGCTTGCTCGACGCGTACGGGGCCAGACACTACCTCGTACCAACCGTCGCTCGTCACGAGCCCGGTGGGGTACAACGCAGCGATCGCGCCTGGGCCACCTGTGTCCGTCGCGGGGTAGTCAACGTACAGACCACCGAAGAGCGATCCGCTTCGCAGGTACATGCGGATGCGTACGCTGACGGTGTTCGTATCGCTCAACGTGAAGCTCACCGTCGCAGGGGCTTGTTGAGCCTTGACCTGCGCGAACTTGGTGCCTTCGAGCGAAGGTGAATCCGCGGAGCTATCAGCGATCGTGATGCCCGTGGTCGCGGTGAAGCTTTCGAATCCTTCCGTGGCGGCTGTGTTGTCGCCGAAGGAGAAATCGCCGTTGTCGTTGAACGAACCTGCCTGAGCGGCCGGTGCGACGAGGGCGGCGAGCGCCCCCGCCATGAATCCCAGCCCTCGCGCGCCGACCCGTTTCATCAGCGCCGGTTCACTCGCTCGAGGTACTCGCCCGTGCGCGTATCAACCTTCACCCAGTCACCTTCGTTGATGAAGAGTGGGACGTTGACTTGCGCGCCCGTCGACAGTGTCGCCGGCTTGGTCACGTTGCTTGCCGTGTCGCCCTTCACGCCAGGCTCGCTGTGCGTGATCTGGATCACCACGTGCGCCGGAAGCGTCACGCCGATGGGGTTGCCGTTCCAGAAGACGATGTCCACTTCGAGGCCATCGAGAAGGAACTTCGACTCTTCGCCGATCTTCTCCTTCGGGACATAGCTCTGGTCGCCGCTCGCAGGCTCCATGAAGACGAAGTTTTCGCCGTCCTCGAAGATGTACTGCATCTGGCGTTCTTCGACGTCGGCCGGCTCGAGCTTTTCACCCGACTTGAACGTTCGCTCGAGCACCGCTCCGGTGGCGAGGTTGCGGATCTTCACCCGCGTGAACGCCTGGCCCTTGCCGGGCTTGACGAACTGGAAGTCGACGACCGTGTAGGGCGATCCGTCGACCATGAGCTTCAGGTTCTTCTTGATATCCGAGGTGTCCATCGTGTGCTTATCCGCCGGAAAATTAGGCTAGTCGGCCCTTTTTGGGCCTTACGCCTGCTCGGGGACGGCGTGAGCTATCACTTCCGGGCGAAGGTGGAAAGCTCATCGCGCACTCTCATGGCG
>JAXLYQ010000068.1:0-20866 GCA_046351315.1 Polyangiaceae bacterium
AGAGGCCGCTTCGCCCGAGGTGGTGTGGCCCTCATGGCTCGACGAGTACGCGTCGTTTTCGACGGGCTCTGATGCCGTTGCGGCTGACTTGTTGTCGCCGCTCGTTGCGTCGGGCCACGATGCTCCGCTTTCGGTTTCGCAGGCTTTGCTCGCGTTGCTTTCCGAGCCGACGCCCAGCCCGCGGCTCGATGAGTTGCTCGCGATGGTGTCGCCGATCTCGTTCGAGCGATGGGTGATCGAGTTGCTCGAGTTGGTCGCACGTGATGCCTTCCCCGATGGGTTGATCTGGGTGATTCGCACGGTCGAGCGAGTGGCGACCGACGTCGTGGTGATGAAGCTCGGCGAGCTCACGCTGGCGGTTCCTTCTCGCGATGACGACGCGTTGAGCGCCACGATCGACCTGCTCGAATCACTTGCGACAGAGCAAGCGTTGCTCTGGCTTTCTCGCCTCGAAACGCATCTCACCGAGCAGGTGCCACGCGAGGCAGCGTCGAGCGCGATTCGTCGTGTCGCAGCCCGTCGAGGTGTTGCCAGCGATGAGCTCGTTGAACGGTCGGTACCGACGTTTGGTCTCAACGAGCGGGCAGAGATGTGGCTCGACTTCGGGCCTCGAAAATTCAGGGTGCGGTTGGTCGACCTCGACCTGGTAATCGAAGACGAATCCAACGCTCGCCTCGATGCGCTCCCGAAACCGCGCAAGACCGACGATGCGATGTTGGCGTGGCATGCCACCGAGACCTACCGAACACTCGCGCGAGGCATCAAGAGCTTGTCTCTCGAGCTGTTGCGACGTCTCGAAGGCGCCATGGTGCGCTCGACACGATGGACTGCGAACGCGTGGCTCGAAAGCTTCGGCAAACATCCGCTGCTCAACTACTTTGCGCGAACGATGATCTGGGCTGCTGTTCCGCCCGGAGAGCCGCCTCCGAGCGCAGTTGCGGCTCACGACAGGCGAGTGTCATGGGCGACCTTTCGAGCATCGGCTGGCTCAGAGCTCTGTAGTGTTGGCGACGATACGTTCGTGCTTCCTGACGACGCTTCGGTGCAGCTCGCGCACCCTGTTTTGATGTCTGAGGAGGTCCGCGCTGCGTGGCGTGCTCAGCTTGACGACTACAAGCTGATTCAGCCTATCGAGCAGCTCATGCGCGATGTGCATACGATCGGTGCTCCGGTGCCGATCCGACAAGGGCTGCTCGACGCAGATCTGTACACTCGTATGGGTCGGTACGGTTGGTCTTACTCGTACTCGAATGTACGCGAGCTTCATACGTCGGTGGGGCAACGAGCGTGCTACAAGATCTTCTCGCTCTGGCGATGCATTGGGTTCGTGGGTCATTTCGATGACCAGGATTCTTCATCGCTGACACTCAAGACCTGGGTCTACGAACCCACGGTGTCGGCCACTGACCTCAACTGGTTTGCGCATAGTGGTCGAGCTCACGAGAAGATTGTGCGAGCGCCGTTGACTGAGCTACCGGCCTCATTGCTCAGCGAGCTCTATCGAGAGCTTCAGAGAGTCTTTTTCAGTGGCGATTGAGTAAGCTCGCCGCGCCAACGAGTTCAGTGTCGAAGACAACACGGAGACAGCGATGAGCGACAACGAGAGCGCGTCGAACGCAAGCAAGATTCACTCGACAACGGTGCACGACTTTCACACGTTCTCGCTGGCTGAGCTTGCCGAAGCGACCAACACTTTCCGTCCGGTTCCGCCTGAAACGCCTCGCAAGTTCCATCTGGACAAGTGCCTCGAGGCAGTGCCGAAAGGTATGCCTGTTCCGCCTGGCGAGAACGTGTACCCGCGCTGGGATTACGACCCCTGGACCAGCGGCTGGTTGAGCAAGTTCGGTAGCCTC
Source organism: Polyangiaceae bacterium (assembly GCA_046351315.1). Taxonomy (GTDB): domain Bacteria; phylum Myxococcota_A; class Polyangia; order Polyangiales; family Polyangiaceae; genus JAXLYQ01. Next base: position 1,854 of record JAXLYQ010000068.1, read on the forward strand.
TCGCGTGAAGAAGCGATCTTTTGGTTCAAGGCCGCAACCTCACGCATTCGTTTGACCGACGCACAGCCGGGTGAAGCGACAATCAATCAACTCAAGTCGCTCGACCTCAGTGCGCCATTTTCCGCCGAGCAAGCACAAGAAGAGCTCGCGCAGTTTTACGCTGCGGTCTCAACGGCGTCGGTGGCTTGGTACGCAGCAGAGATCGGTTGGGTCTCGCAGTGTCTTCGTGAGTTGTTTGGTCTCGCCGAAACGGCGCGGATCGTCGGGGAGGCGGTTCCGGTCAGCAATCGATACTCGCACGTCGACAACTTCGGCCCTCCATACACGGGGCCCGAAGGTGAAGCCGAAGAGCTGAAGCTCCTCGAGGTCGTGGGGGCGCAAGTCGCCGCGCTGAAGCTCGACGATTACTACGGGATGAACCTCGCGCAGAAGCTGCTGCATCGCGCGCCCCATCAAGGGCAAATCCGCAGGATTCTCGACAGCGTCGTCGGAGCGAAGACCTCGCGCTACGGCTATCACGAGCAGATTTTCGACATCATCTACGCGCTCGATACTGCCGACGAGTACTTCCATTATTTCAGCCGATACGATGCGACGATCACACCTCGCGAGGTTCGTCGATTGGTGGCGCGCACGGGCTTCGAGCACATTCCGTGGTTGCTCGATCACGCGCTGAAGCACGGGCGTTCGTGGTCGAAGAGCACCGTGCTGCCGGCGATTCTTCAACTGCACTCGTCGACGATGGCACCGACGATGCTCGACCTGTCGCTGGCGAGCAGCTTGTCGGCATCGCGCGAGCTCGCCAAGCCGGCAGAGCAGTGGTTGCTCGAAGAAGGGGCGAACGCCGTTGCTGGGTTGCTTCCGCTCGCCATCTCACGCGGCAAGATGCGAGAGCCTGCGCTCAATATGCTTCGTCGTATACGAGATCGTGGTCATGGCGATCTCGTCAACGCTGAGATCGAACGCATGCCCGAGAAGGCGCGTGCAGGTCTGCGCGCAGCGCTGGCTCCGGCGACCGCAGAAGCTGTTCAAGAGGCGGACATCAGCGATTGGCCAAGCTGGATCAAGACGCTCAAGCGCGTCGATGTCGACGTTGACTTCTTGAAGGACGACAACCTTCCTCGATTGAAGACCACCGACGGCAAGCTGGCTCCGCTCGAGATCAATCACGCGCTGCTGTCGCGACTCTCTCTCGAAGACATGCCCGAGACGGGGCGTAACTATGTGCGATCTGCGCGTCTGACCGAGCTTCTCTCGCGCATTGATCCCGAGAGTGGTGCTGACTACGCGGTGGCATTGCTCGAAGCGTTCTACAAGGCGCACGAGCCGAAAGATCAGAAGTGGGTGTTTCACATCATCCCGTGCTTCCCGGCAGAGCGCGTGATCTTGGCCGTCGAGCCGCATCTGCGATCGTTGTCATTCCGTATTCACAAACAGAGCAGTATCGAGCTCGCGATGTTGCGCATCGCAGCCACCGACGATGCGATCACGCTGATCGCGAGCCTTGCGCATTCACACCAAGACGACGGCACTCGTAAGGCTGCGTTGAAGCTGCTCGAAGAGATCGAGAAAGAACGCGATCTCGACGAAGAGAGTTTGCTCGATGAGTTCGTGCCTCATTGCTCGCTCGATAGCGCGAGCTCGTTTGGCTTCGACTACGGAGCGCACAAGTATCGGCTGGTTGTTCGTGGGGTAGGAGAGTGGACGGTCGTCGATCAAGCCGGACACCTGCTCAAGTCGCTGCCCACTCCGCGTAACGAGGACGATTTGAGCAAGGTCGATCTTGCCCGCGCGCAATACCGACAGCTCGTCGCTCACCTCTCACGCACCTTCAACACGCAGGTGTCTCGCTTCGAGAAGGCGATGGTCGATGGGCGCGTCTGGCACGCAGAAACGTGGCGCAAGAACATCCTCGCTCACCCGGTGCTCACCCATTTCGCTCGTAGCTTGGTGTGGGGTGTTCTTGGCGAGGGCGGGGCAATCACCGCCACCTTCCGTGCAACCGAGGATGGGTCTCTCACGGATCACGAAGACTCGTCGTTCACGTTGGCCGCAGATGCCGAGATCTCGGTCGTTCACCCGCTACATCTCGCAGACGCCGTGCGCGCTGCATGGGCGCAGCAGCTCTCTGACTACAAAGTCGTGCAGCCGTTCGCTCAAGTCGGTCGCCCTCTCTTCAAGTACGGCGACGGAGCAACCCCCGGAAGCCGCACGCACGAGATGGACTCGGAGCTGTTGGTCCGGGCGATGACCGATTCGGGCTGGGAGCTTCTCAAATCAGCTAGCTGGAGGTTCACGCTGCTTCGAAAGTACTTCTCGCGACACGGCCATGGCGCAGAGGTCACGATCGATCCTGGCGTCGGGAGCACGTCAGGTAAGGGCTACGGCAACCAGAAGGTCAGCACCGTCAAGTTCTTCAAGGGCGAGCCTGCGCGCAACTCTGCTGCCGACGCCGAGGTGAAGTTCGGCGATGTGCCTGCGGTGGTGTTCTCCGAGATTCAAACGGATTTGCAACGCGCGCTCGAGAGCGGGGCCACAAAGTGAAAAAGAGCAGCCCGCTTGTTGGGGGGCTGCTCTCGTTCTAGCCGCGATGCTCTGCGGGGTGGATGAGACTCGCTCAGATGGGTTGAGGTCGAGCGAGATTCACCGGTGTGGGTTCATCCGCCGTTGGCGAGGCGATCCTTCATCTTCTTGATGAGCGCATCCCAGCCGTCGCGGGCGATGATCTTGGTGAACTGGCTGCGGTAGCCGTCGACCATGCTGACATCCTCGGTGATGACGTCGGTCGAGCGCCAGCCGCTGCCGCCTTTGGTCATCGTGTAGTTGATCGCGTACGGCTCATCACGCGAACCAGCTTTGATGGCCTTGGTCTTCACCGTGGCGCTGTCGCCATTGACGTCTTCGCCGGTGAATTCGAGGTTGTAATCCTGCGTGCTCTTCAGGTTGCGCTCGAGGTTCTTCTGGATGAGCTGCTTCAACAGCGACGAGAACTGCTGCTTCTCTGCGTCCGAGCGTTTCGACCACTCATCGGCGCTCAGACTGTTCTTTGCCATCGTCTCGTAGTCGAACAGGCCCAACAGAACGGCTGCGATCTTCTGGTCACGCTCTTTCGAGGCATCGGGCTGGGCCTTCAACATGCCGATGACCTGGCTCTGCTTGGCCTTCACCACATCCGTCGGCTCGCCAGCCAGTGCGCTGGCCGCAAACGCGACGATGGCAAGGAAGGGAGCAACGGTGCGGAGAGTGCGCTGGAACAGGTTCATGGGATGTGTCCTTCTCAAGGGGCCTGTCATGGTCCGACAGGAGGGTAACGACGAACCCTGGATGAGCAAGCTGCGTACCAGGGCTCTTCCCCCACGCCTCGGTGCCCTTTCACCGAGAAAACGGGAGCTGCCTTACTGCGCCTCGGGTGTAACACCACTTGTCGAGTTACACCCGAAAACAGCTCGTTTTCGCCTTCAATGTTCATCTGAACGTTGTCGGAATCGCGACGCGTTGACGGCATTCACAGCGTCCCAGACGTTACGGCACCTGTGTCCAACCGTTCACAACCCACCGTGCCTATTCGGTTACACCCACGTGTACCGACAGCGCCTTTGTGCTAAGCCCGCGCTCTCTCTGAGGTTTGGTGTGGAGGATCTTCCGTGATGACAAACAACGAGGCGCTGAAGCAGTGGGTCGAGGAAGTTCGCCAGCTCACGCAACCCGACCAGGTCGTGTGGTGTGATGGCTCCGAGGACGAGTGGAAGCGCCTGACCGAGCAAATGGTGGCGGACGGGACGATGAGCCGGCTGAACCCGGAAAAATACCCGAACAGCTTCCTTCACCGCTCTGACCCGACCGACGTTGCTCGCACCGAGCACCTCACCTTCATCTGTTGCGAGAAGAAAGAGGATGCAGGTCCGACCAACAACTGGATGAGCCCTGCCGACGCTCGCGAGAAGCTCACCCCGCTCTACAAGGGCTGTATGAAGGGGCGCACGCTTTATGTGGTGCCCTACCTCATGGGTCCAGTGGGCTCGAAGGCGAGCCGCGTGGGTGTCGAGATCACCGACAGCGCCTACGTCGTTTGCAACATGAAGATCATGACCCGCATGGGCAAAGTTGCCCTCGAAGCGCTCGGTAACAGCACCGACTTCGTGAAGGGTCTCCACAGCCTCGGCGACCTCTCTCCTGATCGTCGCTTCATCTGCCACTTCCCCGAGACCAACACGATTTGGTCGATCGGCTCTGGGTATGGCGGCAACGCCCTGCTCGGAAAGAAGTGTCACGCGCTCCGTCTCGCAAGCACGCAAGGTCGTCGCGAGGGCTGGATGGCGGAGCACATGCTCATCCTCGGCCTCACTGACCCCGCGGGTAACACCACGTACATCGCGGCCGCGTTCCCCAGCGCGTGCGGCAAGACCAACCTTGCGATGCTCATCCCGAGCTTGCCAGGCTACAAGGTCACCACGGTCGGCGACGACATCTGCTGGATGCACGTGGGTGAGGACGGACGTCTCTGGGCGATCAACCCCGAGGCAGGCATGTTCGGTGTCGCGCCGGGCACGGGCTCGAAGACCAACGCCAACGCTGTCGCCTCGCTCAAGAAGAACGCCATCTTCACCAACGTCGCAGTCACCGAGAGCGGCGAAGTGTGGTGGGAAGGTTTCGATGGTGAGGTGCCCGAGAAGCTCACCGACTGGAAGGGCAAGCCCTGGACGCGTGGCTCGACCGAGAAGGCAGCTCACCCGAACAGCCGCTTCACGGTTCCTGCTCGTCAGTGCCCAAGTGTCGACGACACCATCGACGATCCGAAGGGCGTTCCGATCTCAGCGATCGTGTTCGGTGGGCGCCGTGCTCACGCAGCTCCGCTCGTTTTCGAGGCGTTCGACTGGGCACACGGCGTGTTCGTCGGAGCAACGATGGTGAGCGAGACCACCGCGGCTGCCACCGGCGCTGTGGGTGTTCCGCGTAACGACCCGATGGCCATGATTCCGTTCTGCGGATACAACATGGCCGACTACTTCGGTCACTGGCTCGACGTGGGCTCGAAGCTCACCAACCCACCGAAGATCTTCCACGTGAACTGGTTCCGTCAGGGCCCCGACGGCAAGTTCTTGTGGCCAGGGTTCGGCGACAACGTTCGCGTGTTGAAGTGGATGGTCGAGCGTATCCGTGGCGCTGGCGAAGCGACGACGACGGTGCTCGGCAACGTGCCCACCCCCGAGGCACTCGATCTCTCGGGCCTCGACATTTCCTTTGAGCGATTGAACCAACTTCTCGATGTCGACCCCAACGCATGGTTCGACGAGACCGAAGCGTGCCTTCTTGCAGCGCTTTGGCGAGCGTATGCCCGCACGTCTGTGGGAGGAGCACTCCGCGCTGATTCGTCGCATCAAGGACGACGGCCGCTTCGACGGTGCGCCTTCGGGCGATCACCCGGCGCGCTATCCCACCTCACCCCCTTGATCCCTCTCCCAGCGCGGTCGCGTCCGGAGAGGGCGGACGTTTGGATTCACGACAACGCTGGGCACCTCTTCTCTAAACGCTTGCGTTTGGAGAAGGGGCTGGGGATGAGGTGCGTCACTTACGCTCATCGCCTACGAGATGGGTGACGGGATGCCTTCCCGCGGGCCTTCATTACCGGCGATACGCGCTCCCGAAGTGTATCTTCGCTTAGCTCGCCGGCCCTCACCCTCAGCACGACGAATCCGCGCTCGAGCAAGTCGGCATCCTTGTTGGCGTCTCGCGCCATTTGTGTTGCTTCGGTGTGCACTGCCATGCGGCCTCGATGATCAACCCAAGCTCGATGCAACAAAGTCGACGATGTACCAGGCAACGAGATGCTGTCGTCGAAGCAGGCCCGTAACATCTTCGGTCGCGCAGAATTTCCCACGCGTACTGCTCTACCGGCGACGCCCGCTGCCTCAAATACCGAGCGAAGGCCCTCCGCGCCTTGCTTCGTGGGCCGATTCGGATCGTGTTTCAAAGGAAGATTGTTCATCCTTCCCCTATCGACCCCACGCCCAAAAAGTTTCCTGGATTCGCCTTCCACCTCACCCCCTTGATCCCCCTCTCCCAACGCGTTCGCGTTCGGAGGGGAACAGGCGTTTGGATTGCAAAACATCGCTTGGCACCCCTTCTCGAACGCAGTTGCGTTGGGAGAAGGGGCTGGGGATGAGGTGCGATACTCTCCGTGTGAAGAATAATGTTGCTGATTTACCACACCCTGTAGCCAGCGATTACACCGAGGGTGTAACACCCGCTGTAACACCCCCTTCGTCGGTCGGCTGTTACGCCTCCGGTGCTGACGAGCGCCTCGCAACTGATGACTTCGGGATCGAATGCAGCCTCGTTGAGCGCGCCAAGCACAGCGCTCCGACCGACATCGACCGTTGTGAACGCCTCATTTACCGAGAGATTCGTCACATCGACAGGGTGGGTGCCTTACATCGACATCGACCTCGTTCACATCGACATCGAGGTGCTCTACATCGACATGAAGGGGGTCTACATCGACATCGAGCACCCTCACATCGACATCAACCTCGCTCACATCGACATGGTGCACGGGCGATTGGTTGCACTGTTGCGCTGTTACGGATCGGACGTTGGCCCACGACTCGCAATGAAGGCTTGGCACAACGCAACGCCTCGACGGACGCGGCGATGCGCTCAAGAAAGCGAGTGATGTGTCATGGCCAAGAAGACGATGAACGAGATGGTCGAGCGATTGTTGAACGAGGCCCGTGAGATGCCCGTCACCAACCAGCTCAATGTGCCGATGGCCGTGTTGTTGATGGAGGCGATTCAGATCGGTGCGTGCGTCGAGAAGTACTGGGAGCCTGCGATGATGAGCGATGGCTTCCATGTTCGCCCTGGCTTGAAGGACGCCAATCTCGCTGGAGAAACGCGCCTGAAGAAAGAGGTCGCGCAAGAGATCCTCGAGCTTCAGCAGCTCGTGATGCAGGCCCACGTCGATGTCGTTTTGGCTGTGAAGCCTCGAGGAGAAGACAGCCCCGCTGAACGTGCTCGCTTCCTGCTTGGAGAGATCTCGGGCGCGCTTGGGTATCTCTTCGATGACGGAGTGACCGACGACAACGACGCGAAGCTGGCTCAGCTCGAGGCGCAGTTTGGTGAGATGGGTACAGGCATGGCTGAGCTCGCTCCGGCGCTGTTTGCCTACGCGACGCTGGCCCAATCGCACCGCGAGGCGCTCGAAGGGTTGGGTGCCTTCGATGCGACGTTGATCGACGAGGCGTTCGTGGTCGTGAAGAACATCTATGAGCGCCCGTTTTCGATGAAAGAAAACCCCGAGGCAGAGCACGCCATCGTTCGTCGCAACCAGTTGGCTGCGCTGCTGCGTGGTCGCATCGGGCTCGTGCGAAAGATCGCTCGTTATGCGTTCCGTGCGCACCCTGCGATCTTGCGTGAGATGACGAGCCTGTATCTGCGTCGCCAGACCAGCAGCGCAGGAACAAAACCCGTGCTGCCAAGCGTGGTGAAGATGGTGCGTTAGCCAGCGTTTGCGAGCACGTCGCGCCAGCCCTCGGGGGGCGTTGATTCACGGTGGGCGATGTCGGCTGGGTCATCGCCTCGTAGCATCGCCTCCCGAGCGGCTGACGAGCCCGTGAGCAGATCGAACGCTGGGATGTCGTCGACGAATTCGTAGCGCTCGGTCCTGAACCTGAATTGCTCGGGCGCTTGATGGTGCGCCAGAGCAATCAAGGCGAGGTAGGTCGCGTAGGGCTTGAAGGTTCGGTGATCCGTGATGTGGATCTGCACGCCGCCAGAGATCTTTCCGGCGTGTTTATGAAACATCGCGTGGAACGTTACCGGACGTGCAACGAACCCCGGTAGCTGTGTCTTGCTCAGGCCCTCGGCGAGCGCACGTCCGTCAATGAACGGTGCGCCCGTGATCTCGAAGGGTCGAGTCAACCCACGACCGTCGGAGAGATTGGTGCCTTCGAGCAAACACCCACCCGGGTAGGCGCGTGCGGTCTCGAGTGTGGGCATGTTCGGCGAGGTTTGAATGAACGGGCGATCATGCCTCTGCCCCGTCTCGACCAGGGCCATCGAGCACCTCGACGATCGAAAAGGCGCCGTTCTCTCCCTCGTGAAGACCATCACGCGTGGCGAATCGTCGAACGATTTGACCCGCAGTGAGCCCGTGTCGAACGGGCACCGGCTCGAGCCCGACAGACGACAAATAGCTAGGCTCGATGAGCTTGCCTTCGACCTGATCGAAGTGAGCTCCGAGAGGGTTGGGGCGATCGGGGAAATCACGCAGTGCACGCCTGCTTTGGCGGCAGCTCGCACGGCGAAGAGCCGTCCAGATAAACGTGTAGTAGCGGCTGCCCACGTCGGCGAGGTCGATGACCAAGACGTCGATTCGGCTGAGGTGCTCGGCGGTGGGCGAGAGGTCGCTGAACTGGTCGCCATAGAGACTGACAATCGGTGCGCCCGTTCGAGCATCACGAGCATCCGCAACGCCAATCATGTCCTGCGCTTCGCCGCCGTAACCGTGCTCGGGGCCAAAGAAGATGGCGGGCTTGATCTCGAGAGCGAGCAGAACGTCCGCGGCGTGCCGGAAGCTTCGATCGACGCTCGCGGGGTGGGCAAGGAGGCCAACACGGGCGCTGCGCAGACGGTGTACGAGCGAGGGCAACGAGGGGAGTCGTTCGAGGCCAACGAGCATGCGCGCCGATGTACAACGGAAGCTCGCGAGGGGTGATCTTTCCGGGGACGGAAACCCGGTGAGAGCACGGCAATTCGGCTGCGGCAGGAGCTCGAGGTGGTCCGACCTTGGAAGCCATTGCCTTCTTGGGTGTTGCTGGGCGAATGTCGCGGTCGATGGCACTTCTCGCTCTCGACCAAGGAACCACCGGCTCTACGCATCCGTGCTCGACAACTCAGGCCAGCCCCGCACGCTCGGCCGGGCGACGCCACGAAAGTCTTCCTCAACACTTTCCGCAACCCGGTTGGGTCGAGCACGAGCCCGAGGACATCTGGGCTTCCTATGCTGGCTGCGACAGAGACTGCGCTCCGTGGAGTCCGGGGGTGCGTGGTGAGGATATCGAGGCGGTGGGCATCACCAACAACGTGAGACCACGTTGCTGTGGGATCGCGCGACCTCGCGCCCCGTGCACCGTGCGATCGTTTGGCAGGATCGACGAACCGCAGATCGATGCGCAGCGTTGAAGAGCGCGGGTCGTGAGCCCCGTGTGAAAGAGCTGACGGGGTTGGTGCTCGACCCGTATTTCTCGGGCACGAAGCTGGCGTGGATGCTCGACAATGTCGACGGAGCGCGTGCCCGCGCCGAGCGTGGTGAGCTCGCATTTGGCACGGTCGATTCGTACCTGATCTGGCGTCTTTCGGGGGCACAAGCCCACGTCACCGACGTGACGAACGCAAGCCGTACGTTGCTGATGGGGTTGCGTTCGCTTGCATGGGAGGACGAGCTCTTGTCGCTGTTCGGTGTACCTCGTGCGGTGCTTCCCACGATTGGGCCATCGGCCGGAGTGCTGGCGCGAACGAAAGGGTTTGGGCCGTTGCCCGATGGTGTGCCGATCGCGGGTGTGGCGGGCGATCAACAAGCTGCGCTGTTCGGTCAAGCGTGCTTCCAACCAGGCGACGTAAAATGCACCTACGGCACGGGGGCGTTCGTGCTCGTGAACACGGGGAGCGCTCCGATCGCGAGTCGTTTTGGCCTTCTTGGCACGGTGGCTTGGAAGATCGGCGACGACGTGACTTATGCACTCGAAGGCGCTTCGTTCATCGCGGGAGCAGCGGTGCAGTGGCTTCGAGATGGGCTGGGTTTGATCTCGAAGGCATCCGAGATCGAAGCGCTCGCGCGAACGGTACACTCGTGTGAAGGCGTGACGTTCGTCCCTGCGTTGTCGGGGTTGGGGGCGCCGTATTGGGACCCTGAAGCACGCGGTGTGATCAGCGGTCTGACGCGCGGCACGAATCGAGGACACATTGCGCGAGCCACGCTCGAAGGCATTGCGCATGGTGTCGATGATTTGATGCGGGCGATGACCGATGACCTGGGGCGAGCACCTGGCAAGCTACGAGTCGACGGTGGCGCTGCAGCAAACGATCTGTTGATGCAATACCAAAGTGATCTCTCTGCGGTGCCGGTCGAACGACCTATCGAGCTCGAATCGACCGCGCGAGGCGCTGCCATGCTGGCGGGGATCGGCGCCGGAATTTTCAAGGGAATGTCGGACGCTGCGGGTTTGAATCCGGTTGCGACGAAGTTCTTGCCTGCAATGAACACGGAAGAGCGAGAGAGCCGATTGGCCACTTGGAAGCTCGCGGTTGCCCGGTCGCGACTGCACACGTTGTGACCGTTGCTCCCCCACCGAACCGACACTCATTGAATCAAAAAGCGCCACGCCTTGACCGATTTCCCGTACGCTACCGACATGTCCGTGAACGAAGAGTCCCCGCCGCCAGCAGCCCCGTCGGGGCAGTTTCGCGACATTCCCGTCGATTGGGAGGCGCTGGAGGATGCGTTCGAGAACAACGCCCCTGAGGTGCATAGCTACCTGCACCTTTCTACGGGAGACGTGCTTCGCGTGGTGGACGGCGTGGCCGATCCGCAGATGCACACGCGCATCAACGCGGATGCGAGCTACCTGCGAATCGCTCCGGTGAGCAGCCGCGAGCAGTATCGCTGGATGGAGCGCTTCATTCCGATGGTCGAAGAGCACGACCTTCGCGGGAAGCTGGCGGCGAGCATCGACGGCAAGGGCGCGTTCCGTCGTTTCAAAGACGTTCTGATGAGCCACGGTGTCGAGCGCGAGCGATGGTTTGCGTTCCGCAGTGAGCGATTGCGAACGTTCATGGAGGCGTGGCTTACGGCGCATGCGATGAGGCCGATTCCACGACCACACTGGCCTTCGACGCCTCCGCCTGCACCGAGTGCGAGTGAGCGAATTGATGAGCCACCTCCGTCAGTGGCCGAGCCTCGCGAGACCCGTGACAATCGTCGCGGACGTAATGCAGAGGCGCTTCGTAAACAGCTTCGTGAGCTCATTGAATCGCTCGGGCCACGCGACCTCGAAACGATGACGTCGTTTGCGGAGTTCTTGCGGCAACGACGTGCAAATCGAGGCCTGCCCGTGCTCGAGGGTACCGACCCTGTGACGATCGGCGACGAAGGCCCGGTGTCGTCTGAGCGAGCGGGCGCAACCGTGTCGACGATCGAGGCTGAAATTCGCCCCACGGGCAGCACTGGCACGCCGTGAATCGACGCTGGCTGGGGTGGGTGACGGCGCTGCTGGTTGCGACTGGCTCCACCCTCGTCTTTGCAGCGCCGACGCGTGTCGATCGTGTCGTGTATGTGTTCGAGTCGCCCGAAACAGGAGGGGCATCGGCACCTCTTTCGGTGTTCGAGCGTGAGCTCGCGCTCGAAGCTCGTATCGAGGCGATGTCGGTGGGTGAGCCGCTGGCAGATAGTCGAGGTGCTTATGCCGAGCGATTCGTGCGGTCTGCGCTCGATCGTCATGTCGCAACCGAGTTGCTGGCTAGCCTGCCTGTCGAGCGATCGAAGACACTGACGCGACACCCGTGTGATGGCCCTGCGACCGAAGCGGACGAGGCAGATCTCCAGCGCCGGATGAAGCTCGCACGAGCGTTGTTGGTGGCCCGAATCAAGGGGGCTGACCGTCTCGAAGCGGCTGCAGAAGCCGAGAATGTGGGCGAGGAAGAGATCGCCAAGCTCGTGCGACGTGAGGCGCTGGCGTCTCGATATCTCGACATGATGGTGGCGCCGATGCTTGCCCCAAGTGATGGCGAGCTTCGTGAGATATTGCATGGGTCGCCGACACCGTTTCGAGGGCGATCGTTCGATGATGTTCGTTGTGATCTTCGCCGTTGGGTGCTGACGCAGCGGATAGGCGCAGCGCTCTCGGCCTTTTTGCAATCTGCTCGCACAAGGGTTCGCGGACGCTGGACAGCCCGGTAGCCACTCCAACCGCCGATGCACACCCGTTCCAGCGACTGCTCGGAGCGTTGGTGTTGGTCTGCTCTGTGATCTTGTGTGGAGGGATTGGGCTCTTCGTGTGTGGTCAGGGTCGCTGGGGCTTCGGCGAGTCGGTCTACATGTCGCTGATCTCGGTCTCTACTGCTGGGTTTGGCGAGCTCCCCGGCATGGAGAACGTGCGCGGAACCCGAACGATCGTGTCGCTGACAACGATCTTGATGGGCATTGGCGCGGTGGCGTACTTTCAATCGGTGCTCACCGCACTGCTCGTCAGTGGGGTGCTGGGGAAGTTCTGGAGAGAGAGCAGGATGAAGAGCAAGATCGCGAAGCTACGCGGACACCTCGTGGTCTGCGGCGTTGGCTCGACGGGTCGTCACGTTGTGGAAAAAGGCTCGTGGCCGCGAGAGACGCCGTTCGTTGCGGATCGATCGCAACCTCGAGCACCTGCGTCGCGTGGGCGAAGAGGTGATGAACGGCGAGATGCTGTACGTGCACGGCGTTGCGACCGAAGATCACACGTTGCTCGAAGCGGGCGTAGATCGCGCACGTGGTGTGATCGCTGCGCTGACCGATGACCGAGACAACCTGTTCGTCACGCTGTCTGCGCGGACGTTGAACGCACGAGCTCGCATCGTGGCGAAGGTCGTCGAGCACGAGGCCGAGCGCAAAATGCTTCGTGCGGGGGCTGACTCGACGGTGAGCCCGAACACGATCGGTGGTCGTCGCATGGTGAGCGAGATGATCCGCCCCGTGGTGGTCGAGTTCTTGGATCAGATGCTGCGTGACAAGAACCGCAACCTCAGGATCGAAGAGGTGAACTTGCCCGCGACGAGTCGCTTCTGTGGTTTGACCCTACGAGCGGTGCCGGTGCGCCCAGAGACCAACGCGCTGGTGGTGGCCGTACGCGACAGCAACCGCTTGTTTATCTACAACCCTGGCCCTGATTTTCCGCTGACCGAAGGTGTCTCGCTCGTGGTGTTGGGTGAGCCTCACGAGGTCGCAAAGCTGCGCACGATGGTGGGCGGCGTGAGCGGAGAGGTCGAGCCGATCCCTGAATCGAAAGAGCTCGGCGACGCTTGAACGAGTGAGCGTGTGACGCCGCTGCGGGCGAGTGGATCACGCGGCGAGCGACGATGAAACGATGTGGCTTGGGTGCTTCTCGTCGAAGGACGAGACGGTGGTTCGCTCGATGTTGAATTGCTTGCGAACCTCGTCGATCGGGGTCTCGAAGAGTTGCTTCCAGTCGGTGCCAAACAGCGACTTGGCCTTGCGCCCCATGCGATAGCCCTCGGCGATGGCGCTCATGCGTGAGTCAACCTCGTCGAGCTTGAAGAGCATGGTGTTCAGCAACCCACCCGAGATGATCGCGAGCGCGAGCGGAGCAGGGAACTGCCCGACATAGAACGCTTGTAGACCGAGCTCACCAGACACATCTGTCGCGAAGCCGGTGACTGCGTGCCAGATGTCGTGTGTTTCGTAGAGGTGAGCGGTGAGGTAGTCACCTGGGTTGTCGGCTTGTAGCGAAGGGATCGCTGACGGATCGAGGTTGTTGGCGATCATGTGATCGGCGTAGACGCGACCGAGGGTGCCATCGGGTAGCTTGCTGAGCGATTCGAGGTCGATACGACCGAGGCGAGGGCGCTCGTGAAGTGCGCGTGCACCTTTCGGGTCGCGAGCGAAGTTCGACGCCATCCGGTCGAGCATCTCGCGGTCCGAGATCGCCTCGCGCAGCTCGAAGACCATGTTGAGCTTGTTTGGGTCGCGTACCAGGGTGATGTAGCTCCAGAGTGCGCGCGCAACGTTGATGGGGTTTTTCATGGCGATGTCCCTCGGTTGAAGGTCAATATGTGAGCAATGGCTCGCATTCTCAACTCGCGTTCATCCAAGGCAAAAACGCCTACGAAACGGGCGCGCACTACCCCGCGAAAACAGCCAACACAGTCGCGATCGCAAGCGACGGTCGAGGCGATCTTGTCGGCGACGGCTCGCATTTTGGTGCGCGATGGGTACGAGCACGCGAGCACGAATCGAGTCGCTGAAGAGGCGGGAGTGAGTGTGGGATCGCTGTACCAGTACTTTCCGGGCAAGGAGGCACTGGTGGCGGCGCTGATTGATGTTCACCGCGCCAAGATCATGGACCTCTTGCGATCGAAGCTGGCCGAGGTGGCAGACGAATCACCGAGGGTAGCGACGCGAGCGCTGGTGTCGGCGCTGGTGGATGCGCACGCGATCGAGCCAAAGCTACATCGGGTGTTCGCAGAGCAACTGCCCAGGGTGGGGCGACTGCGCCAACGCATCGAGGATGTGCAGGTGACGGCGTGCGAGATGGTGAGGCCGTACCTCGAGTTGCATCGCGACAAGGTGCGACCGAGAGATCTCGACCTGGCGACGTTCGTTGTGGTGCACACGGTCGAAGCGCTCGCACACAGCGGAATCGTGGATGCAGCCCCACCGATTGATCGTGAGACCCTCACGGATGAGATCACGGATATCGTGATCCGGTACCTGGTCGAGTAACGATATATCGGTGTTGGTGCACCAGTATTTGGGTGTGACGACCTGGTGTGGGTGAGGTGACGAAAGAGGAGAGTGCGAAAAAAACCTTTGATTGCGAGAAAACAGGGGAGTAGTCGCATCGGCACGGTCTTCGCTGCCATCGAAAGGCAGCAGCCGCTGGCGAAGGGGCTCGATGCACCCGCCGGCAGTGACCATTCAAGAGAACCCGAAGGAGATTCCTGAGATGCTGACCATTGGCGACAAGCTCCCTGCGTACAAACTCAAGGCCGTCGTGAGCACCGAGAAGGGCAAGGAGTTCAAGGACATCTCGGACAAGGATTTCGAAGGACAGTGGAAGGTGCTGTTCTTCTGGCCGAAGGACTTCACGTTCATTTGCCCGACCGAGATTGCCGAGTTCGGCCGTCGCACGAAGGACTTCGCAGACCGTGGCGCGCAGGTTCTTGGCGCGAGCACCGACTCCGAGTTCGTGCACCTTGCATGGCGCACGCACCACCCCGACCTGAAGGATCTGCCCTACCCGATGCTGTCGGACATCAAGCACGAGCTGTCGCATGCGCTTGGTGTTCTTCACAAGGAAGAGGGCGTTGCGCTTCGTGCGACCTTCATCATCGATCCACAGAACGTGATCCGCTGGGTGACGGTGAACGACCTGAGCGTGGGCCGCAGCATTCCTGAGACGCTGCGCGTGCTCGACGGCTTGCAGTCGGATGAGCTCTGCCCGTGCAACTGGGAAAAGGGCCAGCCAACGATCAAGCTCTGATCGTTGTGATCACCATGTGAAACAACCCCGAACGAAAGCTCGGGGTTGTTGCCTCGCTCGATCAAGCGAGAGCGCCGTCACGCGAACAGGCACGAGCGTGGACGAGAAACATCAGTGCCGACGAGACGTTGGGCAAGCAAAGCCAAGCACGTTGTCATGCGTGCATTGGGATACGGAGCTACGAAATGGACACGCTGGACTCGATTCGTGATGCGCTTCCTGAGGTTGCATCGGATACGCGATTGAACTTGCAGAGCGTGCTTGAGAACAGCTCGCTCGATGAGACGCAACGCTGGGGTGTGGCGGTGGCGTGTGGGTACGCGTCACGCAACAAAGAGCTAGCAGCAGCGCTCGTGAAGATTGCTTCGACGAAGGTCGATGCAGGGGTGATCGACGACGCCAAGATGGCGACCTCGTTGATGTCGATGAACAACGTGTACTACCGATTTCGTCACATCATCGAGAAGCCTACGTACGGCACGATGCCTGCGCGACTTCGCATGAACAAGCTGCGTCAACCCAAGGGGTCTGGGGCCAATCTAGAGCTGTATTGTCTGGCGGTGAGCGCTATCAACAACTGCCAAGCTTGTGTACAAAGCCACGAGAAAGTCGTTCTCGAAAAGGGCCTGACCGAAGAGAATGTGAACGACGCAGTGAGGATTGCTGCAGTCATTCAAGCTACCGCTGTTTCGCTCGAGCTTGCTTGAGCGATTCGCAGTGCTGTCGAGAGTGCGCAGTCGATCGCGGAAGGCGATCACGACCATGATTCAGGCCTCGAATCGACTGCGATGAACACAGGAGAAAAAGATCATGCACGCATCTGGATCGAAGCGACTCAACGAAGAAACCCGCGCCAAGATTGTGGCATCGCTCAACGCCCGCCTCGCAGACGGCATCGATCTCTATACGCAGATCAAGGTGGCCCACTGGAACATCAAGGGCCCACACTTCGCAGCACTGCATCCATTGTTCGATTCGTATGCGTCGAGCCTTGCTGACTTCAACGACGAGATTGCGGAGCGACTCGTGACGTTGGGGGGTCATGCGCACGGCTCTGCACGCCAAATTCCGAAGGCATCGACGCTGCCCGAGTGGCCCGAAATGCCACGAAAGACCTCGAGCTGGTGGGCCTACTTGCCGACCGACTCGATGCGTACGCGAAGGGGCTCTACGAGACCCAAGCGTTGGCGGGCGATCTCGGCGACCCCGAGACAGAAGACCTGTTGACCGGGGTGCTCGAAGACATCGAGAAGAAAGCGTGGTTCCTGAGGGCATCACTCGATTCGTGAGTGAATCCTCTGGCATGCGTTGCGACCGCGAAGTCGTGATGGCAGGGTGACGGGCTTGCATCCGTACCTCGAGCACCTGCTATCGATTTGGCGCGAGGAGCTTCGCGGTCCTCGTCAGCGATTGATGACGTCGCTGTGGTTTTTGGCTCTGTTTGGCGGCGCGCACGTGGCCGGGCTGGGTACCACAGCACAGAGCAGCCGCTGCGACTGCGATGCTCTTGGTCGTGGTGAGTTGGGTGTTCGCGTCGTTGCGAGAGAAGCGCATCGAGCGTGACCCTCGACGAGCGTTGTCGGTGTTGCTCCCTCGCGCTCGGCGTGAGGTGGGCGCGAAAGCAGAACGGGCACTTCTGCTGGTCGAGCAGACCAAGCATGATCCGTCGGCTGGGTCGGCCGAGCTCGCTGAGCTGCATTGGGCGAGGGCGCTGCGCGAGATCACCCGAGATTGTTCGCGAGGCAACGTCGGGGCGTGCACGTTGGATGAGCGCGGTCGCGATGACCGCGGCGCTTGAGGTTCTCGCCTCGGTTGCGGTGGGCCATCGAGGGTGGTCGAAGGTCTCGACGTGTTGGTGAGCCAGGGTCGCGTTGCCCGTTGCCGCTCGATTTTGTCGACGGGATCGAAGTGCTGGTGCACCCGCCCGAATACCTGAAACAAAGGATTTTCGCAGCATGGGTTCACGCAGCTCGAAGCACCGTATGGCAGCCTGCTGACGATCAAGGGGCTGCCCATTCGCGCCGATCGTGTGCTGGTGTTGACCGATGGCGAAACCGAGGTTGCGTTTGCTGACGATGGCAGTGGGGGAGTGACCGCCCGCTGGCCGCTTCGAAAGACCACCTCGCTTCGAATCGGCGCGCGATTTGGGCAAGTGCGTATCGAGCAGGATGAAACGTTCGTCGCTGTGTCGATTCCGGATGCCGCACCCGTGGTCGAGCTTCAGGGCGCGCCGAAGGTCGTGAGGTTGCTTGAAGAGCCTGAGATCCCGGTGCTCTACAAGGCGACCGACGATCACGGGCTGACGCAGGTTGATCTGGTGTTGCGAAGCGGGACACGTGAAGAACGAAGACTGCTGGGCAAGCTCGAACAAGAGGTGCTGCACGATCAAGCGGCATGATGCTGCGTTCGGGCGATCGCTTTTTTCAGGGAGCGTTCTTGCCGATCGAAGTGACGGTGCAGGCGCGTGACAATGATCCGCTGACAGGGCCCAAGTGGGGGGTGAGTGCGGCGATCACGCTGATGCCTCCGACGCTCGGTGAGCCCGAGGCGATGCGGTTCGAAGCGCTGTCGAAGCTTCGCGCGACGCTCACAACGTTGCTGGCCCATCGTGACGGCAATCGAGCCGGTTGGGTTGAGCGACCTTCGAGCGTTGATCGAGCGAAAGCAAAAGAGTTTCACGAGCTCGAAACGCAAGCGGCGTTGGTGATGGCGCAACGCTTCGGATCGCTCGAGGTGCCACGGCGCGCGAAGACCTTGGTGGACGCACAACTTCGCAAGATCAACGAGTCGATGAAAGCGGCAGCGAAGTCGCCGAGCAAGTCGACACGGGCAAGTGTGCGAACGTCGCTCGAGGATGCGTTGCTTGCTGTGGATAGCTCGCTGACGAACCTCGCGACGCGTGATGCGCAGTCGGTCGCGCGTCGACTGTCGAAGGTTGCATCTGAAGCGGCTGATGGGTTTCAGGTGGCGCAAGGGGGAAGCGAAGGCGAGAGTGCCGAACGCGGTTTGCAGCGCGCTGAAACGGCTGTGGCTGTGCTCGAACCGAGTGGCAAAGCATTGCGAAAGCTGGGCGTGCTGGGCGAAGACTTGGGGTCGATCGTCGCGAACGATCTGCGACGGATCAAACGCTCACGCGAAGAAAAAAGTCTGCTTCACGCCGAGCTTGCTGCGCGGGATCTTTCCGGTCGGCTGGCGCATCCAAGCCCCTCGTTTTCTGGTGGCTCAGGTAGCAGTGGCCACGGCGGAACAGAGTCGGGGGCAGGGGCGCAAGACCCGGGAGACTCGTCGGCAAGCGATGCTGAGCAGGCGATGGAGGAGGGCGAGCGAGCGCTCGATGAGCTGTCTCGTGAGCACGCAGGGAGCCTCGAGAACGTAGAGCGAGCGCTTCGTGAAGCTGCGGAAGGCGAAGACAATGAGGCGATGCGCGAGCTGGCTCGCAAGCATGCTGAGGCTGTGCGCGATGCAGTGAAGAAGTTGCCTCGAAGAGCTGGCGACCCTGACTCTCCTGAGGGCGCTTCTGCATCGGCTCGAGAGCAGGCTGAACGGATGGCGGACGCTCTCGAACGAGGCAACCCCGCTGACGCTGCCGATGCGGGTCGCTCGGTGATGAAGAAGCTCGCCGAGGCTGAGAAACTAGCAAAGCGTGACGAGCTGTTTGGTGAGCCTGTTGGCAAGCAGGCGAGAGAAGCAGCCGGCAAGCTCGAGTCAGAGTTGAAGTGGACAGAAGAGGTGCTGGAGCAGCTCAAAAAGCGAGCACAAGAG
>JAXLYQ010000069.1:0-20560 GCA_046351315.1 Polyangiaceae bacterium
CCAGAGCTGTCGACAGAAGAGTCACGCGTGTGGTCGTTCGGCCGCGCGATCGGTGCGACGGCAACGATGGTGATGATGTCGGTCATCGTTGCGGCAGCCCCGGCGCGAGCATTTGCTCAGTCGTCATCACTGCACGCAGGCACTGTCGAGATGCACTCGTCTCTCGAGCGCGAGGTCTTCTCGATGTTGCTCTGCCAGTGCGGAGCATGCGCTCGATTGCCGCTCTCGAACTGCGTTTGCTCGACGGCTGACGAAGAGCGCGCTGCCGTTCGAGAGCAGCTCGCGGCAGGGGTCGACAAGGCGCAGATCTACACGAACTACGTTGCGAAATACGGCTCGAAGGCGCTCTCGGTGCCACCCAACACCGGCGGCCTTCGAGCGATCTTCATCGTACCGTTGCTGGTGATCGCTTCGGGCGGCGTGGGCGCGTTCTTCGTGTTGCGTCGTTGGAAACAAGGGGGCGAGCCGGTTGCGTTGGCAAGCGGCGTGACCCCAGAGTCACCTGACGAAGAATACGATCGCCGACTCGATGACGAGCTTCGCCGTATGGATTGACGCTCGTCATCGATGACCACGAGCAGCCCGACCTTAACCTCGGGCTGCTTCTACGATCGCCCTCGCAACAAGAGAACCTCTGCCAACAACAGAGGCGCGAACGTAAGGGTCAGCAGCACCAGATAAAGCCCGATCGGCGCCGTCGCAAATAGTGGCCCAAACCACCAACGAAGCGCTGCGTGCGTCGCTAGACCAAGGGCAATCCACGACCAACGCATGCTGCGAGGTCTACGCTCTGGGCTCAATCGCCATTCAGGCGGGATGCTCTTGCGAACCGTGGGTTCCCGATACGGATGCGACTGATGGGGAACGAGCTCGTGCATCACGAAGATTCTAACGGACGCGCGACCCCATCGCAGCATATGATTCGCACGTGATCCCCGGTGACCTCATCGCGGGACGTTATTCGATTCTCTCCAAAGCCGGCGTCGGAGGGATGGGCGTGGTGTATCGCGCCCACGACAGACTCACTCATCGTGATGTCGCGTTGAAAATCCCTTGGGTTGGCTCACACGAAGAAAACGTCGCGCTGCTTCGCGAAGGCGAGTTGCTTGCCCGAATCAAACATTCGGGCGTCGTCGCCTACATCGATCACGGCATGAACGATGAGCGGCAAGCCTATCTCGTCACCGAATGGATCGACGGCGAAGATCTCAAGCAGCGCCAAGCGCGAGAGCCGCTGACGTTTCGTGGGTGTTAAAGCTCGGCCTCCGCATGTGTGAGGCATTGGGTGCAGTTCACACCGCAGGCATCGTTCATCGAGACGTAAAACCTCGAACGTGTTGATCCGCTCTGGAGAGCCTCTCTCGGTAGCGTTGAGTGATTCTTCGCGTCGCACTGGTTCGCGGCGAGTCCAGCGTCGGCGTCATGGTCGGCACACTGGCGTACATGGCGCCCGAGCAAGCCCTCGGAGACCCACACATCGACGCACGCGCCGATGTGTTCTCACTCGGTTGCATCTTGTTTGGGTGCTTCACCGGTCGCCCGCCTTTTGTCGGCGAAGATAGCGTCGCGGTGCTCGCGAAGTTGCTGCTCGACGATGCTCCACGGTCGCTGTGACGTTCGACCCGATGCCCCACGATGGATCGAGGACGACTACCTCGCGCTGCTACTTGCGCGCGATCCTGAAGACCGGCCGTCGAACGCTACCCGCGGGCAGTGAGGCTCGCGGAGCGTATGCAGCAAGCGAGACGGGTGCTCACCACCTCGCTCACAGAAGCCATCGTCGACTTCGCCTCTCGGCGGCGACCAAGCAAGAGCAGAAGAAGATTCGAATCGCGTCGGTGAGGTTGCACCTCCGTCATCGCGTCCTGCGCTCCCGTTCACCACCGTCAACCCTCCAGGCGCGCGCACCACGGTCGATGCAAGCGCGTTGCTCCACGACGCCACAAAGCCGGTCATGATTCGATCGCACGGCGCGCCCAGATCGGCGGGAGAGTGCATGCACCGATCGCTCGCCGACACGGCATCGCCTCCGACCTGATCGCCCAGCGCGAACTGAGTTTCAGCGACTACCGTTCGTCAATGGAGTTGCTCGTTACGTCCATCGACGGATATCACCGAGCGCTTTTGCCGACCGCCAGTACGTTTCAGCAGCCTGCGCCGAGGAAGCCCTGAAGAATCTGGAGAACCCATCCTGATGATTGAAAGAAGCCGTGGCGAGGCCTGATATTCACTTTGCAGACGCGTCTGGCCTGACCGAGCGGCGCTCTTCAGGATGATATCGCGCCTGCGCTGGAGTGTTCATATTGATGCCGCCAGTGAGGGCTTGTTGCGTCGCCATATGGAGGTCGACAGCACAACGACCGCTCGACTTCGCGGCGAAAAAACACCGCCCCGAGACTCACGCCCCACGTTGCGAGAGCACGGTCGCCCACTCATCGGAAGATCGCACGAGCTCGACTCATTGCTCGCGCTCGCAGAGGATTGTTTTGCACAATAATAAGCCCGGAGTTGCCCTGATCACAATGACGCGGGTACCGGAAAAACCCGTCTTCGCGACGAGCTCTTGAGCCGCTTGCACGGTGCGGTCGCCTCACCACCTCTCAGGGGCGCCGCCGCAGGGGGATGTTCTGAATCAAAGCGCGCTGTCGTTGATGGCAGGTTTGGTTCGAAGCGCGGTGAACATTCCACTCTGGAGCCTGCTCGTCGCCGCCAAAGCACGACTCGATCTGACAACCAAGCGATGGCTGGGCCCAGAAGAGGGCGCGATTGCAGCAGAGCATCTTCTCCATGGGTGGCTCCCCAGATCGTTCGAGCCCACGTGAGTCGTCACAAGTGGATGCACAGTTGCGAGGAGACCGAGCGAAATAAGCCTGGATTCAGCTTGCGTCAGCCCCTGCCAAGCAACAGCGATTGGTGCTGAGCCTCGACGACTTGCAGTGGGCAGACCACGCCTCGCTGCAACATCTCACACAATCGCTTGCGCACATCAGCGGCCCGGTGCTCGTGCTGGCGCTGACTCGTTCGAGTCGGCGAGACGAGCTGCGAGAGGTGTTCAAGTCAGTGGGCGTCGACGAGATCGAGGTTGGTGCGCTCGACAACGACGCATGCAATCAGCTCATTGATCTGACGTTGAATCTGCCGATCAAACGCGGCCGACGCGACGACATGATCCGAAAGAGTGAGGGCAACCCATTCTTTCTCGAAGAGCTTCTCAGCATTCACGCAAGTGGTCGCGGCGGAGAATCACCCGACTCTCTCGTTGCGCTCATTCAAGGCAGGCTCGCAACACTACAACCTGCCGATCGACGCGTGCTCAGGGCAGCAAGCATCTTCGGAATGAGTGCCGAGATCGCTGCCGTGGGCGAGTTGCTCAGCGATGCCACAGGCATTGACGAATCAGCTCGTCGACTGTCGGATGCAGGGATCGTCGAGCTTCAACTCGGAGCTTTCGATCCCGAGCACCCACCTACCCTTCCAGGCGCCCCGCCTCGCGTCGAACGACTCTCGTTTCGAAGCACGCTGCTACGCGATGCCGTTCACAACACGTTGACCGACTCGGATCGCGCGTTGGGTCATCGCGTCGCCGCGCGCTGGCTCTCGGATCGCGGTGGAGTGGATCCGCTTACGATGGCCGAGCATTGCGAGCTTGGCGGTGACAACGCTCAAGCGGCGAGCTGGCTTCACTTCGCGATCGATCAAGCGCTGCAAGGCGGAGACCTGGGCGGCGCACTGTCGTTGATCGAGCGCGCGTTTCGATGTGGTGCATCCGGAGCACAGCTCGGGGTGCTCCATTTGCAAAAAGCTGAAGCACACGATTGGCGCGGAGAATTCGCGGCATGTGAAGAGAGCGCACGGGCTGCGATGAGCATGCTCGAAGCAGGCTCGGATGCCTGGTTTCGTGCTGCCGCAGAGCTGGCGATGGCCTGCGGGAAGCGAGGCCGCCTACAGGAGTTTGCGGCCGATGCTTCCGTGATTCTCGATCAGTGTGCAACGCGGCCTTGCCAGAGCGCGCTGATCGCTCTCGCTCGCATGGTGTCACCGTTGACGTTTGCGCGTTCAGCGGTCGCCGCGGCTACACGTCACGTTCGAGCGCACAGCTTCAACAACTGGGTCTCGACGACCTGTGCGTGGCAAGTGTTGGTACCACCGCGTGCTCGCCTTTCATGCGATGAGCGAGGACGACAGCGAAGCTTGGGCTGAGCACGAGCAAACCTCGGCAGATGCCTTCGTACGCGCTCGATCCACGGAACGCGTGCTGGCAACGACTCAACGCGGGCTACGTTCTGCTCACGCTTGGGGACAATGCAAAGGCCGAGAGTGCGTTGTCACAAACACTCACGGCAGCCGAGCAGCTTGGTCTCTCGAGTCTAGCGACCACGGCTCGTCAGCCTAGGTCTTGCCAGACTTCGTCTCGGTGCAGCCCAACAAGCTCTCGAGCTCGAGCAGCAATGCGTCATCGAATGCCAGCAACAGAACGATCGCGTGATGGAGAGCTCTGCGCACAGCTATCTTGCCGAAGCGCTACTGCGGCTTGATCGACCTAGCGAAGCAGCAACACATGCAGGCATTGCGATCGAGCTAGGGTAAAGACATCCTGCCATGGAAGCTCAGCGCTCATTGCGGCCACACGAGCAGCGCTTGCCGAACGTCGCAACGAGGATGCACTTCGATTCGCCACCGAAGCGATCGACATCATCGAAACACCAGGTGGCGCGGACGAGAACGAGCTCTCGGCTCGTTATGTTCACGTCCGAGCGCTTCAAGTGAATGGGCAGCTTCATGAAGCTCGAACGCGACTTGCTGAGGCACGCGAGGAGGAGTCAGCGCGCGTCGAAGCTCAAGCACACACGACGACGAATCGCGCTCGAAGGCGCCCCAGACGTACGCGATCATGAACTTCAAGCTCGATTGAGCTTGCGAGTCGCCAGCCTGCAGGGGTTGACGAATGTCCCGCAGGGCTTGTTGGGCTTCGATGGCCCGATCGGCGCAGAGGGCTCCTTGAGCTTGTACTCTTTGACGAATGGCTCACCGGCAACGACTTTGATCTGCTCGTTTTGCGGAAGGAATCCGCCCTTCGCGACCGAGACTCGATGAGGCCCCGGCGGCAACTTGATTGGCCCGCTGATGCTCTTGCCGTCGACTTTGATGTCGTCACACGGAGGTCGCACGTGAGCGGTGACATTGGGCCTGTCGCTCGGTGCTGTCGGAGCTGCAGATGCAGTCGCAGAGGCAACCGCAGTGGGCACCTCGGGAGCTTTCTGCGTCGCTGTGGGCGCTGCGGATTCGACAGCAGGGGTGCTCGCAGACGAAGCACTGGTACTCGGTGACGAAGAGCCAGCAGGGGTTGCCGTCGCACCAGCATCATGCGTCACGAACCAGATGCCGATCGCAGCCGCCGCAAACAAAGGCACCGCGATCAAACCGGCGATCAGCGCGCCGTTTTTCTTCTTCGTCACCGGTGCGCCAAGCTCGTCCATCTCTGGAATCGCCGGCAATGGAGCAGGGCTAAACGGTGTATTCGCATCGGGGGACGGCGGCGGAGGGATCGCCTGCGCTGGGGTCACCGCACGATACGGCGCCGCACTTGCCGCAGCAGGCGCCATCGATGGCGCGCTCGGAGCACTGGCAGCCTGAGCTGCCTGTGCAGCTTGGGCCGCAGCGATCACGTCGGCAGCACTGGTCGCGCCGAGCATGACAGTGCCTTTTTTACCCAAGCGTGGCGAGGCGGCCTCAGGCGCTGGAGGAGCTGGGGGCGCTAGCGACGCGGGAGATGGCGACGCTGGAGACGGCGGCGCAGGAGCAAACATTGCGACCGGAATGGCAGCAACCGACTGATCCTGGACCGCGAGATAAAACGCCTGAGCAAGCGCACCGATCGACGAGTAGCGATCCGAAGGCTGTGCCGCGAGCGCCCTTGCAAACACAGGGTCGAGCGTTTTCGGTAGAGAAACACCGAGCTCACGTGCGCGCTCGCTTGCCCTCGGCGGGCTCGCTACCTCAGCACGCCACACGTCGACAGAAGGTGTTCCGTTCTGGCAACACCGCCAAAACGGCACCCCGGTCATCGCGTAAAAAATCACGAGTATCGACGTGAAAATGTCAGCCGACGCGCTCGCGGTTGACCCCAGCGGAAGCTGCTCGGGTGCGAGAAACGCCAACGCAGGCCCGAGCTCATCCGCACCGAACATCGCCCCACGCGGAACGATCGTTCCAAAATCAGTCAGCTTTACGGCCTCACCCACCGGAGCAACGAAAACGTTCGTCGGGCGAAGCGATTGATGAGGCATCTGCATCGCGTGAGCGGGCTCGAGCGCACGCGCCAATGCAGTGAGCATCAATGAGGCACGATCGAGTGATGCCACCCCTTGTCGCACCACGGTCGCGAGCGAGGGCCACGCGACATACTCGCTGGCAACGAACGGAGCGCCCGTCGCGTCGTCGTAACCCGCATCGAGAACGCGTACCGCCACCGACTCGGGCAAGGCGTTGATCGCAGTGTTGTACTGCTGCAACATCGCCATCAGATCAGCTCGCTGCGCAAGCTCAGGCGGGAACACCTTGATCACCACACCACGACCATCCGTCGCGGTGGCGGTGTAAGTCGACGCTGACGCAGAAACAGTAAGCGTTCCGTGGATCTGATACCGCTCTGCGACAATCGATCCTGCCTGTAGTTGCGGAGAGCTCACGGTGCCTTTGGTGGCGCAGGGCCGATCGAGTTGATGCTGTTCAGAATCACCTGATTGACGTCGCTCGTATCATCGCTCGCTTTCCAGCCGATGCCGATGATTTCCGTGCCGTCCTTGAGCGGTGCGACGAACACGCCAAGCGTGCCCTTCTTCCCGCCACGTTCGGCCTCTTTGAACTCAGAGATGCCGACTTTGACCTCACCCACCATCAATGAGTCCTTCATCGACGAGAGCGACATCTTCTTCTTCGGCAGCGTCACTGACACTGCTTTTGCGAGTGTTTCGACCGCGCTGTGGCGGTTGTTATCTTCGGCTTTGCCCTTGCTCGCATCGAACGTCGAGAAGGCCATCACACCGGCGGAGTCGCTCACCTGCGCGATCGTCACGCTTGCCCCTTGCGCGTACAACCACCCCTTATCGAGCTTGAATTGATAGGACGACTTCGCGATGCGTATCGGGGTTCCGTCAGAGTCAGTCTTACACTTCTCGCTAAGGTCTTCGCACTTCGGAGCAGCAGGCGGAGTCGGAGGAGGGGTCTCGACCTTCTCTTCGACTGTCGGTGCGGGCGGAGGCGGCGGTGGCGCAGGCTTGGGTTTCGAGCAAGCCCCACTAACCAGCGTCAACGCGATGGTGGCACCGATCAAGCGATCACGAACGATCATGGGCCGCGCGAGCCTGACAAAACGCGGCGAAGAGGACAAGAAGATGGCGACGTCTCTTGGTAACTTACACAAGCGTTCGACGTTTTTTGGGCGAGCCTCACCCACATCAAGAACGACGCGACGAGAGTCAGGCAGCCAAATTTGGCTTAGCTTCCGTCAAGCTTCGCCGGGTAAGCCGACGATGAGAGCACGGCGTCAGGAACCCTCAACACAATCGCACCGCGCTCATACCTCGCGTTCAAGTTCGTGCGACGGCCGTTGGCGTCGACCCAAACCGGGTGCTCGTACAGCACACCCCACGAGCCGTCGGCCGCCTTGAAATGAAGCCCCTCCGAGTCGCTCTCGACTTGCTCAGCGCCACCGATCGCCACGGTGATCACGAGGTCGCCATCACCATCGATTTCATGGTCGAACAACCACGATTGCTCGACGCCTTTCGGGCCCGACTTGAACAGCTCGACCAATGAGCCTCGCGAAAAACGAAGGCTGTCGCGCATGCCGACTTTTTCAGGCGCGCTCAACCCAATCGTACGAGCCCCGCGAACCACCGACCTCGTTTCAAATGCAAGAGCCCCACGGTTGCCGACATGCCCCGACTTGGCTGGCTCGTACATGTACAGGATCGCGTCTTCAGTCACTCGTGCGCGGTAGCGATCCGACACGGCCGCATAGCCGTCTTTCACAGGCTGAAACGGCGTATGAAACGGCCCGTCTGCCGGAGCCGCGTAGTGCTTCGTGCCCACCGCGGGCTCAGCAACGCTCTCTTCGGATACACACCCCGTCGCGAGAGCCGCAACGCCGAACAGCGCGATCGTTGCCCACGTGAATCGAGTCGGAAGATTGAGTCGGTCGAGCACGTCTTTCCTCCTGGCGTATCGAGCCCAAGTAAATCGCTTGTGCTCACATTGCCGTTGCAGCCTCGAACCCTGAGC
Source organism: Polyangiaceae bacterium (assembly GCA_046351315.1). GTDB lineage: Bacteria > Myxococcota_A > Polyangia > Polyangiales > Polyangiaceae > JAXLYQ01. The sequence goes on from JAXLYQ010000069.1 coordinate 8,284, forward strand.
GGAATCGGCCCTTCGAGCAAGCACTGGATCGCCTCATTTTCTCAACGACAGATGCTCGTAAGGCTCTGCGCTGTCACTCAGCCGGGCAGAGCTGCCCCACGTATCGAAGCCGGGCCTGCAGGGTGCAACGCCGCTGCGACCTCATGAGCCAGCGCTCTTCGTCGCTCAATCAACGAAAGCGCAGTCTTTGGATCGTTGACGCGAATCCACACATGGCGAAGCGCCTCGATCGCTTCACTCAGCAGCTCATCGAACCGAAGCGAGACGTACCCACACGCCGCGCCGATCACCGGAATCAGCGCACCGAACACCCAACCAAAAAAGTACGCCACAACCGCAGCCTCGAGCATCCAGGCAAGCGGTATGAACAACAACCCACCCAGCAATTTCACTGTCCCGAGCACGTCTTCATCACCCTTCGAATAGTGCCCGGCGATGATTCCGGTCAGGCGATAGGGCAGCCACCCGAGAAGCGCCCCCACCAGCGCAAACGGAAGCAGCAACACGAGCTTGCTCGTCGTGCGAACGACGGCGCTCAGCCCCACTCGACCCACCTCGACCGCCCAGGGGTCGCTCACTCCGAGTGACTTCAGCGTGTTCATGTACTGCTGCGCGTGTTGTGTGATCTGCTCTAGCTTCGCAGGGTCGCGTCGTTGAAACTCGCGATACGCGTCGAGCAACTCGAGCGCTCGGGCATGCTGCTCACCCAGATCGTCTCGAACTTCTTCGTTCTCGGCGGTCCACAGCGCAACTCGCGCGATGCCATCGAGCAACTCTTTCGTCTCAGCTTGAAGCACCACGTCTTCGAGACGATCGCGAATCACCTCGGTGAGCTCCTCGACCGTGGCACGTTCATCGACCGAAAATTTCTCCGCGAACACATCGAGCGTAAGCGGCTCTCCGACGCGAGCGAGCACCGACGATCGAAACGTCGACTTGCTCGTGTAGTACAGGCCCATCGGTACGATCACCACGCCGAGCTTGAACCCGTGCTCTTTCTCGGCCCCGAGCGCGATTCGCGCCGCACCTGTCTTCAGCGGTTTGAGGTGAGGGTCCGAGTGCGAAACGCCCTCGGGGAACATCGCAATCCCGCCGCGTCGCCCCAACGTCTCACGACAGATCGCAAACGTCCTTTCGTTTTGCGACATGTCTCCGCCACCCACCGCGCGGTCTTGTGCTCGATACACCGGCACGACCTCGAACGCGTTCATCAACATCCGAAAGAAGGGGTTGTTGAACAGGGTGCTCTTCGCCAGAAACCGAGCGTGTCTACCCGTGCTCAAGCGCACGATCATCGGGTCGAGCAAGCCGTTGGGGTGATTCGCCACGAAGATCAGCGGCGCATCACTCGGGATACGCTCCGCCCCTTCGAGCTCGATCTTGGGGTGATAGAGCCGAACCAGTGATTCGAAAAACCAGCGGATGAGTGAGAGCAAGCCAGAAGATGTTACGACGCGTGATGACCGCGTGGAAACCATGACTGAGCGCCAGTATCTCGCTTGCCCCATCACGCCCTCTCTCGGGGACGGCTTCTTTGATGTCGTCGAAGCGGCGAAATTCCCCAAGACACTGCTTCGATTTCGCAACCAACGCGCTGCCGAACGCGTCGGGCTTGGGCATCTCGACAACGAACAGTGGCTGGATCACTTCGCTCGTTTTCAGCCCCTACCCGGCAACCTCGAGACGCCTCTCGCGCTTCGCTATCACGGGTACCAGTTCAGGACCTACAACCCTCAGCTCGGCGATGGCCGTGGTTTTCTCTTCGCGCAACTTCGAGATCCGAGCGACCAACGCATCCTTGATCTCGGCACCAAAGGCAGCGGCCGAACCCCTTGGTCACGCGGCGGAGACGGCCGACTCACGCTCAAGGGCGGCGTGCGCGAAGTGCTCGCCACCGAGATGCTCACCGCTCTCGGCGTACGTACCTCGCAGTCGTTCAGTCTCGTCGAAACGGGCGAATCACTCGAACGCGGAGACGAGCCCTCACCCACTCGCTCGTCGGTGCTCGTTCGCCTTAGCCACAGTCACGTGCGCTTCGGCAGCTTCGAGCGACACGCCCATCACCAAGACAGCGCGCGACTCGAAAAATTGCTTCGATTTTCGATCGAGCACTACTACCCCGAGCTGCATCGTTCACATGCCACGGCATCTCTCGTCGATCTGGCGACGGCCTGGCTTCGTGCAGTGTCGCAACGCACGGTCGAGATGTGTGCGCAATGGATGGCCGCGGGCTTTGTTCACGGCGTGCTCAACACCGACAACATGAACATCACGGGCGAGAGCTTCGACTACGGGCCCTATCGCTTCATGCCTGCATACGACCCCTCGTTCACGGCTGCGTACTTCGATCACTCGGGGCTGTATGCGTTCGCTCGACAACCCGACGCCGTGCTCTGGAACCTTGATCGCCTCGTCGATGCGCTCTCACTCATCGCCAGCAAACCGAAGCTCGATCGCGCGCTGTTCGATATCAAAACACGTTTCTTTCGAGCACTGCACTTGAGTGTTCTTCGTCGCTTGGGCGTTCGACCCAAGGATGCTGCAAGCGACGCGTTCTTGGCATCTCGAACGTTCTGTGTGCTCGAGCAGACCAAGGTGCCCTTCGAACAATTTTTCTTCGATTGGTACGGAGGTCTCGAGAGCGAGTCTCGCGCGATGAAAAACCCTGCTCACGAAGCGTATACGACCCCGGTGTTCAGGGCGTTTCGAGAGATGCTCGCGCAATACGATGCAGCTCGAGACGCTGCACTGACCGACCCTTACTTCACTCGCACAACCCCGTGCACCTTGGTCATCGACGAGATCGAGCGAGTCTGGGCGGCGATCGACAAAGACGACAACTGGCGACCCTTCGAAGAAAAGATCGCCGAGATCCGAAGTATCCCGCCCATGCCAACCTTCACCAACACTCTCTAATCAACGTCCACCCTCAGCGGCGTGGGGTCGCGCTCGACGACGTTGCAGGGCGCGCAGTTGCGGGTGCGGGCGTCGTCGGAGTGGTCGTCGATGCAGGCGTTGAGGTGGGCTTTGCTGTCGAAGAGCTCCCCACCTGATCGGGGTGAAAGATCCCGTTGAGCGCGCAATCTGTCGCGACCTCGAGTGATTGCTGCAACGTGGGGATCACGGCTGACGGCGATGAGCATTGCGACTGCCAAATCAGCTCGGTGGCATCGCCCTGAACGAAGCGAAGCAGCACGGTGTTCAGTCGCTGATTGATGCCTTCTTTCGGCCCGACCGAAATACGCAACGCGACCATCGACGTCGCTTGAGCATTGCGCAGCAAGATCGAGTAGTCGGCGGTAGTGAGCTGCTCATACGGCGAAGGAGCACTCGGTGGAACCGGCGTAGGAGGGCCTAGCTTCAACGCAAGCGCCCGAAGCGGAGGGTCGGCATCCGCACGAATCCGCGCGTCGTCGAGCATGGTTGCGCCATCGATCACGAAGGCGCCGTGTTCGGTCAGCTCTTTGGTCACTCGAGTCACGAGAGACGAGGTCGCGCGATCGTCGCAGGCGCCATCGACCGTCACACAAAGCGGCGGCAAGAGCAGCACACGAGCGGGCAATGTCGCGGTGTACTTTGGGCCTCGCTGTACCTGTGGTTTGGGCCCTTCTGAGCCCGAGGTTGCACACCCAACCGCAAGCGTCGCAGCAACCCCTGCAACAACGACCAAAGCACGTGCCCACCATCGAGCCTGACCAGCGTTCGACATCGTGCGCATCGCCGTCGTGGCCGAGAGAGAAGTGTTCGACATGGCGCCCATATAGCGCACGTCTCGCGAGCGCTCGTTCGACTTGCGGTGCTACACGCGGTGCGGCCGTGCCCTCCCTCGATCGCGGTCGTCGCTTTCGTCGTTCTGCTCCATGTCCACACTGACCCTCGCTGCACTCGTCTTCGCTGCATTCGCTGCCGGTATCGTCGATTCGATTGCTGGCGGTGGTGGAGTGATCACGGTGCCGGTGTTGCTCTCAGCCGGCCTTGACCCTCGCGTGATGCTCGCGACCAACAAAGGCCAAGCGATATTTGGATCGACCTCGGCGCTGATTGCGTTTGCACGACAGGGCGAGGTCGATCGTTCTCGTGCGCCCTACAGCTTCGTTGCTGCCATGATCGGAGCCCTCGGCGGCGCTGCGCTTGTCCTGGCCATCGACCCCGCCTTGCTTCGACCCATCGTGTTGGTCTTGTTGCTCATCGCAGCAGCAACGGCCTTCATACGAAAGCCCACCACTCCGACGCGATGGGCGATCGTCGATCGCGCTCCATCGCTCGCCGCGGTTGTCGTCGCGATGGTGATCGGAGCCTACGACGGCTTCTTTGGTCCAGGCACGGGGACATTCCTACTGCTCGCCTACGCCATCGCGTTTGGCGACACACTCGTCCGCGCATCGGGCAATGCAAAAGTCGCGAACATGGCTTCGAATCTCGCGTCGTTTGCGCTGTTCGCAGCAAGCGGAAACATTCGCTGGGAGATCGCGCTACCGATGGGTCTTGCACAAGTCGCGGGCGCTCAGCTCGGCTCACGCCTGGCGATCCGCCGTGGAGCGGGCGTCGTTCGCGCAGTCGCTGTCACCGTGAGCTTGTGTCTCGCGGCTCGAGTCGGATGGCAAATGTGGTCCGCGCATTGAATCGATGTTGCCCATTGGCTCAGCGCAACGACTGCGCCACACTCGCCCGATGAAGAGGATGTCTCTGTTGTGGTCGACCGTTGCGATCGCGGGCCTCTCATTGAGTGCTTGCTCGAAGCCAAAACCGCCCACGATCACGCCCGAATCGGTGACGATCACCGGCATCACACCACAATCCCTCAGCATCCTCGTCAAGCTGCAAGTCACCAACCCGAATGACTTCGCGCTGAACATCAAGTGGTTCTCGGCCGACGTCACCGTGGGCACCGGCGTAAAGATGCCGACGGTCAAAGTAAACCAGGCGGTGTCGCTCCCGGCGAAGGGCACAACACCGGTGTCGTTCCCGCTCACGGTGCCGTGGGCCACTCTCGCGGCGGTCACCGCACTCGCCGTGGGCAACGCGCAGATCCCTTACACGCTCGACGGCATGGCAGGCATCGGCGTCGTCAACGACTCGCTCGAGTTCGAGGTTGGCTCGCAATGGAAGGGCACCATCCCGCGCGACATGCTGATGAAAGCAGTCGGCAACCTCGTTCCCAAGATCCCTGGAATGCCGACCATCCCAGGGCTGCAGTTACCTCAACGCAACACGACGTTTGTGCGAGCCGACGCGGTGCAGATGGAGCGTCAGGCGACATCACCGCATCGATCGACGACGCGGTGATGACTGGTTCAAACCAGCGATTCGGCAGCGTCACGTATGTGCGAACGCGCTCACTCCATTGAGTGAAATCGTTGTAGGCTGCCATCGATGTCGAAGCTCGCTCCGTGCCCTGCGTGTGGGCAGTTCGTTCGTGTGACGGATGCAACCTGCCCGTTTTGCTCCGCCTCGCCCCCCACGACACAAGCAGTTGGCCACCTCACACGAGCTGCCGTGGCAAGCACGGCGGGCGCCCTCGGTCTTGCGCTCGCAGTGGGTGCATGCGCAGGAGAATCACCCGGCGTTCAGAGCCCGAAAGAGCCAACGTCGGCGCCCACCACGCAAGTGAACGCGCAAGGCACCTCGACGGCATCGGCGGCGTCTGCGACCGCGACGAGCCCAGCGAAACCCGTCGAGCCCGCGAGCACCACTCCAACGGCGGTCGCGTCGTCATCTGCTGCGCCAACCACGACGGTACCCGCCACAGCGAGCGCGACATCGAAACCGACGCCAACTGCGACGGCCACCGCGATCGCAACGGGCACCGGTCGCCCGATGGTGGCTCGCTACGGGATCGCACCTCGTAACCCGTAATCACCCGCAGGCGCGTTTGCTGTTCATCAGCTCGACAGCAACGAGGTCACCCGAAAGTACATCGACCTCGTCGCGCCACAGGCCTTGCACTTCAGGTTCACGACCCTGATCGGCTTACCTGCCATCGTCGTTGCGAGATGCTCGGCAATATCGAGCTCTCCCTCGCACGATGCACATCGTTCGCTGCGCGCTCGAACCTCGACGAGTGATGCGCTGCCCACCTCACACGGGTTGTCCGGCGAACCACCCGGCAACATCGAAGCCAGTTTTGCTCGCGCTTCGGCGAGTTTCTTTGCGCGCGTTGCGATCGAGCATCCGCATCAGGGTTCGATCTCAGGTTTTTTCGGAGCGGTCATTCAGTCGACTCACTCTTCTACGCGCGCTGTCATTCCGCCACCTCAGTGAGCATCTTACGTGTGCTGTCGAGCAGTTGATTCCACTGCTTCGGTAGCTCGCGCTGCTCGGGCCGTGTGTACAACGAGTGCGATTCGGATTTTGCTTTCTCTTGCGCAGAAACCTCGGCGTAGACGAACCCGTTACGCGTATCGATCATGTACGAGTCGAAGTAGCTCTCCGTGGTCGTCTCGAGAAACGGCACGAACAACAACGGAACCAACAGAACCCCTGTTGCAACCCACCCATTGGGCTCTTCCTCGACGCGGTTTCCGTAATCAAACAGCAAGAGCACATCGGCTTGCGCTTTGGCCGCAAGCACACGCAGCTTCTTGATGCTCAACGGCTGTGTGCTCGAACGTTCAAACCGGGCGCTTGGCACCGCCATCTTTCGCTCACCGGTCGCCAACAGCGAAGGGATCCGATACGCATCGGTCACCCCTGGCACGGATCGAATCATTCGATCGATGTCGTCTGACTTCGTCGGATCCAGCGAAAAATACGCAACGCGAAAGCTATTCGGCATCTGTGGCTTTGCATCGAATGCTTTCTTCACGTCCTCGTCGTTGATCTCGGCGTCTGGGTGCAGGTCGAGGCTCGCTGATCCTGGCGCGCGATACACAGCCACCCCGCATCCACTCATCAACGGCAGCACGACACAAGCAAGCGCGGCAAAGCGAGCAGCGTTCATGGCCACCGAAACGGGCCTCGTTTCGCCAGCTTACAGGTCGATTTATTTGGTGATCTTTTCCCAGATCACCTGCTTCGGTCGCACTCGGTAAAGCAGGCTTCGAAGCGGTGCCTCGGCCATGATGCCCTCCCAGGTGCGTCGACGGGGTCGCTTCATTTGATCTGCAAGGCCATACGCGAAACCTGAGATGGGGTCGGTGCGCTCGACGAAGATCGCATGTTGATGGATGAGCCCATCCCGTTTGCGACCTTGAATGGCCACGATATCGCCCGCGCGAACCTCATCCGCATGCTCGACGAGCCAGGCAAAGAAGCGACTACGTTCACCGAAGGGGATCCGCTCGTTGCCCTCGAATCGCTTCGCGTCGAACAGCTCGGGTTTGTTCTTCGCGAACATCTCGAACGCGAGCACCGCACGACGATTCGGGATCCCATACGCATCGAAATCGAGCCCGCCGATCTCACGCCCAGGAGGTTGCGACTTCGGTCGATACCAACTGCCCGACGCTCGTTCGAACGTGTCGAGAACCAGGTCGACGCACACCTCGGGAGGCCACGCACGACCTTGATTGTCGTAGACCGCGTAGCTGTGACCATCGTGCGAGAAGAAGGCGTTTCCTCGACGATAGGCCTCGTGCCAGATGGGTCGAAGTCGACCGTCTTCTTCTGCTGTGGTGACACCTTCGGGCCGATCGAATCGAAACGAATCATCGACCTGCAACGTCACTGCCTCGTGAATTTTTGCCATCGCACGACGATGAACGGTCTCTGCATCTCGCCACGCCGCCACTTGCTCACGAACGCTCTCGGGCTCGAGCAAACACTGCATCTTCAACGATGCGTCGTTCGACACGAAACGAGCTTTAACGAATCGCTCTCCGTATCGAACGCGAGCGACGATCGACGACGTCGTGACCCTTTCGACGCTCATGTGATCGAACCCCTGCTCATCGGCCACCGCGATGACGTCACGATGGAGAGGCTCGTTAAGCTCGTCTCGAGAGAGGGCAAAACGATCCGCCCACAACAAGTCGACCGACTTGCCCTCTCTTGGCCCTTCCGCGTAGCGGTATTCAGCGTCTCCGCGTGATGGCTTGAAACGTATCAAGCGATGGATTTCACCAGCACGGTGCAACCAGATCTCGGGCTCGTCAAAGAGATCGATCACACGCAGATCGGTCACCAGGGCAAGCGCGTCGAGAGGGTCAGCGCTGTACACATAGCCCTCGCGCAACAACATCTTTCTCAACGCCGCGCGGTCGGTCTTGTGGCGTTGCTTCAATCGCGTGATCCGAATGCCGTGCGGCTCTTTTTCGAACGTCGCACGCGATCGAATTTGCTCTGGCGTCAACGTGCTCTCAGGCGCAAACGCAGGCTCTCGAACGAAAATCACCGGCTCGCCTCGGGCTCGACCCAACACTTCGGCCCTCGAGCGATCGAGCTCCGGCGTACCCGGCAAGGTGGTGAGCTCACCCGCCGTAATCTCCGCGGTCTCTTTCGCATCGTCGGCTTCACACGCGAGCTGAGCGAGTTGCTCTGGTGTTGGCGGAGGAAGCGTCTTTTCAGCAGGAGCTCCGGTCGCAGACGAGCTTGCTGCTGGGGTTGCGCCCGACGCGCTTGGCTCGGTGCAACCCATCGATGACGAGAGCAAACCAGTGAGCGTGAGGGCAACCAAACCCCAACGGGTGCTCAAACACGAATGCGTTCTCGATCGTTCTGCGTTCGTCATACAGCGCCCCCAGACGACGGAGGCCGCCTGTTGCTCATGACGATTTTACGCGAAGGTCATCCGGATCGTGCACCTCGGTTTGAACGCACCGCGAATGAGCTCTTCGTCGGTCGTACTCGGTTCGACAAACGCGCCTTGAGCCGCAAGTACATCGACGCCGTCGATTCGTGCTCGAAACATACGCAGCGCGATCTTCACCGATTCACCAGCAAACGAAGGCTTTCGATAAGAGATCTCGTAGCCACGCGCCAGCATCGCTCCGGTGGATAGCCCAAGCTCGGTGGCTCGACGAAGTACCGCTTCTTCGAACTGCTGCGGATAAATCAATGAGTTCACGTGCTGGTTGCTGTCGGTGTGCGTCACGCCAAACACCACCGGAAGCACATCGAAGCGATAATTCTCTTCGCTCTTCGACACAGGTATCGCTTCGGCGATCGGTTCGAGAAGCTGTTCGTTGGGGCGCCATGCATAAATGGATGGCGGCACCTCAGGGACAGACACGGGCGGTAGACGAGTCACCTTACGCTCACTTGGGGGCGCAAAAAGCCGCGTGAAGACGTGCTCGGCAAACAGCCGCCCCACGAGGATTTTTTCGCCAGCGTTCTTGGGTTGCTCGCCGTAGGTCACGCCCGAACGACCGAAAACATCAACCCACATATTCAGCACGATGCGCTCAACATCGCCGTTCTTGTCGAGGCAGCTCCCAAGCTCGAACGTGCCGTCGGCCTCAAGGGGCTGGGCCACACCGATCGTGCCCGATGTACCCAACAGGGTCATTCGCGAGAGAATCGGGATGATTCCGTGCTCAGACACTAGTTTTTGAGCGGGGTGATTTCGGATAGCGGATCGCCAAACAGCCTCGCCAAGCGACGGCGGCAGCGCATCGAGACGGAGACGGCCATCCTGGGCGACATCCTCGTACCGGAGCGAGACCGAGGCATGACCTCGCTGCTCGGGCGGCACCGAGGGCGCCGTGGGGAACATGAGCATGATACAGCTCTGGCCATGTCCGCGACGTTGCTGCAAGTACGAAGGCGCTCGACCGTGGTGCGAGAGACACGGCCTTCAACCTGGGCGCTTTTGCCTGAAGACCTGACCACCCTGCATGCACCAGGCAGTGCTGCGCACCTGTTCGGAGCACTCCAGCGCCCTTGGACGTGGACCCACGGCGAGCCTTTCATTGGCAAGGCGACGCGAGCATTTCTGGCGGAGCACTCTGAAAACGCGCTGCCGAAAATCGTCTCGCGACATACGTCCGAGGATGGAGCCACCAAGGTCGCACTCGAGTTGTCGGATGGTGAGCGGATCGAAGCGGTGCATATGCCTCGCGACGTTCGTAACCCGCGAGTGACGTTGTGCATCTCGAGTCAGGTCGGCTGCGCGATGGGTTGTACGTTCTGCGCGACCGCCACGATGGGCCTTCGTCGGCAGCTTTCTGCCGGCGAAATCGTGGGCCAGGTGCTCACCTTGCTTCACGAGCTCGGGCCGCGTTCACCCGGCCTTCGTCACGATCGTGTTCATGGGCATGGGCGAGCCCCTTCAATAATCTCGACAACGTGTCGCGCGCGGTTCGTGTGTTGTGTCACTCCAGCGGGTCTGGGGATGTCGCCCAATCGAATCACCGTGTCGACATCAGGCTTGGTATCGGGCATCGACAAGCTCGCAAAAACAAGCCCTCGACCTCTGCTTGCGTTGAGCTTGAACGCGACGACCGACGAGATTCGCCGACGCACGATGCCCATCAACGACACGTGGGGTTTGACGAAGCTACGTGAAGCACTGGGTCGGTGGCCTCTTCGCAACGGAGAGAAGATCACCCTCGAGTACGTGCTTCTCTCAGGCGTCAACGACAGCGACGAAGACGCAGATCGACTCGCCTCATGGATCGGCGATCTTCGTCACAACTTGAACGTGATCCCGTACAACGAATTCGACGGAACTTCGTACAAAGAAGCCCCCGAAGAACAGCTTCAACGGTTCGTCAAACGCCTTCAAGATCAAGGCCGACTGGTGACCGTTCGACGCTCCCGAGGGCGTGATGTTCAAGCAGCGTGTGGTCAGCTCGTGAAGCACACGAGCGACGCAGCAGTCACTGTAGAAACTGAGTGAGCGAGGTCGGATCACTCGCGTTGGCTTGAGCATCAGCCACCGATATTGCACCTGATTTCACGAGGTCGGCGAGGCAACGATCCATCGGGATCATTCCTTCTCGCCGACCGGATTGAATCGTCGTGATCAGGTGTGAGTTCTTACCCTCACGAATAAGCGCCGCGACGCCAATATTGCCACGCAAGATCTCGACAGCAGGTGTTCGTCCCGAGCCATCCATCCTGGGGATCAACCTCTGAACGATCACCGCACGAAGCGAGTCGGCAAGCTGCGCGCGCACTTGGTTTTGACGAGCGGCGGGCACAGCGTCGATGATCCGTTCTACTGCTGACGAGGCTGAGCGACTATGCAAGGTCGCGAGCACGAGATGCCCGGTTTCAGCGGCGGTCAATGCGAGCATGATCGTCTCGGCATCACGAAGCTCACCAAGCAAGATCACGTCAGGGTCTTCTCGAAGCGCCTCTTTCAAACCCGAGTTGAAGTCGCGAACATCGCGCCCCACCTGACGCTGACGAACGAGACCACCGTCGGTCCCAGGCTCGAGCACGTACTCGATCGGGTCTTCGAGGGTGATGAGCATCTTTGGATAACGGCGGATCGCCTCTTGCCCAAGGGCCGCGAGCGTCGTGCTCTTTCCGGCGCCTGTGGGGCCGCATACCAAGACCAAGCCGTGCGGCAGATCGACAAGGTCGTCGATTCGAACCGGAAACTTCAGCTCTCCCACGCGAGGAACCGCTTTGGGAAGCATGCGAATCGCTGCCGCAAGACCTCGTGAGGCGAGATAACAATGAACGCGAAAACGCCCGAGAGAGGGCACCTCGAGCGTTGAGTCGAGCCCCTCTTCGAGATCGCGTTCCGCGAGCCCAAAGGCAGACGCGAGCAAACCGGCGACCTTGAACTGCGACGGCTCATACACGGGAAATACTGTCGGATCGATCGTCGATAGCTCACGCAGAGCGCCGTTGATCCGAAGCGATGGGAGCTCTCCGTCGAGCAGATGAAGATCGCTCGCGCGCATTGCGACAGCGGTTGCAAGCAATGAGACCAACGGGGCCGACGAGCTTAGATCCGTCGCGCCTTGGCGAGGCAAACGCGGGCGAGCTCGCGGAAGCTCTCGTGCATTGTGCTCGGCGCCACTCGAGAACATCGGAGCCTGCACAATCACTGGGCTCTCGACACTGGTTTGAGCGGGCGCAGAGACCGTGCTCGAGGGCGCAGACGCGAGCGACCCCGCAGCCACCTGAAAGGGCGCGGGCGCCGTCACCGCCGGGCGTTTCGAGCCACGCGAAAAGACCACGTCGAACGCAAGGGTCTCGGCAGACGAAGACCCTCGCAGGGTAAACACCGCAAGAAACCCGCTCCCATCGGGAAGCGCGTGGGTGGCTTCGATCCGTTTGCCGCCTCGGAGCTGCGTTTCGTGGTCGCTGGTAAACAACGGCCCAAGCAGCTCACGAAGCGTAGACCCCGAGATTTCAGGGATCGTGAGACGTTTTTGTACCC
>JAXLYQ010000070.1:0-19952 GCA_046351315.1 Polyangiaceae bacterium
GCGCTTCAGCTCGATATGCCCCTCGCTGGGCGTAACCCGCTGCCCATCTTCGTCTCGGTGTTCGTTGGCCTCGTGCTCGGCTTTCTCGTCGGTCGAATTCAGCGGTTGCCACCCGCGCTGATCGCACACGCGTTGCTGTCGTACGCAGTGACCATGCAGTTCAGGTTGTGGCGAACCTGATGCTATCGACGCTCGTCGGTGGTGTTGAGCTTGGCGGAACGAAAATCGTCTGTGCCGTCGCCCCAGCAGGGTCGCCAACCCTTCACGACGAGCGAGTGATTCCGACGACGAGCCCAGATGAAACCTTGACGGAGGTGGCGTCGTTTTTCAGCTCGTACGCAGAGCGACTTACCTCACTCGGCATCGCGAGCTTCGGCCCGCTCGAGCTCGATCGAAGCTCGCCCAACTTCGGATCCATCACCTCTACGCCCAAAGCCGGTTGGTCGGGCGTGAACGTGCGAGCTCGGTTGCAACGGGCGCTTGCGGTGCCCGTGAGCATTCACACCGAAGTCATCGGTGCGGCGATCGCAGAGTACAAATGGGGTGCGGCTCAGCACTCGTCGTTGATGGTGTACTTGACCGTCGGCACAGGGATCGGCGGTGCTGCGCTCTTTCAAGGTGTGCCCGTGCAAGGCGCGGCTCATGCTGAGATGGGCCATGTGCGAGTCGAGCGGCACTCTCTCGATGCGTTCGATGGCGTGTGTCCGTTTCATCGAGATTGCCTCGAAGGGCTTGCGTCAGCCCCGGCGATCGAAGCCAGGTGGGGGCGTAGCGCTCGCGATCTGCCCGATGAGCATCGCGCTTGGGAGATCGAAGCGCACTACGTGGGCACTGCGCTCTCGAATCTCGTGCTCACGTTGGCGCCCGAGCGCATCGTGGTGGGCGGAGGAGTGCTCCACCGCGCTGGTCTTCTCGAACGAGTGCACGGTGTGGTTCGGCATCGTCTCAACGGATACCTCGCGCACCCTGTGTTTCGAGAACGCTTGAATGAAACGATCGTCGCGCCGATGTTGGGTGATCGTTCGGGCGTTTTGGGTGCACTATGTTTGGCGACTGAATTCTCGCCGCACGAACAAGGTGCCGCGAGCTCTTCGCAAGAGGATGGCAACGCGCAGACGTCCGGTTCCACGCCACCACGATCACGAGCTTGAGCCCTCGACGAATCGCTTCGCAACGCTCGATGTCCACGTTGCAGGGGTCGCGTCTGCCTCGATGCTCGAGGTGCTTACGCGTCCTCAAGGGTCACCGAACCACCAGTATGTCTTCACGCAATGTCTTCGCGCCTGGAAGGGCTCGCGCGTCGATGGCGTGGTGTTCGTTTACTCGCGCCAAGTTGCTCAACAAACAGCGTCGCTCGTTGACGAGCAGTTGTTTGTTCTTGGTGCACTTCGGCCGGCGCCGGTGGTCGTTGTGATGGATGGCTCGATCGGTGTGAGTGACGATCTGCTCGACGACGATGAGGCAGAGCTCAGAGCGCGGCTCGAGTATTTCGGTCTCGATGGCAATGGGGCTCCGATCGTGCGCACCTCTGCCGATGTGGTGCTGCGGGGCACCGAGCCGTGGGCGAGCGAATTTCGATCGGTTCAAGACGTGATGGATCGCACGTTTTTGCCGCTCGAACGCGAGGGGCGAGATCGCCTGATGGTGTCGTCGAGCGTGCCTCGGCTCGGGGGGTCTTCGACCCCAAAATCTCGTGCGCTCACGAAGTCATCTGCGGGGCGACCTGTGGTGCACGCTTTCGTTTTGCAGGGCGAGCTTCGCATCAACGATGAGGTCGACCTCGTTGTCTCGAACCAGGTACATCGCATGCGAGCACGTAAGCTCGAGGATGCGCAAAGACACCCGGCCGAGCGCATCGAACGAGGACACTGGGCCGCGGTCGAGCTGGCAGGCGCGACACCGAGAACGACAGCCGGGGTGAGTGTTGCGTTGGTTCACCCCCGATCGCTTCGCTCGTCTCGCTCGCTCACTGTCAGCGTGAGCCATATGTGGCAACAAGGGCGGGGCATCACTGTGCCCGACTTTCAGCGTGGCCAGACGCTCCTCGTCACGACATCGCCGGGCTGCCTACCACCACATCTGTGTCGAGTGGTGCTCGTTGATCGTCGAGCGAACGACATCGTGTTGATGCTCGAGAGTCAGCACGCAATTCTCACCGATCGCTTCGATCTGTCTGGGCCTGTGATCTTGCGCGGTGGGGGGACAGCGGTAGCTCAGGTGATCGAGTCGCTCTAGCTCTGGTTGCGTCGATGTTGACGATGTCAGCGAAGCGAATCGTATCAACGCTGAATCGCTGCGAATGTGCCCTGCGCCACGGCGACGAGCTTTCCGGCGTGATGGATTTCTCCATCGCACACAATCAATCGTTTGCCGGCTTTGAGAACACGAGCGCGCGCGGTCATCGTGCCTTCTGAGACGGCCGCCAGAAAACGCACCGAAAGCTCGGCGGTTGCGACGGGTTGCTGACCCCGTGCGTGCCAGGCTTCGAGACCCATGCACGTGTCGAGCAGCGCATGAAATACGGAGCCGTGAACAACGCCGTTGCTGTTGCGATGACGTTGTTCGATATCGACGGATACGCTTACGGCACCGGGGTGCGAGCGATCGATCTTCAGGCCCAGCAACGACACGAACGAGCGGGCCTGTTCGGTCATGTCACGCCGCGGCGGTGGCCGAAGAGTCTTCGACCACGGGGACACCCGACTTCTGGAGCCACCAAAGCACTCCCACGATCAGGTTGCGGCGGTCTCCGAAGAACGCGGGGTCGTTGCCTTCGAAATAGTGACCTGCGAACTGGAAGGCCCAGCCCGTGGTGAACATCGCGGCCGCGAGCGGCAATCCGACGACGGTCGCGCCCACGGGGAAGCTTGCGACGATCATCGGAATCCCGATGCGGTGCGTGGCCTGGTTGTAGGGGTGTACGTGCGCGGCCTTGTAATCGCGCAGAAGTCGGGTCCACTCGGCGTTGAGGCGAATCATGGCGGGCGCGGTCATAGCAGAATGCTAGGTGCCGCGCTCCCTCGATGAAGACCGCGCGCGATTACCCGTGGGATACCCTGCCTTCGCTGTCTCGTGACGATGTCCAAGCTCGGCAGAGCCTTTTGCGTTGGGCTCATCAGCACGTCGACTTGGGGCGAGTGAGTTACGTCTGCAGTCGAGTGCTCAAAACCCCCATCGAGGTCACTCCAATCTACGACGGACATCGACCGCGAGAGCTTTTGCCAGCGCTCCCTGAAGTGCAGTTGCGCTGCGGAGATGTCGCCGTGGTGTTGGGGCTCGAGGCGGGTCTGGCAGCGAAGATTGCAGGCGCTGTGCTTGGTCACCCTGTGACGTGGGTTGACCCTGATTGGGTTCCCGATGACACCGTACGAGGCGCAGTCACCGCGTTTTTGCTGGTTGTATTGAGGCGAGTGACGTCGACCTCGTTGCCCTGGAAGGTGTCGACTCGCTCTTCGACGCAGCAACCGCCGAAACCCAAAGATGCTCAAGCCGAGCTCGGTTTGGGTGGTTTTTGGATGCGCGTGCTGGTGGGGGACGAAGCCTTTTTGATCTGCGTTCACGCGTCGCTTCCGTACAACCCTGCTCGCTTCGGGCAGAGCGAGCTCGCGTCGATGGGGTTGCTTCCGCTTTCGCTGCCGCTGGTTGCAGCCTCGCTCATACTGCCGCGGCGGCAGCTCGCGTCGGTGATCGCGGGTGATGTCGTGGCACTCTGGCGCCACCTGGACACTGCGCTTCGATTCCAAGAATATTTCCGGCCATGCGCTGCTGGTTGCACCGGCCGGTGAGCTTGGCGTGCGCGTAGAAGTCAGCGGTGAATTGGCCCACGGGGTCGAGGTCGTGATAGCGGCAGGGCCCCACGCTGCGTCGTGGGATCCTCCCATGAGCCAAGAATTCAACGAGTCTCGGGCGAACGAAACGGGTGCTGCTGAGGTGCTGGCGGATGCGCCTGTCGTGGTGCGAGTCGAGCTCGCATCGGTGACGATGACTGCCCAAGAATGGGCCGAGCTCAGCCCGGGCGGTGTGATCGCAACGGGCGTAAAAATCGGTTCGCCCGTGATGTTGCGTGCGGGCGGCGCTCTCGTTGCGCGGGGCGAGCTGTGTGAGCTGGATGGTGAGGTGGCAGTGAGAATTCTCGAACGCGGAGAGAGCGATCGATGAGGCCAACGATGTCGAGCAGCACACAATCAAACCCAGGTTTTTCTCGAGTGAGCCCGCAACGTACGACGTGGTTGGCGATGGCTGCAGGGGCGACGTTCGCGGCGCTAGCGTTGTGCGGTGTGGGTTGCTCCGACCCAGGCGGCAAACCAGCGCCAGCAGGCTCGGCGACGGCCAACGCAGTGAGTGCAGCCCCAAGCGCAGCGCTTGCGCCGAGTGGCTCCGCAGCGGCTTCGGCAGCAGCGTCGAACAGCGCATCGCCTGCGACGAGCGGGTCAGCAACAGCGGGTGGAGCCACTTGGAAAGGCTCGTTCAAGACGAAGGTCACGAGTGTCGCATTGCCAAAAGACATCAAAGTTGATGCTTGGCAGAAAGATCCAGGCACGACGGCTGTCGGCGACGGAACGATTTCGTTGACCGTGACGCCAACGCCGTCAGGCAAATTCTCGCGCGTGGTCGGAGAGGGCAGCGGTGTGCTTGGTGATCTAGTGATCAGCGGGACACTCGACGCCGATGGTTTGACCGCGCAAATCAGCGCGAAAGATCCGAAAGCGCCCAACGCGATGAACGGCACGCTGACCGGTAAGGTCGATGGGGCGAAGATCGATGCGACGCTCCATGTCTCGAGTCGTGACGCGAATGTTGTGCGCGAGGCGTCATTCACGTTGACCCACTTAGCGAACTGATTGTCAACCGATTGGCGGGCAGCGTTTGATCCGGCTTGGATTCCTGCCCGCTTCGTCGTACATCGGGGCCGTTCAAATGAACTGCCCCGCAGGGAGGACTTCGATGATGCGTAGCTCACGAGCGATGGTGTCGCTGATTGGTCAACTCATGCTCGGTGCGATGGCGAGCGCCAGGCGCGCAGCAGAGGTGGCCGTGCCGGTCGCCATGCTGGCGGTCGCAAGCAGCGCTGTCGCCGGCTGTGCCGACGAAAGCCAGCCCGAGTACTGGATCAAGAAACTCGAGGATCCGGTCTCTCGGTCCGCTGCAGCCCGCCGACTTGGTGAGTTCTACAAAGACGCGATGACCAAGGCGAAAGACAACCGCGAAGACCCCGCGGTGAAAGAACTCCTTGGCAAGATCGTCGGCCCGATGTCGAAGGCGTACGTGCAGTACGACCTCGACGAGAAGACGCGTGGCGAGCTTCTCAAGTCGCTTGCCGACACGCGCGACCCCGGCGCCAAAGATGCGATCATCAAGGCGATCAAAGATTTCGCAGCCGGCAAGGCCACGGCCGACGAGCAAAAGAACGCGTGCGCGTACGTGAAGGCGTTGAAGCTGAAGGAGGCCTCTGGCCCACTCCTCGACGCATTCTTGAAGGTGAAGATCACCGACGAGAAGACCGGCCCAGCGGGCAAGCCAACGCGCGATGCGATGATGGCTGTGCCTGATGCAGCATGGAAGGCGAAGCTGATCGAGATCATCAATCGCCCACTTGATCCGAACGACAAGGCCACGGCACAGAGCGAGAACTTCTTGCAGACCGTTGCGGCTGAGCTGCTCGGAGAGCTTCACGCTGCCGATGCGTTCAAGCCCCTCTTCAAGACGTTGATCGTTGCCAACAAGCAGGCGACGCAGATCCCAGGTACGGCGCTCGTGGCCATCGTGAAGATGGGCAAGGATGCAGTGCAGCCCGCGGTCGACGTGCTCACCGGCAAGGACACCGAGATCGTCGATCTCGCCAAGAAAGAAGCCGGTAACGACGCTACACAGGCGATGGCCTACATCAACCAGGCTGCTTCGGTGCTTGGTGGTATTGGCCGCACCGAGGCGATGCAGCCGATCATCGACATGATCGGAAAGAAAGAAGTCTCGGATAACAACCGCGTGGTGCTCGCGGCGGCGCTTCCGAACCTCCCTGCGAAGGCCGAGGCCGTGCAAGCGATCGAGAAGGCATTCGAGGCTGTCGATGCGAAGTTCGTGATCCCCGCGAATCAGGTTCCGGGTCGTCGCTATATCGCAGACGCTGCCACCAAGATGATGGACAACTCGCTCGTGCCGTGGGGCTTGAAGCAAGCTCTCGCAGCCAAGGGCGAAGACCAAGAGCTCACGCAACAAAAGCTTCTCGAGCTCGTGCTCAAGGTCATGAAAAAAGAGCAGATCGAAGAGGCCAAGAAGGTCTTCGAGACGAAGGATGTTGCTGACCCCGTGTCGGCAAAGAACTTCAAGGATACAGTCGATCTCCTCAACGCCTGCGACGCCAAGGTCGAGTGCTACCTGCAGAAGATCGAGGACAAAGAGACGAACGAGGCGAAGCCGTTCATCGGCATCAAGTCGGCGTATATGGTTGCGATCATCGGTGGCGCGGCGAAGAAGCCTGACCTGTTGAAGGCGCTTCCGAAGATCAAGAACCCGGGTGTTCGTGGCGCGACGCTTCTTGCGATCGCGTACTTGTCGCCTGTGGGTGATCCGAAGGTTGCCGACGAGCTCCAGAAGATCATGGACGACAACACCGCGAAGCTCGACGCTGAGCAAGCTGGCAAGGCGAACAGCGGTCTTCGTGACATCGTTCTGATCTTGCGAGCTCGCGCGTCGTGATCCGACTCGAGGTGCGTGCTGGCCCCGACGCGGGCAAAGTATTCGAGCTCGATCGCGAGCTTGCCACGGTGGGTCGCACGCCCTCGAGCGATGTTCTGCTAACAGCCCCGTCGGTAGCCGAGCGGCATGCGCGCTTGCTCGAGACTTCGTCGGGGTTGTTGCTTGAAGGCAACATGGGTGGGCTTCCCACGGCTCGCATTCGCGCGGGCGAACGAGTGGTTGCCCACCCCGGGAATCTCTTCCGTTTGACCCTTCGCCAGGGAGATTTGATCGAGCTTGGCTCGGGCGAAGAGGCCACGGTAATTGCGGTCACTGCGATCGAAGCTCACGCGGCGGATCCACACGTCGTCGCACTTCGAAAGCTCGAAGAGCTAGGCCCCGCGTCGACCACGTTGGTGCGTGACCCCGCGCCGATCGCACGGGTGATTGAGCTTCAACGCCAGATCGGTGCAGCAAGCTCGATCGACGATGTGCTTGCCATTTTTGCTGACGCGGCTCTCGAGCTCGTACCGACGGCGACGCACGCGACGTTGGTGTTGCGTGACGATGCGAACGACGACGACGCGTATGTGCCCGTGCTCACGCTGTGCGTGGCCCCAAAGGTGGCGCGGTGCCCCCCGATGGCCCGGTGCCGGTCGCTCGAAGTGTTTTTCGTAAGGTGGTGGCCGAGCGTGCGACCATTCTGGCCGCCGATGCTCCGAAAGAAGTGGGCTCGAGCGACTCGCTCTGGGGTGCGTCGATTCGCAGCACGATTGGTGTTCCGCTCTTTCGTGGCGACACGCTCGTAGGTGTCCTTCAAGTCGACAACCGTGACGCGCCCGGCATGCTCACCTCGGCCGATGTCGACACGCTTGCGCTGCTGTCTGCGTCCGCGTCGCTTGCCGTGGCCAACGCCCGTTTGATTGAGCAGCTCCAGGTTGCTGAGTCGCGGCTTCGTAAAGAGAATCTCTATCTCAAAGGGCGAGACGCACAGCGCCGCGGGGCTCGCGAGATCTTGGGCCGCAGTGCTGCGATGGTGGCGTTGCTTGCTCAGATCGAACGAGTGGCGAGCCTCAAGGTGAGCGTGCTGATCACTGGCGAAACAGGCACAGGCAAAGAGCTCGTTGCCTCGGCGCTTCACCATCGATCGCGTCGCGCCGACAAACTGTTCGTTACGCAAAACTGTGCGGCACTGCCCGATGGGCTTCTCGAGAGTGAGCTCTTCGGTCATCGCAAAGGCGCGTTCACTGGCGCAAACGAAGAGAAAAAAGGTCTCTTCGAGATCGCTGATCAAGGCACGCTCTTTCTCGATGAGATCGCAGAGCTGCCTCTCTCGTTGCAGGCAAAATTGCTTCGTGTGCTGCAAGAGGGCGAGCTTCGTCCCATCGGTTCGACGACGCCTCGTTACGTCGATGTTCGTATCGTTGCGGCCACGCACCAAGATCTCAAGGCGCTCGTTGCTGCCGGTAAGTTCCGCGAAGATCTCTACTATCGACTGAACGTATTCCCGCTCAAGGTGCCGCCCCTTCGCGATCGCAAAGAAGATATCCCGATTCTCGCGGGGCACTTCTTGTCGAGCTTCTCTCGTGAGATCGGCAAAACCACAGGTGGTTTTGCTCAGCAAACGATGGAGGCGTTTCTTTCCTACGAGTGGCCGGGCAACGTTCGTGAGCTGCAGAACGAGATTCAACGGCTCGTCATCCAGGTCGACTTCGACGGGATCATCACTCCAGATCTCTTGTCGCAGGGCATTCGCCGCATCGAAGGCGTGATTCAACGTGCAGGCGCGACGCAGGGCACGCTCAAAGAGATGCTCGAGCAGTGCGAGCGTTACTTCGTCAGTGAGGCACTTCGTCTCAACGGAGACAGCCGCACCAACGCAGCCAAGGCACTCGGTATGAGCCGCGAGGGGTTTCAGAAAAAACTTCGCGCGCTCAACATCAAAGGCTCAGGCGTTGCCGTGTCGGGTGACGAAGATGTCGAGAGTACGCCCGACCCTGAAGAATAGACCCAGGTTTCACTGTGGTTTGCGCCATCGACCCGTGGGGTTCGAGAGCCATATCTTTCGTGTGGGGTTGAGCTCGGCGATCGTACGAGCAGAGTTTCCGAAGCGTTCGTCGAGCACCTCGGTGAGCGCGCGCTTCGGTTGACCCAGGTCAGCGACGTACTCGATCGAGAGATCGCAGATCCCTGAGTCTTCGTGATAGGCGGTTGCCGTCATCGTGATCGTGAGCTTCGCGGAAGGGTCGCTCGTCTTCGGGATCACATACACGTGTGTGTTGCGCGAGCCGTTCGACAGCCCATCGTAGAGCGACATCGCGACAGGCCCTTTGGCCAGATAGTCTGCGCGATCGGGTGATCGTTCGTAGGTGAGTTTTTCTGTGCCGAACAGCAGTTGCTTGAGGCCCAGTGTGAACACCGCCCAGCCTATCTCGCGCGCGAGCTTGTCTTCATCGACGGCTGTGTACGAGGTCGGAAGCCTCTCGCCCGTCAGCCCAAACAACAGTGCTGCTGAGGCCGTGCTCGGGGTTGTGCCTCGATCGATTTCAATCGCTTTGGCATCTGCTTCGAGCTTCACCGTCGTATGCAAATCGAGGGGCAGTTGGTTTGTCCCCGTGATGGCTCGAATGAACGTGAGCTTTGCGTCGATATCCTCTGATTTGGCTCCGAGCACGGGCTCGAGCTCTGCTCGATGTACGGCGTAAACGTGAAGTCGAAGGTTGGCGTCTTGCTCGACAGCGTTTGCGATTCGTTCGGCATCGACCTGTGTGCCTGCGTGACAAAGCGCGTCGGCGTATCGCTTGTTGCGAACGAGGCTCGCGAACGACGGAACACACGCCATCGCCTGCGTGACGACGATGAGTGCGGTGCTGGTCAAGAGAGCGCGTTTCATCACATCGCCGCCGCTACGAGGTTGACGCCCAACGAGAGCGTGAACGCGTGGATGGTGGGGCCTGCGTTGGGAACGTACTCGTAGGTCATCGCGAAGAACGGCCCGCGCGGCATGAACAGAAGCGAAAACTTTCCCCCTGTTTTCGCCTGATTCGTGTGTCGAAAAGGGAAGAGCGCCTCTGGGATGAACACCAACGCAGACGATGGCGTGTAGTGGTCTCGACGGTGCTCGAGAATCCCCAAGGCTACTCCGGCGGACGCGTGATCCGGAAACGACCCGATGGTTTCGACAGAGCCCGTGGGCACGACACCAAAGCCAATGCGCCCGTGGCCGTAGAGATTGAGCGGAACACCCAATCGAAGGCTCGCGAGCAGCGCGAATGAGCTTGGATCGGTAAATCGTCGGCCTGCACCAACCCCCGCGAGCCCCCATGGCTCAAATGGATCCAATCGAAGCGTGTCCGTGACGCGAGCCCCTGGTGGGGACGACTCGATCACCTTCACCTCGAACGTCGGAGGCTCTGGCAACCGCAGAGGCGCAACCTTGGGGCCGGTCGCTCCAGGTTTGGTTTGGGCGGGTGACGCTTGACCCGGAGATGCGCTCGGTGTCGCGGGTGGATCTGTGGGTGGAGCGGTAGGCGCACCCAACAGCGTGAGCGGGAGAATCCCGGCGAGAAGAAAAGGCAACAAGGCCATCGAGCATACACGAGCTCGGTGCTTCAGCAAAGCGAGCGATGCTCGAGCGCGCGACGCGAAAAAACGGTGCAAAAGGCTTCCGTTGGCGGTGGCACCCAGCCTAGTTTTGGTGTGTGGATCACTCTGCCTCACGCGCGCTCGATACGACGTCGATCTACGCGATCGATCGACCGCACCCGAACCTTCTCAAGCAGTACATTGCGCAGGCGCTGCTTACAGGCCCCCTGAGCCCCTTGGTGTGCCTGCTCTTGTATTTTCGATATCACTCGATGCGGTATCGATTCGATGAGCACGGCGTCACCAAGACGTACGGCATTTTGCAACGTCGAGAGGTGCATCTGACGTACGCACGCATTCAAGACATCCACCTCTCGTCGGGCCCGATTCAACGCTGGCTGGGGCTAGCCGATCTGCAGGTTCAAACCGCGTCGGGTAGTGCGGGCGCAGAGCTTGTGGTCGAAGGCTTGCTCGAGTTCGAAGCGGTGCGTGACTTCTTGTATTCGAAGATGCGTGGGATACAGGCTCCATCGTCAGCGCCCGCTACCGCACCAACGAACACTCCGGCGAGTGTTGCGTTGTCGGCGACATCGTCGAGCGAAGTCGTGTCGCTGCTTCACGAGATTCGCGATGACCTTCGAGCAAGCCGTGATGCGCTTGCAGAACAGTCGGGAGGGCGCTGATGCCAGACGCGCTCAAGCAACTCGTACTGAAGCTGCTGAAGGTGCCCGATGAGCCAGAGGCGCCGGTGGGCTCGAGCGAGTCGTTGCTCGTGTTTCGAGCTTCGCCTGGATATCTGCGTTACCGAACTGCCCAGTGGGCCTTGTCGCAGATCGGCTGGCTCTCTGGGGCTGTCGCTACGGGCGGTATTCTCTTCATCTTTGCGTTGATGATCGCCTCCAAGCTTGCTCCTGCTGCGTCGGCCGCAGGAAAGAAGGGCATCTACTATCAAGTCGCGCCCACTGCGATTCCGCTGGTCGTCGGCATCGTCGTGACCGTCGTCGTGCTCGTGCATCTGGCGCAGATGATCATCGGCTATGCGGTGATGCGCCTTGATTACGAGATGCGCTGGTACAAGGTGACCGATCGAAGTTTGCGTATTCGAGAAGGCGTCGTCGTGGTGCGTGAGATGACGATGAGCTTCGCGAACATCCAGAACATCTCGATCACACAAGGCCCGCTTCAGTCGGTGTTCGGGGTGGCGGATCTGATCGTCGAGTCAGCAGGCGGAGGCCCCATTCAGCCAGGAGAGCTCAACCTGCACGTCGGCGCGTTTCGAGGCATCGACAACGCAGAGAAGCTCAAAGAGCTGATGCTCGCACGCCTTCGCGCCATCAAAGACAGCGGCCTCGGAGACCACGAAGAGCACCACGCGCCATCGGCATTGCCACAAAACGCAAACGGCCAGCCGGTTCAAGGGCTAGCCGATTCTGCTGAGGTGATTGAGGCGTTGCGTGAGGTTCGTGACGCTGCGCGAGAGCTTCGCGAGCAGGCGTCTCACATCGCGACGCGCACCTGACGGATGGTGCGCTGGTAGGCGAGGGCCACCGCTTCGGGGTTTTGCATCGGGTCTTTAATGCCCATGTCGACGATGGCGGTGAGGACTTGCTCGCGGCGGGCATTGCGAAGGACGAATGAGGCTTCGCATGGCGTTTGATCACGGTCGCACTGCGCAAGCAAGTGACGCGTGACCACCAGCGCGTCTTCGGAACGACCCACGGCGAGATACGCGGTGGCTGCGGTTTCTCCGAGTGCAGGGGAAGCGAATGCAGCTCGTGGAGCACGCTCGAGAACAGCGACGGCAAGGCCGGGTGCGTCCTGGTCGAGGTAGCTCTGGATCAACGGCCGAACGGCTTGCGGGTCACCAGGGTTGAGCGCTGCTGCCTGTTCGAGGTGTGACAACGCAGCAGCTTTGCCGGGCTCGAGAACTCGCTCGGGGGTTCGCTGCGAAGCGTTGGCCGCGGCGAAACCGGCAATTCCCAGAAGCATCAGCCCGTTCATCCAGTGTTTGCTCATGGTGGTCTCCGCGTGTCGGTGCTTCGAGAAAACAGGCTGGGTCGAATGTTCCCAATTATTCCTGAAGTCTCGTGAAGGCGCCTGACGTGGGGCGACGGACGACGAAGAGGGCTTGCGCTCAGCTAAGAATCGCGTACAAGGCGGGCTTCATTCCTGACCGCTCGGGTTATCCGAGCACAACGAGGCCACGGCTTGGTGCCGTGCACCCGAAAGAGGTACCGACCTATGAGCAAGTCCCCGCTCCAGATTGTCAAAGAGAAGTTCGGCGAGAAGGCGAAGTTGGTTGAGGCGATCAAGGCGCTCGCGACCGACGACCTGTGGCTGAACCGAACGAACAGCGAGAAGGGCCTCGAGTTCGTCTCGAACGCCAAGCTCCTTCGTCTTCACGCGGTCTTCACGGCGGTCAAAGAGAAGTTCGGCACGCGCGCCAAGTTGATTGCCGCGATCGCCGAGCTCGAGAACCGCGCGAAGGACGCCGGCTACATCAAGCGCCTGGGCGAGTTCCCGGTGCCGCGTTTGTTTGATGCCTGGAAGAGCGCGGACCTCCGCTCGAAGCGCGCCAAGGCCGCGGCTGCGAAGCCGAAGGCTGTGGTCGCGAAGAAGCCACGCACGAAGAAGGCGAAGCTCAAGTCTGCAGAGGCGAAGAAGGCGGCTCCAGCGGCTGCAGCAGCGCCCGCGAAGGCCGAGAAAAAAGCCGAGAAGAAGGGCAAGAAGTGAGTTGAGCACCGCAGGCTCTGGCCTGCGGAGAGCTACGCTTCACTCTGCCTCACATAGAAACGCCGATCGAAAACTCGATCGGCGTTTTGCGTTTGTGCCCGAGTCGAAGGGTTTTCGACTCACTCACATCAGCACTTTGATCAACACCACGAGCGCTGCGACAACCCCCACGACGATGCTCACGTAAAGCAGCGCTTTCAGGAGAAATCCGCGGATGATCTTGCCCAACCAGATCATCAGGTATTGGCGAACGAGCTTCCACAGCAGGCGAAGGATTTCTCGGATGTGCTTCACGAACGCAAGCATGCGCGACGGCTTCGAGCCTGGCTAGCGTCGTTGTGAAGATTGCGTTCGCGGCACGGGGGTTGGGGTTGGGGCGACTCGTGAAGAAATGTGCGCTCGACGGACGGCGCCCGGTTCGCGTTGTAAGGCTCGGGCCATGTCGAGCCGACCCTTGTTTGATCCGTCAAAAATTGCTGCTCCCGCCGCTGAAAAAATGGCGACCCAACACGCCGAAGTGATCCGAGAGGTGGCGTCGGCCATCACGTCGAATGACGTGGTGGTGGTTGGGATGGCGCAAAACCCTCACGTGAAAAACGTTCGCAAGGCTCTCGAGCAAGCGGGGGTGCCTTTCAAATATCTCGAATACGGCAGCTATCTCTCTGCGTGGCAGCCGCGTTTGGCCATCAAGATGTGGTCGGGCTGGCCGACCTTCCCCCAGGTGTTTGTCAAAGGTGAGCTCATTGGCGGAGAAGATCTCACCAAAGCTGCCCTCGCCGATGGGTCGCTAAAGAAGCGGTTGGGCTGATTCGAAAGGCCATAGAGGCCGTCGGCGCTTACTCAGCGGCCCGCGCGAGCTTGGGGCCGCGCGAGAGCTGACGAAGGACAGCAGGAACATCGACAGCGATCGAATCGTGCTGAATACGCCCGTCGAGACAGACGATGTGGTGGGTGATCTCGGTTTTCAGCTCGCGCTGCGTTGGCAAGAACAGACCGTAAAGAGGCCCGAGATGCACGCCTCGTAGAGTGACGCGACAGCTCACCTTCGAGTCGGTCGCCATCAGCGTTACGAGCTGTCGTTGCCGCTGCGGGAAGGCCAGCGCGAGCGCTTCGATATGGTGAGACAGCTCAGGAGCCCGGCGGTGCTCGTGGCAGTTACCAACCGACCAGGTCATCGTGCGGGCCAGTCGCGGGTCTTCGATCGAGCTCGCGCCGTCGAGCAGCTCGTCGAGGTACCAACGAACAGAGGACGGTAGCTGCGCCCACGAAGAGGCCAACGCAGGCGCAACCAAAAGCGGTGATCGTGAATGCGGGAGTTCCATCGCAATACCTCGGTGCGATCCGTATAGCTGGGTGGCTAGAGTATCGCAATGGTTCATTGCGATGAACCGCATGGGCAATTCTGTCTGCTCGTCGGAACTGCGTCTTCGATGCAAGGAGGTCGAGCGCGTCGCGGCGATTTTACGGGGCGGGATCGGGGATCGCCTTGAGCCTCGAAAGCGCCATTTCCGTGGTTGAATAGGCTCGCGGCGGTAGTGTTTTCACATCGACAAAGCCCATTCGCGAGTAGAAACCCTGTGCGTCGCGTGTCCCCAGGTGGGTCAACGCCACCGATCGCATCGCGGGGTGATCCAATAGGGTTCGCATCACTGCATCGCCGACCTGTCGATGACGCCACTCTGGCGCAACGATCACGTCGAATATCCAGGCCCGTTTCGTCGTATCTGTGATCGCTCGCGCGGATGCAATCACCTTTTTCTTTTCGTCGTGAGCAACAATCCAGGCTTGCGACCCTAGATGCGCCTCTCGCAAGACGGGAGTGCCAAAACGATCGTTCCAATAGGTATCTTTCAGTAGCTCAGCAGCCTCGTTAGCATCGCTCTCGTTCGGGCAAACGCACAGAGAAACCCCAGCAGGGGCGGTCAAAAAAATAGGTCTCGGAGTATCGGGGCATGCCGCAAGAATCAGCTCGATGGCGAGTAGATCGTTCTTTTCTCCACGCTGCCAGAGTCGTTCTAGGATCTGTTTTCGTTCGGCTGCGTTGCGGTTCTGCGCGAGCTTATGCTTGGCATCCATCGTTTCGAGCGAGAGCTTTCCCACCATCACGCCTTGCACTGCTTTTCGGTAGAATTTGTCCTCGTTCGAGATGGGCTGATATCCGCCTTCAGGCTGAAATTTCTGCATCAACGCAGTCAGTGCACGGGCTTTGATCTCGGGGTTTTCTTCGGCCTCGACTACCCCGTGAATCTGTACGGAACGATAGAGCGTCGTGGCAGGGCACGCTCGTTCAGGGTCGACCCAGTAGCTCGGAATCGACGCAATCACCTCTTCGTACGAAACCACCGCTCGCTGGCCCAGCAATTCGATTTTTTCGCCGACTGGTGCCGCGTGGTACATGAGATATCCGTCTACGATCACCCCGTGCAGGGCGCGCAATATAGGCTCGCCTTCAAGGGAACATGATGCGAAATGCACATGGTTGGCCTTGTTGAGCAGTGACAACCCCTCATCACGCGACATCCGGAAGATCTCTCTACGCATGGACATACCGATGATGGATGGCTGGTCTGTTGGAAAGTACCGATTCTTATAAAACGATTGGACCGGTTGGGTGTGTCGATTCCCGCGAATATGAGATGAGCTACCGATGTGGGGTGCCTCCGAGATTGGTGTTCGGGGGCGGATGGTCTAGGAAACAATGACCGAATCGGCGAGATCGGGTAGACCAGAAGTATGACCCGCTGGGATTGGTCGCTCTCACTCGACCCAACGCTGCCCGTATTTTTGGCGATTGCTCGCGCCGTGGTCGATGGGGTTCAGTCTGGCCGACTTGCGCCAGGTGACGCTTTGCCTGGCTCGCGCAGCTTGGCGCAGACGCTGGGGGTTCATCGCAACACGGTTATCGCCGCGGTTCGCGAGCTAGAGGCCGAGGGGTGGATCGAAACCTCGGTGGGCAAAGGCACTTTCATCACCAAAAAACTGCCTGAAACCAAGCTCTCGGCTCGCCCTCATCTCACTCGAGACAAGGTGGGGTTCGAGTTGCGGGGCGCGATGCCAACCCCACTCGGTGTGGCCCACGCGAACGAGGTGCTCGAAGGCCTCGAGGCGACCGAACGGCGGCATGTGCTCGCATTGGTAGGCGGGTTGCCCGATTTGCGTCTCTTGCCATTGGATGCCTTGGCACGAGCTTATCGACGTGCCTTGTCGACTGCGGGGGTGACGCGGCTCGGCTACGGCGACCCACGAGGAGAGCCGGCACTACGAGCTGCCTTGGCCCAAATGATAGCTTCGCGACGAGCGATCTCTGTGGACAGTAATTCTCTCGTGGTGACGCGAGGTAGCCAAATGGCGTTGCACTTGGTTTCGCGAGCCATTCTTTCACAGGGTGATGTGGTGGTCGTCGAACGATTCGGTTACCGGCCCGCATGGGAGGCGATTCTTTCGGCGGGGGCAAAGCTACACGCTGTCGATGTGGACCACGACGGAATGGACCTGGACGCGCTCGAAAAAATCGTGAGCAAAGAGGTTATTCGAGCGGTGTATGTGACGCCGCACCACCAGTATCCGACCACTGCGGTGTTGTCGCCGGGTCGCAGGCTCATGCTGCTCGAGCTAGCGCGTAAGCACAGGTTCGCCGTGATCGAAGACGACTATGATCACGAATTTCACTATGAAGGGCGCCCTATCTTGCCCCTGGCCAGTGGGGATAAATATGGGGTAGTGGTACATATCGGGACACTGTCCAAGATATTGGCCCCAGGGGTACGAATTGGGTTCGTGGTTGCGCCCGAGCCGGTCCTGAAACAGGTGGCGATCTTGCGAACTTTCGTAGACCGGCAGGGCGACCGCGTTGTCGAGCGAGCGCTCGCTGAGCTCATCGAGGACGGTGAGCTTCAACGGCACGCTCGTCGAATGAGAAAAGTCTATCTCGAGCGACGCGATGTGCTGGTGGAATCGCTCGGGAAGTACCTCCCTGGACGGCTTCGATTCGACGTGCCGAAGGGAGGGCTAGCCGTATGGGCGCAAGCGGCTGAGCACGATGATGTGGACGCTTGGCAACAGCGAGCTTTTCGAGCGGGCGTGCTTTTGCAAACGGGGCGACGTTTTGCGTTCGACGGGCGCAGTCAGCCGTTTTTCCGAATAGTCTGCACCACTCGATGCAGAGGAAATCCAAGAAGCGGTGAGGCGGAATGGCGAAAAACCGCGCTCCCTCATGAGCAGGCTACGGAGTCGTCAAAGAGAGAAGCCGTTTTCACCTGTGCTAGGGCGGCCTTTCCGGTTGGTGTACCTTCGACGTCAACGATACACCATGCAGGTACCTCGCGAGCCAATACGACCCCCATTTTGAGCCACGAAAATATCAAAGCCTGCTTCGCGTAGCTTGGGCGGAGAAATCCCAGGTGACAGAGAGGCTACCCGGCTCGCTTTCCCACCCGGGCATCGGTCGAATCCGCCAGTGAACGTGTGAGCGTTCGACGGAGGGAGATTCCTGAGGTAGCTATCGAGAGTTGCCGCATCAACCGAGGTGCCGTGCCAAATCAACTCTCGGTGCCTTCGAACTTCGCCCAACTCGCTTCAGCTTCGCGGGTGACCGGAGTGCCTGAAAGCGAATGACCTTGGCATGCTCTGATTCGGTTCGATTCGAGCTGGAGTCTCGATTTATTGTTCTCTTCTCGACCACCACCAACAGCTCATCGAGAGACATTCGCGTGAGTCGAAGAACGTCGCTCACATTTTCTACTCATCCTGCGTGTCCATCGCGAGGTGAGATTCGTTGGCGCCATGGCGAAGGAGCCATGACAGCTTGCTCTTGTGGGCGAGGTCTTCGTAAACCATGGGTCGTTCGTTTTCCGGCCGCCTGACGACGCTGACGAGCTTCTCGACACCCACTCAAACGCCGCTGAAATTCATAAAATGGCGTACGTTGCCGTTTAGCTTTCGACCCCAGTTTGCTGCGCTCGAAGAATACCTGAAAATGTACGTCTCCGGTTACCTCGGGAGGTGTCAGCTTGGCGATGCGGGCGTGCAGTGCGCTCCCTACGAAGCCGTCGATGTCTCGCCCGCGAGTCATGATCTTGCACAGACCAGGTTGTGAAGGCGCGAGGGTGATATCGACCAACATCTGCCAGCCTGGGGTCTTGGCTTCTTCTGCCAGACAAATATTGGCGGCCTCGATCAACTGAACAACATAACCCGAGAGCTCGTCGACGGTCACGCGGGTCTGGTATCCAGCTTCGGAGGTGAGTAGAACGACCTCTTTGGTTTTGACGAGTTTATCGGCCGCTTCTTGTTTGGGCTCCTGGGGTTGATATTGTCGGAACCCATCCGTGGCTTCGTAGGTTTTTCCGTCCGCAGGGTTCTGTAGCTCGATGCTGCCCAGATCAGCTCGAATGACAGCTCGCCATTTTAAGGTACATACCAGAAAGCGAAAGTTGCGGCCAGTTTCAAGTGACTGTCGAAGCTCTTCGGTACTCGAATCTGTGAGTAGGATCGCGAAACCGTCTTCATGCAGGCGCGCTGCGTTGGCCGCCTGCTGAGGAATAAACAGGACGAACGCCCCGCAAATGCGTTGTCCAGTACTGCCTGGGGGGGTGATCGCAGAAGGGTCTGTTTGACCCGCTGTCCAGACCAGGCATGCGTCACAGGTCGGGTCGATATGTGTATGGAGCGCGAACCCAGCATTTTTCGGCA
Source organism: Polyangiaceae bacterium (assembly GCA_046351315.1). Classification (GTDB taxonomy): domain Bacteria; phylum Myxococcota_A; class Polyangia; order Polyangiales; family Polyangiaceae; genus JAXLYQ01. The sequence continues at coordinate 18,685 of JAXLYQ010000070.1, forward strand.
AGGTCGAGAGAGACTGAGCAAAGACGGAGGCCATCTGGCTCGTCATCTCTAGGGTCACCGTATTGCCGACCAAGCGAGACCAGCCGCGGGCTTGTAGATGCGGCACTCCTTGCAAAATGGTTCCGTTGAACTCGGCCATCGAGGTTTGGTCCGGGCGGGCGGGGTCATTCCAAGGCGGGAAGGGGTAATGACGAAACTTCTTCCCCCACGCGGCGAGCACTCGGGTGGCTCCGAGCTCTTTCAGTACCTCGAGCTCAGCGGCAGTGAGGCGAAGGGCGAGCAAGGTTGCGGGGGGAAGCTCGACCCCAGAGCCCGCTAGCGTGGGGGCATTGACGTAAAGAACGCCTGGGCCGTTGAGAAAACCGGCGCCGCGAAGCTCGCTGTACCCACCGTGGTCGACCGTACGCCCTTGCGATGCCAACTGGAGCAACGAAATCGCGAACCGGAGCGGCTCTGTCGGGACCAGACACGGATCTGCCCCTGCCGGTATTTTCAGCGTCATGGCGACCTCGCGTTGTTGATGCGCGACGAGGCCGTGGGTGACGATCGTCCAGCAACGAGCCTTGCCTTCATGAACAGTCAGGTCGTGCAAGAACACCCTTGCGGAGAGCTCGTCTGGGACAAGCGTCACCTCGCTGGGAAATTGCTCGATCTCGATGCGAAAGAACGGCTCTGACAGCGCGCCATGAGGCTCGGTGGACATGGCGCATGCATTCACTTGTCAATCGACCGCGGTCAAGCGTGTCGTGAGATTATTCGAGCTCGATACGCGGGCCTCGATCGCCGTAAAACCACGATGCGAGGCGTGAAAGCCATCGATCCGTCGGGGTATTGTGAATGCGAAGGGCGCCTGTTTTTGCGGCTTCAATCAAGCGTTTGACGTCGTGACCCGGTGAAGGAAGCGCCTCGAGCGTGCTGAAGAGCGCCGCGTAGGCTGGTGTCGTGCCCGTTTGCGAGGCCCATTCGTTGACCCGAGCTTCGAAACCGGGGTTGGGCGGGAAGGGTTGATCACTTGATGGGCCAAGACCGTTAATGGCGCTGAGCACGAGCTCTTTGCGGTCTTTGAACGGCAGCGCCGCGAGTTGCTCGGGGAGGATAGGACGGCCGATCCAATAGTCTTGTTTCCCGTACCCGAGTGGAAACTCGATTCGTGCCTCGAGGGGCTCAATCGGCAACCCGCCCGTGAAACGCACGGGGACAATCGGCGCACCCGCTGCGAGCGCCATGTCGAGAAACACAGAGCTCACGGTTGAAACTGTTTGCTGGCT
>JAXLYQ010000071.1:0-19266 GCA_046351315.1 Polyangiaceae bacterium
AATGTTTTCCTGCTTTTTTGCGACTCGAGAACGATCTCGACATCAAGAATCAGTGGCATAGCCAGAGCGGGCCAGTTCCCGTGCGACGACACCCAGCCAACGAGCTTGTCCCGTGGCAAGCGGCGTTCATGGCGGCGTGTGAACGGCAGGGATATTCTCATTGTCCAGATCACAACGCCCCTGACGCGCGAGGGTATGGGCCTCATGCGATGAACAAGATTGATGGGCGTCGAATGAGCGCTGCTCGCTGTTATTTGACGCCCGAGGTGAGGAAGCGCCCTGGCCTCACGATTCAGCCGAATTCGCTGGTCATACGAGTGTTGTTCGACAGCAGCACCGCGGTCGGTGTCGAGGTCGAACAGGGCGGCACGAGAGAAACGATTCGATCCAATAGGGTCATATTGTGTGGCGGCGCCATCGCCACGCCTGGGGTACTGCTTCGTTCAGGCGTGGGCCCTCGTGAGCAGCTCGAAGCACTCGGGGTTCCTCTGGTCAGTAACAATCCAGCCGTGGGCAGCCAACTACTGGATCACCCGGGAAGCGCCATGTTTTTGCTTCCGAAACGAGGGGTTTGCTCGCTCGATCACCCTCTGATTCAGACCGCGATGCGATTGCGATCCAAGAAAGGATCACACGCCAACGACATGCAAATCCAGGCAGGCTCTGTGGTGCATTTGCCGAAATTTAGCGTGCCGCTCGTTTCGCTCATGGTTCAGGTGGGCAAGCCTCACGGCAAAGGCTCGATCCGTTGGACAAGCGCTGACCCGCACGCTCGGCCGATGATTCACTCGGGTTTGCTCGATGATCCGCGAGATCGTGCGGTCGCGCTCGAAGCACTGGATGTGGCGTTGGGCTGCGCAGACACCCGTGAGATGCGGGCGCTTGCAACGCCGATTTGGCCACCTCCTGCGGTGTTGCGAAGGGCCTCGTTGCTCGATGCTGTCGTGCGAAACGTCAGCGATTCTGGGTATCACCCATGCGGCACAGTACCCATGGGAGAAGCGTCCGATCGTTCAGCGGCGACCGACGAGTACGGTCGAGTGAAAGGCACAACGGGTCTCTTTGTGGCCGACGCGAGCTTGATGCCCACCGTACCCACCGCGAACACGCATCTGCCGACGCTGATGATCGGCGAGCGTTTCGGAGAATGGTTTCGCGACCGCGTGATCGAGTGAGCCGCAATCGAATGCGCCGACGTCGCATGATGTCTTCTGAGTGCTCCTGTTACGGCGACGGAATCGGATGCCGAAGCTCGAGCGGCGGTGGCTCGTTGTGAATCAAATCGAACCCGTACACGAACAAGACGTATACGAACGATTGAACCAGCCCCGAACGATCGATCGGCATATCGCGCTCGTACGCGAGGTGAAGCTCGTAGGGCGCCACCCGTCCGATAATCTCCGGGGTGAAGTCGATCTCTGTCGGTGAGAGCTTCGCGGCACCCGAGCGTTTGCGATCCGAGAAAAACGTGGCGTCGAGACCGATCGAGACGCGGTCTTTCCACAGCGAAAGCTCAGAGTGTGCGGCATACCGCATGAGACCCAAACCCGTGTTGTCGGGGCGAGCCGCGTAGGTGGGGTTCACGGCAAATACGCCCACGGTCAACCACCCCGAGATATCGCCTTCGCCTAGGGCGTCGCCCACCGACGGAATCACTGACGCCAGCGAGTACAAATAGCGAGCGCGGGCATCGACATACGTCTGCGAAAACGAGCCCTGATCTACCGGCCCATCGTGCTCGACTCGTGAGCCCAGCTCAATCGCGCCTGGCCCCAAACGCCAGGTGGTGGTCAATCCAGAGATCACATCGAGCTCAGTGGGCCCGAGCTTCTTGAAGCCCTTTCGCTGTCGATCGGTGAATAGATTGATGTCGACAGGCACGGACAATCGTCGCCCGATCAAATCGATGTCGGCATGAAGCGCATAACGCGCCAGCGCGAGCCCGGTATTGTCAGGGCGCGCGGCATAACTCGGGTTGTACACCGAAGCACCCAGCGTCACTGCGCCCTCGATATCGAAGCCTGAGTCAGCGCCTTCGATACCACCACCGTGAGCGCTGCCCCAATGGTCGAGCGCCGTCGCCGTTGAAACCATCAATCGTCGTAGCCCAGGCAGCCAGTTGTGCCAATCGCAGTCTCACGGTCTCTCCTTCGAACGTTTGAGCACGCATTCATGACAGTCGCGTGGCGACAAACGCCGGGCGAGCGCGGGCGCCTGCTACCTGCTCGTCCCTGAACGTGCCGGCGAGTTAGATTAAGTATTGATCATCTTGCGACAATGTTCACCCCACCAACCCCCGATGGCACTGGTAATTCTGCCAGCTTCTGAAGGATGAGGAGAGCCCCATGACTGCATCGAGCAAGGCAAACGTACTGGTGGTAGGTGGCGGAATCGGCGGTCTCGCGACCGCTGCGTTTCTGCGTCAATCAGGCCACCGCGTGACGGTGCTCGAGCAAGCCATCGCGCTCAGACCTGTCGGCGCGGGCATCGTGCTCCACATCAACACGATGCGTGTGCTCGACATGCTGGGCCTCGCGAAAGATCTCGAAGCGCGTGGCGCGCTCATCCGCACCACTCGGGTGCTCGACGAAAAAGGCGGCTCGCTTGCTGAGGTCGATCTCTCTGAAGAAATCGCCCGCGGAAAAAAGACGATCGCTGTTCACCGTTCCGATCTCCACGAGTTGCTCGCGCGCTCGGTTGATCCCGCTTCGATTCGACTTGGAGTGAGCTTCTCGTCGCTCACCACCGATGACACGGGGGTCGACGTTCGACTGAGCGACGGAAGCACCGAGCGATACGATTTGGTCGTCGGCGCAGACGGCATTCACTCGAAGACGCGTGAAGCATTGTTTGGCCCGATCGCGCTTCGATACAGTGGGTACACCTGCTGGCGATTGGTCGGTCGGCAGCCCGCCTCGGCCCCGCTCGATCAAGCCGTCGAGCAGGTTGGTCGCGGGCATCGCGTGGGTCTCGTGCCCATCGGCGCAGGGCGAATGTACGCATATTTCACCGCGAATGCAGACGCTGGCGACCCACACATGGCATCCGCAAAGCTCGACGATCTCCGCAAGCGATTTGCGTCGTTCGGCGGCGCGGTTCCCGAGCTGCTGGCCTCGGTACAACCGGGTGACCCGATTCGTCACGATGACCTGTTCGACCTCGAGCTCGATCCGTGGTTCCACAAGCGAATTCTGCTGCTCGGTGATGCAGCCCACGCCATGACGCCCAACCTTGGGCAAGGCGCTGCGATGGCCATCGAAGACGCCAAGGCGCTTCAGGTCGTGCTCGATACCCACGCCGACATTTCACAAGCCCTCGTCGCCTACGAAAAGCTGCGTCGCGCTCGTGTCACTCAGATTCACAAAGCATCCTGGGATGCCGGCCGTGTCAACCAATGGTCAAGCGGCCCTGCGGTCACGTTCCGCAGCCTTTTGTACAAGGTTCTCCCTGTCGAATCGTCGTCCAAGAAGCTCCGCGCGCTCATCGACGGAGCCGATGCAGTCCATGATCTCGTTGGCCATCGTCCCGACCTTCCGCCGATGACCGAAACCTCGCGAAAGCTCGTGAGGTTCCTCGTGAAAATGGGGCAAATCGACGGCTATTTCGACGACCAAGAGCGCGCGTTTATCCAGGCAAGTCTTCACGAGTTGGGTGAGCACGTTGGCGCATCGGAAATCGAGCAACTTGCCTCCGAGGTGAGCAATCTCGAGATCGCCGACGTCATCACTCCGTTCAAGTCGTCATCCCAACAAGAGCGCGAGCACATCGTTCAGCTCGGTTATCTCGCCGCCTTGTCAAACGGTCACGTGGCGCTCCGAGAGCGCAAGGCCCTCGACGAGGTGCGAAAGCATCTTGATGTGTCCAAAGAGACCTTCGATCGCATTGCGGCCGACACCCTCGGCACAAGCTTAACCTCTTACGTCTCCCCCCTTCGCATACGGCCCTCATCGCGTATGCACGTAACAGGCTCGCGCCCCCATCGGCGACGAGATGCGGTCGTTTTTTGTCCGAAGAGCACACCATGATACTCCGTCGCGCACTCCCCTCTTTCTCGTTGTGTCTCGCGTTGCTGGCTCAAGCTCAGTCTGGGCAAGCACAGCCCAAACACACACCCGAGGCTGATGACAAGCGCACAAGCGACAGCGCTGTCGACACGAGTGCGGCGGCGTTCCCGAGCCTGTCGCGAGCGATCGCTCTTGCCCGCGATCATGCCCCGCAAGTCATCACGGCACGCGGAATGACCAACGTCGCTCAATCGAGTCAGATCGGCGCGAGACTCTCCCCGCTCACCAACCCGTATCTCGAAGTGTTTGCCGATCGCGGAACAACCGGAACCCGCGATCTTACGATCGCCGCGAACCTCTGGCTGCCCATCGAGTTGGGTGGGCAACGCTCGCTGCGAATCGCTGAATCCGACGCCTGGATAGCCTGGGCAGGCACCAACCTCGAAGCAGCGCGAGCCTTCGCTGCAAGTGAGGCGATACGAGCTTACGGCACTGCGCTCGTCGCCGCTGAGCGAGCCCGTATTGGTGAAAACATTCTCGCAACGGCACGCAGCGAAAGTGCCCTGTACCAAGCACGACTCGACGCCAAAGATGCAACGGTGCTCGATGCCCGACTCGCCAATCTCGAGGTGAGTCGCAATCAGTCGATGCTCACCGAAGCACGCGCCGATCTATCGCGTGCGCTCGCTGACTTGGCTCGCCTCACCGGAGAAACATCCATCGCACCGCCCGACGCGAGCGTCTCGGTTGACCCTCCCGCGCCCAAGACCGACGCGTCATCCACCACGTCGATCGATCGTGCTGTCGAGGGCTCACCGTTCGTTCGCTCGTCAGCGAGAGAAGCCGAGTTTCGACAGCGAGAAGGAGCTCGCCTCGGGCGTGATTCACACGCGCCCGTCAACTTCATCTTGTCGGCCGGTCGAGGAGATCTCGGTGAAACTCGACTCGGAGCGGGCCTTGCCTGGACGTTCCCCATGCTTCGAACGAATCAGGGAGAACAAGCGCGCGCAGAAGCAGAGCGAGCTCGCGCACTCGCAGAAAACGAGACCCAACGACGAGCTATGACGGCGACGCTCCGGGGGCTCTACACCGAGCTCACACAAACACGTGCTGCTGCCGACGAGATGAGCACCACCGCCGAGGTAGAGGCGCAAGCGCTGGTCGATGCAGCCGTCGAGATGCAACGAGCGGGCAAGAGCGAATACCTGCGGGTTCTGATGATGCGACGCGATCTCGCCATGCTTCGAACCCGTCGTCTCGAGCTCATCAAACGCGCGTGGTCGATCACCGCGGATATCACTGCCGTCACCGGAGACGCGCCATGATCACCGAAGTCTCGCCACCAAGCCACAACCCGAAAAGATCGAAGCGATGGTGGGCGGCGGTCATCGTTGCCGTCGGGCTCATCGTCGCCGGCGTGGTCATGTCGCAACGAAGCAAACCTGCGACCGTGACGGCCGAAAAACCTGTTCGCGACGTGCCGGTGCTCGATGGCAAATCCATCTCGTTTTCGGCCGCATTTGCACAACGCGCAGGTCTCAAGCAGGCGCAGGTTGATCGACGCTCGTTGGTGCCACGCATCGATGTCGTAGGCACCGTCGTATTCGACCCAGCACACGTGAATGCTGTCGGCTCACGCAATCGCGGCTTCGTTCGACGTGTATTGAAGGTCGAAGGAGATCACGTCGAAAAGGGTGACGTGCTCGCCGAGATCGAAAGTGCTGAGCTCGGACAAGCACAAGCCGACGTTGCAGTGATGGCCGCACACAAACACGCGGCCGAGCTCAACGCCAAACGAGAGGCCGACCTACTTCAGCGAAGCCTCACCACGGCACGTGAGTCAGAGGTCGCTGATGCGACGCTGCAAGAGCAACGCGCACAGCTATCGGCGGCCCGACAGCGAGTCGCGGCGCTCGGCGGAGACGGCACGAGCGGAGTGCTTGGCGTGTTCATGTTGCGCGCGCCGATGCGAGGCACCGTGGTCGAACGCAACCTCGCAGCGGGGCAATCCGTCGAGGCGAGCGCCAACGCATTCAAGGTTGCCGATCTCGACTCGGTGTGGGTCGAGCTTGCCGTATTCGAGCGACACATTGGTCTCATTCGCGATCGAGATCTCGTCGACATCGCCCCGCTGTCTGACCCTCATCAGGTCATTCACGGCTACGTCGCACACGTGGGCGAGGTACTCGATCTCGACACCCGGTCTGCGCCTGTTCGCATCACCGTCGACAACACCAAGCGCTTGCTTCGCGTGGGTCAATCGGTGAGCGCTAGCATCCACGCCACAGGCCCCGCTCGCGAGGCGATTTGTATCCCCGAGCAAGCCATCACGTACCTCGACGGTCAGCCAACGGTATTCGTCGCTGAATCCGAGACGCGGGTTCTCCCGATCACGGTTCGTTTGGGCGTGACCGACGGCACCTACCGCGAGGTGCTCGAGGGGCTGGCACTGGGTCAGCGAGTCATCACCGACGGTGTCTTCTCGCTGAAGAGCGAGCTCTATCGCTGAACGAGGCCACCATGCTCTCCTGGCTCATTCTCGCCTCGATCCGTATGCGGGGCCTGTTCTTGGCGCTGCTCGGTTGCTTGCTCGCCGCTGGGCTTTGGGCAGCCATGACGCTGCCTGTCGACGCGCTCCCCGATGTATCGACCGTGCAAGTGTCGGTGTTGACCAACGCACCAGGGTTGTCCCCGGTCGAGGTCGAGCGCACGGTCACGATTCCGATTGAAAACGCGTTGAACGGAGTGCCATCGAATACCGAGATTCGTAGCGTCTCGCGTTCGGGCCTGTCGGCAGTGACGGTCGTATTCAACGACAAGACCGACGTGTGGTTTGCTCGGCAGCTCGTGCTCGAGCGACTTCGCTCGGTTCAACAAGAGCTACCGCCCACTGCACAAACACCCGAGCTTGCGCCTGTTTCGACGGGGCTTGGAGAGATCTACCAGTTCGTCCTTCGCTCCGACACGCATTCGCCGATGCAGCTACGCACAGTGCTCGATTGGGAGATTGTCCCGAAGCTACGAAGCGTACCCGGCGTGATCGAAGTGAACACGGCGGGCGGAGACTTGAAGCAGTTCCAGGTGCTCGTCGATCGTGCCCGATTGCGTGCACAACACCTTACTCTTCAGGACGTGGTGGCCGCGCTTCGAGCTGCGAATATCAACGTCGGCGGAGGTTATCTCGAGCGTTCGAGCGAGGCGTATACGATTCGCGGTCAAGGCATGCTCCGCAACGAGCAAGACATCGCCGATGTCGTGCTGAAGAGCAGCAAAGACAGCCCTCCGGTACTCGTTCGACAGGTCGCCGAAGTGAAGGTGAAGCCTGCGCTCCGACACGGCGTCATCACACGCAACGGCGAAGGAGAAGCGGTCACCGGCATCGTGATGATGCTCCTCGGAGCCAACAGTCACGACGTGGTCCATGACGTTCGCGATCGCGTCGAGAAGATTCGTTCCGAGCTCCCCGCCGGGATGACCATCGACGTTGTGTACGATCGCTCCGACTTCGTTGGCGCCACGCTCTCGACGGTGATGAAGAATCTCCTCGAAGGAGTGTTGATCGTCACCATCGTGCTCGGCATTTTTCTCGGGAGCTTGCGAGGGGCAGTAGCTGTGGTTCTGGGCATTCCTGCCTCGATGGCAGTTGCGCTACTCGGCATGCACGCAACGCACGTCACGGGCGATCTGATGTCGCTCGGAGCCATCGACTTTGGGTTTCTCGTCGACGGCCCGATCGTGATTCTCGAAGCGGTCATTGCGGCCACGGCGGGCAAGACACTCGTCGGCGCTGCTCGGAAGAGAGAGTACGGGCAGGTCGCACAACGTGTTGCTCGCCCCGTCGCGTTCTCCGTCGCGATCATCATGCTGGTGTATGTGCCGTTGCTCTCGCTCGAAGGTGTCGAGGGCAAGATGTTTCGGCCCATGGCGCTCACGATGGCGTTCGCCTTGCTCGGCGCGCTCATGTACGCAGTGGCGTTCTTCCCCGCGGTGCTCGTAACGCTCGTACCTCCCGCACAAGGTCACGGCCCCGCGTGGGTCGAATGGATCTCGCATCGTTACGCGCAGCTCGTGCCCTGGACGCTTCGATGGCGCTGGGCATTGCTGGGGACATCCATCGTTGCGTTGGTGGCGGTGAGCGCTCTGTTTGCGAACGCTGGCGCCGACTTCGTTCCTCGTATTTTCGAAGGTGATGCGGTGGTCACAATCCGGCGTGCACCGAGCATCTCGATCGACGAAGCACGCAAGCTCGATCTGCAAGTCGAAAAGATCTTGCAGCAGTACCCCGAGATCCGATCTTCGCTGGGTCAAACAGGTCGAGCCGAAGTCGCGATCGACCCCGTCGGGTACGACAACACCGACATTTTGATCCGCCTCAAACCCATCAACGAATGGGTTCACGCGCACGACTTCGACGACTTCTCCGAGGTGCTCAAAGACCACATCGAAACCGAGGTGCCAGGCACGTTTGTGTCTGTGTCACAGCCCATCGAAGATCGCACCAACGAGCTGATCAGCGGCTCGCGTGCCGACGTGTCGATCAACGTGTTCGGACGCGATCTCGATCAGATCGCCAAGCTATCGAGCGCGATCGGAGAGCGGGTCAAAACCATTCCGGGCACGGGAGATGTTCGAGTCGAGCGAATCCTCGGTGCGCCGGTGATCACCGCCACGGCCGATCGAGCTCGCATGGCGCGTTACGGCGTCAAAGTAGAGGACGCATTTTTGGTGCTTGCAGCAGCTCGCGAGGGCGTCGATGTCGGTCAGGTGTTTGAAGACCAGCGACGGTTCTCGCTTCGTGTACTGAACCCACCGTCCGAACCCACGGCGGCCGCGCTCGGTGAGCTGTTCGTCGAGACTTCGGCAGGCACGTCGATCCCGCTTCGCGAGGTGGTGAAGTTGTCCGAGGGCGATGGGCCGTCTTCGGTTCGACGACAAGATCGCGAGCGCACCGCGCGTGTCGACGTGAACCTTCGTGGGCGAGATCTGGTGTCGTGGGTAAGCGAAGCACGCGCGACGATCGCCAAGGATTTTCCCGAGACCACGGGCAACGACTTCCGTGTCGAGTGGGGCGGGCAATTCGAGAACTTTGCGCGAGCACAAGCACGTCTCGCGGTGGTGCTGCCGGTCACCATCGCGATCATTTTCGGCATGTTGCTCGCGATGTTCCAGAACCTTCGCCTGGCAGCAGCGACCTTCGTGATGGTGCCGCTCGCGCTCACGGGGGGCATGCTCGGTCTGCTGTTGCGAGGGCTGTCGTTTAGCCTTCCTGCGGCGGTCGGGTTCATCGCCCTCGGAGGCATCGCGGTGCTCAACGGCGTCGTGATCGCCAACGAGGTCAAGCTGCGACGCGAGCAAGGTGAGAACCTCGAGCAAGCGATCATCGGAGGAGCAACGTCGGTCGTTCGCGCGGTGCTCACCACCGCTGCGGTTGCTGGCATGGGTTTCTTGCCCATGGCCATCGCAACCAGCGCAGGGGCCGAGGTTCAGCGACCTTTGGCCACCGTCGTGATTGTCGGGATTTTCTTCGGCACGATTCTCACGTTGTTGGTGCTGCCGGGCGTGCTTCAAATCTTGCTTCGCTCGTGGGATCCGCTTGCCCGTACGTCGAGTGATGAGGACGAAGAAACCGGTGCCGAAGCGCGTGCGATACAACCACACGCAGGCTAATTGAACCGGCCGTGATGAGGGGGCTCAACGAGTGATGAGCGCAAGTTGACCAACGACTTGCCCTCCCGCCTTGTCTAGAGCGATACAGGAGACCGCATCAACATGTCGCTACCACCGTCGAGCACTCGCCCCTTGGGCACGAGCGAAGAGGCTGTTCCCGCTTCGGTGCCCACGCCGATTCGCCCTCGTGCGCAGGGCCCGTCGACCGGGTTGACGATGCTCGCAGTGCTCGGGGCGTTTGTTCTTGCGGGCGGCGTCGGTATGCAGTTGGGGCGAGTGTCGCTCGAATCCAACTGGAGCCAACCGTTCGAGGTCGTGACCCCCGATCGTGCGGCGAAAGCAAGCGTATCAGGGGCTGACCCAACGCCGGGCGTGGGCACCAAAATCATCAAGCCGATGCCGCTTGCTCGGGCGCGTGTCGTGTTGTCCGAGCTCACAAAACCCGACCCCGCCACGATTGCGACCGGCGCGGTTGGGCGAGACGAGTCGGACATGGCGCTCAACGTGATGGTCAAGAACAAGGGCAACTGCGAGATCACGGCGATCTCGGGCGTCGCCTACGGGTTCGATGCGTGGAACAAGCCGGTGCCGATGAACAAATCGGGCGAGCACTATGTGTCGTTCACCATCGACAAGCTGAAGATCGAAGCAGGCAAGATGGGCAAGGCGTCGTTCCCGTTGCACTTTCCTGAAACGGCCTCGATCGCCGTCGGTCACATCGATCAAATCACCTGCGCAGGGGGCTCCACCTGGAAGCGTCCTGCATCTCCATGATGACTTTCTCGACGACAGAAATGAACCGCAAGGCACTCGTTCTCTTCGGTGCAGCGTTGATGTTTGCGAGCTCTGCTTGTCGCAAGCAAGAGCAGTATTTCGAGTCGGTCGTTCAGGTGACGCGCGTCGAGGTGCTCGAAGAAGACGAGCACGGCAAACCACTGCAGGCCGAGGTCGAGCTCCGAGTGGGATCCGTGCCCTGGCGATCAGTTTCAGGTGGTTCGAGGCAGCGGCGATTTCGCGGAGTGTATGAAGCAGTACCCGCCCGGTGACATGGTCAGTGTGACCGTAAAGCAGTGGTGGGATACGCGCGGCTACTACACCTGGGATCTCGAACGAGTCGGCGACTGCAAACGCGAGATCGATCCCGACGAAGAAGGCTCGTACGAGAAATCACAAGAGTGCCACGACGTAAAGTTGCAGGGCCTCGTGTACGGCTTCGCGTGCAGCAAAAAACCCGAGGGTAAGCTCGCTGCCGTGTGTCCCTGGATGCGTCGCAACTAGCGCGTCGTCACGAGCGCTTCGCAGACACGATTACTGAGTCGCTCGTCGCCAGCTCGTGCCATCAGAGCACGTCACCGAATCGACCTGTGCAAGCGCGATCGAAGCGTTTTCGACATACCTGAGCGGAAAGCTCGCTTGCACGGTCGCACCGGGTTTCACCTCTTTCTCTTTCGTCGAGAACGCGACGTAGTGCTGACCCTGACGGTTGAGCTTCGACGGTCGACCGTCGGCATCGAAACCGTAGGCCACGCCTGAAAAACCAGACATCGTGCACTTGCCTTGGTTTTTTACGGTCAGGTGAAGCTCGGTCGTCTCGTCGCCTCGCCCTACTGCCCCCACCGTCACCACCGCCGGGTCTTTCGCCACGAGAGAAGCAAGCGCATCTCGTGCCTTCTGAATCGGCATCGCGATCAACACCCGCGAGCCCGATGGAGGTTTTGGATCATCCTCAGCGCTCGCCACCGTGTCGCCACCCGAGAGCATGACGATCGGCGCGCTCCATTGTTTTTCGAGCTGCCAACGGCCTGCGAAGTAGCCGACCACGAGCCCGAGCAAGACAGCAACGATGACAGCGATGATGAGTCGACGCATGAGGCTGACTCCGAGATTAAAGGATCGCCGACGCGACCATCACGCCCACACTCAACGGAGGCACAACAGCACGCGCTATTTTGAATGCGAGCTCGACATGTCGTTCGTTGACCACAACGAAGAACCACGTCGATATCATGTTGAACAGCAAGCAGACGTACACCGCCATCATCATCTTGTCTGCGCGCGTGAGGTAGCCCGTCGCAGGCAACGACTGAATCAACGAGTAGTGAAAGAGCACCGCTGCCGCGAGCATCGGGGCGCCCGTATTACTGCGAACTTCGAGCTCGTCGGGCGGCACCCACATGCCTGTCAGCGAGATCAATACGATCACGATCGCAGGCACGAACACACTGAGCGCTGCCGAAACACCAAACCGCTCGAGACCCAACGAGAACTTGTAGCGAGAGACATACAAGTCATCGCGATCGAAACGCGGTGGGTACAGGTGTCGATAGGCCTTGGCGCCCATCGAGGCGATGTCCCAGCCCGCCACGCTGAACCCTTCATCGAGTGCCGTGCGGTTCTGGTCGGGCACGAACAAGAGCTGATCGACGCCCGCTTTTTGATCTTCGATCTCGATCGCTAGCTCTTGCGTGTCGAATGGATACTTCCGCAAATCGACAGGGCTCTGAAAGGCGCCACGCACCCGAAGAAACTTGAACGTCGGCGAGTCGACGATCGTGGTCGTCTCGACCTCTTTCCCGTTCGAGTACGTGAGGCTCATGTCAGGCAGCTCTTTGTCACCGGTCAGTGACAAAAAGAACGCGGCTTCAAAAGCGCCTTTCTGGATGTCGTATTCGAACACGTTATCGAGCACCAAACCCACCTTCACCTTCGTGGGCCCGCCGAAGCGAGGGTGCGCGAAGGGTGAGCGGAACCGGCCTTCTCGGTGAATGGGAACCTTCCCCGTACCGATGATGTTTTTCTCTTCCTCCGACATCGAGGCATCGAAATCTTCATCGCCTTGCACGACAGCATATTCGAGTGGTGGTGGCGCAGAAGCACTCGCACTCGCGCTCATACCGGCACTCGCTGCCGTGTCAGCCGACGCAGCCGGAGCAGCAGGCGCGCCTTTCTTTCCTTGGCAGCAGCAGGCGCACCACTCGCGGCGGGCTTCCCCTGCGCGCGAGCCGGGCCCATCTTGGTCGCAAAGATCGCTACTCCGACAACCACGGATACGACCATCGCGATCAGGTGCAACGGCTTCAATAGCCGTCTGCGAGCATCTTTCGTGCGGGACCCAGACATCGTCCCTTGCACCTAACACGGTCGCGAGTGAACGGACAACGACGCGACAATTTCAGCTTCTCGAGCACTCTGAACGAATGTTCGGTTTTAGAACATCCTCAGCGATTGCTCCGCTCTTTCCCCAACGACGAACACCGCGCTAAGGTCGCGTGGTGAGGAGAGTCGCCCCCATTGTGGTGATGCTCGGAGCGTTGGCTCTCGCATCGTGCCGAAGCTCGTCCGACGCAGGTCCGAGCCCATCGGCATCGGCGTCGAGCAAAGCATCCGAAGCCGCGAAAGACCACGCGGACGTCGAGCTGAGTGATGAAGCGCTCGAGGCCGCGAAGCTGCAGATCGTGAAGGCACGACAGGGTGCGCGAACCGCAAGTGTCGTGGTGTCCGGCACGCTGGATTTCAACCCGCAACGCACCGCGAAGATCGGACCATTGCTCGATGGCAGGGTTCTCGCCGTACGTGTGAAACAAGGCGACGAGGTCGCAGCGGGCGCAGGTCTTGCCACGATCACGAGCATCGATGTCGGTCGCGCACGAGCGGATCACATGGCTGCGCAAGCACGGCTTCAGCAAGCTGACGCGGCGTTGACTCGTGAGAAGAAGCTGCTCGAAAGCCGCGCCACGAGTGAGCGTGAAATCGCCGAGCGCGAGACCGCCAAAAGCCTCGCAGAGGTCGAGGTACGCGCAGCAGCAGAACGACTACGAGCCTCGGGCGCTGGCCCAGGTGGAACAGGCGCGTCACTCACACTCAACACACCGATCGCGGGCCACGTGATCGAGGCCGAAGCACGAATCGGTCAGGCGGTTCGAGCCACCGACACGCTCTTCGTGGTGGGCGACACAAGTGAGCTGTGGCTGATCGGTGATCTGTACGAGCGAGACCTTTCGAGGGTTAAAGTGGGTGACGCGGTGAAGGTCAGCGTCACGGCGATCCCTGGTCGCGTGTTCGATGGCAAAGTCGATCATGTGCACGAGCGTATAGATCCAGGCCGCCGCGCCACGGATGTACGCGTCGTGTTGTCGAACGGCGACGGTGCTCTCATTGCCGGAATGAGCGCCACAGCACGCATCTTGAGCACGCGACCTGTCGCACAAGGCGAAGCGAATGAGCCGGCCATCGTGGTTCCGCGCGGTGCCATTCAGAACATCGACGGCCAGCCCTTCGTCTTCGTCGAGCAAGGTCACGGCAAGTTCGAGATGCGCGCGGTCGTGAAAGGCGCTGACCTCGAAGGCGACGTTGAAATCAAGCGAGGGGTGGCTGACGGAGAGCCTGTCGTCGCCGATGGATCGTTCATCTTGAAGAGTCACGTCTTGCGCGAGCAGATGGGCTCGAACGACTTACTCACGAGCGAGAACCTGTACTTGGCCACACATACGGAAGCCTCTTTCTCGCCATGATCGAGCGACTGCTTGAGATTTCTGTCCGGCAGCGCGCGCTCGTTCTCGTGCTGTCGGTGATCTTGATCGTGATGGGGCTCGTTGCGTTTCGGCGTGTCCCGATCGATGCGGTGCCCGATGTAACGAACGTACAGGTTCAAATCATCACGGCATCACCCGCGCTCGGGCCACTCGACGTCGAGACGTACGTGACGTTTCCGATCGAAGCGTCGATGGCCGGTCTACCGGGCACAACCGAGATTCGAAGTATCTCTCGCGCAGGGATCTCGGTCGTCACGGTCGTCTTCGAAGACGACGTCGACCTCTACTTCGCGAGATCGCAGGTCAATCAGCGCCTCGGCCAAGCGAGAGAAAACATCCCGAAAGGCTACGGCACCCCTGAGCTGGGCCCACTCTCGAGTGGTCTGGGTGAGGTTGTTCATTTCGAGGTGAAAGGCGAGAACGTTCCACTGATGGAGCGTCGCGCGGTGCTCGATTGGCAGATCGCGCCGCGGCTTCGCATGGTGCAGGGCGTCGTCGAGGTGAACACCTTCGAGGGAGAAGATCGTACCGTCGAGATCTCGCTCGACCCGAGCAAGCTCGCCGCGACGAAGCTCGGCGTGGCTGACGTGGTGGATGCGATCGAGCGAAACCATTTCGCGACCGGTGGAGCGTATCTGGTCGACGGCCGCGAGCACATGACGGTGCGAGGCGAGGCTCGCATTCACGGCGCTGAAGATCTCGAACGTGTGGTGGTCGACACGCGAGGGGCAACGCCAGTGTTTCTTCGCGATCTCGGAGAGGTTCACGATGCTCCGAGGGTTCGCTACGGCGCGGTGACGCGCGATGGTCGAGGCGAGGCCGTGGTCGGCGTTGCGATGATGCTGATCGGATCGAACTCGGGCGAGGTCGTCGGGCGCATCAAAGAGACACTCGACGACATCTCGAAGACCTTGCCGGCCGGCGTGACCGTCGATGTGTATTACGACCGAACCGACCTGGTGAAACGAACGATTCACACCGTTCGTACGAACCTGATCGAAGCGAGCGTTCTCGTGGTCGTGGTGCTGCTGATCACGCTGGGTAACTTGCGCGGGGGGTTGCTGGTGACGCTGGCCATCCCGTTGGCGTTGTTCGGTGTGTTCATCGGGATGTGGCGAGCCGGAGTGTCCGGCAACCTGCTGAGCCTTGGTGCGATCGACTTTGGTTTGGTGGTCGACGGAGCGATCATCATCGTCGAGAACGCGCAGCGACGATTGGCTGAAACACGACACCAGTTGGGGCGATCGCTGACCGACGAAGAACGCAAAGAAGCCGTATTGATGGCGGCGCGAGAGGTACGCGCTGCGACCGCGTTTGGCGAGGCGATCATCGCGCTGGTATACGTGCCTCTGTTCGCACTCGAAGGTGTCGAAGGGCGCATGTTTCGGCCCATGGCGCTCACGGTGTTGTTCGCGCTCGGATCTGCATTCGTGTTGTCACTCACGGTGGTTCCGGCGCTCGCCTCGTTGATGCTTTCGCGCGACACGAAGGATCAACCGAGCCTGATGATGCGGGGGCTGTCGAGGATGTACGACCCCGCGCTCGAAGCAGTATTGCGCTGGCCGAAGCTCACGGTGGCGTTGGCATCAGCGGCACTCATCGGAAGCCTCGTGGAAGGCGCGACGATGGGTCGAGAGTTTTTGCCGAAGCTCGACGAGGGCACGGTGGTCGTGGCGATGGTGCGCCTCCCTTCTGTGTCTCTCGACCAAGCGCTTGCTCAATCGGATCAGATGGAAAAGGTCCTGCGGAAGTTTCCTGAGGTGACCTCGGTCGTATGCCGAACGGGTCGCGCAGAAATCGCGGTCGACCCGATGGGCATGAACATGACCGACGTCTACGTGCTCTTGAAACCAAGGGCAGAATGGACATCGGTTGAAGACCCGGAAGAGCTGATCAAGAAGTTCGATCACGCGCTTCTACAAGGTGTGCCCGGAGCCGGCTTTGCGTACAGCCAACCGATCGAGATGAACACCAACGATCTGTTGGCGGGCATCTCGTCTGACCTTGCGATTCACATCTACGGCACCGACATGGCGATGCTGAAAACGCTCGCGGAACGTGCAGTGCGACTGTTGAAGACCGTCCCCGGCGCGCAGGATGTTCGAAGCGAACAGATTGCTGGCTCGAGCGTGCTGTCAGTGAAAGTGGATCGTATCGCCGCGGGACGTCACGGGATCGACGCGACGTCGGTGCTCGACACGGTGGCGGCGATGGGCGGCATCGAGGCCGGAACCATCGTGGATGGGACGCGAAGGATCCTGAATTCAAGTTCGCTTTCAAGAGGGCGCACGCAGCACGGTCGAAGCGGTGAAAGCACTACCCGTTCGACTCCACAAGGAGTGATGGTTCCGCTTGGCCAGCTTGCATCGATCGAGGTCGAGCCCGGCCCAGCGCAAGTCAGCCGCGAGCGACTGTCTCGACGAGTGATGCGCAGCTCAACGTGCGAGGCCGAGACATCGGTACCTTCGTCGACGCGGCCAAACAACTACTCGACGCGAAGCTTCAACTGCCGACGGGGTACTCGTCGGCATGGGCCGGAGAATACGAGCGATTGCAAAGCGCGACACTTCGCCTTGCGATCGTGATCCCGATCACGCTCGCGCTGATCTTGGTGTTGTTGATCGCAACCTTCGGATCGCTTCGCCCCGCGTTGATCATCTTCTTGAACGTACCGATCGCGATCACGGGTGGAGTGCTCGCGCTGGCCATTCGAGGGATGCCGCTGAGCATCTCTGCGGCGGTGGGTTTCATCGCGCTGTTCGGTGTCGCGGTGCTGAACGGCCTGGTGTTGGTCTCGGCGATTGAACGACTTCGCCGAGGCGGTCTGTCGGTGCACGATGCGGTGGTTCATGCAGCCGAGGAACGCTTGCGCCCGGTGGTGACCACAGCGCTCGTGGCGTCGTTGGGTTTTGTTCCGATGGCGATCGCGAAGAGCGCAGGGGCAGAAGTGCAACGCCCTCTGTCGACCGTGGTGATCGGAGGAATCATTTCATCGACGCTGCTGACGTTGTTCGTGCTGCCAGTGGTGTATCGACTGGTGACGCGAGAGTCGATCGACCTTGCTCCACCCACGTCGCCCGAAGGCGGAACGAACGCCGAGCCGGACAGCGCTGAGGGCACGAACGAGTCGCTCACCGAGAGCCAGGCAACGGCCTCAGAAGGTGCGTGATTGTTCGTACCAATTGAACCGAGATTTCGTGCATTTCTCTCGAGAAATTGAGGATTTTCTGGCTGGAAGGTCGTCAAGGGTGAGAGTAGGGTCTCGCTGTGAGGACAGCGAGCGAGCAGACGCTGCTGAGGTCGATCAGGAAGCTGGGGCTAGACCGCCTCGGCGCGTACTTGTCGACGGTGGCGCTGATTCACCCGCGGTATCGCGTGCATGTGGTCGAGAACGCGAAGGTGATCTCAGAGGACGCGCTGAGCCTTCGGGCGTTCGATCGAGTGGGCGCCACAGGACGACCGACGTGTACGGTGATGCTCGCGGGCCAGGCGAGAATCAGCGCGTACGGAAGACACGTCAAACTGAGAAGAGGCGACGCACTCGTGGTCGCGCACAAGTCAGCGATATGTATGAGACAAGAGGGAGAGCTTTACCGGAGCGTGGTGCTCGAGTGGGATGCGGACACATTGGGGCCGCAACCGTCAGCGCAACTGAGTGAGCATCGAGTAAGTGATGCGACCCTCGCGCGACTCGAAGCGCTCGCAGACGAGGCGTCACACGAGCGAGCACCACACGAGATCGTGCGAGAGCTCGTCGATGGCCTTCGACACGAGGGCCTGGGTCTCGGTCAACCCGAAGATGCGCTGCTCAAACACGTGATCGCGCCTCGCTTCGTCGAGCTATCCCAAGCGCTCGACGAGGTGCTTTCACAAGGCGGGGTTCGGCCGACGACGGTGGATCTCGAAGATCGGATGGGCCTCTCGACCCGACAATTGAATCGACTCGTGGAGAGTTATCACACGACGTATGGGTTCAATTCAGAGGGGTGGCGAGACACCGTCAAGCGCAGGCGCATCATGCTGGGAGCAGCGTTGATGACGACCCCAGGCGCCACGGTGATCGAAGTTTCGCAGGCCATAGGTTTCTCGTCAGCAGAGGCGTTTGCTCGAGCGTTGAGTGAAGCGGGTTTGCCTCCCCCGAGCGAGATCCGGGGTGAAGTGCTTCGGCTGGGAGAGATGGCCGACGCCAACACGGACAAATTACATCCGAGCACTTTTCGTTTCGTAGGGTGTCAGCTCGCCAAGGTGATTACCGTTCTGTGCGCGCCATGACACTCGAGTTGGTCTTGATGATGGGTCTTCAAGCATCGGGCAAGACCACGGTGGCTCGAGCTCGGTATGCACAGACACACGAACATATAAGCCAGGATTTTTTGCGAAAAGGTCGTCAGATCGCGCAACGACAAAAAGCGCTGATCGAGTCTGCCCTTCGTGAGCAACGAAGCGTTGTGGTTGACAATACCCACGCGAGCGCAGAATCGCGCGCATCGGTGATGACGCTGGGTCGCGCGGCCGGAGCAAAAATCATTGGAATTTATATGGCGTCGTCAATGGAGCGATGCCGAGCACGAAACTCGAAACGGCACGGCGATGCATGTGTGCCTGAGGTTGCGCTTCGATCAACGCTCAAACGCCTCGAAAGACCAAGGCGAGACGAAGGGTTCGACGAGCTTTGGTACGGAACGTTGTTGGATGACGGTGGCTTCGAGCTGAGGGATTGGGACGAAACAGCGTCTGGCGCCACCCGCGAATGAGTGACGAGAAGCAGGAGAATTGGGACATGAAAATGGATGATTTCGCGGCCAGTATGCGAGCGCGAGAAGTAACGAGTAACCTGCGTCTCGATGAGGGCACCTGGACAGTCGTACGCGTGGATGGGCGAGGTTTTTCACGACTCACCGCCACACACTTCGACAAACCTTTCGACGCGCGATTTTCGGAGGCGATGGTGTCAACCGCCCGCGGGTTGATGGAGGAAATGCAAGGATTGCTTGCCTACACGCAAAGCGATGAGATCTCACTTGTGTTGCCTCCGCATTTCGACGCCTTTGACCGACGTATCG
>JAXLYQ010000072.1:0-18393 GCA_046351315.1 Polyangiaceae bacterium
TCTCGTTAAACTTCGCGCGACTCAACAGGGCGGTCGTACGCAGCAAGACCCAGCCATCGCAAGAGCGGTCGAGCAAATCGATCGATATCTCTCGGTAACCCAGCTCGGCATCACGCTCGCCAGCTTGGGTCTCGGCTGGATCGGCGAGCCAACGATCGCTCATCTTCTCAACGATTGGGCGACCCGCATCACGGGTCACCCCATCACCGAAGGCACCGAGCATGTGCTCGAAGGTCTCGCCTTCGCGTTCATCACGTTCGGCCACGTTCTTCTTGGTGAGCTTGTCCCCAAGCTGATCGCCATTCAGCGTTCGCAAGCCATCGCCAAGATGGCTGTTTTGCCTTTGCGTTTGACGTTCTACTTGTTGCTGCCCGCGTTGTGGCTTCTCGAAAATTCATCGAAGGCCATCCTCGGGTTGTTCGGAATGCAAATGGACATGCACTCCGAGGCCGCTCTCTCTGAAGAAGAGATCCTCGGCGTGCTCGCAGCTCAGGTCGCTCGTGGCCCGGGTGGTGAGCACAAGGAAGATCTGCTCCGTCGTGTCGTTCGTTTCGGCTCACGTCTCGCCAAGCAGGCGATGATCCCGCGAGTGGATGTGTTCTATCTGCCGTTGTCGACGGATATCCCGACAGCAGTTGAACGGCTTCGCAACATGCAGTTCTCTCGTGTGCCGCTTTCGAAGGAAGGCACGAACGATCAGATCTCGGGCTACGTGTACTGGAAGGATCTCGTCACTTCGACGGATGGCCCGCCCGCCTCTCTCGAAGCCATCATGCGCCCTGTGTTGTACGTCGCCGAAGCCGAGAGCTTGGTCGATGTGCTTCGCAAGATGCAGCGAGAGAAGATCCCGTTTGCCGTGGTCGTCGATGAGTACGGCGGCACCAGCGGCATCCTGACGATGGAGGACTTGCTCGAAGAGATCGTCGGTGAGATTCGTGACGAGCTCGACGAAGAGATGCAGCGTATCGAGCAACGTGAAGGCAAGTGGGAGGTCGACGGCAGCGTGCTGCTCGACGAGCTTCACGAGGCTGGTGTGAAGGTCGAGGATGACGAACGACAGAGCACGATTGGTGCGGCGCTGGTCTCGCGCCTCGAGCGTTTGCCGCGTGTCGGTGATCGCGTCGAAATCGGTGGTGTAACGGCCGAGGTGATCGGCTTGGTTCGTCGTCGAGTCACGCGTGTTCGTCTTCACCCGCCAAGTTGAGAGAAGCGTTTTTTGCGTTCACTCAGCGCGTTTTGAAGAAGGCACCGAAATATTACCGACGGGCACGGGCGATTCGCGGCAATGATGCGAGTCGCGCATGATTCGCAATCGCTACGCCATCATCGCCATTCTCACGGGGCTCAACCTGCTGAACTACCTCGACCGGTATGTTCTCGCGGCCATCGGCGAGCCGATGAAGCACGCGCTTGGGTTCAATGATGAGCAGCTCGGTCTGATCGGTCAGGCCTTCTTGATCAGCTATCTCGTGACGAGCCCCATCTTCGGTCGTCTCGGTGATGTCTTCGCTCGCAAAGTGCTCATCACCGGTGGTGTGTTGGTCTGGAGCGTCGCGACGGTCGCCTCAGGTTTCACCAGCACGTTCTGGCCGATGTGGGGCACACGTACGTTCGTTGGCGTCGGTGAAGCGAGCTACGCGTCGTTGAGCCCCACGGTGCTCGACGACATCACTCCGCCGACGCTGAAGGGGCGTATTCTTGCCATCTTCTATTCGGCGATCCCGATCGGAAGCGCGCTCGGTTATCTGCTGGGTGGTTATCTCGAGAAAGCGCTCGATTGGCGTTGGGCGTTCTTTATCGCCGGAGCACCGGGTGCAGTGCTCGCTCTGCTCTGCCTCGCGATCGAAGAACCCGCACGACACGTTCATGGCGAAGGCACCGATGCACATGCTCCGGTTCAGCCTGGCTCACTCGCTCGAGATCTCGGGGCGCTTCTCGCATCCCCTCGCTACGTCTGGTCGGTGATTGGGTTCACTGCGCAAACGTTTGGTCTCGGAGGCTTCTCATACTGGGCGCCCAAGCTCTTGGTGCGCACGTACAACTTCCCCAACGATCAGGGGAACATGATCTTCGGCGGTATCGTCGTGATCACGGGTTTCGTCGGTACATTTCTCGGCGGGTTTCTCGCCGATCGCATGGCCGGCGAAGACCGAAGCAAGAGCGCTCTCTTGTTGTGTTTGGTCTCGACGGTGGTGGCGATTCCGTTTGGGTTTTGGAGCATCATCGCCAGCAACCCCACCACCTTTTTCATCGCGAATGCCTGCGCTCAGCTCGCGATCTTTTTCTCGACCTCACCGCTCAACGCGGTGTTGCTCGACAGTGTGCCGGCGCGCACCCGAGCGACTGCGATGGGGATGTCGATCTTCGTGGGTCACTTGCTCGGCGATCTGATCAGTGTCTGGCTCGTGGGTAAGCTCTCGGACACCTTCGGTGACCTTGGCAAAGCGATGTATGTGCTCGCCGTCTCGTTGATCGCGAATGCGATCGCGTGGGCGATCGCATGGCGTACGGCGAAGTTCGAAGAGCACGTCGAGCCGACTGTCGCAGCGTGAGCCGCTCGGGATCACCGCCGAGCTGTGCTCACGGGATATTCAGCGACTTCGCTTCGTCGTTCGTCGGGTCTTGTCGAAGCGCTTCGTCGCGTGCTGCCTTGGCCTTTGTGTTGTCTTTCTTGGCGAGATAGGCACGAGCAAGAACGACGTTTGCTCGTGATGCGACGTCGGCCTTGAGCTTCTCGCAGAGCAACGCTGATTCAGCTTCGAAGATCGCGTTGTCGTACTTCTGTGCGCCGAGCAATGCCTGTGCGTAGAGCGTGTGTGTGTCGGCGCTGTGCACGTCGACATACATCGCGCTTTCACCGACCTTCACCGCTTCGTCCCACTGTTGTTTTTGAACGAGACGACCAAGAAGCCGACGCCACACACGGTGATCGTGTTGTTCGAGCGGAGCGAGAATCCGAAGGAATTTCAGCTCGCGATCGACGTCGTTTGCCTTCTTCGCTATGTCGACGAGGGCTGCCACTGGCTCGCTCTGTCGAGGGTCGAGCTTCGCGGCTTCTTCGTATTGCTTGGCTGCGCCGGCGAGATCTTTGCGGGCCTCGTGCAAGTCACCCAACATCATGCGAACCGAGTAGCCATCGTGCCCTTCGGTGATCATCGTTTCGAGCTGCTTCTTGGCTTCATCGAGCTCTTTCTTTCCGAAGGCGAGCTTGGCGCGAATGAAGCGCACGTCGGCGTTCTTCGCATCGATCTTCTCGGCTGCTTCGAGTGCGCTCTTCGCTGCCGCACTGTCGCCTTCACCGAGTGAAGCGAGTGCGAGCTCTACCTGCGCTCGTGCATCGTTCGGGCTGTCTTTGGCTTTCTTCTGTGCGACCTCGAGCTCTGGTGCCTTGAGGTCAGGCACGTATTGCTTGAAGTAAATCGCCAATCGATTGTTCGTCAGCCAATCACGGAACTGCTTGTCGAGCTCAGAGGCAGAGATGCCCAGAACTGACTGAATCACCTCGGGCGTTCGCTTGCCTTCACCCCATGCTCGAAGCATCGCGTTGAGCTTGTCCATCTTGTATTTCTCGACGAGAAACACAGAGATCTGGCTCGCGGCGTAATACGCCATCGTGATGTCAGCCACGTCATCGGCGTGGGTGAACGCGGTGTTGAATCGCTCGATCGAGGGGATCTTCCCGTGGCGAAGCGCGAGGTACAACGGGATGTCTTCTTGCCTCTGCCACTCGGGCCTACGAGCGATGGTTTCGTACTCGCTCAGACCTTCGGTAAACCAGCGCGGCACGTGGTTTTTCGAGAGCTGAATCGCAAACACGTGACCGAGCTCGTGCCAGACCACGTTGCCCCAGTTGAACGGCTCACTCTTGGGGCTCATCGAGGCAAGGCTCTGACCAAAGCACACGCCCTGAATCCCGATGTTGGGCAAACCTGTTGTTCGAACGCTGAAGTGCTCGCGTTTGCCGTACAGCTCGATCGAGATGGGTTTGGTGGGCGTAAACCCATATCGCTGCACCATGCTCTTCCAGGCGTCGTCGAGCAGTTGCGGCAGGTATCGCTCGACGACTTTTTTCTCGTCCTTTGGGTACCTGATCCTGAACGTGCTGGTGCTCACGCTCTCGTATTCTTTCGGGATCGTCTCTTCGAACAGGTTCAACGTGTTGAACGCGCGAACGTTGAACTTGTCTTTGCGAAAGCCGATATCGAGGCTCTTGATGCCGTCGTCGTCGAGGCCAAGCCTGATCTGATTGAGGCCAAGCGTGATCCAGCTTTTGCCCTCGACCGGATCGATCTTCGTTGCCTCTTTCATCATCTCGACGATCTCGCCGTAGCGGTGCTCCCAGTCGGCGTATTCGGCGATGATGTCGTACACACGAGCGTAGTTTTGGTTGAGGTTGAGAACCGTCTCTACGCCCTTTTTGAAGCCCGGTTTGTCATCCGACAGAAACCTCACCGCTGCCTTCATCGACAACAGCTCGAGGTTCTTCGCGTCGAGAGCCAAGCCTTCATCGAGATGTTTGTCAGCCTGGGTGAGCTCCATGTCGCGAAGCGCTGAGCCTGCGCGAATGAAGAACGCGTCGGGCTGCACTTTGTCGACTGCGAGAGCGAGGTTGACCTCTTGCTCAGCGGCGTCGAAATCGAGCGCCTGCTCGAGCTTTACGTGCGCCATCGTGATGTGCGAAGCCGCGTTATCAGGCGCGATCTTCAGCGCATCTCGAACGGCTTCTTCGGCTCGGCCGTAGTTGTACGCTTCGAGAAAAAGAGCAGCTCGCCACAGCTTGAGCTCGACCGTCTTGTTGCCCGCTCGCTCTGCGTCATCGAAGGCTTCGTTCGCATCTCGCTTCGATCGAAGCAGGTGCGCAGCTCGACCGACGAGAGCCATCCCCTCGGCATCTTTGGTCGTGATCTTCTTGTCGTTGAAGTCTTGTATGATCGTCATCAACGCGTCGTCAGCGTCGACCTTCTTGCCGAGCCGAAGCAGCAGCTCGCCTTGGAGCAACCTTGCCCTGCGTGCGTCGGGTTCTTTCTCGACCTCTTCACAGACCTTCACCGCGTCTTCGAGCTTGCCTTGTCGGGCCAGTGCTCGTGCCTTCAGAGGCACCGCTGCGATCTTGGTGGCCTTGTCGATCTTGGCGGCTTCGTCAGCGTTCTTGATCGCCTCGGCGAGCTTACCGGTTTCGAGAAACATCCTCGCCAAACCCAGCAGCGCTTGTGCCTTCTGTTTCGGGTCTTTCTGCGCTTCGTTCAGCAGCTTTTCGGCGGTCGCGTACTCGGAGCCTTCGACCGCATCGAGCCCTCCCTGAAGGCCCACTCGAACGGGCTTTGCCGCGGGTGCGGGCTTTTTCTTCTTCGCCTTGGGGAAGCCTGCATGATCTTCCGTTGGTCGTGATGGCTCATCCGGAAGCTTTCCGATGTTCGTTGACGCGCTCGATGATGCCGATGCCGATGCTGCTGGGCTGGGAGTCTTCGAGCCGTTACGCGGCCCGCAATTCACTGTTCCAGCAGCGACAACGGCGGCGATCGCTGCCAACGATACGGCACGAAAACGGCTCTGGAACGATCTCGATGCCCAGGCCGAAGTAAGGCGTTTTTGCGAGGTTGGCACTGTCGCCACGGCATCTCGGTCGATCATCGCGCCGATGATGGAACGAACCAAGCCACGGGGAAAGCACGCCTTTCGGTGACTCGCGCGGTTGCCGCGGCTTACGAAGGGAACTATACGGCGGGGCCACTATCCGGACTGGAGAACAGACAGAATGCTGGTCGACGTCGTGATGCCTCAGCTTGGCGAAAGTGTTGTGGAGGGGACTCTCACGAAATGGCTTGTCAAAGAAGGTGATGTCGTGTCGATGGGTCAAGCCATCGCCGAGGTTGCTACGGACAAAGCCGATAGCGAAGTACCCACCACCACAGCGGGTCGAATCTCGGCGCTGCTCATCAAGGAAGGCGACATCATCAAGGTCGGCGTCGCCATGGCGCGCGTTGACTCTGACGCGACGGCTGCTGCTCCGGCAGCCGCTCCTGCGCCGGCTCCTGCTCCCGCTGCCGAGTCGTCGTCGCTCCCCGGTAACAACGCGTCTCCATCCGTTCGGCAGTTCGCTCTGCAGAACAACATCGAGCTCGCCTCGGTGTCCGGCACGGGCGAGCACGGCCGAGTGACGATCGAGGATCTCCAACGAATCCTCGACGCTCGTAAAGCTCCTGCTCCTGCTCCTGCTCCTGCTGCTCCCGCTCCGGTGGCAGCACCTGCTCCGGCGCCTGTGTATGCTCCAGGCCCGCAGGTCTCGGCTCCCTCGCTCGGGTTGTCGTTTCAGCCTCCTGTTCCGAACGTCGGCTACGGTGCCTTCAAGGTTCCGCCGTATGTTCCGAAGCCTGGCGATCAGGTGATCCCATTCTCGCGCAAGCGACGAATCACTGCGGATCACATGGTCTACTCGAAGCAGATCGCGCCCCAGGTGGTGACGGTTGCCGAGGTCGATCTCCACAAGATCGTGAAGCTTCGTGAGCAGCACAAAGACCGCTACAAGAAAGAGGGCGTCTCGCTCACGCTGCTCACGTTCGTCTGTGCGGCTGCGGTTCGTGCGCTCAGGCAGTTCCCCGGAGTGAACGCTCGCGTGGTGGATGGCGCGACGGTTCTTCTGAAGGATGTGAACCTTGGCGTTGCTGTCGATGCGCCCGATGGTTTGGTGGTGCCCAACCTGAAGAATGCGGACGAGCTTTCACTTCGTGGAATGGCCCGTGGCATCGGCGATCTCGCGACCCGTGCTCGCGACGGCAAGCTGACTGCTGACGACTTCTCGGGTAGCTCGTTCACCGTCACGAACCCTGGCATCAAGGGCAATCTCTTCGGTGGCGCGATCATCTCTCAGCCCAATGTCGCTATCTTGCGCATGGGCGAGATCAAGAAGCGCGTCGTGGTCGTCGAAGAAGACGGCGAAGACCGCATCGCGATCCGACCCGTGATGTACATGGCGCTCTCGTACGACCACCGCGTGATTGACGGCGTGCTCGGAAACTCGTTCTTGTGGACGGTTGCCGACCTGCTTCACAAGGGCGAGTTCGAGCCCTGACCGTAGTTCTGTCCACTCTGTCCGGGGGCGATTCCGGCGTCATCGAAGCGTTGAACCTCGATGACGTCGATGCGTCGATGCTCCGTGCGATGGGGTTGCTCGAAGGGCACAGAATCGAAGTGCTGAGGCGAGCTCCTCTTGGCGGGCCGTTTCATGTGCGCGTCGGAGAAGTCTCTTTTGCCATCGACCGCTCGGTGGCTGCGAACGTGACTGTTCGAGTCGAAAAGTAGCGATGTCAAACGCTCAACCGATCGAGATCGTGCTCGTTGGACGCCCCAACGCAGGCAAGTCGGCGATGTTCAACCGACTCACCGGGGGCAGTGCACACGTGGGGAACTTCCCCGGGGTGACCGTCGACATCCTCGAATCGACGCTGGTGTTGTCGAGTGGCACGAACGCGACGTTGTTCGACTTGCCTGGTTTTTACTCGCTCGATGCGCGCCTTGCCGAGGGCACTGACGAGCATGTGGCGTACGACTTTTTGACGAAGCGTCTTGCGACCGATCGTGCTCCGGCAACGACAGTGGCGATGGTGCAAGTGCTCGATGCCTCTCAGCTCGGTGCTGGGTTGAGGCTGACTCGAGAGCTACAGACGAGGTTTCCTCACGCTCGGTTGCTCGTCATCGCGAGTCAGATCGATCTGCTCACGAAGGATGCGCTCAAGCTCGATGTTGAGGGTTTGCAGTCTCGCATTCACTCGCCCGTCGTTGCAGTAAGTGCTCGAGAGCCTTCGAGTCGCGCATCGGTGCTGTCTGCGATCGAGGCGTTGCTCGCAAACGAGTCGGGTGATGCTTCCGAAGCGTGGGATACCGAGGTGGTCGAGGCTGCTGTCGTTCGCTCGACAATGCCCGAGGCATCGGTGGATACGCCTGCCGAGAAACAACCGCAGAGCTTCGACAAGTCTCCGGGTCACGGAGCTCGTGCGCGAAGTGATCGTGTCGATGCGGTGGTGTTGCACCCCGTATTCGGGCCAGTTCTGTTCGTCGCGATCATGGCGGCGCTGTTCGCGTCGGTGTTCTTGATTGCCGACCCTGTGGCTTCGGTCTGCGATACGGCTGTGCAATGGCTTGGCAAGCTGCTTCGGCCTGCGCTCGGTGATGGAATGCTGGCGTCGATGGTCGTCGATGGGGCGCTCGCGGAGCCGGCACCGTCGCTGCTTTTTGCCGCAGATCATCATCTTGATCGCGATGATGGAGGTGCTCGAGGCGAGTGGATATCTCTCTCGCGCGGCCTTCCTGGTCGATCGGTTGTTCAGGGCCACGGGGCTTGGCGGCAAGGCGTTCGTTCCGCTGCTCACTGCTCATGCGTGTGCAGTGCCTGCGATTGCCTCGACTCGTGTGCTGCGAGATCCGAAGGAGCGATTGACGGCGATACTCGTGATCCCGTTGATGACCTGCTCGGCGCGATTGCCGGTGTACAGCTTGATCGTGGCTGCGTTTTTTGGGGCACCACGAGCAAGTGCGGGCGGTGAGCACGACGCTTTATTTCGTCGGCATCGTCAGCGGATTGATCGCTTCGCTGGTGTTTCGTCGAACAGTGACGAAGGGTCGAGGGCTGCCGCTGTTGCTCGAGATGCCGGTATACCGAGCTCCGTTGTTTCGCACGGTGCTGCCCGTTGTGGTCGTGAGTCGATCGATTTTCTCAAGCGTGTGGGCACCGTGATTCTCGCCTTCTCGGTGCTCTTGTGGGCGTTGCTGACGGTCACGGTTCGACCCGCGAGTTACCCCGACGAGCCCGCGATCGAGCGAAGCGTTGCTGCCACGATGGGCCGAGCGCTCGAGCCGGTGACTCGCCCGATTGGTTTCGATTGGCGTATCAACGTTGGCTTGATCGCATCGTTCGGTGCCCGTGAGCTGATGGTCAGCACGCTGGGTGTGATCTTTGGTGTCGAAGGCGCGAATGACGATCCTGCTCCGCTCGCCAGCAAGATCAGCGAGGCGAAAAGCGCTGACGGAACCAAAGCGTATTCGTCCGCGAGCGCGCTTCGCTGTTCACGTTCTTTGTCTTTGCCTGCCAGTGCATGAGCACGGTGTCTGTCGTGCGACGCGAGACACGCGGGTGGCGCTGGCCTCTGTTTCTACTCGGTTACACCTACGCGCTGGCCTATGTGGCGAGCGGGCTCGTCTATCAAATCGCGCGCGTGCTCTAGTGCTCGGCGCGCCCGCGCTTGATGGCGGCACGGGCCTCGCGGTCGAGCTCTTTCTCTTGATGGTCTCGCGCTTGTCGCCCCTCGATTTGCCCTTGGCCATGGCGAGCTCGACCTTCGCTCGGCCGTCCTTCCAGTACACGCGTGTCGGTACGATGGTCATACCCTGGAGCTCGATGGCCTTGCGGATCCGATCGATCTCGCTGCTGTGGAGCAAGAGCTTTCGGGGGCGGCGTTCTTCGTGGCCAAACGCTGCGTGGGGCAACTTGGGCAAGAACGCGCCCTTCAAGAACGCCTCATCGCCATCGATCGAGGCCCAACCATCGGTGAGATCGCAACTGCCTCGTCGCAGCGTCTTCACTTCGCTGCCCAGTAGAACGAGCCCCGCTTCGAAGCGCTCTCCGAGCTCGTAGTTGTGGGACGCGCGCCTGTTTTGGGCGATGGGGACAATAACTGGCGCCCCCTTGTCAGGTTTTGGCGCACGCGCTGGAGCCTTGTTCACCCTCACGGTGTAGCATCCCGGCCCTATCATGGCCCATCTGCGTATCTGGCCCGTGCTCGAGAGTGAGCGCGGCAACGGTTCTGTCGTTCGTTCTCTTGCGTCGCGCTCGCTTCGTTCCGGTGGTGCGTCTCTCATCTGTCGTCGTTGCCGGTGCCGCAGGTTGTGGTGGTGGAAAGCCCGACCCAGGAAAGGGTGGAACCCGAACCGAAACGGCGACCGTCACCTCGACGACTCCATCTTCGAGTGTGGCTTCTTCCTCGAGCGCTACCCCCAGCGTCCGCTCACGCTTCTGCCTCGGCCAGTCACGCAAGCCTGCCGCAGCCGCGCCGAGTAGCTCGGCTCCTGCGACCCCCAAGTGCGCGAGCATCCTCGAAGGTCACCGAAAGATCATCCGCGCAACGGGGCACTTGACGAGCCCGCAGACCGTTGGGCGGGGCTCGAAGCCGCAGCTCATTGCGTTGACACTGCCAAAGGCACCTGGGCCACCGTTGTCGAGAACGTGAAGCTCAAACCCGGGAACGACAAAGACCCGCTCAGCTCGGTCACCGGATCACGCACGATGATTTTCACTCCCGCTGACGGTAAGGCCGCGCGCTGGTCCGTCGAAGCGAAATGGGAGCACTACGACTGGGAGAGCGTCGATGCGCCTCTGCTTTTCGACTACGACGGCGACGGCATTCCTGAGGCGTTGTTCGTTCAAAAGGGAGACGTCAACGAAGGCGCAGATTGGCAGAAGGGCTACCTGCTCACCTACAAGAACGGCAAGGTTCAGCCCTACACCGCGAAGGGTCTCGAAGAGGTGAACCTTTCTGGAATGCTCGACGCGGATGGAGACGGCCGAATGGATCTGGTGTCGCCATCGCCGTTCATGGGCACGGTAGACGGAATGGCGTTCGACTATGCGGTGGAAGGCCCCGCGTTGCTCTTGCACTCTCTTCCGGATGGGTCGTTCTCTCGCAATGACGCAGCCGCGAAGAATCACGCGAAGAAGGCGTGTCCGAGTAAGCCCGAGAAGGTGACGCCACCGTTGTTGAACAACGGGATTTGCGCGTACCTATGGGGCGTACCTGCGACGCAAATCCAGGAGCAGATCGACTCGACCTGCAAAGACGTGTTGAAAGACCCAGCGAACCCTTTGATCAACACGTGCAATGACGCTGCAGCGTTCAAGACGTGGCTGAAGAAGCCAGCTCCGTTCACGCTGCCGTAGCACCGCACCCCTCGGTCCCCTCTGCCAACGCAACTGCGTTCGGAGAGGGGATGCCAAGCGCACCTCATCCCCCGGCCCCTTCTCCAAACGCAACTGCGTTTAGAGAAGAGGTGCCAAGCCATCTCTCGTATCCGATTGTCCCGCCCCCCTCCTCTCCGAACGCGAACGCGTTGGGAGAGGGGGTGGCACGCAGTGCCGGGGGTGAGGTGCGGTTAAGCGCGTGCAGATCGTTCGAATCACCTTCGCCCAGAGATCGGTCGCCCCCACGAGCTCAGCCGCGCAGATCGCTTCGGCCATGGCGCGGTCAGCTCGGACGCTTTTTGACACGAGCTGGGCTTGAAGAGAGCGAGCTACCGCGACACGAACGGTGAGCTCTGACAACGCGATGTCGAACGGGCTGCGTTCTGCCCAGTGAAGTGACCAAAGCTCGTCTGCTACCCAATCTGCTTCGAGCTCGAGAGGGTTGTTTGGCGTCGACGCGCGAGCTTCAGCCCGGTCGAATGCAGTGCTCCACGGTCTCGATCGCTCGGGTCGTGAAGGGCCACCCGCAAGCTCGAGCAGAGCGTCACCAAACCACAACAACGCTTCGCCTCCCGAGGTGCCATCGCGCTCTGCACGAAGCCAGTGCGCGATGTCGATCCAAGTGGCGCCGTCGAGTGGGGGCAGGGCTTTTTCGGATCGAGCAAGGTTCTCGAGAATGCTTGCTGCGCCTTGCGTGGCGGCGTGTTGAGCGAGTGTTTCGAGAAGCCTCGATTCGATCGTTTCGAACGATGCAAACGACACCTTTCGTGTCTCGGAGAGCTCGATCTTCTGGTCGATATGAGTGTCGGGCACCAGGCGACCTGCTCGGTCGGTGATGGCCGAACGAGCGACATCGATCGTGAGCAGCGGCCGTTCGCCCATCGTTCGACAGGGGCATCGATGATCGGTCGTCACGCGATCGGCTGAGGGTGTGCGGGTCAGCCCGAACGGGAACCTTCTGCACGTGCTCGGTTTGGCGAGCTCGCCATGTTGCGCGTGAACCCGACAGAGCCCTCCGATGGCTTGTCCTTCGAGAAACTGGCAACCAGAGCCCGGAGTATTGCTCGCGTATCGAACCACCAAGATGCCGAGCTGACGGTGCTTCTCGACGGGCTGCACCGAAAGAGAACGCAAGGTGGCAGCTTCGCGAGAGGTAACGGGGCCAAGTGCGTGGATATCCGAGCAACAAAGCCCATCGCCGAAGCAGTGATAGCGAGCTTGCGGGCGAATCAGAAGAGGACGCGGTTTCAATGGCTCGTGAGCAGCAGAGCCCGTGTGCTCGGCAGATGCAACGCCGACCTCTGCGTTGACCCTCGTGAATGCGAGTAAGTGGCTCGTGTTGGCTTGTCGTGGAGCCGGGTCGATTTTGTGATCGATCGACCCATGAGCGCACATTCCCACGCGTTTGAAGCGCCAGAGCCCTGTGCCTCGAGACCGCGTGTACCTAGGCCCATCGTTCTTGCGACTCAATTGGTGACCTCTTGATGCATCGTTTTTTTGGAGCCCACTTCATGCGAACGCGTCGATCCAATCGCTTCCTTGCTCTCTCTCTTCTCGTCTCACTCTCTGCTCTGTCAGCCGTGGGTTGTGGTGGTTCTGATGATGATACCGGGACCGCAGGCTCGGCTGGGAGTGCGGGCACCGCTGGCTCTGCGGGAACCGGCGGCTCAGCCGGCACGGGTGGAACCGCTGGCTCTGCCGGAACCGGTGGAACGGCTGGCTCTGGTGGCACTGCGGGTTCGGGTGGAACCGCGGGCGCTTCGAGTCTTTCGTCTGAGCGCTGGGGCACCCGAGTATGGGGCCGAACGATTGAGCTTACGCGAACCGGCCGAACGCTTTGGTTGGGCACCGTCCCGATGACCGCCCCCGATGCGGCAGAGCCATCGACGACGTTGGGTGGTTTGGTGAAGCTCGATCTCGATTCAGGCGTGGTGGACGTGCTCGATACCGAGCTGCCCCAAGTGACCGATGCCGATACGGGGCTCACCGGCGCTATCCCGACGGCGGGTGTCATCGTCGACGGAGACCGCACGATCGTAGCGACGCCACAAGGGCTCGTCGTGGGAACGCAGGGCACGTACACGATGCACTCGCTCACGGTCGACGGACAGAGCGCATCCCCGACGCACATGGCGCTCGACCGCGCGGGTTCTCGTAAGCGATTGTGGGTTTCGACCTCGGTTGGGTTGGCTCAGCTCGACGCAGACACACTCGAGGTGGTGAGCAACGTCAGCACGGACGACTTGCAAGGAGGGCCAGGCTCGATTGCAGTCGACCCAGCCACGGGTGACGTGTTCCTCGCGATCTACGCGGCCGATCTCTCCTCGAGCCAGCTCGCTCGAGTTGCTGGCACTGACTTCGCGGTTTCGAGGCTTACGCCAGGCACCGATACGAACGTGCCCGCGGGTCAGGTCAACGACGTGATCTGGAGCACGAAGAAGGGCGCAGCGATCTTTGCGATCGCTTCCTGGGACGCTCAGACCGGTGGCCTCGTTGAATGGAACGGCACGACCGCGACCACGCTTGCTGTCGAAGGTCAACTCGGGCAAGCCGCTCGCGGTGAGGTGGCTGAGTTCGGCACTGCTCGTCTTGCGATCGATGACGACGCTGGTGTGCTCATCATCGGTGGTCAGGTGATCGCGACGGGCCCACAGGGGTTCTTGAAGGGTGGTGGTTTGGCGTGGCTCGAGCTGTCGTCGGGCAAGCTCGCAGGTCTGTCGACCACCACGAGCGACATCATTGGCGAGCACGTGAGCGCGGCTCGAGTACGACCCACAAACCAAGCGTACCTACGCATCGCTTCGGCAGCCCTGCGATGAGGTTCACCTCGGCAACGTGGGTCTCGTGGCGGTGTCCTTCGAGAGAACGGCTCGGCCCGTTTCGAGCGTCCGATCTTGTCGGGGGTTCGCGGCGTTTCACACAGCGACAAGGGGCACGCTCGTGGGCCTTCGCGACGATATGCTGGGCTTTGCTTGTCAGGGCTGGAACATCCAGACCGGCCTGGTCGAGCTGCGATCGAATCGATCGGGAGAAATCCAGCCGCTGCACACCGTCGATCACTCGGAACTCGGCATCATGTCGAACGCTGGGGTCAGTGCACTCGACGTGAGCGCAGGTGGTCGCGTGGCTCTCGGCACCTTCCGAGATGGTGGGTTCCACGGCCCGTTCGATGCGGGTTGGGCATACAACCCGACGACGTACGGCACGTCGCTCTACATGTACGATGTGGCCTGGAAGAGCGAGAAAGAGCTCTGGATCGCGGGCCCTGCCTCACACGACAATGGCGACCCACCGAACCTCGCCGACAATGGTCCTCGCGGAGCAACGCTGCTCACGCTCGACAACACCGAGAGATCACGGGTTCGAAGCACTATGTCCGCGTGTCGAGCAACGCCGACGAGGTCGCGGTCCTTCCTTCGAGCGATGTGCGTGATGTGATCCCGACGAGCGATGGCGGCGCGATCTTCGTGTGTGGTCGCGAGCGACTCTCGCCAGGCGGAGGAGATCGTCTCGAGCAGCCTATTTTCGAGCTCAACGGTGAGCAGCGCCAAGGTGGTATCGCGATCGTCGATGCATCGGGAGCGATCACGAGCTCGATCACCGAGGGCCTTGGAGATCCACGCGCGGCAGCACTTCAGAGTGACGGGAGCCTCCTGATTCTCGACGCCGAGAAGGGCGTGGTGAAGCTCAGCAACGGCGCTGTGACGAGCGCTCAATTGCCGGCCGCATTGCCGTCGGGAGCGATTCCGCGAGGGTTGTGGATCTCTGCGACCGGTGACCTCGTGGCCACATCGAGCTCAGGCGCGGTGGTTTCGTTTGGTGGTGCTGTTCTTTCGATCAGCGACGCAGGCACGACGTGGGTAGCTCGCCCAGGTGCTTCGAACGAGTTGCTCGTTGGGTCGGATGAAGGTCTGGTTCGTGTGTTTCCGTCCAATGCTTCCGCAGGAACGGAGCCGGCCATTGGCGATGGATTTTTGCCATCGTTCAAGCAGATCGATCCACCGGGCTCAGGTGGAGGGCAGTGCGCAGCAGCCGGAGAAAGCTGCAGCTCACAGCCAAACGGCTGCTGCCCCGGCTTGACCTGCTCGAGCGGAATCATCCCCACCTGCGAGTGACGTAGCGGACGAACGTAAGTTTTTTTCCCGGCGTAACTGGGCGTGTTGCCAAAGCATCGGATACCTTTGGCACCGGAGGTTTCCTCGAATGAGCTTGCGTTCGTCTTCTTCGCTTCGCGCTGCGGGTTTGCTGCTGATTCTCGCTGCATGTGGAACCCGCAGTCAGCTTGCGGATGATCTCTACAACAACACCGGTGGCTCAGGAGGCTCGGGCGGTTCGGCCGGGTCGTCGTCTGGCTCCGCGGGAGCCTCTGGCTCAGCAGGTGTTTCGGGCTCGGCGGGCGTTTCAGGAAGCGCCGGCTCTTCGGGAATCGGAGGCTCGGGGGGGATTCCTGCATGCTTTGGAAACGCGTGTGATCCGAACGTTGGGGGCTGTTGCGACGGTGCTCCGATTTGCACGTACACGGTGGGCAGCGAGAAGCCGATTTGTACGACGCCTTGCTCGGGAGCACCGGGCGAATGTCAGCCGAGCTCGTGCTGCGCTTTTGGCCCGTCGGGCGGGTTTTGCGTCCCTGAATCTTTTGGCGTGTGTGGCGGCGTTGGTGGGGCAGCCGGCGCAGCGGGGTCGGCCGGTGCTGCAGGCTCGGCTGGCTCGGCCGGTAGTTTTGGCGGCACGGCGGGTGGTTTCACCTGCGGTGATTGTGTGAGCAACGTCGTCTTCGGCGGGACAGCTTGCCAAGCCGAGACGCAAGAGTGCTTCAACACTCCTGGCTGCCCCGATTTGCTCAAGTGCGTGATCGACACGGGCTGCGTGACGAGCTCGACGCCCATTCAGTGCGCGCTTCAGTCGGGCTGTCAGGGCGGGCAGCAAGCGGCTCAACCGGCACGTCGCGCGATCCGGTGCGCGGAGTGTGACGGTGGTTGTGGAGAGCTTTGCCCGCCGCCTCCGAATGGTTGTGGCATGGGCGGCGCAGGTGGTGCAGCAGGCGCAGGCGGAGCCGCCGGCTCGGCGGGAAACGCCGGGTCTGCTGGCGCCGGTGGCTTTACGACCTGTGATCAATGTGTGGGTGACACCAGCACCGGAGAGCTCTGCCAAAGCACGATCGATGCGTGCTTGAACGACATGAGCTGCAACGGTCTGATCAACTGCTTGAACAACTGCACGGATCAAGCCTGTTACGACGGCTGCACCACGCAGTTTTCGGCGGGCATTGACCTCTATACCGCTGCTGTGCAGTGTTACTACTGCACTCAGTGCGCACCGCTTTGCAGCATCGATTACCCCGGGCTCTGCAACTGAGCTCATCACACGGAGGCTCGCCTATGTTCTCGACTCGTTTTTCTCGACGATCGGCGATTGCACTTGGTGTGCTGATCACGGCTGCGTGCGGCACTCGATCTGAGCTTCCCGGTCTTGATACCGACACCGGCGTAGGCGGCGCGGGTGGAGCAGGCAGCGCAGGGGTTTCTGGCTCAGCCGGCAGCTCTTCAGGCACCTTTGGCTCGAGCGGAGCTTCAGGCGATGCTGGGTCAGCAGGGTTTTCTGGAGACGCGGGCTCTGCTGGTTTTTCTGGGACATCCGGCACCTCAGGAACGGCTGGTTTTTCGGGCACGTCGGGCACGGCTGGCTTCTCGGGAAGCTCAGGAACCGCAGGCGTCGCCGGTGGGGCTGCTTGCGATCAATGCCTGCTGAACACCGTCTTCGGAAACCCCGCCTGTGCACCTCAAGAAGCCCAATGCGAACAGAGCGACGGGTGTGCATCGTTCACCAAATGTCTTCTGGTGAATAACTGTCTGAGCAGCCCAGATCCTCAGAGCTGTATCCAGAACACGGGCTGTGCGTTCCCGTCGCAGCAAGGCTTGGACGCGGCCAACTCGCTACTGATCTGCGGCATTTGTGCAGGTTGTATCGATAATTGCTCCGCGATTGCTCCTCCTGATTTGTGTGGGTTTGGCGGTACGGGTGGCGCTTCGGGGGCTGCCGGCACTGCGGGGAGCTCAGGCACCGCTGGCGTAGCCGGTACAGGCGGTTTCTCGGGTACTGCAGGCGTGGCGGGCACATCGGGCTCGGGTGGTTTTTCTGGCACTGCCGGCACCGCTGGAACAGGCGGATTCGCTGGGACCGCTGGCTCAGCGGGTACAGGTGGAATCGCCGGAACAGCAGGGACGGGCGGCATCGCTGGCACCGCAGGAATGTCAGGCACCGCAGGGACAGGCGGCATCGCTGGAACGGCTGGGATCTCTGGCGCTGGTGGCACGTCGGGTACAGGTGGCGCGACGTCTTGTTTTGCGAGCTTCTGTTCGTCATCCGCGGATTGCTGCTCAGCCGACCCTATCTGCGCCGGCTCACAGCAAAACCCTGTGGGGATCTGCGTGAATGCCTGTACGAGTGGCGCTGATTGCGCGGCAAATGCCTGTTGTTTGCCCGTGAGTGCGCAGATCTCGGTGTGTGTACCCGAAACCTTTGGTCTGTGCCCAACGGGTACAGGCGGCACGGCTGGGGCGAGCGGAACCGGCGGCGCTGCGGGCACTGCAGGAATGTCGGGAAGCGCTGGCTCAGCAGGCTCGACGCAAACGTGTGGAGAATGCGCGTCGAACGCTGTGTCGCAGGGCGCATGCACCACCGAAAGCGCCGCATGTGCATCGACGAATGGTTGCTTCGATTTCGCTCAGTGTATTCTCAGCACTGGCTGCATCGACAGCACCACCCCGGTAGCCTGCGCGCTTCAAAATGGCTGCCAGAACCCTGGTCAGGCAGCGCGACAGGCAGCTCGTTCTCTCGTCAAATGCATCGATTGTGACCCCACCTGCTCGGGCGTTTGCCCAACCCCAGCAGGCGGCTGCAACTGATGTAATTTCGAGAAAGAGCATTCACTCTGCGTCGTTGAGCGCAGCACCCGGCGGGAGCATCGCATCCTCGCTCTCGTCGGTGCTGGCCTGACGCGCGGGCACGGCTTCACCGCGACCCAAGGCCAAGACTCGTTCGGTGGGCTGGCGGATATCCCAGACGATTCCGAACCAGGA
This sequence comes from Polyangiaceae bacterium, assembly GCA_046351315.1. Lineage (GTDB taxonomy): Bacteria > Myxococcota_A > Polyangia > Polyangiales > Polyangiaceae > JAXLYQ01. The sequence goes on from JAXLYQ010000072.1 coordinate 18,028, forward strand.
CAGTACTTTCAAAATGTAGTAGCTGGCGTCGATTTCCCACCAATAAAAACCCTGACGGCAGCTTGATTGAAAGTAGTGATGGTTGTTGTGCCAGCCCTCGCCCATCGAGACGATCGCGAGCAGGAAATTATTACGGCTGGTGTCTTTGGTCTCGTATCGACGCGAACCAAACACATGTGAAAGCGAGTTGATCGTAAACGTGCCGTGCAAGAGCGCGCAGGTACTTACGACATAGCCCCAGAGATATCCGTCGAAGCCTCGCCAAGCGATGACAATCGCCCACATCACGAGCAAGCCGACCCAATGATATCGGTCGAGAAAACGAAGCTCGGGGTATTTGGCGAAATCACGGATTTGATCGAGTCG
>JAXLYQ010000073.1:0-17670 GCA_046351315.1 Polyangiaceae bacterium
CCGCGGGTCGAGCAGCAGCAGGGGCCGGAGCCGGAGCCGCAGTCGAAGCCGCATGTGCCGGGGCAGGAGAGCCCTCTGCCGGTAGGTCGCGCGCCACGACACGACCATTGGGGCCAGAGCCCGCCACGTGAGTGAGGTCGATCCCGTGCTCGCGAGCCACCTTGCGAACGAATGGAGACGCCTTGATTCGCCCATCAACCGTGACCGACGAAGCCACCACCTCAGAGCCGGTAGGCGCTGCGGATTGAGCGGGTGAAGGAGCCGGCGCAGCAGCGGCCACGACCGGAGCCGGTGTGGGAGCGGGAGCGGCGGCTGGCCCACCGGAGACCTGCGCGAGCAGTGCCGAGAAGTTTTCTCCGGCTTCACCGATGATGGCGACAGGTTGCCCAAGCTTCACCGTGCTGCCTGGCGCGACCAGGATCTTCAGCAGCGTGCCCTTGTCGAACGAGCGAAACTCCATCGTTGCCTTGTCGGTCTCGACCTCGGCAAGCAGGTCGTCGACAACGATCGAGTCACCCTCTTTCTTGTGCCAGAGAGCGAGAAGCCCTTCCTCCATCGTGGGGGAGAGCTTTGGCATATCGAGGATTTTGGCCATGGTGTTCGTTGCCTCTGCTCAGCGAGCGTAAGTCGCACGACGGACGGCCTCGATGATCCGAGGCACGCCAGGAATCACGAGCTGTTCGAGCTTCGCGTTGTACGGCATGGGCACATCGAGGAAGGTCACACGCTCGACCGGAGCATCGAGCTCATCGAACGCGAGCTGTTGCAAGCGAGTGGTGATCTCGGCGCCGATTCCGCCGTAGCTCCAGCCTTCGTGAACCACGACAGCGTGATGGGTTTTCGAGATGCTTTTGACGAGCGCTTCTTCGTCGAGAGGTCGAAGAGAACGCAGATCGATCACCTCGACATCGATGCCTTCTGCAGCGAGTTTTTCTGCCGCTTCGAGGCACACGTGAACCACGCGTGAGTAGGCAAAGAGGGTGACGTGTTTGCCCTCACGAGCGACGCGCGCTTTGCCAAACGGCACGGTGAAGTTGGGGTCGTCAGGCACCTCACCTTTGAAGCTGTACAGCGTCTCACTCTCGAAAATGCAGACCGGGTTATCGTCGCGAATGGCGGTCTTCATCATGCCGTAAGCATCGGCCGGGGTTGCAGGTGCGATGCACTTGAGACCCGGAATGTGAGCATAAAAATGCTCCATCGCATGTGAGTGCTGCGCAGCGACCTGACGAGCCGATGCATTCGGTGCTCGAAAGACGATCGGGATCGAAAACTGCCCGCCTGACATCTGTCGAATCTTGGCGGCGTTGTTGAGGATCTGATCGAAAGCAACGGCCGAGAAGTTCCAGGTCATGAACTCGACGATGGGTCGCAAGCCCGCCATCGCGGCACCGATCGCAACACCGGCAAAGCCGCTCTCGGCGATGGGCGTGTCGAGCACTCGACGAGGGCCGAACTTCTCGAGCATCCCTTCGGTGACCTTGTAGGCACCTTGGTAATAGCCGACCTCTTCACCCATGATCATCACGAGTGGGTCGCGCTCCATCTCTTCGATCATCGCGGCCCTGAGGGCCTCGCGAAAACGCATCGTTGGCATGTTCATCCGTGCGCCCAAGGCGCGTTCGAAAGGGCGCAGACTCGCGCCGTGAAAAGTGGCTCGTGAAGAAAGCTCATCGTGCGAAGGGGCCCACGTAGGTGGTCGCTTCGAGGATCTCGGGGCCGGGCTCTGGGGCGCTCTCTGAGAAGGCGAGTGCATCGGCCACCTCAGCTTCGACCTCTGCCTCGATCTTCAAGACCTCGGCCTCACGACCCGCGGCGATGAGATCCGTTCGTGCTTTGAAGAGCGGGTCACGCTGCTTCTGAGCTTCGACTTCTTCTGCAGTTCGATACTTGCCCGGGTCGCTCATCGAGTGACCTCGGAAGCGATACGTGACCGCTTCGATCAACGTCGGCGTGTGCTCTTCACGAGCGCGCTTCACCGCAACACCAATGCGCTCCTTCACGTCGAGAACGTCTTCGACATGAAAGCGATCGGTGGGCATGCCGTAGCCCGCGCCCTTGAGCGTGAGGTCGCGAACGGCATGGGTTCGTTCGAGCGGCGTGCCCATCGAGTACTGGTTGTTCTCGATGATGAACACCACCGGGAGCTTCCACAAAGCCGCAAGCGAAAGCCCCTCATGGAAGTCACCGATCGGCACCGCGCCGTCACCCATGAAGCAGAGGGTGACATCGTTCTCACCCTTGTATTTCGAGGCGAAAGCGAAGCCCGCTCCGAGCGGAATATGACCGCCGACGATGCCGTAGCCGCCCATCATTCGATGCTCGGCATCGAACAAGTGCATCGAGCCACCAAGCCCCTTCGAGCAGCCAGGCTCTTTGCCGTAGAGCTCGGCGATCATCGCTCGCATGGTCATGCCTCGGGCGAGAGCAAAACCGTGATCGCGATACGTGGTGATGACGTAGTCATTCGGCTCGATCGCGGCGCATGCACCGACACCGAGCGCTTCTTGGCCAATGTAGAGATGGAGAAAGCCGCCGATCTTTCCCTGAGCGTACGCGCGAGCGGCTTCTTCTTCGGCGCGACGGATGCGTTGCATGTCGCGGAAGTAACGCGTGAGCTCTTCGTAATTCACGGCTCGCGTCGCCTCTGGCGACGTGCTCGTGGTGCCTTCGTTGGGCATGGTCGGCGGCGACGCTAGCAGGCAGATCGCAGCCAGAAAAGGCTTCGAAATACGACACGGCGCGTCGTTCGATTAAGCGACGCGGCACAATGGCCGAGAGCAGACGCCCACTGCGATTGCCATCGCGACGAAACGAGAAAAACCTGCGCGCGTCACCCACGGTGCATCCATCGACTTGATCGATGTGCTCGACCCCTGCCGCAGCCAGTTGTGAGGTCACGATCGATCGAAGATCTACGTGGGGCTTTTCACCCTCACGACGACGCACCACACGCTCTCCTAGCGCTGTCGACGCAGCGAGTTGAGCCGCGACATCTTCGCCAACCTCGAATGCATCGAGCGAGATATGAGGGCCGATGGCAGCGATCAGATCCAAGGGTTGATCCAATGCGCTCTTGAAAGCAGCAAGCGCCACACCCGTTACGTTCGCCGCCGTGCCCTTCCAGCCACTGTGAATCGCGACGACCGCACCCGATCGACGATCGGCCACCAACACGGGGACACAATCCGCCGATCGAACGCCCACAGCAACCTCGCCTCGTCGGGCAAAGAGCGCGTCACCTTCTTGTGTAGAGAGCTCGTCGCGCAGGCTTTTTTCGTTGGCCTCGACCACCCCGACTCCATGCACTTGCGTCAAGACCAAAACACTCGTGCGATCGACCCCAAGCACACGTGCGGCTCGAGCAAAATTCTCTTCGACGCGCTCGTGAAGATCTCCGACAGAGGTTGAAAAGTTGAGCGAGATAAATGGGGGCTCGCTTACGCCACCAATTCTCGTGAAGAATGCGTGCCGAAAACCCTCGGACGTGAGGAGCGCTGAGGTCAAATGCATCGAGGTGGTCTATGGTCGCATTCGTGGGGTCGCGACAGCAACTGATGGGTCTTCTGGTTAATCTCTTGTCTTTCGACGCACGACGCTGTGTGATGCCGGTGCTGCGCCACGACCATGCGTGCCCCTGACCCGTACCTCGGCCGAGAGATCGCAAACGGCAAGTACAAGATCCTTCAACAGATCGGCCGCGGCGGTATGGGCACTGTCTACAAGGCATCCCAGCCCACGATCGGTCGCATGGTCGCGATCAAGATCCTTCACCCGAAGCTGACCAATCGCAAAGACCTGGTCACTCGCTTCAGTCGTGAAGCCAAAGCGCTGGGCCACCTCTCGCACCCCAACACCGTCAAGGTATTCGACGATGGCGTGCTCGAAGACGGGTCGTTGTTCATCGTGATGGAGTTCCTCGAGGGTAAGAACCTCAACCACACGATTCGAGCGGAAGGGCGGCTGCCGATCGATCGAGCCTTGCCCATCTTGGTTCAGATTTGCGGGGCGCTCGAAGAGGCTCACCAACGCGGGATCATCCATCGCGATCTGAAGCCCGAGAACATCTTCCTGTGTAGCCAGGGCGGCATCCGAGATGTCCCCAAGGTGCTCGATTTTGGTCTCGCGAAGCTGACGGATCCCGAGATGCGTCCGGGTGCAACGGCGCTCACGCAAGAGGGCACGGTCTTCGGTACGCCTGAGTTCATGTCACCCGAGCAAGCGCAGGGGAAGACCCTCGATGCACGAAGCGATGTGTACTCACTCGCGGTGATTCTTTACGAAGCGCTCACGGGTAAGTTGCCGTTCGATTCGCGCTCGCCGATGGAGTTCGTGAAGCTCCACGTGCAAGCCACGCCCATCCGTATCGATCAGCGAGTGCCCGGGTTGAGCTTCCCGCCGGGGCTTGCCGATGTGATGAGTCGAGCGCTTCAAAAAGAGCCCACCGAGCGCTATCAATCGGCCAAGGCGTTTGCTGATGCGCTCGAATCGATCTTGCCCAAGTCATCGGGGCCATCGAGCTTGGCCGGGCCAGCATCGGGCGTTGCATCGTCAGCGAACGGGGCGATTGCGAAGCCGGGTATTCCGATGAGTGTGTTGATCGGGGTCGCCGTGGCTTGTCTGCTGATCGGTATTGGCGCGGCGACCGTTGTCATGATGTTCGTGATCAAGCGCTGACATGTCGCTCCTGATTCTGTTGGTCGAGCCCGACGTCGATGTGCTGGGCAAGCTCGCTGAAGCTCTGAAGGCCAAAGGGCTCTCGGTGATCTTGGCCAACGAGCTCGACGCCAACAGCTCACGACAAGCCACGAGCCCCAACGGCGTCATCATCGGCGCGGCCGCGCTCTCGGTGATCCATGAGAGCGATCGAGCACGGGCGATCGCTGCTTTCGGAGACATCTCGAAGCTATTTCTCGCACTCGAAGGCGACACGCTTCACGGGCTACCGAACGATGTAGAGAGGGCGAATCCAGCCGATCTTGATCGCATCGTGAGCTGGGCCCTCACGCTCCGTGCAGCGCCAACGGCGACCGACGCGATCGATCTGCGCGGAGACCTTCGACAGGTTCCACTTCCGGATCTTGTCCAGCTTCTCTCGATGCATCGTCGCTCGGGTTTGCTCAGCGTGTTGACGCCCACGGGCAATGGCGAGCTTCGTATCGAAGATGGCGACGTGACCTGGGCGAGCTTTCGACATCTTCGAGGAGAAAAAGCGTTCTTCCGCTTGCTTCGCGAGATTGATGGCTCGTTCTCGTTTGCCCCGGCGTCGCCTCCATCGAGCACATCAGGGCCAGGCTCATCGTCGAGTCTAAGCGGCCCTCGAATGCTTCAAGGCACGTCGAACCTGATCCTCGAAGCGATGCGCCATCGCGACGAGGCCGAGCGTGCCGCAGACGAGATTGGTGTCGATCTCACGTCGACCGCGCCATTCGCAGCGCGTGGCGAACCACCTGCCGAAGCACTTGGTGCACTCGCGATACGTTTGTGGCGCTCGCTCACCTCACCGCGGCCGCTTTCAGAGATCATCGACGGCTTTGTCGAGAGTGATGCCGAGATCCTCCGAGCGCTTCGCGACCTCGTAAAATCCGGGAACGCCCGGCGCATCGAGCGTGCGAGCACGATCATTCCGCTCGCTCCAGACGATCACCTTCCATCGCTGCGTGCGCTCGTTGGTCGATTGCACAAGCCGGGCTTCCTCGGAGCACCTCGTATCGCTGTCGCGAGCACGACCGATCGTCTGCATGTGTTCTCGCGCTCACTGCTCCGCGTTCAAGGGGCGGTCGCTCCATCGCGTCCTTCGCCCGCGGCTCCAGTTCCGTACGATCTCGGCTTGCTGAAGCTTGGTGAAGGCGTCGAATGCGCGTTCACGGGGGTGCCCTACGTCGAGGCGTACATACCCACGTGGTCACTTGCATTGGCAGGGGTGGGTTTGGTGATCTCGATGGAGTCTCCGATCGCGCCTGCGCTGTTGACGATCTGCGATGAGCTCGAGGTGAAGTGTATTGCAGCATCGTCGCTGGCCGACACGTTTATCGAGGCGGATCCAGAGCACATCGCAACGCTGCTCAGAGCGGCCATTTCTCAGGCGTGATGCGATGAGCTCGATCCCTCCACCCAAACGAGAGCGCAATGCAGTCGAGACGAAGAAGCGCTTGCTCGACGCGGCAGAAGAAGAGTTCGCCTCGAAGGGTTTTGCCGGCGCGCGTCTTCGCGAGGTCGCGAATGCAGCAGGCGTTCAACAGGCGCTGATTCACCACTACTTCGCCGACAAAGAGGGCTTGTACCAAGCGGTGCTCGATCGGGCGATCGCCGAGACGACGTTGGGCTCCTGGAACATCCTCAGCCGAGTCTCTGGTTTCGATAGCTTGCTCGATGCGTTCGTTGATCTCTTGCTCGAGTTTTTCTCGTCGCACCCACACTTGTTGTCGATCGTGCGGCTCGATGCAGCGAGTGGCTCGAACACTGCGGTCGCGCTGCTTCGTGATCGAACGAAGCCTGTGTTCGATGCGGTTAAAAAGATCATCGAGCAGCTTCAGCGAGATCAGAAAATACGAGCGGATCTTCCGCCCGACGAGATTGTGATCGCGACGTTGTCGATGATCATTTTCCCGTTCCAAGAAGCGCGGATGCTCGAAGCTCTGGGCCCTGCGGTGGGGCACTCTCCCGATCAGCTCGCTCTTCGAAAGAAGGTGATTTTTGCCTTCGTTTCGCAGGGAGTCGGGCTCGCGACCAAAGGCTAGAAAAGCCCGGGACTCAGAGCGATTCGGAATCGCTCATGGGGTTGCGGCGAGCAGCGAGACAATGTTGTTCTCGATGTCTTTCGCCGTCGCGTTGTCGAGACCAACGGTGAGGTTTCGAATCACGCCACCCTTGTCGATCACGAACATCGTGGGCAGGGCCGAGACACCGTACGCCTTGAAGACATCGCCGTTCACATCAGCCCCAACGGTGTATTCGATTCCAAAGGCGCCGGTGGCTTTCTGCGCGGTGGTCACCGAGTCACTCGAGACACCAATCACAGCGAGACCTTGAGCGCCGTACTTGGCGGCCCACGCGTTCACGACGGGCGTCGTAGCGCGACACACACCACACCAGCCCGCCCAAAAATCGAGAAGAACGACCTTGCCCTTGAGCTGTGAGATATCGAGCGGAGTCGAGCCCTGAATCGATTGAAGGCTCGTGATTGAAGGAGCAAACGTATTGAGCTTGTCGAGCTTCAACATTTCTCCCGCATCGGGGAATACGCCCAGCGTCACACGAGCTTTGGTCTCGGTTGTGCCCCGAGCAAAGATCACATCCACACCGTCACCCGGGGCCTTCGTTTGAACGACCGAGATGACATCCGCAGGTCGCCCCACCTCTTTGCCCTCGACCTTCACGATCGCATCGCCGTCACGCAAGCCCGCTTTTTCGGCTGGAGAGGTTCGAATCACGTGTTTGGCGAGCACCCCTTTGCCACCATCGTTTCGGTTGCTCATCTCGACCCCCAACCACGCCTTTCGAGCTGGTTGCGCCTCGCTTGGAGCCGACGTGAGCGACGCTACCGCGCAGCCTGCCGTGACAAGAACAAACGAGGTCATGACGGAGCGTGCGATCGGCAGCAGCTTCATGGTCTGCACTATACCGCTGATCTTCCGTTTCGCTCTATTCGGAAGCTGAATCCATCACGCTGACCAAGCACCCATCAGCAGCTACAACCCAAAGTCCTCTCATGAGCAACGATCGGCAGCGCCTCCTGACACAACGAGCCTCGCGAAAGAGCTCTCGGTACTCTGTTCTCGTGATCGCGGCGGGGTTGCTTCCGCTCGCGGGTTTTGTGGGCTGCGCGACACAGGACAATTTCGTCCCGGGAGTATCGAATCGCCGACCTGAGGCCCCGAATGTACCGGCAGCGGCGGGCTCGGGTTCAACGAGCGTTTGGGAGCACGCCTCGCTGCTCGCGACACTTCAAGCGATCGATGAGCGACAGCTTCCTTCCAATCACAATCCACCCAACTGGAGCAGCGTGGTGAAGGTGAACGACGTCGCTTCACCGGTGTACGGCTCACGAATGGCCAACGGCTCAATGCCCACAGGCAGCATTCTGGTCGAGCAGCATCAGATCGTTGGCTCTGACGAAGGGCCGCTTTACGCCATGGTCAAACGCGAGCCAGGGTTCGATTCGGCCTTTGGCGATTGGGAGTATCTGGTGTTGCGTTCTTCGGGGCGTCTCGAATCACGCGGCAATTCGCGAGATATGAATCTCTGTGCACGATGCCATGCGGATGCTCCGGGAGATCACGTATTTGGCCCCCGAGCAGCATCATCGCGCCGTGCTCCGGCGACCAGCGGTTCTGGCTCGCTGACCGAAGATACGGCGGTTGCGCCTGATGAGGATGAATCCGCACAAGGAAAGCCCGCTGCCGGAAAGCCGCCAAAACGAAAGAAGAAGTAAGGAAAACCAGAGCGAAGCAAGAAGACAAAATAAGAAACGCTCCAACAATCGGGAGCGTTCTAAAACCATCGAGGGCAAGAAAAGCAGGTTAGAAGAGAGTATCTGGCCTCGAAACCCAGACAAGTTTGAGTCAAGCGTCAATCAAGCTTCAATCAAGACAGACAAGTCAATCAAGAGAGCAAGCAGACGAAGTAAGTCAGGAAGAAGAAAGAAAGTAAGGAAGTTAGAGGGCCAGTGCTGCGACCCACTGACGACGGCGCCCCTCTAAGCAGATGGTGTACCAGCTAGCCGATTTGGGCGTTACCACTGAAAATCTCGATATTTTTCACCAACCACTTGTTCGGTTGAAGGCTCGCCCCCTGGCATTCGTGTCATAGCCCTCAACCTGGTGGCGGCTCAGCGCTTGTTTCGGTGCTCGAGCGCTGCTTTGACAAACCTTGAAAACAGCGGGTGGGCAGCCATCGGGCGGCTCTTGAACTCGGGGTGGAACTGGCAACCCACGAAGTAGGGGTGGTCGGGCAATTCGATCATCTCGACCAAACGCTTGTCGGGTGAAGGGCCGAGAAGACCAGACCCGATGCGGCGATGGCGTCGCGGTGCTGGTTTGAAACCTCGTAGCGATGACAGCGGTGGCGCTCGCACTGATCTCGGTCGCCCATAGGCCTGCGCCGCCTGGTACCGCTCTGCAGAACGCACGGATATGCGCCAGACGCATCGTGCCGCCTTCTGCGTCGTGCTTCGCTGATCGTGCATCAGATCGATGCGGCAGATGGGTGTCCTTGTCGAACTCGGCGCTGTTGGCGCCCTCCATCTTGCACACATGGCGCGCGTACTCGACCGCAGGCGCATACCAGGCAAATGCCAAACGGCAGGCCTTCTCGCGAACGTAGCGAATCGCTTCGATCTTGCCCTCGGTGCCACGATCACCAGCCACCTGGCACCAACACAGCATCGACACCCGAGCAATGCTTCTGCGCCTTGCTTCTCGATGTCCTCGGAGTCGATGTACGTCAGATCGACCGAGACATTGTTGGCCATTCCGCCGTGAACGAGCGCCTCGTGCAACGACTTGTACGAGTCACGCAAGTGAACGTACTTGCCCACCACACCAATGCGAACCGCACCGTTTTGCGGTTGAGTAAAACGCTCAACCACCTGCTGCCAGGGCGAGAGATCGGGGTGACGTGCCCACATCCCCAAGCGCTCGATGATGTCCTCGTCGAGCCCCTCTTTATGCAGCGCAAGAGGCAGCTCGTAGATGCATCAACGGCGTCAACGGCGGCGAACACGCTTTGCACTGCGACGTTCGAGAAGAGAGCGATCTTCTCTTTGATACCCGTGCTCAACGGACGGTCAGCTCGACACAACAAGATATCGGGCTGGATACCGATCTCGCGCATCTCTTTGACCGAGTGCTGCGTTGGCTTGGTCTTCACCTCTCCGGCCGTGCTGATGTACGGCACGAGCGTGACGTGGACGCTCAATGCTCCCTTGGGCCCGCTCTCGACGGGCTGACGAAGGGCCTCGAGAAACGGAGGTGACTCGATGTCACCCACAGTGCCGCCGACCTCGATGATCGCCAGGTCAGAGCCTTCAGTCGCCGCACGTACGCAACCGGTCGTCGGTGACGTGCGGAATCACCTACCGTTGCGCCAGTGCTCACCACGACGCTCTTTGCTGATGACCGACTCGTAAATGCGGCCACTCTCGTCAGGTTGTTCTGTCCGTCATTCGGACGCTCAACCTCTCGTAGTAGGCCGAGATCGGATCCGTCTCGGCTCCGTCGTCGGTGACGAATACTTCGCCGTGCTGGTACGGCGACATCGTTCAGGGTCGGCGTTGATGTACGGGTCGAGCTTGATAATAGGTGACCCTCAGCCCCTCGCCTCCATCAGCGCCCCGATGCTGGCTGACGCAAGCCCCTTGCCGATCGAGGAGACAACGCCGCCGGTGACGAACACGTGCCCGGTGTGTTGCTGGGCATGACGGGAGCCCTCGTAACACCCGCACACGACGCGCACCAACATTTGCACAACCACTCATCGCAACTCTTCGAGCGCTACTCGAAGCCCGGCTCTCAAATCGATCGAACAGCTTCGTGATTTTCTCACTCACGCTTTGGCTTGCATCGCGACTACTTCTTCAGCGGAGAGTCGGCTCTTCGACGCAGGCGCCCGTTTCCATCAAGCAGTCATCGACACTTGCCCAGTGCTTCTCGATCGACTTCGCATACTCAGCGATGCGTCTCACCGTCAGGCACCGCGGTGCGTCGTGGAAGTAGCAAGTCGCGTAGAGCGCTTTCCGGATCTCGGATGCATCGCTGAGTCGATCGCGTCGAGCACCGTGCTGAGCACGCTCTTTGCACGCGGTGCGTTGCACCAGCGTCGCTACGAACTTGCGTGCCCCTTCGTCTTCCAGATCCGTACGAGCGATAACACATCCAGTATCGCCCTCGGTATCACCATCGGTCGACAAGAACGTACCCGTCGGACACACCCCGGAGCTCGGCAACGCCCTTCCACCATCGCCCTGGGCGGCTCAGGTGATGCTGGATCGCGCACCCAGTTATTCGAACCGACACCACCGCGAGTCCAGGCGCGCGAACCCAGTTTCGTGACGGCGATGGCACCGCGGCCCCGCATCTCGGTTGGGCTCGTACCCCAGCGCGAGCCGCATCGCAATCTCACCGTGTCGGCGCGGCTGGCACGAATCGCAGGGCTATCCTTGCTACTTCGCGGAATCGGCGTGCAGGAAACCGCGCTCGAATCAGTCGGCGTGGGGCTCGCGCTCGCGACGCTCGACGCCACCATCACCATCAAAAACACTGCGATTCTACGAGCAGCAGCCACGCGCCATGTTGAGTCCCTTTTGGACGCATCGCGCCCGGGTCAGTGTCGGCGGCACGGCCACATCATTCGTGGGCCGCGCGCCGGTGTGCAAGGAGCGATCCTCGCGCTTCGTCATGCCCCTCACATGACGACCCGCTCATCTTTGCATGACTCGCACGACACGCCAGAAACCTGAGGTGCTCATTCTGTAACGACCTGCCAAAACTCACCGAAGGGCTTCTTCTCAGCACGTTCGATGAACGCGCGTTCGCGTTGGCCACGAGCAGGTCGTTCGATGACCCGGCCGCTGTTTTGGGTGCGCCTTTCCCTGATCAAACCACACACGAACGATGCGACTCGCATCGTCACGCAGCATCGCTTTGACGTTCGCGACGAACTGCGCGTACTTCGTGCCCTCGAACAGGTATTGCTCGACATTCGAAGTGTAAAACGCGCCCAGTTTTAGACCTCGCTTTTTTCATGTCCTGCCGCGGCGTTCGGTGCACCCTTTCCCGAAAAGTCTCCCACGAGCGGCACCACACGATTCTGCACGAAGAGCGTTCTCACCTTCGCGTGAGCTTTCATTGCCCAAAGTCACCACGCCTTCAGGGGTTTTCATGTCCATCAGCTCGCCGAACGTCAGGTACTTTAAGCGAGCTGCACCCTCCATCGTGTAGGCGGTGGCATCCCTTTCTCTCGAAACGCGCTGAGCACTCGAGATCCCGTCACGATCACCCTTCTCGAGCGTCAAACCGAGTCGCTGCATCCAGCGCAACCGTCGCGCTCGCCGTCTTCAATAGCGAGTCACGATCCCCCTTGGTGTCACCAAACGCTTTCGCGAGTGGAGCGAATACACCAGGCGCAAACGGGATGCCTTCCGCCTGGGTCGCGAGAGCAAACAGCTCAAAAATTCCACCCGTCGAAGGCTCGACTCGAAACACCTCGATAGACCATCAGCTCGGCGAGCAATTCCGCGTCGAATGTCGACGATGTAACCTCATCGAGTTCGCTGAGCGCCAGGTAGCTGAAGTTCTGATCGGGGCCGACGCCGACGTAAGCTCGCCCTTTCTGAGCAGAGTCGGTGAAGGTGCTGGCGACGTCGAGAAGCGAGGTCTCGTTCGAGACAAAGAGATTGTCGCTCGGAAAATCCCTGGAGACTCCAGGCCCTTCGCGATCAGCTCGCAAGCTCACGATCACTCATCGCCTGGTTGCTCACGGCACTCGAGCTCGACGAGGCGGCGGGTGCTCCGCGCCCTCGACGAAGTCGACGCCAATGGCGCGCTCGTCAAGCACTCGGTAACTGCAGCAGGGCGCCCGGCCCGCGCGTCGGTGAACGCCGCGAATCAGCCCCCGAGCACCCCAGCACACCAGGGCTGCCATCAGCAGAGAGGAGTGGCAGCCCGCCGAAACGCTTTCGAAAACGAACACTGGCGAGGTGTGCGGTCATCGTGGCGAGCCCCTGACAGCACCATCGTCGCCACAACAGCGAGCACGCCGCAGCGACTCGCGCTTCGCTCTACCAGCAGCGCCTTGCGGTCGTCGATCGAGCACGAGCTGCCCGAGCAAGACGACCATCGACAGCACGATCAACACGATGCCGAGAAACATCGGTTGCACATGCGTGGCGAGCACCGAGCCCGAGCCGATGAGCGACGCAAACACCAAGCCCGAGTAGGCCTTACGACCCAATCGATCAGGCGCTTTGAGCGGCTCGGGGTTCACCGTTTCATCCTGAAGGCGGCCCAGCCTCAAGTCTTCGAGTGCGAGACTGTTGAGGAAGCTCGTATACGGCATTTTCAGCTTTTCGAGCCCTCTCGCCACGCATCATTCATCAATCGTTCTGGCGAGTATCGATTTCGAAGGATCTCGACGAAGTACGGTCGTGCCCTCGCTGAACACGTCGAGATCTGGATCGATCTCTTTGCCGATCCCTTCGATCGTCATCACCGCTTTGCCAACGAGAACAAAGTCGGGAGGGGATCTCGATGCCGTACTTCTGTGCGCCTTGGATGATGTCTCGCAGCATCTTCGAGACCTCGATCTCTTTGAGCTGCCGACCAAATTACTTCTCCAGCAAGCATCGACACCTCGGCGCGATACGCACGCATGTCGACCTTACGCGTCGGAGACCCGATCGCATACAACGCGTCAGCTACGCCCACCGGGTCTTGGCGCACGACCGCGGCGATCATCAAGTCGATCGTTTTGTCGCGCATGTCGGGCGACAGACGACCCACCATCGAGATCGATCATGCCGATGATCGGGTTCTCGGGCTCGCCCAACACCATCAGATTTCCCGGGTGAGGGTCGGCGTGAAAAGCCATCTTCGAAGACCTGCTTGATGATCAAGCCCACGGCCTTCTTCGTGATCCTGGGCCCCGAGTGGCCATGCGCGATCGCGTCATACACTTTGCGACCCGGCAAAAACTCGCGGGTTAGAACCGTTTCGCGCCGTCGCCTCGCGATACACTTGCGGGATGCAGATGTTCGGATTGTCCTCAAAATTTTTCGCAAACCGGCGCGCGTTATCGGCTTCGATCGTGTAGTCGAGCTCGGCCGTGATCGAGCGATCGAGAAGTTCTCGACCAACGCGACTGGCGAATGAGGTTTGACTCCAGGAATCGTCCGCTCGATCACCACGCAGAAAGCGTGTGAAGTAGCTCGAGATCTCGCGCAGTGGTTGAGCGACGCCCGGGCGCTGCACCTTCACCACCACATCGATCGGACCATCCGGCGTACGAAGCGACGCGCGGTGAACCTGTCCGATACTCGCGGCCGCAAGTGGGGTCTCTTGGAACCACTCGTACCTCCTCGATCGACCGAGCGAGTGCGCCTTCGATCTGACGCCGAATATCCTCGAAGGGCACGGGCGGCACTGCGTCTGGTTTCTTCAGCTCAGTGACGAGATCAGGCGGCAAGATATCGGCTCGCGTCGAAGACGATCTGTCCGAGCTTCACGAACGACGGGCCAAGGTCTTGCGCAACGAGGCGGCTCGCTCGGCGAGCGAGATCCGTGCTCGCTCTTGCTCTGCGCCTCAATGGCACTCGCCTCGAGCACCAACGCTTCGGTTTGCGCGCCCCTCTCGGATTGCGGGCGCGTTCACTCATAAGGCGGAGCGTCACTCGCCAGGTGCCAGCCAGCGGCAGTACGTCTCGCTGACCCAAACGCGAGGCCAACTCGCCGAAGCCATGCCCGGCGAACAACGCGTAAATCTCGCGAAGACGCGCAGGTCGCGGTATGCAGTTACGATGGAGACCATCCGGGCGCCCGGAAGATACCCAGATCACCTCGGATAGCCGCAAACGTGCCCCATGGAACTCACCTCATCGCGTACCTCGCAACGTCCCCGTACGACACGTCGAGATCCAGTACTACGATCACGATCCGGCTCACGGGCGCATCGTTTACGCCGCTTCCCTCCTTGCCCCGTCATCAGGATATCGACACGGGCATCGTGTGCGCACTCGCTCACCTCGAGGTGCATCAGCTCTCGATGGAAAATGCGCGAGCGAGAGAAGCTACCTGAACCGATGCCTTACCGAAGAAACCTTTGACCTCTATCCGCATTCAGGGTGTCGTCGTAGCCACTCGTATCGTGGCCAACGCAAAGCTCAACACGATCGACGAGAAGTCACAGTGCTGGACCGAGCTCGTCATCGAGCGCGCAACCTGGTGAGCGAACCTGCTGCTCGAAGAGCAGCCTGAAACTACTCACGAATCGTTGGCGTGTCTGTACCACCCGAGAGATCTTTGATCACCGCAAGCGGTGTGTAGATCAAACCAAACGGAAAGCCCCACCACCAAACATCAACCTTGCGATGTGCAGGCAGAGCGGCGCCGAATGTACCGCTGCCTGCGCGGATCAAGACGGGGTCTGACCTACGCTGAAAGGTCAGCACGATGATCGAGATGCAGTAGTCGAACACGACGACACGACCACCTCGATCGAGCTCAGCACGAAGCTGTGCGCCCGACATATTTTCTGCCCCCGATATCCCCGATGACATCAGGTATCGCACGTGCTCACTCGAACGACCGTGCCTCGACGCGCCTCACTTCACTCGCTGGCGGACACTCAACGCACGCGAACGACCGTGCCTCGATCGTGCTCAGTGGGGAGCGACGCCCACCAACCCGCGGGCACACGCGGCCCCGTGAACTTGAACAAACGCTGAGCATCGATCGGAGCCAAATTCACGCACCCATGGCTCTTCACGCGACCGAAACCGCTGTGCCAGAAAGCTGCGTGTAGACCAACGCCTTTCGAGAAAAATTGCACGTGAGGCACATCCTCGATCGCGTAGGTCGACTGCGCATTCTCATCGTCGAGGTTGTCCATCGTCGAGGTTCGCAGCTTCACCCAGATCCGGAAGGTGCCCTTGGGTGTCGCCGTCGCTGAGCCTTGTGCTCCCTTGCCCGTGCTGACGAGTGTCGAGAACACGGGCACATCGCCCTCGTACGCAGTGAGTGTTTGCGATGCGAGCTCGACGTCGATCCAGCGCTCACCACTCGCTTCTGTTGGCGGGGCTGCTTTCGTCGGCCGACGTACGTCTTTCGCACGTACCCAGTGGGTCGCGTCAATGCGATACATCTCGCGACCTTTCGAGCCTTTTTCCTCGAGAATCTGAACCACCGAGAAGCGCATCTTGAACGGCAAATCGGTCGCCTTCGAAGAGCCACCTGGCTTCGAGAACACAGGCGTTCGATCGTCGAGCACCCAGGCGAAGTCGAGCTTGCCACCCACGACCTCTTCGCCATGAAAAAACTGGGTTCGCACGGGGCCGAGATCTCGCATGGGGATCCACCGCCCTTTGTGCGTACGCCCGTAGAGGTCTTCACCCCGTGCGCGCTGCTCTACAATCGCAACAGCGAAGCCCGGTTGAAGCTCCATATCGGGCGCAGCGAGCTCAGCAAACTCGAGTCGCGTGTAGGCCGCCGAGCCATTCGAGCCGACGAAGTAGTAGCGAAAGGGCAAGCCATCAGGCTCATCGCGAGGCGTGTCGCCGGCTGCAATCGGGAGCTCGGACGAGAACCGGATCTTCTCTTGGCATACCCACGCCATCGCCCCGACGTTGATCCATCGACCTGCACACCCTGGCCCTCGTCGCGCTGAAAAAATCGGGAGTCGCGCACCACCGATCGCACTGCCCCGTCGAGGCGAGTCTCCGCGTGGAGCCGAATACAACGGTTGATCGTCGAGCATGATCACCGCGCTATTCGAGCCCGAGGGCAGCGGGACATCTTTCTCATCGAGCCACGGCGGCATCCACGACGGCGGAACCGGCGTGGTGTCGATCTTCACCGCCGTGGGAGCAGGTGCAGCGATCGATGGATCCGAAATCACTACTGAGCTCGCCACGCTCGAAACAGCAACAGCCCACATTGGCCATGCGCATGCCCACCAACGTCGAGCGCACAGAGCACGTGAGCTGACACTCTTCATGCGCGCAAGGCTAGCTCGACCAGAGGGATCCTGTCCTGACCCCAGAACAATTCTTGTCCGTCGATCACGAAGGTCGGAGCGCCAAACACACCCGCCTCGATCGCTCGCTTGGTAGAAGCGAACAACTGATCTTTGATCTCTTGGGTCTGGGTTTTGGCAAGGATCTCGTCGGCGTCTGCACCAATGAGCGAACGAAGAACGGCATCATCAGAGATGTCTCGATCGTCGACCCAATACGCGCGATACGTGGCCTCGAGAAAGGCCCGTCGACGCTCGGGAGGCAACGCAAGCCACGAGCGCAACGCCTTGACTGAATTCATCGGAAAACGCGTCGGGAATCGGAACGGCGTGCTCCAGTGACGAGCCCAGCGGTGCATGTCTTCGAAGTAGTATCGACGCTTCGAATCAGACCACGTGTTCATCGGGACATCGGCTTGACCAATCGCCTTGAACACAGCGCCCAACAACATGGGGCGCCAGATCAACGTGGCGTTGGTGCGTCGCGCCAGCTCTTCGGCCTGCATGGCGCCGAGGTACGAAAACGGTGACGAGAAATCCCAGTAGACCTCGAGCGAGTGAGGGCCAGCGGGCAAGGTCGAAAGCGTTTTCGTATCGACGTTGCTCGCGATGACCTGTACCGGCTCAACGGGCGCAGAAGGCTCACCCGAAGGGTCTGGCTCAGCCGCAACAGGTGAGACCGGTGTTGCCGCATCTGGCTCGAGCTCAGGTACCGATGACAGTCGCGGGCGCGCGATCGTAGGCGGCTCGGGCTCTTCTTCGTCGTCGTCTGCATTCGAGCCCACGGGCGGCATGATCAGAGTGGGGCGCTCAGCATCGGGATCGTACTGCGGCTCACTCGAAAGCTCAGCCCATGCAGGGCGCCCTTCGACCATGTGCATGCGGTCTTGGCCCCAGTACAGCTCTTTGCCATCAACGATGAACGTTGGGGCACCGAAGATCCCC
>JAXLYQ010000074.1:0-17640 GCA_046351315.1 Polyangiaceae bacterium
TGGCTTGCTACCTGGCGTCGGCGTAGCCGGCGCAGCAGGCGCAGCCGGTGGTGCCGCTGGTGCTTGTGCGACCGGAGGCTCTGGTGGCGGAAGGGGTGGGGGAGGATCGACCTTGGGTGTCGTCGCAGGTCGCTGCTCGGACGGATCGATCGCGTCGTGCGGTGGAGCATCCGCCGCTTTCACCGGGGGCTGCGCTTGTGGCGGCGCTGCCCCTGGTGTCTGCGGCGGCGGATCCGCCGCGAGCGCTTGCCCTGCCAAACCGCACAGGGCTAGCGCTACGGAATCGCCGCGAAGGAGTGACCTTCGTGGCTGAATCGAGGGCTCGTAAAGCACGTGGCCGTGCCCTCAGTTGAACGCGTTGAACGAGTCGAGGAAGTACTTCATCGGCAACTGCGCGGGGTACGCTCCGCCTGGGAACGCGCCGTCGTCGAGCTGGTAGATGACGTAGTCCGTGTAGTTTCGGATGATCACGTACGAAGCCGTGTGACGCTCTTTCTGAGCGGCGACGTAGGTGTTTCGATCCGCGATGTAGGCCCAGATCCAACGTCGATCGTCAGGGCCCAAGAACTCGTTGTGCGTATCTGACAACGGGCGCGGGTCGTACTTGCAGGTCTCGAAGGTCGAGCAATCGCTGCCGAGTGGATCGACATAGTTGTTCTGAACCGCGACGTCCCTGAAGAAGCTCAGGAAGTCTTCGAGACGCGTGAAGGTGTGACCGCCGATCCAGTCGCGAACCTCGAGTCGACCTGAGAACGCCGGGTCGTGCGTGTCCTGTGCGAACTGCACCACCGCGAGCGGAACGAAGTACGGATACACGTCGTACTGACCGCCGATCATCGAGTTGATCGCGTCCTCTGCGACGTACTTGTACGACGCATCGCCCAGGCCTGAATACGACGCGAAGTACGCACCCGCTTGGTTCGGATCGTAGTTGTCCGTTGGCCACAGAGCTGTCCAGCCCTGCATCGCGAACAGCTTGTCGAGGATGATGCCCTGCTGAGTGACGTCACCGTAGTACTTGTCGTACACGGTCTTGTACGGACGCTCTCCTGCCGACTGCTGGATTACTGCCTTGTGGAATGCCGCCACCATCTGGTTCGCAGCCGATGCTTCCGCGTTGAACTTGTTCGTGAGCTGACCGAAGTACTCGAGGTCCGAGCTGTTCGGATCTGGGTTCTTGATGCCGATGCGACGAAGCGAGTCTGCGAGCTCACCGGAGCTCCAGTCGTACTCCCACAGCGACAAGAAGCGTCGCATGTCGATGACCTGACCCGCGGGGCCGTTCGCGTAGTCGGTGTTGTCCCAGAGCTTCCGGTAGGTGCGGAAGTTACGCCACTGGTACTGCCACTCATACGCGTCGATCTCGTTCGCCATGATCTCGCTTGGCGTACGACCCATGTCGCCTTGTCGGCAGAAGGGGGTGTACTTCAAGTGACGCTCGTCGCAGAACAAGAACTGCTTCTCGGTGGTGCCGTCGTCCGCGAAGCCCTTCGGATCCTTCCACGGCGACGTCGCCGAGGTCTGACCCGTGATGTTGTCGCCCGGTGCATCGGTGCCCTTGTCGGTGTTGGCGTAGATCCATGAGATCGCACCCGCATCGTACGGAGCCCAACCCGCGTGCCAGAAGACACGGTCAGGAGCAGCGTTGTACTCCATCACCGAGTTGGCGAAGAGCGCGTACTTCTCGCGACCCGCACCATCCTTGTAACGGGGTAATTCCGGCTCGTCGATCGAACCCGCGAAGCCAGTGCTCGAGGCCGAGAGCGTGACCGAACTCGTGCCAGATGACCTGGCTCCAGTAGGTCGAGATCAAGCGGGCTTGCCACTCTTCTTCGTCTCCCACTTGCCGTTGATGCAGTGGCGAGCGTCGCGCGACATGACCGACCTCGAACGAGAACGCGCCCGGGGCGTCCCATGTGGAGGTTTCGACGCGCCAATGGCTTACGGTACTCGTAGGTCTTGTGCGCGACGGTGAGGTCTCGCCAGTGGTTCAGGAAGTTCTGCGCTTCCGTCAAGCCACTCGGGCCCTCGACGCCGTGGAACGGCTCTTCGCCCCGATCGATCGAGCGCGACAGACGACGGAATTCGCTTCTTGCTGAAACAGCTTCCACATCTCGTCGGGCCCGAACACACCACTGCCGCCTTCGGGGATCACGAACTGGTTCATGTCCGGATCGGCGAACATGTAGTACGGCATCAACGCGTAGTACGAGCGGAAGAAGTCGTCGTCCTGCTTCGCCACGAAGTCCGATGGACCAAGCGGGCCGTAGGTGCCGACGGGCTTCTGCAAGTACGTCTGGATCTGCCGTAGAGCGATGAGCGGCCGTTGTGATTGGCTGCCAGCTTCGATGGCACGATCGGAACGGTGTCGCCGTCCTGGCACGCGCCGAGATCGGGCCACGCATCCTTCGAGTTGATCGTTGCAACGCAGTCGCAAACGCCGTTCGTGCACGTGCCCGAGGGGCACACGAAGCCGCATCCGCCGCAGTTGTTGCCATCGTTCAAGACGTTGGTTTCGCAACCATCTTGATGATCGCCGTCACCATCGGTGCCGTTGCAGTTGTCGGTCGCGACGTCGAAGCAGGCTGTCGAAACGCGCGCGGGTGGTGTGCCTGTCGGGGTGTCTGCGCATGCACCGATGCTCTGCAAATACGCATCGAGACGCTGGACGTAGTAGTCCTTGATCGCGAAGTCGTTGAACGAGATCGAGGCCGAGACCGTTTCACCCGTGCGCGGGTCAGCCACGAACTGAGTGACGCCTGCCCAGAAGCTCTGCATGTCGCGGTCGGTGACCCAACGCAGGAAGCTAGTAGCGAACGTCGCCATACTCTCGGTCGACGCCGCCGTCGTTGTACTCCTGAACGAGACGCGGGCCTTGACGCCTGCATCCTCGAACAACTTGTTCGTTTGATCGGCAACGCCACCTTCGTCGGTGAAGACGCCTTTGTACTCGTCCGGGAAGCCCTTCGCGAAGTACCAGGTGATGGGCTTCTGGTCGAAGCGCATCACGAGCTGACGAGCTGCGAGCATCCCCGAGTCTTCGTCGCGCGACCACGCGGTGTATTCGATGGGTCCGTACTTGCGTCGGATCGGATCCTTCTCATCGAGGACGAGCGGCTTGTAGGTGATCTTGTCCGACGATTCGGCTCGCGTGAGCGAGTACATCAAGTCGAACGTGACGGTGTTGCGACCCATCTTGATCGCTTCGTCGCCGAGCTTGCGCCGTACGCGCCTCGTAGCGCGTGTCGTCGTCGTAGCGAAGCGGCACCGTGATCCGGACCTTCCACGAGAGATACCCGTTCGACTCGTCTGCTTGGTACGAGTCCGGAACCAACGTGGTCGAGCTGTTCGCTGTGTCCGTGCATCGCGCGAGTAGCGACGCCGTGTACGAACCGAGCGGTGCGATGTCGCTCAGATCGTTCTTCGACAACGCGACCTTCACCCACTGACGAACCTGCCAGTCCTTTTCTTGGTTCTCTTCGTAGAAGTTGGTCTTCTCTCCGTCGAGGTTGATGCGGTACTGCAGATCAACGCTCTGTGCGGGCCACGCGTCCATGATCTCAGGGATGCGCGCATCGCTGTCGACCGACGTGAGCTCGCGTTGATTCAGCATCTGCAACTTGTCTTGCGTGATGACGAATCGAACGAGCGCGCCGCCGTTCTCTGAGCCAGCAAAGATGCCGAACACATCACCGAGCGGGTCTGGTGTCGAGACCGACGTCACCGTCGCCTTGAGCAACCAACCTGGGTCAGCTTCGGTCGATTGAGAGCCTCGCGTGAGGAACTCTTTCTTGATGTAGATGTTGTCGTTGAAGACACCGTTACGCGAGGGGCGCTGCGAAACACAACCGTACGACGACACGACCGAGGCGAGCCCGATCATCGCCGTGAGGGCGAGATTGTATGAAGCCTTCATGATCTAGGTTCCTCCGACCGTCACTGACCAGGGACAAAGAGAGTGACGTCGACGACGCGTCCGAAACCGCCGCCTTGCGTGATGCCCAAGCGAACGCCGTTGGTGAGCGACGTGATGTAATCGACGTAGTTGTTGTAGGGGCTGTAGCGGATGATGATCCCGCACTGCTCGTACTGCGATGGGTGAGCCACGAGCCACTCGAGGATCTCTGCGACGGGCGTGTACATACGAACGCCGAGAATGTCGCCCGTGCCGCTGTCTCGGCACATGAACACCTCACCCAAAAAGTCGGTCGTCTCAACAGCCAAGAACTGAAGCGAGCCGTCCGAGGCAGGCTGACCCGTGCTCGGATCAATCGCAGCGTCGTAATCGATGTTCGCAGTGATCGTCGTGCCCGAAAGGTCGAGCTGCGCGGTCTCGACGAACTTGTCGATCGTGCCCGAGAGCGCAACGGGGAAGCCCACGCCCGGCTGCTTCGGCAACCAGGGTATCAACAGCTCGAGATTACCAAGCGATGCGCTCGATGGGTCGTACGGGTTCGAGAAGCGAGGCATCGACACCTTGGCCTGCTGAATCGAAGGATACGTCTCGAGGATCTTCACCGGGGTCGTACCCAGCGCCAGCGCGGTGGTCGACGAGCCGAATGCTCCCGGGTAGCCAGCGAGCAGCGGACGCCCGATGTCGTCGAGCAGCACGTCTCCGTTTGCGTCGAGTGGCGGCAACTGCCCATCGCAGTTGTTCGGATCGAGATGCGTCGCGCAGTAGTAGGCGCTCTTGCCTGCTGAGGAATCCGTCCACCCGTTGCGTAGAACCGGGCTGCCGAAGACGTTCGTGAGAAGACCCGTGTCCTCTTCACCAACACCGTCGTTCTCGCTCTCTTGCACCGAGCTGTAGAGCAGCGTCTCACCACGGTAGATCTCGTTCGAGAAGTCGTACGTGCTGAAGATGCCGTTCTTCACGTCGGCCGAGATCACGAGGTCGACTGGGTCGCGCGTCTTCGATGCGAAACGACGATCCACGTACTCGCCGAGCTCGAACTGCCCTGAGCCAATGGAGTCGAAGAACAGATTGTTCGGATCGACTTTCACCGCGTGCACACCGTCAGGCGTCTCGTCGGCAGAACCCGCCACGAAGAGGTACTTCACGATTGAGGTGAAGTACGCCTTCCAGAAGAAGCGAACGTCTTGTGCTTCGGTCGGAAGGTTCGCGACCTTGCCGTTGCCGAACACATCGAGCACTCGTTCGTACGACGTAGACCACAGGTCGCCGTACGCCGGGAAGGACGTGTATCCCGTCGCGTCACCCGTTGGGTCCAGCAGAACAATGCCTGGGGTGACCAGGCTTCATCCCGAGCTCCATCGAGGGCAGAATCGACGTGATGTCGTGGCCAGTGCGAGCACATCCAACAACGGATCGCCCGTTGGCGGAGACGCCGTGAGGAAGCCCTCGAAGCCCGTGCATCCCGGTGGGTACACTGGATTCGTCGGGTCGACGTTGGGCGCGAGGCAAGCCGGATCGCCCAGCGTTCGGCGGTTCGCTGGATCGACATACTGGCTCAAACGGTCTTGCACCGTTCGCGCGTACTCCATGTAGATCAACCCGGCGCCGTGAAGGTCGCGAGCCTGAGTGGGGTCGTTGTTGATGTGATCGTTTGCGATCACGCCGAGCGTCGACTGGTCACACGAAAACTCTGTCGCGATGTCCGTGGGATCCGGCAGATCCGTGTCCTTCACGATCGAGTCGGGAGGCAGGTTCTTGTCGCTGAAGTTGAGGTCGACACCCTGCACGTCGAAGCTGAATCGCTCGGTGCTGTGGGCCAACCCGCCGATCAACTTGTTGTATTCGATATCGTCCTTCGTCGCGTCGCCCGTGACCTTCACGCAGCGAGACAAGAAGTCTTGGAAGCTCAGGCCAAGCTTCACGTCGCACGGCGTTTGCGAGTTACCGAGCTTGCCCGATCGCGACACTGGGCCTTCTGCATCGAGCTTGAGCATGGGGTTGCCAAGCGAGAAGGGCAGCGTCTTCGTCAGGTACAAGTCGAAGCGCGTAAAGATGCTAGGGGTGGGCTGCGGAGCGTTCTTGTTGTCGATCCAGAAGAACGCACCGAGCGGCCCGAAGCCAAAGAACGCGATGTCACCGAAGTCACCCGAGATACACGCGCCCGTGCCGATGCAGTCTGGGTCTTTCGCGAAGCCCGGTGCGTACGTCGCGAGGACAGCGTCGTAGATCTCGTTGACCTCGTTGTTGAACTTGACCGGGTCGTTCCAGTCGATCGTGTAGTCGATGCCGTTCTTCTGAATGCGGCTGCCGATCGGGATCTTGAAGTGATCCTGCCCGTCGCGTGACGTCGCATCGAGGGTACCGAGATAGCCCTGGAACAGCGTCATGAAGTCGATCTTGCGGTTCGAGACGCGGTACTCGACCCACACCTCGCCGTTATCGCCCCACTGATTGACCTGCTCACCGTCGCCGAACTGATCGCCTTCGTTGACGCTCTGGCAATTGATCTGCTCGGCCGCCTCGATGGTCAACCCAGGCCAGGTGTCGCCACCTGCGAGGTCGAGACCTGCTGCGAATCGTGGCGGTCGGATGGGCTCGAGCACCATCTGCGCCCATCGTTTGGCTTTCTGCTCACCGGTGCAGATTTCCTGCTTGGTGGTGCCTCCCGATGTGGAGTCGAAACCCTGCTTTCCCGGGTCGACGGCGGCCTTGCCATTGCCGTCGTTCGAAGCAGTGCCTCGACTGTCGTCAGAGACGTAAGGGTTATTCGGACCATCCTCGCAACCGGCGATACACATCACGGCCGCGAGTGAAAGCCCCATGGCTTTCATCAGCGTGTTGAGTGAGGCGGTGTTTCGACGCATGCAGCGTTCCTTAAAGGCGGACGGAATATTTCCGAACCGCGGATGTCCTCATGTCGAGGACGGACCACACACCCTCCAAAGCGCCGTCACTCGCGATCGGGCGATCCGTCGGGCCAGCCAGCGCGTGCGGCTTAAGCCACACGCAAGAGGGGGTGACCCTAGCTTTCCGGTCGAGATGTCTTGATTAATCTTTCGACCGGTAACGTTTGCGTACCAGCACACGATTTCTTAGAGAGAATGCCGGTATTTCGCTTTATGAATAAGAACAACGATTGTTAATTCAGTTTTAGAACAATCGTTCTTCTTATTATGAATCGACGAATGTCGGCGCCTTGACGACAACGTGTCGTCGACGTGGCTCGACGACAACGACGACGTTTGACGTCCTGTTCCTATCGTCCACAGTGCGCGCCCTCCATGGCCGACAAGATCGAAGCTCTCTCGCCATCGTTTGCGGCCCTCGAGCTTCACGTTGTCGAGGAGGTCACCCTGCTGTGTGATCGCGTCGACACCGTCTCGGTCGCGCTGCTTGAGATGTCCAGTCTCTCGTCATCGTTGCCTGCTCCGAGCGACACGCACGATCGCGTACGGCTATCTCGGCGGCAACATCGCTCGCGACAGCGACGGCGTGCTTGATTTACGTCAACGTGAATCGGTCCGCTCAGAGGAGCCCGTCGCACACTGCACCCAGCGCGTTTCTCATCTCATCCACTTGAGCGGGCTCAAGTGATTCGAGACGCCACGCAAATAGGCGTCTCACTCCTTCGGTTCTCGCGCGTCTTGCATCCGATACGAAGTGGACTCCAGTCGCACCTCGAATCGGAATCTCTCCCACGCTGGTGACCCGCGGACGCGCCCCGCGATCGAACGTTGGGCCTTCGTAGAGATGCACCGAAAGCTCGTCCACAGAAGTGTCGGCCCACCAATCCGACCATCGTTCGCGGGCGACCCCAATCGCAACCGGCGTTTGCACTCTGCGTCGAATCGCGGCCGCGGCCTCCTGGATGAACGCCTTCATCGCCGTGTGCGATACGTGGGTAAGGTCGGCCATCGGTCGTGTTGGTTCTGGCGATCCGTCCACCACCCCTTCGATCGCCCACTCAGGTTCGTTGATGATCTCCCACGTCGTGACGCGACGCGCGTGTCGATGAGACGCCACTGTTTCGACGAGGGGTGCGATTACTTTGCCGATCAGCGCCGCGCGCTTTGGCGCTTCAGCAACGTACGGAGCGAGGCTGCGAATCCGCACGGACGCCTCGGTGCGATCAGGCCGGAAACCATCGAAGGAGAAGACGCAAAGCTGGGCATCAAGGCCGAGCTCATCGAGGAGATCGAGCGAGGCAGCGACATCGTTGAGCGCAGTGGGTGACACCCCCACGAGTTCTCCGCGCGCATCGAACGTCACGCCGTCTCCGCGCAGGTCAGGGAAGATCCACCACCGAATCGCCTTTGCGCCAACCGACGCTGCCACTTTCAATCGCTCGCGGTGACGATCGATCTCGCGCGCCACTCCACCCTGTGACCACGCTTTCAAGCCACCAAAATCGGCGCCGAAATGAAGCCACGGGTAGTTCACGCCGAGCGTCATATCGGCTTCGCAACGTCGTTTCGACACCTCGAGTGCCTTCGTCAATCGCTCGTCATCACCGAAAGATGGCCAACTGACGACCGTCGCTGGTGAGCTCGCACACCCAGCCACGAAGACGCTGAGCGACGCTCCAACCAACGAGAAAAAAGGTTGATGCATCAGAGAGCGTCCGAGACGCATCAACGCTGACTCGTCTTGCGTGACACCTTCGGTCGAGCAAATCGCAACGAGCTTATCGTCGCGTTGATCTTGGCGGTCTCGTTGTCTGTTAGACCCGAATCTCGCCCCGCGGTGAGTACAGCGTGCTCAGGGATGTTCTTATTTGCACGTGGATAAACCACCCAGAGCGCGCTCGAATCCGACATCACGCTTGCAAGATGGGCGACGTGAGCAAGCTGGGTGTGATTCTGCGCACAGAGGCTTCGCGACCCACGTCAACCCGTCGGAGCAGACGGCGAAGGCAGAATGGTGCGCCGCTCTAGAACACTCAACAACTGCTCTCGCGTGACCGGTTTTCGAAGAAACACTTGATGGGCCGAGTCGTCCACCAATGCTTCGGGCTCGAGCTTGCCTGAGATCAATACTCGCAACGTATTGGGAGCTTTCTGCCGAGCAAACTGTAGGAGGGAATCGCCGCGCTCACCCTGCAATAGGAAATGATCCACCAACAGCGCGTCGAATGGGCCGTCCTGGGTAAGCATTTCAATCGCGTTGCCAACATCTCTGGCAGTAACCGAAGAGTGGTTCGCCAGGGCTAGCGACCGCTCATAGAGTCGGGCCATCTTTTCATCGTCTTCGAGGATCAGGACGCGCATGTGGGTGAGCCCCTTCGAAAAACCCGAGGTCGGTACAGACTCTGGACGCGCTTGACGGTGGACACTTCACCACTGCTCTCGTCCTCGGGCCAGGTCGAGCAATTCGTCAAACACACTCACAAACATTGCAGTGATTTCAGCCGAAATGTCAATGGTCACTTCGTGCACGGCGGTGGTTTGGGAGGTTTCGCGCGGAGGGTGATCCTGGTAGCGTCGCGACCATGCCCCAAGGCTATTTGGCTGTCGTGTTGCACACGCATCTGCCGTTCGTGCGCCACCCCGAGCATGATCGCCCGCTCGAAGAGCGCTGGCTGCACGAAGCATTGAGTGAGTGTTACCTGCCGTTGATCGCCGCGATGGATCGTCTCGAGGCTGATCGCGTTCCGTTTGCGCTGACGATGTCGTTGACGCCGCCGCTCGCTGCGATGTTGCGCGACGAGATGCTGTGTAACCGCTTTGACGATCATCTGGCCCGCATCGAAAGGCTCGCGCAGAGCGAGGTAAAGCGACTCAAGGATGACCCGTACTTCGGGCCCGTGGCGGTCTTTTACAAACACCATTTCGCCGAAGTTCGTGCGACGTGGGAGCGCATCGGGGGCAACGTCGTCGATGCGCTCGTTCGGCACCACGACGCGGGTAACATCGATCTGATCACGTGCAGCGCGACCCACGCGTACTTGCCAGGGTTGATGCCCACGCGTGAAGCGTTGCGCGCACAGCTCAAGCTCGGCGTAGAAGCGTTCAAGCACTTGGTCGGTCGTGAGCCCCTCGGCATGTGGTTGCCCGAGTGCGCGTACGATCCGTCGTTCGATGGCGAGATCGCTCGCACCGGAATTCGCTACACGCTGCTCGATACACACGGGCTTACGAATGCGTCACCCAGGCCGCCATTCGGTGTGTACCACCCCATCGTTTCGCCCTCGGGTACTGCCTTCTTCGCGCGCGACACCGAGTCGTCGCGGCAGGTGTGGTCTCGCGAGGTGGGCTACCCTGGCAACCCATACTATCGCGACTTCTATCGCGACGTTGGTTACGACCTGTCGGAAGACCAATTGCTCGGTGAGGTGGGCCCCTTTGGAGCGCGGATCATGACGGGGCTGAAGTACCACCGCATCACGGGTAAGATGGATCAGAAGCTGCCCTATCAACCCGGCGTTGCCTCGGAGCGCGCCAAGATCGATGCCGCGAACTTCCTGGCTCATCGCGAAGCACAAGTACGCGAGCTCGCAGCCACGATGCCGGTACAACCGATCGTGGTGTCGCCCTACGACTCTGAGTTGTTCGGACACTGGTGGTTCGAAGGCCCGCAGTTTCTCGAGGCGCTGTTTCGCGTACTTCAACCAATGGCGAAACAGAACGACGTCATCGGTGCGATCACGCTTCGCAAATACCTCGAGCGTCACCTGTCCGCGTTGCTCGCGACCCACTGGCTTCGTCGAGCAGGG
The DNA here is from genome assembly GCA_046351315.1 of Polyangiaceae bacterium. Classification (GTDB taxonomy): domain Bacteria; phylum Myxococcota_A; class Polyangia; order Polyangiales; family Polyangiaceae; genus JAXLYQ01. Next base: position 10,629 of record JAXLYQ010000074.1, read on the forward strand.
GGTTTCGGCGAGGTGTGGGCTGGCCCGTCGGCAGCCCGATTCTGGCGTCACATTCACCACTCGAGCCGCTACGTGATGCATCTGGTTTCAGAGCATCGAAGCGCTCGCGGAGACCGCGGCCGCGCACTCGATTTGGCGATCCGCGAGCTACTTCTTCTTCAGACGAGCGACTGGCCGTTCATCCTTCGCACAGGGTCGGTCACCGAGTACGCCGAGGCGCGCATTCGTGCTCACACCGGTCGACTTCGACGCCTCGGCGACATGGTCGAGAGCGCGTCGCTTTCGCAAGCCGACATCACCTGGATGCACGACCTCGACACGCGCGACAATTTCTTGTCGACCATGCCGAGCGAGACGCTGCGATCAGCGTTCAGTTGACCGCACGCTTCGTTCGGTCCAGCGACCGCGCGGCCTTCGTCAGTTATTGAACGCTCATTCCGGTTCTACGCATGTCGTCCATATGCTCCGCGAGCGTGAGACGGCTTGCGTCCGAGATCTCGATGAATCTGAACGCTTGCTTCAGCCCGTCTCGCCACGTGGGGCGGGCGAGGGCAAGCACGCGTTCGCCCCGCACCTTGAAACGAAGCCAGAAAAACGGGCGAGCGTCGTGACCGTCGAGCCCAGTCACTCGCTCAATCAGCGCACCGTAGGGCGAGATGTCGAGCGTACGGCAAGAGAAGGTGATTCCGTCGGCGACGAGATCGACCGGGATGTCGGTTTGCGCGCGGAGCGATCGGCGACGAGAGAGCATGAGTTACCTTTCGTGCTCAGGGTCGGGCCGCCGGTTCGCGCAGGCAAAATTTTGGGTAACGAATTTCGTATTGGAGCCCGTCGCCTGCGCCGCGACAGCTCAACCCGATCAGGTCGAGATCGTCGGAGGTGGGCGCGGCGTCATGTCGGGCGGGAACATCGCGACCTCGCGAAGCATCGACAGACCCACGTGGGCAGCGAGACGTTGAATCATCGCCCGATCGCCTGGGAACACGCGCCTCTGCACCGTGACCCCACCCGGGTGCGCCACCGCGAGATAGACCAGCCCCACCGGTTTCTCGGGCGTGCCACCGGTCGGGCCGGCAATGCCCGTGATGGCCAATGAAATTTCGACCTCACACGCGCGTCGAATGCCTGTGGCCATCGCCGCAGCGACCTCTTCGCTGACAGCTCCGTGTGCACGAAGGATGTCCTCGTCGACACCCAACAACCGGGTCTTCGCACTATTGGCGTACGTCACTGCGTCGGCCACGAAGAAGTCGCTGGCAGGGAAGCTCGTGAGCAAGTGACCCACGAGGCCACCGGTGCAACTTTCGGCGATGGCGAGACGCCAGCTTCGAGCGGTGATCGCGCGTCCGGTGACCTCTGGCAGCGTGTCGTCCCCCTCGCCGAACACCACGAGCGGGCCCAGACGTTGACGCACCAACTCGGCGATGACGTGTGCTCGTGAACGGGCTTGGTCTTTCCCCTCGTCGCGCACATGGACCTTGACCTCGATTTCAGGCATCGATGCTCGGTACCCGATCGTCAATCCGGCGTGCTCAGCCTCGAGCCCCGCGAGCTTCTCGCCGACGACGGACTCAGGCAGGCCAAACGTTTTCAGACGAATCTGGAACGTGTTCGCGGGTGCTAGCGGACGCAGCACGTTCTCGATGTGATCGACCCAGAGTTGTTTCATCTCGCGAGGCACGCCGGGCGTGAAGAACATCAACGAGTCACCGATTTGCACCGAAAAACCAGGCGCCGTGCCCATGTTGTTCGCGAGAACCTTCGCTCCGTCGGGCACATCGGCTTGCTTCATGTTGGATGGCGAAAGCTCACGGCCTGCACGTCGTATCGTCGTCGCATCGATTCGATAGACGCCTCATGCATAACCGAGAGAGACGTTCATCGCCTGCGCCACACCCGGAAGTCGATCATCGGTCGTGGGCCCTAGACCCCGGTGGCCAATACCCACGACTCGATGGCTCTTCGATAGTCGCGAAGCGTGTGGACAATGCGATCACGGTCATCATCGATCGTGTCGATCGAGGTAACCTCGAAGCCGATCGCAGTGAGTTGCTCTTCAGCGGCTTCACCGCGTTCGTGCTGACGATTTCACCGCGGGTCAGCTCGGTGCCAATGCAAGGACGGTAGCGCCCGCAAGGCGTTTCTAGTGCCCATCGTCTGACTTTCCAAGAGGAACATCGTAGGCGCACCTGCCTCCTGCATCGTCGGGCTCTTCGTGTTCACGCACGAGACGTGTATGCCAATCCCTGTAGCTCTGCGGCTGATGTTGATCGGAACGAGCCCCTTGAGCGCTGGCGAACCTCGATGGTGACGACCACCGGCGACGTTGCCAGCCATGTCGACAAGGCCCAGCGCGCTTTGCCCGAGCAGTCGGGTGCCAACAGTGTCGGGCTTGGGTTGCGCCGGTTGCACACGGCCTGTCGGCGAGACCAAAACGCGCGCACACCACGCCCGTCGCCTCATAGTATCGTCGCGGTGGCGCTCCATTGCCGCGAATGTCCATTCATCGAGCGAGGGGACACCACCTGCACGGCAAAACATTCGCAACTCGTCGAAGGTGAGCACGGCAGCTCGCGCGTCGTCTTCTTGCTCGGCACCGTGTCGTGAGCGAGGGCAACCCTGTCGTTCAACACACTCTCGGTAGCTCGCGGCAAATACCTCGGTTGTGCGCTCGATGAAGAAGGCACTACGTCACTGGACGACCAAAGCTCCAATCATCGCCGGCTCAAGCACGAAGCTACCCGCCGCATCGAATGCCTTCGTGACCGCAGGAGCGTACGCCCGTCGCCTGCGCCTGCTCTGAGACGACGCACATGCGGTCGGCGCTCCCAGACACCGAGCTTGAGGGTCGAGTGTTTGTCCAGGTGCACAGCAGCGAGGCCCGAGCTCGATGAAAGGGGGGGCGCAGCGCGTTGGAGAACGAGCGTTCTGAAACCCCTGTCGAGCGATCCACAGCACCAACATGAGCGCGCCGAGGAACGCGAGGACAAGGCCCACGCGCGAGGAACGCTCTGCCGGTAGGATCAGGTCGAACGCCTCGCGGCGACCTTGTTCATCAGCGTACCAATCGGGTCGATCGACACCTCGACCGTATCACCGGGTGACAACGGCCCAACGCCCTCGGGCGTGCCCGTGGCGATGACGTCACCTGGCTCGAGTGTCATCGCTTCGCTGATGTACGAGATGATATCGGCGATGGGGAAGATCAGATCGGACGTCGTGCCCCGCTGTCGAAGCTCACTGTTGACCCAGCAGGTGACGGTGACGTTTGCGGGGTCGAGACCCGTGACGATGCGAGGGCCAATGGGGCAGAACGTGTCGTAACCCTTTGCGCGCGCCCACTGGCCATCACGCTTTTGCAAATCGCGTGCGGTGACGTCGTTGAGGCAGGTGTAGCCAAGAACGAAATCAAGGGCGTTTTGCGGCGATACGTGACGACAACGACGCCCGATCACCACCGCGAGCTCTGACTCGTGGTCGACGCGCTGTGACGTCGGCGGAAGCTCGATGGTGTCACCCGGACCGATCACCGAAGACGACGGTTTGAGAAACAACAGCGGTTGTTCGGGGATTTCATTGCCGAGCTCACGAGCATGCGCTCCGTAGTTACGGCCCACACACACGATCTTCGAGGGCTCTGCAGGGGCAAGGAGGGTGGCCTCATCGAGAGGCACTCGAAACGCTGTCTCGAACAAGCCATGCCAGGGCGCTTGCTTGAGCAGTGTGAGCTCATGCTCGCCCGACTTAATCGCGTAGGAAACGCGTCGGCCTTCGTCGACCTTAACCCTGTAGAGCTCGAGCATCGGTGTTGACCTCAGCGCTCGACGACGACGGCGACGGCTTCGCCACCACCGATGCAAAGGGTCGCGAGACCGCGTCGTGCGTTACGGCGCTTCATCGAGTGAACCAGCGTGGTGAGCACGCGGGCACCAGATGCGCCGATCGGGTGGCCGAGGGCAACAGCGCCGCCATTCACGTTCACCTTCGCGAGGTCGATCTTGCACTTGTCCGCGCAGGCCATCGTGACCACGGCGAAGGCTTCGTTGATCTCGAAGAGATCGATGGAATCGACCGAGATCCCCAGGCGCTTGGTGGTTGCATCGATCGCTGCCGCCGGGGCGGTGGTGAACCACTCGGGTGCCTGCGCCGCGTTGCCATAGCCAACGATGCGCGCGAGCGGCTCGAGGTTGTACTTCTTCACCGCTGCCTCGCTGGCGAGCACCAACGCGCTCGCGCCGTCGTTGATCTTCGAGGCGTTCGCGGCAGTGATCGTTCCGTCCTTCGTGAACGCAGCGCGCAGTGTGCCCATCTTCGAAGCGTCGCCACGACCTGGCTCTTCGTCCTCGAGCACCACGCGTGGGTCACCCTTCTTTTGAGGCACCGAAACCGACACGATCTCGTCGGCGAACAAGCCCTCTTTCTGAGCGGCAAGCGCGCGGCGGTAGCTCTCCTTGGCGAACTCATCTTGAGCTTCGCGTGTGTAGTTGAGCTCGCGAGCGCAGAGCTCACCTGCGTTGCCCATATGGAAGTTGTTGTAGGGATCCCACAGGCCGTCGAAGATCATACCGTCGACCAGCTCGCCGTTGCCCATACGGTAGCCAGTGCGTGCCTTTTGCAGGTAATACGGCACGTTCGACATTGACTCCATGCCGCCCGCGACGACCAGCTCAGTGTCGCCGAGCGCGACCGTCTTCGCGCCAAACACCACGGCCTGCAAACCCGAGCCACACACCTTGCTCACGGTCGTGCACGGAACCGTGTTCGGAACGCCGGCGCCGAGTGACGCTTGACGCGCGGGGGCCTGGCCGATGCCCGCTGAGAGCACATTGCCCATGAACACTTCGCCGATTTGGTCAGCCGTGAGCTTCGCGCGCTCGATCGCCGACTTGATGGCGATCGCACCGAGCTTGGGTGCTGAGAGGTCGGCAAATGCACCTTGGAACGAGCCAATTGGCGTGCGGGTCGCGCTGACGATGTAGACGGGAGGAAGGGCAGTCATGGGCGTCTCTTGAGCTTGTGTAGACTTCGCAAACGAGGTGTCTGCGAGGCGCTCTATTTGGGCCATTTCGAAGGTGGGGTCAATCGCTGTTCATGCGTCAAAGTCCGCCCCGAATGACGATTTTCGTCTCGCCTCGAATCTCGACGTTTGCAAGCAGACCCTCGGCACCGACTTGTACCGTCGTGAGCTTCGATTCTGTCGCTGACACGCTCAGCTCGACAGGGCTCGCATCCGCGCTGTCCTTTTGCGTGCCGAGCAGGCGAGAGGCGAACGAGTTGAGCTGTCTCGGGATCACGAACGCCTCGATGGGCAGCGAGAGTCGGCCTCGCTCCCAGATCACGCGTTCCAGCGCGGTCGGATCGAGCTTCGGCGACACGGCCATCACACGCTCTCGTTCGAAAGGCACCAGCTTCACCTCGGTGAGCACAACACCATCGCCCGAAGGAGCGGCAACGGGCCTGGCCTCCACTCTCACCTCGCCGCAGGTTTTCCCCGCGAGCGTAAGGGCGAGCACCAGTTTGCCACCCTCGGCTGGGGCGGCTCTCACGTCAGCGGATCTTCAGACTTCGCCCTGCCTTCACCTCGGCAGAGGCAAGGGTTCGAAGCAGCGAATTCGCGACGTCTCCAGCTCGGTGCGCTGGCTCCACCGAGGCAATGCGCGCCGGGCGAAAGCGCGAACGATCATCGCGTGCGCTGTAATGCAGTGTGCGAGGCCGCTGGCTCGGCACGAACTTACCGATTACGATTTCTCCTTCGATACCCACGTTGATCGAGAGAGTCTTTGCGCCCGTTGCATCACCGTGCGGTCCGGTCTGTACGACTGTCGTTGGCGTCACTCGTACGCATCGCCCCGCGCCGATCGGAACACTCGTCGACAGCAGCGACCACAACTGTGCCGCGGGGGCGCTGAAGTCAGGCATTTCCGCCTTCGATCCGCGCTCTCAGCCGCGCTGCTTCGTCATCGTTCGCGTTGCACTCGCCCGGTCACGTCGATGTCCAGAGCCGTGAGCGTGCAGCGTCGGGTCACGGGAATACTCACCTGCGGCGGAGGAAATCGGTAGCTAGGCTGAAGCAGCAGCGGCAATCGAGCTTGAGCGAGCGCTCCGGGGGCGCACGTCGCGTATTCGACGCAGCCCAGCAAACCGAGCGGCTTACAGATTTCCGCACTTGCATCGACCCTTGTTTCAACAACCAGCGCGTCGTTCTCGATGCGCGCCGAGAAGGGGCCTCGATCGACGGTGTACGACAGTCGTCCAGCGTCACCAAGCGACACGCGCCGAGCGGACGCCACTCGTTTCGGCACACCTTTTTCCAGGCTTCCGAGCAGCGCGGGGGCATCCACCTGCACCTCGACCACGACACGCGATGTGGAGATCCGCAATCGTGGTGCGTGCGACGCATTGATCGGAGTCAAGGCCGGGATCCGCCGGTCACAAAGCGCGCCGGGCCAAGTGTTGCTTGCCCCCGAATGACAACCCGAGGCCAACAGCAAAACGCTGAGAATTCTCAGGGCAAAGCAAGGGGAGGGGGGCTTGGGGTTGCGCACCATCGATCATCCTGCCGCGAGGTTACTCCTGGGTGCTACCATCGCCGCCCCATGGCAACCTCGGTCTCCGAACAAGCATCCGCGCGTCCATCGTCGCTCATCGCGTTGGTTGATGGTGCAGCCGGCTACGCCGCCATCAGCACGTACCTCGATTCACTCTCTGCTGACGAGCGTCTTGCACAAGTGCTCGCCGTGACGGGCTCGCGAGTGGGCAAGCTCTACGAGGCAGTCAAAGGTTGTCCCGCGATCACCGTCGAAGATTTTATCCCAACGGGCACACCCGATGGCGATACGGTCATCTTCGAGGGACGAAATTCGCTCCCGATGTTCTCGCGCTTTCAGAAGCGTTTTTGCCGTGGCGCGGGTGGCATCGTGGTGGGGTACAACCATCAGACGATGTCGTTCGTGACGGGGCCTGGGTTCTTCGTCTGCAAGAGCGGAGACGAGACGCACCCAACCGAGTTGCT
>JAXLYQ010000075.1:0-17575 GCA_046351315.1 Polyangiaceae bacterium
GAAGCGAATTCGTGCGTTCGAATACAAGGTGTCGGCGACCGAAATTTACCAGGCGCGCGAGAACGAAGAAGGCAAGCTCGCAGGCGGCAAGCTCGACCTTCACGTCGAGCAGCATCGAGTCGCCAAGGCCCTGGTCGTGAAGGACGACATCAAAGCCGCCATCTCTGACGCTGGCCTCGATGATGACCTGATCTCAGCACTCGACGACGCGTTCGAAGGTCGTGTGCATCTGTCTCGCTTGAAGAAGGGCGCGACGCTTCGTGTGATCGCGCAAGAGCAAACCGTCGCCGGAAAGTTCGCCAAGTACATCGACATCGAAGCCGTCGAGTACCTCGGTGCGTCGAAGGACGCGAAACCGCTTCGTATCTACCATTACAAGGGCAAAACGGCGGGGCATTACGACGCAAGCGGGAAGGCTCCGTACAACGGCGGGCCATGGCGCTGGCCGCTTCAGACACCGCGCATCACCTCGAAGTTCAATCCGCAACGAATGCACCCAGTGCTCCACACGATCATGCCGCACAACGGCTGTGACTTTGGAGCAGCTACCGGTACGCCCATCTACGCGGCATCGGCCGGAACGATCGCCACACTTGGGCCCTCGGGGCCGAGCGGAAACCTCGTCACCATCGATCACGGAGGCGGCCTCGTCACGGGCTACGCGCACATGTCGAAGTTCGCGCCGGGTCTCAAGGCGGGCGACAAGGTCGATGTGCATCAGTTGATTGGTTACGTGGGCACAACCGGTCGAAGCACCGGCCCGCACCTTCACTTCTCGCTCAAGCGCAACGGGCAATTCGTTGATCCGCTCACGCTCAAGATGGACGGCGAGCGAGTGATCCCGAAGCCTGAGCGCGACGACTTCGACGCGCTGAAAGCCGAGCTCGACAAGCTGCTCGACGGAATGCCTTTGCCCGATCGCGATTCGACGACTGCTCCGTCGAACGATGACGACCCTGACGAGGACAACCACGAGGGCGACGACAAGGGCGACAAGGGCGACAAGAACGACGACGGCTCGAAGCCTGATGAGCCCAAAGAGGCGACCACGGGCAGTGCTGACTCGAAGTCGAAAGAGTCGAAAAAAGAAGGCAAGAAAGACGGTAAAAAAGACGCCGACAGCAAGGGCGACACGGGTGCGCAAGACGCAAAGCCCGTCGAAGAAGGCCCGCTCGACAGCGCCGTCTGGAAGCCACTGTTAGCGAATTCGCCCGTTTGCGAGCCGGCGGGGTATAGTTTCTCAGGCTCGCATGGCATCGACCGGTAGCTCACAACCCAAGATTGGGGTCGATCCAGGCTCTCTCGTGGGCCAGACCATCAACGGCAAGTACCACATCGTCGACGTGATCGCGTCGGGCGGAATGGGCCGTGTCTACCGCGCAGAACAGCGCCCCGTTGGTAGGCCCGTTGCCATCAAAGTGCTTCATCCGAAGCTCTTCGAAGAGCGAAAAGAAGCGTCTCTCGAAACGTTCAAGAAGCGCTTCATGGTCGAAGCAAGCGCACTCGCGCGGCTCTACCACACCAACATCGTCACGATGCACGACTACGGGCTCATCGATGGGCTCGAGGGTCAGGGCTTCTTGGTGATGGAGTACCTCGCTGGTCGCACGTTGGCGCAGCGAATGAAGAGCGAGCCGAAGCTCACCTTGCTCGAATCACTCATCATCATCGAGCAGATCGCACGCGGTCTTCGAGAGGCGCATCGACACGGGATCGTGCACCGCGATCTCAAGCCCTCGAACGTGATGCTCATCGATGACGACGAGCAGAAAACGCAGGTCAAGCTCGTCGACTTTGGGCTCGCAAAGCTACTCGACGACGGCCCGAAGATCACAGCCACGGGCGAGGTGCTTGGTAGCCCGCGGTACATGTCTCCCGAGCAGATGACACCAGGGCTCGAGGTCGATGGACGCACCGACATCTACGCGCTCGGCGTGATCATGTTCGAGCTCATCGCTGGCACGCATCCGTTCGAGAGTGAGTTCCCGATGCGCATGGTGGCGGGGCATCTTCACAGGCCACCACCCACACTAAAAAGCGGGAACGGCGAGGCTCTTCCGCGGCCATTGATCTTCCTCACGGACAGTTGTTTGGCGAAGATCCCAGGAGGGCGACCCGAGAGCATGGATGACTTCCTGCTCGCCTTGCGCCCTTGTATCGCCGCCGTTCGAGAGCGCGCAGCAGGGGGAACGGTCGTACCGAGAAATACGCCGGTGCCCAAGGCTCCGAGTGATCGCCCGCCAGCGCAACTGGATCGTCTTGCTCCCGATCACACGCCATCGGGCGCGCACCTGTCGCTCACCGATGCGGGCGATACATCGCGAGTCGACATCGCACCGATGACGAGCGGTACCGTCGTTCGCCGCTCTTCGCGCGTGCTTCTTGGGGTCTCGTTGCTCGCCTCGATTCTTGCCGTGATCGTGTTGTGGATGGCCGTGCGAGAAGGTCAGCAGTCAGCGCATGTGGCAGCACCAAGCGCCGCATCACTCACGTCGAAACCCAAGTCGTTCGTGCTGACGATCGAGTCCGTACCCGCAGGCGCAACGGTGCTCGAAAACGATCAGCTTCTTGGCAGCACGCCGTTGATGTTGACGCTCGAGAACGATGAGGTTCGCACTGCCCCGCGCCATCTGACGGTGAAGCTCGACGGATACGAGAGTTACACGCTGGTGCAGGGCCCCTCGGACGACGCTGCGCGATTGGTCATTCCGCTTCGTCCACGCGTCACGCCTTGAGCATCCGATGAACGAAAATTCGGTCTAGGGCTTGGTATTTCACCGCCCAGAACATTTCGTTGTTCATTCTCTTATCTAATGAAATCTTCATTGAAACTCGCTACGAAGGGCGCGGCATGTACGTCGTAGACGAGAGGAAACTGTCTTGGATTCGGCTGATTCTCAAGGTTCGCGGCAGCGTATTGCCTCGGATCTGGCGCCGAATTTCTGTGGTCACTGGTGTCGCTTTGGCGATCACGGCGGTTCACGAGACGATCTTCAAAGTCACGATCTCGCTCACAACGACGCCCTTCGTGTTGATCGGATTGCCGCTGGGTATCTTTTTGGGCTTCCGAAATAGTGCGAGCTACGACCGTTTCTGGGAGGGGCGCAAGCTCTGGGGTGGGTTGGTCAACACCTCTCGCTCGGTGGCTCGACAGCTCATCACCTTCGTTCGTCCACAAGAAGAGGGGCGACCGACGAAGCTCGACGCCGAGCAAACCGACGAGATGAAGAAGGTTCATCGCGAGCTCGTCAACTACTGGCTCGCGTTCGTTCACACGCTGCGTATGTCGCTGCGAAACGAGCCGCCGTACGAGCGCTTGAACACGTTGATGCCTCACGAAGAGGTCGACTCGCTGCGAGCAGAGAAGAACCTCCCTGCAGCCATCATCCATCGATTGGGTCTTCGATTGATGGACGAGCGATCACGCGGTTGGGTGCACCCTCTTCATGCTCCGATGCTCGACGCATCTCTGTCAGCGGCCATCGATATTCAAGGCGGATGTGAGCGCATCAAGAACACTCCGCTGCCCTTTTCTTACATCGTTCTGATTCACCGGATCGTCGCGTTCTACTGTCTCTTCTTGCCGCTGGGTTTGGTCGACACGCTGCACTGGTACACGCCGATCGCAGTCTTGATGGTCTCGTATGCGTTGTTCGGTCTCGATGCGATTGGCGACGAGATCGAGAACCCGTTCGGCACCGACGTGAATGACCTTCCGCTGTTGGCGATCTCTCGCACCATCGAGATCAACATGCGCCAACAACTCGGAGACAAAGAGCTGCCTCCTCCGATTGTTCCGAAGCACGATATCTTGCTCTGACGACGAGCCAAGAGCACGACGGGCGACGCTGAAGCGAGCGCTGCTAGTCGCCTTGATCTGGTGGCAGCAGCACGCGAAACAGAGTGCCTCGTTCTTGTGGGATGGCGCGGATCTCACCCCCCAACGAGGTCACGATGTGATGGCAAATCGAGAGCCCGAGCCCGATGCCAAAGCCCAAAGGTTTGGTTGTGAAGAAGGGCTCGAAGATACGCTCGCGAACATCGGAAGCGATGCCCACGCCGGTGTCACAAACATCAACCGCGACCATGTCATCGATGACGCCCGTCGAGATCTTGATCTCGTTCTCATCGATGTGCCCTTCAGGAATCGACTGCGCAGCGTTGATCAACAGGTTGAGAAACACCTGGCCCAGACGCGCTTCATTCGCGTTGACCTTGGGGCATTCGCGAAGCTCTCGTGTGACCTTGGCGCGCTGGTGAAGCTCGTGCCCCGCCATGTCGATACAGAGCTCGAGCACACGTTGAATATCGATCGGTCGATGAAGCTCGGCGTCATCTCGCGACAGCGTACGCAGGTCGCGCACGATGTCTCTCACGCGCTCTGCGCCCTCACGCGCAATGGTCACTCGCTCTTGCAGTGACGCAACCTTCTCTGGGGCAACCACGTCTTTACAAGCGTGGTTGAGCTCTCGTCGAAGTAGCTCGAGGCTGCCCAGAACGTACGCAATCGGGTTGTTGATCTCGTGCCCGACGGCCGCTGCCAAACGACCCAACGACGCCAAACGATCGATGGTGAGTAGTTGCGCTTCGATCTGTTTGCGCTCGGTCACATCGCGGCCGAGCGCGAGCACCGACGAGGCCCCTTCGAAGAAGATGGGCATCGCGACAACTTCAAGAACGACGTAGCTTCCGTCGCGGCGAAGCAGACGTTCTTCTCGTCGAGGCACCGAGTGGCCCGCCGCTGTCGCGAGCATCCTTTCGGAAACATCGCCCTTCTCATCTGGGTGGATCAGCTCGACGACAGGCTTACCGATCAACGAGTCATCGTTGAGGTAGCCCAATGTTCGAATCAACGTGAGATTGGCGTAAATCGTCTTGCCGTTTCGATGGATCAGCACGCAATCGGGCAACGCATCCATCAACTCACGGAAGTGTGAATCTCGAGGAGCGACCACCTGATGAACCTCGGGCCGCTTCGACAGATCGCGCGCGACGATCACGAGCGCTTCGCGACCCTGATATTCGGCGAGCGAGGTGCGAACCTCGACCGAGAACTGAGTGCCATCACTACGCCTATGCCATCGCGGCGCGCCTTCCAATGACTCGCTTCGATCCGTCAGGATGTCTTCGATCCGAAGCCGATGAATGGTCTCGCGTGGGTAGCCGTAGATGGCGGCCCACGTCGGGTTCACCGCAAGGAGTCGGTGGTCGCGAGCATCTGCGATCGCAACCGCTTCGAACGAGAGCGCGAGTGCAGCCTCGAGGGCGTCAACTGTGCTCGGCGGTTGCGGCAGGCTCACCAATCATTCCTCGTCGGTTCGAAGCTTCGCCAAAACGCTCAGATCTTCAAGCGTCGAAGTATCACCCGTGCTCGCTCGCCCCGCGGCTACGTCTTTGAGAAGTCGTCGCATGATCTTTCCGCTACGCGTCTTTGGTAGAGCATCGGTAAAGCGGATGTCATCTGGGCGGGCAAACTTCCCGATGTCCTTTGAGACTTGTTCTTTGATTGACTCTTTGAGCTGCGCGCTTGGCTCAGCGCCGAGCTTCAGCGTCACGAACACGACAAGAGCTTGCCCCTTGAGATCGTCGGGACGCCCTACCGCCGCGGCCTCTGCCACGCTGGAGTGAGCGACGACTGCGCTCTCGACCTCAGCGGTGCCCACACGATGGCCTGCGACGTTGAGCACGTCATCGATACGACCCACGACGAAGAGGTAGCCGTCGGCGTCAAAACGAGCGCCGTCACCGGCAAAGTAGAGGCCAGGGATCTCAGAGAAATACGCCTTCTGGAAGCGATCATCATCGCCCCAGAGCGTGCGAAGCATCGATGGCCATGGGCGCTTGAGTACGAGCAGCCCACCGTGATTGGCAGGCACACTCTCGCCGTTCTTGGTCACCACCGCTGGCTCGACACCGAAGAACGGAAGCCCAGTCGCACCAGGTCGAGCGAAGACAGCACCCGGCAAGGTCGTCATCATGATCGAGCCCGTTTCGGTCTGCCACCACGTGTCGACGATGGGGCATCGGTCGCCACCGATCACCTTGTGGTACCAAGTCCACGCTTCTGGGTTGATGGGCTCACCCACACTGCCGAGCAACCGAAGCGACGACAGATCGCTCTTCGCAGGCCAATCGTCACCCCAACGCATAAATGCGCGAATCGCGGTGGGCGCGGTGTACAGGATGGTCACACCGTGTCGTTCGATGATCCTCCACCACCGGCCTGGGTCGGGCGCGTTGGGAGCACCTTCGTACAACAGCACGGTCGCACCGTTCGAAAGAGGCCCGTAGACCACATAGCTGTGGCCGGTGATCCAACCCACGTCAGCCGTGCACCAGTAGACGTCTTGGGGTTTCAGATCGAAGACGTACTTCGACGAGACGTGAACCCCTGTGAGATAGCCCGCCGTGGTGTGAAGAACGCCTTTGGGCTTACCCGTTGAGCCCGAGGTGTAGAGGATGAACAACGGGTGCTCGGCATCGACCTCGACGGCTTCACGACCCACCGAGCGATCACGACGAGCGAGAGCTTCATCCCAGTAGATATCGCGCCCAGCGGTCATCGTGATCGGATGCGCTGGGCCGAGTCGGCGAAGCACGACGACGCTCGTCACCGATGGAGTCTCGTGTACAGCGCGGTCGACAATCTGTTTCATCGGTACGACCTGGCCGCGACGCCATGCACCGTCTTGCGTAACCACCACTTTGGCGCCGCAATCGTTGATGCGATCGCGCAGCGCCTCTGCAGCAAATCCACCGAAGACGACCGAGTGAATCGCACCGAGACGAGCGCACGCGAGCATCGCCACGACGACCTCGGGAACCATCCCCATGTAGATCGAAACACGATCGCCCTTGCCCACACCAAGAGCAGCGAGCGCTCCTGCAAACGCAACGACCTCGCGATGAAGCTCGAAGTACGTGAGCGTGCGAAGCTCGGGTACACCGTGCTCCCCCTCTGGCTCGCCCTCCCAGACGACGGCGGCCTTGTTTCGCATCGCGCCGTGCAGGTGCTGATCGAGGCAGCTCTCGGTGATGTTCAGCGTCGAGCCGACGAACCACTTCACATGAGGGAAGCCTCCCTCGAACACGGTTGTCCAAGGCTTACGAAAACGAAGACCGAGCGTTTCGCGCTTCCAGAACGTATCGGGGTCGTCGAGGCTTTCGCGATAGAGCTTGGTGTAAGCCTCGGCAGTAGCGACGTGGGCAGCAGCTCGAAACGATTCGGAGGGCTCGAAGCGGCGCTCTTCTTGAAGTCGCGAAACGATGGACTCGGACGGCTCGGTCATGGTGGGCGGATTCTCACCTCGCAGCGCCTCGAGATGCAATCGCCGGAACGCATCAAACGACGACGCGTTGAGCCAAGATCAAGCGAGAGTTAAACCTCTCCGAACGTCGAGAATTGTTTCGACAACTCGCTCTGCGATATCGCCATCGAGAGGGATTCGTCGTTGCACACCGAGCTTCGCGAAAAGAGCTCGCTCTTCAGCGCGACCCGCATCACCCAGCAAGGCGATCGCGCACTGGCCTTCACCGTAGAGCAGCATGCAGAGCTCGAGCGGGTTGAGCTCAGGGATGGTCGGATCGATGAACGCCAACGCCGGCGGACGTCGTTGCGCGACCTCGATCACCGAATCGGCATCACGAGCGACACGAACATCGGCATCGGGAGCCGACTGACGAACGCTGCCCACGATGGATCGTTCGAGCGCCGGATTGTGTGTCGCGACGAGCACCAAGAACGCTTTTTCGCGAGGGCCTGAACCATACCGAGAGAGAATGCTTCGGAGGTTCCAGAGAACCGCTTCTGCACTCTGAGGACGCTCTCGTGGCGCCTTCGAAAGAAGCTCACGAATCAACGCGACCAGAGCCGTCGGAGCATCACGTCGCCACAGAGTGAGGTCAGGTACCTCGTCTCGAAGATGACCACGCAACACCACGCGCGTGTCGTCACTCACGAACGGAGGATCACCCGTGAGCATTTCGAACGCGATGATCCCGAGCGCGTAGAGATCGACGAGATGCCCTTCACCGGGTGCGACCTGATTTCGAATCACCTCGGGCGCCATGTAAAACGGCGAGCCCATGATCTTCGCTTGAGGGCCTGTGTTGAACTGCGGGAGGAACAACCCGAAGTCGACGAGGACCAATCGATCTCCGCCGCACAACATGACGTTCGCGGGCTTGAGATCGCGATGAGTGAGACCTCCGTTGTGAACGGCCGTGAGCGCATCGGTCAGTGCGATCAAAAGCTCGAGCGTGCGATCGACCGAAAGAGGTCGACCCTCGTTGTTCTCGGTCTCGAGAAACGAGGCGAGACTCACGCCAACGAGACGCTCCATCACGACATATTCGATGTCGTTTTGCACGTTCACCGCGTGCACCATCACGAGGCCCGGATGACGAATCGCAGCCATGGCTTGCGCTTCGTTTCGGATCGCTGAATCCGTCAGATGAGGCCACGGAGCCTTGATCGCAACTCGTCGATTGAGCTTGCGATCGTGAGCGTCGAAGACCTGTCCCATCGCACCTTCACCGAGAACACCGCGGATCTCGTAGGTGTCATTGAGCAGGTCTCCGATCTCGAATACGCGAGTCGGAGCGTTCGAAGCGTTTGTCTCGTCGGGCTTCGCAGACAAGGCGCCGCAGAGTACCGTAGAGTTGGCTCATGGCGCCCCCCTCAAAACCAACGCCTCCCGCATTTCCACAGAACGCACCTGCGCCCACACCAGAAGCAAACAGCGCAGGTTCTCAAACTTCAGGGAAAAAACCTCCCCCGTTGCAACGCCCTGCGGCAACGATGGAAGTCGATCCGACATGGCTTGACGACGAGCTGCTTCACCCGTCGAGCGCCACGGCTCCCGCAACGCCCTTGGCAACCCCCGCAGCGAAAGCGCAGCCGGGTGCTCCGAACGCGACAATGTCGGTGGATCCGAGTTGGCTCGACGAGCTGGACGCGGAAGAATCGAACCAAGTTTCGACCGCAAAGCCCCCGAAGTTGCCGTCGTCGAAGGGCTGAGTAACAGCGCGATACGTGCAGTCGCACTGTGAAGATCTACGCGCTTTTCAGGGGGGAAGACACGCGTAGACTCCCGGTCCTCAAGACTTTCTGACGAGGACCTCTCCATGCGCTCACGTATCTCTCTTCTCGCACTTGCGTTCGTTACTGGCGTCTCATCGGTAGCGGTCGCTGCACCGAAGGAAGCGCTGCAGCTCTTCCATGATCGAATGCCGACGGTGGCAGGGCATTCAGCGGTGCTTCACGCAGGTGATTCAGACGCCAAAGCTGAGTCGATTGCGCGCGAGCTCATCACCTCTCGCATCGCTCACGCTGCGACGACCGACCTTCGTTTGACCCGAGCGATCTCGCTTCGAGATGGCACGCGAATCGTACGACTCAAGCAGCACCACATGGGTCTGCCCGTCGTGGGCACAGGTGCATCGGTCACCTTCGGACGCGACGGTGTTGCGCGCGTGTTGGGAGCGCAGATCGCAAGCGATTTGCCGAGTGATGTAACGCCGTCCATCGACGAGCACGCGGTCGCGCGCTTGGCGAGCGAGTACGTGCGACGACCGGTGAGCGCAGACGAAGCTCGACTCGTGATCTGGCAAGGAGGCAACGGGCCATTCTTGGCATGGGTGACGTACTCACAAGCAACCGCGGCGTTCACCGGCACCCGTTGTCGTAGTCGACGCGAAGTCAGGCGAGGTGGTTCAAGCGCTCGATGCGCGCTCGTTCGATCGACAAGCGAAGGTGCGCGAAGCGAACCCGATCAAGACGCCCGATCTCATTCAGGTGCAGCTCGATCTACCCGCAGCATCGACAGACTGACGAACGATTTGATCTACTCGCGTAACTGCATCGACAATCATCAGACGAAGCAGATCAGTTTTCAGGGTTTCGATCTGACCGTTCACGTATGCGATCTGATTCAGACCGCAACCGCCGATGCAAACGGCGACTTCTTCATCACGCCAGGTGCAGATTAATCCGGACGCGGAAGATCCGTTCTCGGAGCTCTCGATCTTCCACCACGTGAGCCGCGCCTACAGCACGTTCCAAGGGTTTCAACCTGGCTTCACGGTCAAGACGGGCCTATCGATACGATCTCGAATCTTCGTGTTCCAGAAGGGTTCGACACGTTCGACATCGCGAAGATCGGTAGCCCCAACCTTGATCTCGTTCCGTTTCAGAACGCCTTCTTCTCACCCGCTGACCCGACCTTCGGCACCGTGTTCGGCATCAACGGCGGCGCGATGTTCTTCGGTCAAGGGCCCAACCGTGACTACTCCTACGACGGCGACGTCGTGTATCACGAGTTCACTCACGCGGTCGTGAACGCAACGCTTCAGCTCGTGGGCTCTCCGCATCGAGATGACCTTGGAGTGTCGCACTCACCGGGTGGCATGAACGAAGGTCTCGCAGACTACTTCTCGTCTGCGATCGCAGGTGACCCCGACGTCGGTGAGTACGCGTCGAAAGACTTCGCGCCGAACCTTTCTGCGATTCGATCGCTGTCTAATCCCGACAAGTGCCCGAGCGAAATTGGTGGCGAGGTTCACCAAGATGCGACGTTGTTCTCGGGAGGCTTGTGGGATCTTCGCAAGACGCTCACGCCAGAGCAGCAAGGTGACTTCGACCTCGCCGTGTTCACCGCCATGAACAGCTCGCCCACCGGTGACCTCGGCTACGAAGACTTCGCAGAGCTCGTTGTCGACGCGGTGAAGGCAAGCCCGCTCGGAGCAACCGTCGCTGATGCGTTGACGGCAGCGTTCACTGCACGCGGCGTGTTGCCCCGCTGCAATCGCGTTCTCGAATCGCAGCTCGACACGAACCTCAAGGGCCCGACGGATCTTCAGGGCATCTGGTTCGCGCTGGGTACGTCGACGACGGGTTTGAAAGCACCGGTCGGGTTCTCTCCGGGTATCGTGCAGTTCCATGCGACGTTGCCCGAAGGCGCGACGAGCCTCGATGTCTCGATGTTGAAGGTCAATGTCGGCGGTGGAGGTGGGGCGTTTGGTGGCGGAGGAACCCCATTCACGCCGAAGCTGATCGTGCGATTCGGAGACGAGCCGATCAAGTTCACCTACGGCCCGTACACCGTGTCGCAAGACGCGGTGCAAGCTGACTTCACCGGAACGAGCACGATGACGTCGAGCGTGCAGATCCCATCGGGCGCAACGTCGGCGTACGTGATGATCGGCAGCACGGGTCAACAAGACGGCGCGTACACCAACGTGAAGCTCACCACCCAAGGCGGGAACGCAGGAACGGGCGGAACTGGCGGCGCAGGCGGAACCGCCGGCGCTGGTGGCACGGGTGGCTCTGGTGGAACCGCGGCCGCAGGAACGGGCGGCACGGCGGGCACTTCAAGGAACCGCGGGCTCAGGCTCGAAGGCAACGCCGGCAAGCAGCGACGACAGCGGTTGCGGATGCCGCGTACCGAACACGAGCAACTCGACGAACAGCGCAGGTCTCGGCGTACTTGCTCTGCTTGGTCTGGCCGCCCTTCGCCGCAAGAAGAGCTGAACGAGCTGATCGAGCCTCGCGCCACAGCAAAGCGCGAGGCTCGCACCCACCACGAAACGCTCTCTGTTGCTCTGCTCAGCACGAGCAGAAACGACAACAGAGAACGTTCAGCCCTCGGTCTCGGGGTTGTGATCCGAAGGCGGCAACGTTCGTCGTGACGAGTACATCTCGTGAACGAGCGGTAGCCCGTCGAGCGGGATCGACTCGAGCATCTCGGCAAGCTCGGCAGCGCTTCGAGGACGCTCTGCGATACGCTTACGAAGACACGTCATCACGGCAACATCCAGACCCACAGGAATACCCAAATCAGGCCGTCGCTGCCTCATGTTCTGAGGGATCTGCCGCTGATGCAAATCGAGTAGCTCACGACGATTCGACGACTGAATTGGTAGCTCGCTCGTGAGGGCTTCGTACATCAACACGCCGAGCGCATACAGATCGGTTCGGGGCTCGACCGCGGCACCGATGCACTGCTCGGGCGCCATGTACTCGGGAGTGCCAAGCGTGAAGCCCTCTTGCGTGAGCGACTCGGCCGACTGCAGCTTCGACATACCGAAGTCGAGCACCTTCACCGTTTGATCGTCACACAGGAAGATGTTCCCGGGCTTCAGATCTCGATGCACAACGCCCTTGGCATGTGCAGCCGAAAGCGCTCGACACACTTGTACGAATACCGGGATCGCAAACCCTGAAGGCACAGGGCCTTCGCGTGAAAGCTTGTCGGCAAGCGTGCGCCCGCGAAGGAGCTCCATCACGACGTACAGCGAGCCATCGGGCATCTGATCGAGATCGAGTGTGCGGATCACGTTCGGATGTTCGATCGTCACCTGCACCTGTGCCTCACGACGCAATCGAGCGATCTCGCTCGCATCACGCGCCGCTGCACCACGAAGCACTTTGATGGCGACCGTGCTGCCCAGACCGATGTGCTCGGCGCTGTACACGACACCGATACCGCCCGAGCCGATGCGACGAAGAATACGGTACTTGCCGCCGAGAACAGTGCCGTCAAGCTCGCCTGGTGCCACTGCCGGAGCCGACAGCTCACCCTTCAGCTCGAGCCCTCGTTCGAGCGCATGGATACGGTGACGTTCGAGCGTACGAGCGGCCTTCTCACGAGCAGAACGCTCGACCAAATAACCGATCGCTCCACCAAGACCGGCGCCAACCCCACCCACGATCAACCCCACCCACCACGGTGCAAATGCGACCACCGGAGCGCCCGTCACAACCGCTGCGCCCACCGCGGCGAGCGGCGTCAACGCCTGTGTGCTGAGGGGTTTCCAGCGAACGAGATAGACGTCCTCAGGGTCACCCTTACAGAGGCACTTTTCTCGGACGACCTGCGCTTCGTCGAGCCCCCAGAGGCGCGGCAACCCAGCAAGCTCAGCAGCACGGGCGATCGAAAGACGTTCGTCATCCTGCGGAGTCTCGTCGGCATCGGATGGCTTGTAGGTCACGCGCACCGACGTGGCGTCGATGTTCTCGACCTTGAACACGCCAACGCGTGTCATCTCTTGCGCGTTCTCGGCGAGCAAGCGGTACGCATCTGAAGGCTGCGAAGCCGCTCGCAGCAGTCGAACGTAGGTGCCCAAATTCTCGTTGTGCACCATCCATTCGCCACGACTTGCGATGGCTTCAGGGCCGCCGAACGCGTTCTCGAGAAGGCTCAAGATCTTTCGAGCTGCGCTGACCGAGATCCACAAGGTCTCGTTTTCAAGTGCGCTTGCTCCGACCCCGGCTTCGGACAGAAGCGACCGAACGACGCGTTCGCCCTTCTCTTCTCTGAGGCGCAGCAGATATGACTTGAGAAAAGAAGCACGAAGCTCCTCTTTTCCGCCTCCGCCCGCGATCGGTCGATTGACCATCCCGCTGCATCGTAAACAGAACGAGGCACTCTAGGTCAATCACGCACTTTGCTGATACGAAACGAAGGTGAGATGTAGACACCCACCTTGTGTCGCTGGTAGGACGACCGCGAGATCAAACCCGTGGAGCCTCCTCCTCCGAGCAAGGCAGGCGCGCCCGGGGGGTTTGCTTGGCGAGCGACACCCCCAGTCCTTCGCATCATTGAGGCGCGCCCGTATGACGAGCTGCGCGTTGAACGCGACGGTGATCTCAGGAACATTCGCGGTGCACTGAGTCTGCTGGGTCGCCCGATCTGTATCGACGCGCGAGGCCCAGGCGACGCAGAGGCCTTCGTAGCGGCAGCGCGAGACCCATCCGTCGCCATCATCCATTTCGACGGCCACGCGATCGAGAGTCTCTCTGCGGGGGGCACGATACTTTTCGAAGATCGGTTCGATGGCAAAACGCAGAAGGTTCCGATCGCGTCGCTGCTGTCTCGGGTGTTGGCCGAGCGTAACGGCCCCCCGGTGCTGTTGTGTTTTGCAGCTTGTGACAGCCTTCCGAAAGACGCAGCCAAAGGTCTCACGAAAAAGCTGAAGTCAGAGGCGGTACACTCGGTCAGCGCCATCGCCGGAATCATCGGCTTCAGTGAGAAGATCCAGAGTGATGCGACGGCACCGTTCTTTCGTCGCTTCTATGCAGAGCTCGCTCGTGGAGCAAAGCTCGGCGATGCATTCTCTGCTGCGCAGACCGAGCACAAGCAGCGCGGCAAGGCGCTGAATCTCTCGACGCCTACGCTCGCGACGGCGACCCCTGATTGGTCACTCTTCGACACCGAGAGCTTGCCGCTCGGCTCGCTTTACATCGAGCGTGATCCATCCCCGCAAGGCAGGGCGCGAGAGCTACCCGAAGCGTTTTCGCATATGCGTCTACGCCACGCGCCTGCGCTTCATCGACTGCTCGCCGCGCCACCGCAAGAGCCGACAGCGATCACGATTGTGGGGCTTGTCGACACCGGGCGCTCGATGTTGCTTCGCAGCGTGATTCAACACGTCGCGCATCGATACCGAGCGATCAGCTTTACGAGACACGACGCCCGTGAAGGCAAGGTGACCGCGCAGTGGCTCGCGCGTCGCGTGTTGCTTGCCATCGATGGAGAAGAGCGCATCGATCTCGATGACGACCCCGTGGGTCGCGCACGCCACGAGCTTCAGCGAGATACTCCGTTTTTGCTTGCCCTCTCGATCGATTCTGCCGGAGTGCTCGCAGACGACGGTATCGAGTTTCTCGCAAGTATTTGCGCACCGTCGGCGGTGGTGATCGTCACCCCCGAGCCACTCGATCGATTGCGTACGACGACCATCCAGATCGACCCACTCTCGCGCACCGACGCACGCACGTACTTCAAGTCGAAGCTGCCCAAAGTACCAGGCTGGTCAGAGATCGTTGCGATCAGCGATGAGAACTCGAAAGAGATCCTGGATCGTCTCGGTGGGCACCCGCTCGCTCTTGCAGTCACGGCCAGTCAGATGTCGCGCCCGGGCGACATTGAGACATTGATCCAAAGCCCTGTCGGAGAGGTCTCGTGGCAAGAGTATTTGCTTGCCGCGTTGGTCGACGACAAGCCGGCCATGAAGCTGGTTCGCGCCATCGCGTTGTTCTGTGGATCCAGTGCCGACGTCGATCTGCGCAAGGTCTCGCCCGACGCAGAAGGGGCAAGCTCTGGCAAGCCCGTCGACGCGTCGCTGGTCTTGCGTGGAGAGCGTTCGGAACGAGGTCGCGACTTCGAGGTGTTGTGGCTTCACGATGCCGTTCGCGATGCGATCGATGATTTGCTCGGAGCACGCGACTTGGCGTGGGAGCTCGCCACATTGATGTCAGCCCACGAAGTGAGCGTGGCGACGGGTTGGCTCGATGCCTGGCGACGCACATTCGTGGCCTGGTTGACCTCGCTCGATGACACGCAGACGCGAGCGCTCGAGGTGCGTGGTCTCGAACCGCTCGCCCTTCGACTCGCAAGCGAAGCCTACCCGCTTCGCTCGCCGCCACAGACACTGCGGCAAGCGGCGCTCTCGCATGACCCGAGACAATACGGCCCGATGTCGGTACGCGTTGCCGATCGAGCGCTGGGCTTGTGGGGCTTGACCCCTCGTCAGCAGCTCGATGCGGCAGCACGAGTGATCGATGCAGGGCGACTTACCGATGCGTCGAGTCGCTTGATTCGTCTTGTCGACGCATCGCTCTCTCCGCTTGTTGCGGCTCGTGTCGAGTCGATGATGGCGCATGTGGCGTGGCGCTCTCGCGGAGAGACCAGCGCACTTCGTCGATTCTTGAAGGCGGTGCCAGCACTGGAGGATCCATCCGCCAACGAAGATGCGGCCGATGCGTTGATACGACTTGCCGAGATTCAGCGCGAGCGAGGTCGTCTCGCTGACTCGGGTCGAATGCTCGAGCAAGCCTCACTTCGTCTTGCCCAAGCGGCGATGCAAAGCCCCGCTGGCGAATCGTTCGTGAGTGATGTGAACGCACGCCTCGCAGAAGGGTTGTTCGAGCATGGAGCAACACTCGTTGCACTCGGAGAGCTCGAAGCGGCAGCGAGCATGGTTCGGCTAGCACGCAGCAATCTCGGAGAGCTCGCGACACGTGACGTGTTGTTGAATGCGCGGCTTTCGATCGTCTCTGCCGAGCTGTCGACCTCACGTCGCGAGTACGCCAACGCTGACGATGTGTTGCGCGAGGCGCACGGTCGAGCCGCGGTTCAACGACAGGCGTTGCTCGAGGTCGAAATCGATGCGGCGTGGGGTCGCATGTTGAGCCGCCAAGGCGACGCTCGCGGGGCAAAGATCCGACTCGAACGAGCAACTGGGCGAATGAACGAGGTGGATGCTGGCGGGCCTCGTCGCCTACGCGCCGAGCTCGATCTCGCACGTCTCGATGCAGCCATTGGTCACCCTTCGTCGGCAGCGCTGCGAGTGGCCACCTGTCGTTCGAGCTTCGCAGGTGAGATTGGTCTGATCGAAGAAGCGCTGATGCGCCGGGTCGACGCGCAAATTGTCGCCTCGCTCGCTTCGATGCCCGGCGAGGCGAACCCCGCAGAAAAACTTCGTGAGGCAGCCTCGAGGTTTCTGTCGGCAGCCTATGCCTACTCCCGCGCCGAGCATCGATGGCGTGCGGCGCTTTGTCATCTCGATGCCTCTCGTTGTTACGAGGTGCTCCGAGACCGAACTCGTGACTTCCGTTGGCAAGCCGCTGCTCTCGATGCGCTTGCGTTCGTCGCGAACGAGTTTTCCGCGATGGGTATGGAGAGCATGCGCAAGGTCGCAGCCGGTCGCGCAGAGGCGATTCGCACGATCCGCGAGCGGGTGTGAGCGTCAGCGAAACGTTGCGCTATGGTCGCCGCCCCCCAAAGTCCTTGCATAAGGAGTCGCCGTGCCCAACGCCTATATCTCCGGTACCGGCCTGTTCCTGCCTCCTCGCGTCGTCACCAATGACGACCTCGTCAAAGAATTCGGCATTGAAACCACCCACGACTGGATCGTCCAGCGCACCGGGATCGAAGAGCGGCGCTTTGCCGATTCGGGTCTTGGCCCTGCCGACCTAGCTGTCCCCGCTGCACAACAAGCCATCGCCAACGCCGGGTTGAAAAAGACCGATCTCGACATGATCGTCTTTGCCACGTTGTCTCCGGAGCATTGCTTCCCCGGGTCAGGTGTCTATCTGCAGCAGAAGCTCGGGTTGTGCGACGGCAACGATGCGAAGTTTGTCCCCGCGCTCGATGTTCGTAATCAGTGCTCTGGCTTTCTGTACAGCCTCGCCACTGCCACCTCGATGGTGAAATCGGGTGGAGCCAAACACGTGCTCGTCGTCGGAGCAGAGGTTCACTCGCACGCCCTCGATCTGTCGACGCGAGGTCGTACCGTCGCCTGTCTTTTTGGCGATGCAGCCGCCGCGGTGGTCGTGAGCGCAACTGATGAAGATCGAGGCGTTCGTACCTGGAAGCTCGGTGCCGATGGTCGCTACGCCGACAACCTCAGCCAGCGTGTCTGGGATACCCGCAACCGACCGTTCATCCCGCAAGATGCCAACGGAGTCGGCCAAGTCTCGCCCGAGTACATGTGGGCACAGATGGACGGCAAGCTCGTCTTTCGATGGGCCGTCGAACGCATGATCACCGTGCTGTTCGAAGCGTGCGCCGAG
>JAXLYQ010000076.1:0-17549 GCA_046351315.1 Polyangiaceae bacterium
CGCGCCTTTCGGCGGCGTGTAGTCATTCCCTCGGCGTTACGGAGCGAAGTTCATGCCCTTGACGCTTTCTCGATCGCGCCTCGTTCGTAGCGCGCTCTGTCTCGTGACAGTCGGCGCCATTGCTTCCTTTGCCGCCTGTGAGGATGTTGAGTCTCCCAAGTCGAGCGGCACCGCGGGGGGCGGTGGCACCGCTGGCTCTGGCGGTACGGGCGGAGGCGACGACCCACAACCCAAACCCGGCGAAGTCTGTGAAGATGTCGACCCGGAGCGCTCGCACATCTATGCGTCTCCGGCAGCGGTCAGCGTGACGCCGGGGGGCACACGACACCTTCGCCTTACCGTCGAGCCCGACAACTGTCACCGCACGCCTGTCGCGTTGAAATTCGCGGACGACACCGTGGCTTCGACCGAGGCAACCAACCTTGCGTACACCTATCGTTCGTCAGTCGTCGAGCTTGACGTCAAGGGCCTCAAGGCGGGCAAAACCTCGCTCGACGTGTCGATCCAGATCGGCGATGCCACCGTCAAAACGACGGTACCTGTCGAGGTCGTAAGCGGCGATCTTCCGACCTGTAGTGGCGAAGCGTCTGGCACCGTGAACCCAGGCTCGACCCTCGGAGGAACAGCCGCTCTCGGAGGCGCATCACTTGGTCTTCAAGAGCACGCGAACATCGCGACCCAAGCCACCGAAGAAGGGTTCACGTACCAGTCGCCGGTTCTCTGGACGGTGCAACCCTTCGAGGGAAAGGTCTCGTGTGCCGCCGCGTCGATCGTTCCCGATGGCTACACCGCAATCGGTACTGCGATCACGTTCGGGCCTGAGTCAACGAAGTTCCCGCGCGAGATCCCGATGGCCATCCCCATCAATCCCGCGTTGCTTCCCACGAAGGCTGCCGGGCGACACATTCAGGTGGCGTACTCAGGGCCCGCGTTCAAGACGCCGCGCACGATCCCCGTCGCCGATCAGCACCTCGAGCAACTCGACGGTGGCGGCTGGGTGCTCAAGTTCATGGCCCCGCGATTGGGCACATACCAAGCGGTGTTCAAGAACGACGCTGGTACCAAAACCTTCAAGCGAAAGCTCACGCACAAGGCTGTGATGGGCGTGTCGATGGGAGGCTCAGGCTCGAACACGTTCGGGTTTGGTCACCACGATCGATTCGACGTGATCGCTCCCCTCGGAGGGCCCGTCGACTGGACGTTCTTGCTCAACAACATTCTCGAGAATCACGTCGCGGGCTTCTTGCCAAACGACGGCACCACGCCGCCCACGCAGCTCGCGCCGATGGCGCCGACGAAGTTCCCCTATGCACACCCGCAGACGTACAACCAGTGGTGGTACGAGTACCCGCGCGACGGCAACGGCGGTTCGTTTAGCCGTCGAGAATACCTGCAGCTCTTCCGGGATATTGCGCTTCAATTGGCAACCCCATCTCGGACAACAACGCCGAGAACGGAGAGCAGCTCCCCGCAGGAGTTGACCCCAACTCGCCTGCCGTCGTGGGCAATCACCCCAACCGCGAGTGCGCGGTTTGGATTGATCCGATCAGCGGAACACCGAACTACGACAACCAGGTCGAACGAGATCAACACTGCGCGGCAGAGCGTTGCGCGACGCCATTCGTGATCCCGACCGGCTACTACGATCGGAAGTTCAATCCGAAGGGCACCTTCCCCGTGATCACGGTGTGTGATGGCTCACCGCAAGACCGACAAAAGTCGCCTTGGGCCAACACCTGGACAAGCCAGGACAACACCGCACCGCTCGAGGTCGCGCTCGCCGTTGACTACAACAACAACGGTGTTCGCGACGAAGACGAGCCGATCATTTCACAGGGTCGCGAGCCCTTCGACGACGTGGGTGCTGACAAGCTCGCGTCGAAAGACGAGCCTGGTTACGAGGCTGGCGTCAACGAAGACCCCGCGGGCGATGACTACGACCCGCAGTACAACCCGAACGGCACCGAAGGCAACGGGATGTACGACGACGGAGAGCCCTTCGAAGACGTGGGTATCGACGGCGTCGCCGAGACGAAAGACAGCCCATACGACACTGGCGAAGCGGACGGAAAGTTCACGATGTCGAAGGGCCTCACACGCTTCTTCGATCGCGACTCGCGAAGCATCATCGGTCAACGCTCGACGCCTGCAGGCGGCAAGCTCGATGACAACGCGTTCCATCGAATCGACCTCTGGACAGATGGCGGCATTCGCGACCTGTTCAACTCGCACGTGGCCGCACAACATCTCGCCGGCAGCATGGCCGCACGAGGGCGCGCCACATCGTACTTCACCAATGGCCTGACGATGCCAGGGCAAGAGGGCCGCAACGCCTTCGTTCCTCAAGCCATGCGCTGGGACGACATGCCCGGCTCGGTCATGTTCAGGTACGGCCCCATCGACCCGACCGAGGACGCTCTCAAGCAGGGCTCGGGTCAACACGTCGGCACGATCGCAGAGCTCGCTCAGCGTCTTCAGACCGCGCTCTACTACATCAGCTCGCGTTGGCCTGACGCACCGAAATCGTTCGTTGAAGAAGCACAAGGTGACCCTGCGCCGGGCGTCGAGAAGTGTGTGTTGCTCGGCAACTGCTCGTACGAGTTCACTGACTCACGCGGGCGCAAAGGCCCCGTGCAAGTGAACCTGCCGCCGGGGTATGGCCACAGCAAGCTTCAAGACGTTCGCTACCCGGTCATCTACTTGCTTCACGGCTACGGACAGACCCCCGAAGACCTCGGCGCGGCCATCTTGTTCTTGGCGAACTGGATGAACTCGTCGCTCGACAGCTCAGGCACTCGACTCGCCAAAGCGATCATCGTGTATGTCGACGGTCGTTGCCGCGAAGACGCGAACGGCAACGCCGAGTGCATTCGCGGAACGTTCTACGCGGACAGCCCTCGACCCACGGGCGTGAAGCTCGACTCCTGGTTTGCCGAGCTCATGCAAGACATAGACTCGCGATACCGCACGATGGGCGAGAGCGAGATCGACTGGACAGAATGATCTAAGTCACCAGGTTCACGGGCAGACGGGGGTACTGCCCGCATTGTGGTACGCGTTGACCTTGCCGATGAGGTTGCCGCCATCGCTTTCGGGCGTGGTTTGCTGGCCTTCTCCTGCGCCAAAAAACAACCCGACTCCGTGTGCGGCAACCACATCGTTGGTGTGCGCCATCAAGTAGTCGACGCGATTGTCCTTCCAGTGGTTGGTCGTGTTGTTCTGGCTCATGTTGCCCACAGGGATCTGCCACCAGATCACGGGCTTGCTCATGCGCTCTGCCAGCGCTTTCGACCACACGAAGGCCTGGGTGAAATTGGGTAGCGTAGCGTTGGTGTCATCCCACCAAGAATCGCGCCCAATCGAGTCGTAGAAGCCTGCATCGCGATCCGACATATCGGCCACGATAAAGTCGCCCTGACCTGCTCCGGCTGCGATCAAAAAGTCGCCTAGCTTCTGTGCCTCTGCAGCCACATCGAAGGACGGATCCGAGTTGCCGAGCGAGTCGTAGTTGGTGCCCCACGCGGATGCATGAAGACCCACTTTCGCATTCGGTGCGTACTTGCGAACGATCTGAATCACGCACTGACCCAACCCAGCGATCGAGTTTTCTAGTGTTCCACAATCCTCGGGCGCGGCAGACGCAACCGCCGCTGGAATGCTGTGCGGGTTCGCGTTCACATGTTGCGCGTATCCCCAAAAATCAGGCTCGAAATGGAGCAACGCCTGATCGGACCCCACCGTAGTTGCGACGAACCTCCAGTCGGCCAACAGCCTGCGCATCAGCGTGACATCGTTCGCTGCGCCCATCTCTGCTTCGGGGGTTTCGGCAACACCACTGCTTTGCAGGATCTCGTAGTACGTGATCATTGGCGTCTCGCCGCGACTCTTTGCGCCGTCGATCAATCCGCGCACGTACTGCCCCGGTGGGTCTTGATCGTACTGCCAACACCCCCACCATCCGCAGCCGTTCGCGTTGTCACACGACTGCCCGTTCGACGTGCAGCTCAAGCACGATGAGCACGGCTCGTTCGAGTCGAACAACCCACCCGACAAGTACAAATAGCGACCATCGAAAGGCGCTGCATCACCTGTCGAATCCTCGCCCGCGTAACCGATCATCAGGTGGTCTTTGCCCAACGAGCTGAGCAAGCTCGAGCCCAAACAGGTCTCGGCCCCTGCGCTACCCGCGCTACCTGCAGCCCCTGCGGAGCCAGCGCTACCTGCGCTCCCAGCAGACCCCGCCGCACCACTCGCACCTGCTGAGCCCGAAGCACCTGCAGCGCCTGACGAGCCGCTCGAGCCAGCCGCGCCACTCGAGCCCGCCGTTCCACCCGCACCACTCACACCACTCGCACCACTCGAGCCAGCCGAGCCCGACGCGCCAGCGCTCCCCGATGAGCCCGACGCGCCAGCGCTCCCTGCTGCACCGGGCGAATCATCCGAGCTACAGGCAGCAAGAAGCCCCACGACCGCAAGACACGCAAGCCGAGAATCAAGCCTCACATAAGCCATTCGCGTACCTCCCTCAGCGAGGCTACGTGAGGCTGAAAACGAGCGCTACCCCCACGCGAGATCGAGTCCGATCTCGACAGCGTGTCTTGATACGTCTCAACGTCGCTCGTCGAGCAACACACGTGGACGATTCACCGCTGCCATCACATGCGCGATCCGTGGGTCTTCATCCGCCGCCGAGAACAACCCTGTCATCGCTGTTCGATACGCTCCGAGATCGAGCACGCCTCGCGCAAGCTGAGTTCGCAAGAACAACGCAGAGATCTGGATCACATCCGACAAGCAGTACGACTGCACCACCTCGAGCTTGCCTGCGTGAACCAGAGGGCCGACATCCTTCCCCTCGACGCCCATCTTTCCTGGCAAACCGATCAACCTCGCCACGGTGTCGAGCTTCGCCGGTCGTGACGCTCCGAAGTCGGACAAGAAGTCCATCAGATCGAAGTGGCCTTCCGTCGTGAATCGATAGTGCAGATTGCGCTCGTCGTAATAGTGCGAGAAGGGGATCCCGTACTTAAAACACCGTGTGGCGATCACGGGCATTTCGAACGAACGACCGTTCCACGTCACGATGTCGGGTCGTCGCCCTTCGAAGAAGCGAACGAAGTCACTGAGGGTGGCTTCCTCATCCTTGCCTTCACCCACGATCCCGAAGCGCTTGATCTCGTGGTTCTTACCGAACCAGCAGACACCGAGCGCGACCACTTGGTGATACGGCGCAGGCGGTAGCCCCTCGGACGTCATCGGAAACGGCAAGCTCGAGTCAAAAACGGTTTCGACGTCGACGACCAGATAGCTGGATTCCCTTCGATTCGGCATGGGACGCGATGCTACTTCGAGCGAGGCCAGAGCGTCATCCGTCCTGACGAGTGTCGACGATTGACTTCGTCACTCACATGCCACAAAGCGCGCCGACGATGGATGATCCAGCGCCCACGACTTCGTCGGCACAGCAGAACGCAACGAGCCTTTTGAGCAAGCTCACGCGCTGGATGGATCCCAACGGCTCGACCACGATCGCCACCTATTCGGCATGGTGTGCACTCGTGATGACGGTGGCGTGTGTGAACGACATGCTCACCGCCGGAACGCTCCCTCCGCCGATGGCCTTCTTCTGGGCTGCTGGCACTGGCCTTCTCTACGGCGCGATGATGGGCGCTGGTTTCGGCATCGGGTTTCGATTGTTCGCATCGCTACCTCGATATGCAGCGTGGGTGCTCTGGCCAGTTCTCGCGTTGGTCGGGGCGGCTCGTCTCGTGTCGGCACTCGGAGTGTGGGCAAGGTTGAGCGGCCCCGATCAAAAGCTCGCGTACATGGCCTTGTTCGGCTCGATCGCAGGCGCGCTCGTCTTCGCGTTGTTGCTTGTCCTGATGCAGCCTCGTGCTCACGCGCCTCGCGGCTACTTGGCCTCGCTCACGAGCTGGCGTCGCTACGCGAGCGCGGTACCGATGCTTCTGTTCTGCATCGCATTGGTGCTCGTCGATCGAACGCAGTTCCCGGGCACTATCCACACGCACACACCGCGCTTCGCTTGCTCAACGTGTGGACATGGATGCTCATGCTCGTGTTGCTCACGGGGCGAATCACCCCTCCATCGCGACCCGCTCTTCGTTGGGGTCGCTGGGCGGTGCCAGCGGGTCTCGTGTTGATGCCCATCGCGACGATGCGGACAGCGCACTCAGACACGATCTACCTGATGATCTACCAGCCGTACGCCGGGATGACCCTCGCCACCATGCGTGCGCTTTTCGATTTCGATCGAGACGGCTACTCGGCTTTTTTTGGCGGCGGCGACTGCGCTCCGTTCAACGCAGAGATCTCTCCTGGTCACGTCGAGATCCCCCTGAACGGGATCGACGACAACTGTCTGCGAGGCGACGCCAAAGCCCCCCTCGATCGAGCTGCGCTTCAGGAGAAAGTCGCTGCGCCTGCAGACCATCCATCGATGTCCGTCGTGTTGATCACCATCGACACACTTCGCCCGGATCGGATGAGCCTGTACGGACACGATCGACCTACGACGCCGTCTCTCGAACGAATCGCCAAGACCGGTGTTCGCTTCGATCGCGCGTACACCGCAGGGGGTTGGACAAGCATCTCGCTGTCGTCGATGTTGCGAGGGGTGTTCCCCCGAAGGCTTACCTGGAACACCCTGTACGAGACGAACAAGTACCGTCTGCTCCGCAGCAACGAACGAAACGACTTGATGCCTGGCGAGACAGTGAAGCTGGCGTTCGGTATGCCGATCGAAGAGAAGCTGAAGCCGCTCGCATGGTGGCTCAAGCGTCGAGGCATGCACACTGCGGCGATCATCGACGACGGCTACTCGCAGTTTCTCGATCAGAAGTACATGCGCGAGGGTTTCGATGAATACAAAGAGGTCGAGAAGCTGCTGCCGAACAAGCGTGACGATGTCGGCACCGCAGACCTGGCGATCGACACGATAGAAAAAATGCCGCAGGGCGAACCCTTCTTCTTGTGGACGCACTTTTTCGGCCCACACGGGCCAAGCGTCAAACACGAGGGAACACGCTACTGGGGCGAAAAAGAACCCGATGGTTACGACCACGAGATCTTGTTCGTCGACAATCAGATCAGACGAGTGCTCGCAACGCTCACGAAGAAGATGGGCATCGACCCATACGTGGTGATCATCACCTCGGACCACGGAGAAAAAATCCGGACAACATCTCATCGCGACCATGGGAGCGACCTAGAAGAAGAGTCGATCCGGGTGCCGTTGATCATCACCGGAGTGGGTTTCCCCGCAGGGAAAACGAGCGATGCGGTGGTGAGCTTGGTGGACTTGTTCCCGACGATCCTTGCGGCGACCAACACACCCGCGCCTGAAGGGCTCGATGGCATCGACCTAGCGCCGATCGTCAATGGTCAACGAGAGATGCCTGAACGAACGTTGATCGCAGAGACCTGGCGATTGGGGCCCGATCGCATGCCACTCATCGACATGCTTGGTGCGTACAACGGCCAGCAAATCTTGATGCTCGATCGAGTGAACAATCTCTCGGTGACGAAGACCCAATCGAAGGTGGGCGGCCCCGGCGGAAAGACTCTTTATGGGGTAACGACAGCACCCGAGCTTCGCAATCGACTCGAGGAGTACATCGAAGAAACGGGCGGCGTTATTCGAATGATCGAGTGATCAAGAGATCGAGTCCGAGCATTCGATCTCGTTGTTCCTTACGGGCGAGCTCGACCCAGACTGACTTACGAACCGCGCTAAGCAGGCACCAGCGAGAGCAAGAACTTCGCTCCGTTTCGATGCGAGCCATCGAGCACCACGTCTCCGCCATACGCGCGAGCAATCTCGCGCGTGATCGACAAGCCAAGCCCCGCGCCTGAGTCGGAAGACTGGTTGCGTGCGCTTCGAAAGAACGGAGCAAAGATCGCGTCGGCGTCTTCTGCGCTCACGCCAGGGCCTGCGTCGACAACGGCCAAGAACAGCTTGTTGTCATCGACATCGACAGAGATTTTCACATCCGAATTTTTGGGCGAGTGAGCGATCGCGTTGTCGATCAAGTTGCGAAGAGCACGCGTGAGATCGGCTCGAACACCGACAACCTGAATGTTGCGATCGACATCGGGAACCATCAGACGCACACCGCGATCTTCAGCCGGAGCGATCGTCAATCGAACGGCATCGGCGATGATCTCGTGCAGCGAGGTTCGAGCTTCGTCGTGATTGCGATGCTGCACCCGAGCCAGCGTCAGCAGATCTTCTGCCAGCGAGCAGAGTGCTGTCACTTCTTCGAGGGCCTCTTCGATGGTCTCTTGATACTCGACCAACTGACGAGGACGACGAAGAGCGAGCTGGAGCTCACCGCGAAGCGTCGCGAGAGGGGATCGCAGCTCGTGCGCAGCGTGCGAGATGAAGCGCTGTTGCGTCGACACGAGCTCGTCGAGCTGAGCGACCATGTGATCGAGGTCGTCCGCCAGCGCTGCGGTTTCGTCTGAGCCACGCCGCCCCGGGCCCACGCGAGCCGAGAGCTGACCGCGTGCCACGGTGCGAGCCACGGTTGCGATGGCGTCGACATCACGTGAGAGTGACGCCCCCAGCCAACGAGCGGCCAACGCGGTCGCAACAATTGCTGAGAAAAACAGCGCAACGAGCACGCGCGCGAGAAACTCGAGATCTTCTTCGAACGAGTCTTTCGACATCGCGAACAAGACCTGCTCATCGCGCACCCCCACAGGCGCCGACGCCCCGAAGGCGGCCGGGTCGGCCCGTGAGATCGAAGGGCACGAGAGGCGCCGGTGCAGGAAGCGTTGCTCAGCTTTCGTGGTGGCTGGGGAAAGTTATGGGTAGCGGCAACGATCTCTCCGTCACCCGTGTACACCGCCACAAAGCGAGCGTCTGGCGAAGGAACGATCGGCGGCAAGCTGTAGGTCTTGACGACCGAGTCGGTGTCACGAAGAGCGGCCAGCTCAGCGGCCGCCGACGCCCCCTCGAGAAGGGCACGATCAAAACCAATCCATTCGTCTCGGCGCACCAACAAATAGGCGGCGACGAACGATGTGCCCAACGCAAGCGCGGTGAGCGACGTGAGAGCAAGGCTAAGGCGATCCTTCAGCCTCACGAGCGCTTACCCCCCATTGCTCGGAGCGACGATCCGGTAGCCCACACCTCGCACGGTTTCGATCATGCGTGCGTAGTTTCCGAGCTTGTCGCGAAGGCTTTTCACGTGAACATCGACCACATTCGAGCCGGGGTCGAACGATGTTTCCCAGACCTTCGCAAGGATCTCCATGCGAGGGACATCACGCCCTGCTTCTCGTGCGAGGTACGCCAGCAACGCGAACTCACGAGGAGTGAGATCGACGCGCTTGCCATCGAGGGTTGCGCGACGCTCTGCACGGTCGACCACGAGTGGGCCAACACGCAGCACCGAATCACCCACACCACGCCGAACCAACGCACGAGAGCGAGCCAGCAGCTCACCCAAGTCGAAAGGTTTGGCGAGGTAGTCATCTGCGCCAGCATCGAGGCCCGCGATCTTCTCGGGGACATCTGTGCGCGCAGTGAGCATCAAAATCGGAACTCGATTGCCACGCGCACGAACCTCTCGACACACCGTGAGCCCATCGAGCTCAGGGAGCATCCAGTCGAGAATCACGAGATCGTACGGAATCGCCTGAATCTGCTGAAGCGCAGCAGCACCATCGGCGACCTGATCGACGATGTACCCTTCTTCGGCAAACGCTCGGACAAGGAAGCGAGCAAGCTTCTTGTTGTCCTCGACAACGAGGATCTTCATCGAGTCGAGCGTACCATGTTCTGGCCTGCGAGACGCAGGCACCGATACGGGTGCTGAGTCAGCGATTCGCGGCTGCTCCGAGCCTCGCGAACGCAACACATCACCCAGCTCAGCCAGGTCGTCGTCGCTTGGAGGCGGCGGGGTGGACGATGGCGAATTGGTTTTTCGTGGCGGAGGAGCCGCGGCCCAGAGAGACGGAAAATGGCTTCGCACGAACGAGATTTTGCCGTTGTCTGTTTTCGGTGTCTTGCAACTGAGCAAACCTTCATTCACCGCTCATGCCCAGCTATGATCAGCAAGCTAGTCACCTGCGCCATGACCGGAACGCCAGCTCTGTTGCTGAGGCGACACGCAGTGAAAACCAACGGCATGGGCCGTACGTTTCTTCGACGCAGGGCTCTGTTTTTGCTGCCGCTCGGGGTGCTTCTTAGCTCGAGAGTGGCGTCGGCAGACGACGCGAAGTTTGTCCCCTCGGCGCGCACTGACCTGCCAACGCTGGTGGATGCGGTCAGCAAGGGAGCACCGACGCTTCAACAAGATCGACTCTCGATTGACCTCGCTCGGTCGGACGCGCAGCAGAGTCGGCTCTACGAAAATCCGACCCTCGATGCCACGATCGGGACCATCCCGATCGGTCGTACGAACCCCCCGGATCTCGCTGACCCGATGCTCAATGTTCCGAACTACAGCATCGGCGTGAGCTACCGATTTTTGCTTGGCAAACGAGCTTCGCGACATGCGCGAGCCGACGCGTTGATCAAGGCGGCGCAAGCGGGTTTCGACAGCTCGGCGCGCGACAACGCAGTCAACCTCGCGCGACTTCTGGGCTCGCTCGCAGCAGACGAGGTGAGGCTCGATGCATTGCAAGGCGTGCTCGAGCAAGCGAAGGCCGCGGTGGTGTTGGCGAAGAGTCGAGAAACCGCCGGCATCGGAACACCACTCGACACCGATCGTCTCTCGATCGAACAGGCGCGTGTCGAACAATCGATTCGAACGACAGAAGCGGATCGAGACTCGCTGTTGGCAACGTGCCCATCGCTCACCGGGCAGGCGTGCAACACGTTCACCAGCGCCAACGAAGCGCGCGGATTTCTCAGCGCTTGGGTCAAACAAGCGAGCAAGGCAGAGGGCGCTCTCGAAGACCGACCCGACATCCGGGCACTCGACGCATCACGAGAGGCAGCGAGCTACGAAAGCAAGTTTGCACAGGCGCAGAAGATCCCCGATTTGACGCTGCGCCTTGGCTACACACATGACCGATTCGTCATCTCAGGAAACCAACAAAACTCGTTGAGCCTGACGCTGTCGATCCCGCTTCCGTTGTTCGACGCGGGGCAAGCTCAGCGTACAGCAGCAGAGGCGAAAGCGATGCGCACCGAGCTTCAACGAAAACAGACGCTCGACTCGGATGCCGCGCGGTTGTCGACTCTTCGATCAACGCTCGCGCGACAAGAGCGTCGTCACGTCGCGCTGATCACCGAAACGATTCCGAAAGCGAAAGCGGTGGTCGATGATCTCGAACGCGCTGCGACGCCGCGGCTCATCCCGCTCACGGATCTGATCCAGGCTCGGCGATCACTTTCGGAGCTGGCTGAAGACGAAGCGGACAGCATGAGTGAACAGTTCACAACGGCCGTCACGATTTTGTCCTTGTTGCCCGTGAACGCTAGCCGCTTCTCTCCGTGATATTTCCTTCATTTCATGGGATTTCGTGTGGTTGCGCTAGGCTGTTAATTCGCTTGGCGCGACGGCAGTAATTTCACCGTCGCTCGCCAGCAGAAACCGACAGCCATGACCTCTTCGATGACCTCCCCGCCGCATCACGCGGCAGCAACGATTCCACCTGCACCAGCACCTCGAAGTGGCGTGGGAATGTTTGCTCTTGGTGTCGTCGTGGCCCTCTCAGTTGCCGCGTGTGTTGGGCTTTTGATGTGGCCGAAACCACCTGCTGCTGCTGAGGTTCCCGCGTCGTACAAAGCGGCGGGAGACATCGTCGAAATTAATCCGAAGGCACCTCCGCCGATGCGCTTCGAAACCGCTGCGGTAGAGAGCGGGCCTCCGCTTCGTCGCACGGCGTTGACGGCACGCGTGACCACGTTCGAGTCACGTACCTCGCCTGCATTCGCGCCACTCGAAGGACGCGTTGCACAGGCCGCTGTTCGGCTCGGAGATCGAGTGAAAGAGGGCGACCGTCTCATCGAGGTTCGCAGCGGCGATTTGGCTTCGATGCAGCGTGATGTCGCGACTGCGCAGCTCGCCGTTCGAACGAAGCAAGCGATGGTCGAACGACTTCAGAAGCTCGTCGAATCGCGAGCGGTTTCGCAGAGCGATTTGATGGTTGCGCAGAGCGAGCTTGCCGAAGCACAGCTCGGCGTGAGCGCCGCGTCGGCGAAGCTGTCGAGTCTTCAAGTTCGTCAACAAAGCAGCACGTCGTATTGGGTGCTTGCCTCGAGGGCAGGCACGGTCGTTCAGCTCGATGCGGCAGTGGGCAAAGAGGTTGGCCCCGACAAGGACAAGCCTGTCGCAACGATCGCGGATATCGATGAGGTCGTGGTCGTCGTCGACGTGCCCGAGCGCGACATGCCTGGGGTTACGGTCGCGCAAGAGGTGTCGATCCGTATGCCCGGCGCGACGAACGAGTGTGCGCGTGGCGTGATCGATTCGCTTTCAGAGGTCGTCGACCCCGATCGTCAAACCACGCCTGTTCGTATTCGCGTGCCGAACCCCAACCACACGCTGAAGCCGAACGCATTCGTCGAAGCGATCATCGAGGCGCCACGAGGCGCCGCGGTCATGCAGACGTCAAGCAATGCCGTCGTGAGTGATGGGGCGCGCTCTGTCGTCTTCGTTGAAACCTCACCGGGGAAGTTCCAGCGCCGCCAGGTCGAAGTCGGGCGACAGAACCGCGAGCGCGTCGAGCTCAAGACTGGCGTCAAAGTCGGAGAGCGCGTGGTCACCCGCGGTGCCTTGTTGCTGTTGAGCGCTCTCGATCCAACCGCTGAACCTCCAGCATCATCCGAAGAGAACAAGGCAGCACCGTGATTGAGCGTTTTGTCGATGCGTGTCTCGAACATCGGCTAGCCGTCATGATCGCGACCCTCGTGGTCGCCATTTTCGGTAGCTATTCGTTCCAGCACCTGACCATCGAAGCCTTTCCAGATCCCACCGATACTCAGGTTCAGATCATCACGCTGAACCCAGGTCAGCCCGCAGAAGAGATGGAGCGACAGGTCTCCATTCCGATCGAGCGTGCTGTGAACGGAATGCCCGGTCTGGTTCGTACGAGAAGCATCAATCTGTTCGGCCTCTCGTACGTCACGTTGACCTTCCGAGATGGCACGGACGCGTACTTCGCTCGTCAACAAACCACAGAGCGTTTGCGCGTCGCTGATTTGCCTGACGGAGTGAAACCCGAGCTTGGCTCGTACTCGACTCCGATCGGTGAGGTGTATCGCTATTCACTCACTTCGGATCCGCCGAACCCGCTCGAGCTACGCACACTTCAAGACTGGGTCGTTCGACCGAAGATGTTGCAGGTCGACGGAGTCGCCGATGTCGTGAGCTTTGGCGGGATGAGCAAAGAGATCCATGTGCGACCTGACCCGGTCGCGATGGCCGCTCGAGCGATCACACTGCGCGATCTAGAAGATGGCATCCGGCGCGCGTCGTCGAACGCATCGGGAGGCACGCTTGAGCGCGGCACAGAGCAACTCGTGATTCGTAGCGAGGGGCTGTTCGCCGACACTGAGGACGTCGGACGCGTGGCCATCGCAACACGCGGTGGAACGCCCGTCTTGCTGAGTGACGTAGCTTCGATTCACGTGGGCTGGACGCCGCGTCAGGGTGTCGCAAGCCGTGGCCTCGAGGCCGATACGGTCGAAGGCATCATCTTGATGCGCCGAGGAGAAAACCCTTCAGACGTGCTCGAGCGAGTGCGTGCAAAGGTGAACGATCTCAACTCGGTCGCACTCAAGGTTCGAGGCGCAAAAATCGACGTCTTCTACGACCGCACCGAGATGGTTGCGAGCACGATGCACACCGTCGAGCACAACCTGATCGAGGGTGCAGTGCTGGTGTTGGCCGTGTTGATGGTGTTCTTGCTCGATATCCGAGCGGCATTGATCGTGGCGGTGTTGATCCCGCTCTCGTTGATGTGCGCGTTTGGCTATCTCTACAGCCGCGGGATGTCGGCCAACCTTCTTTCGATGGGCGCCGTCGACTTCGGCGTGATCGTCGACGGAGCAGTGGTCATCATCGAAGCGATCGCGATGCGAATCGCGCCCAGGCACCACCATGGTCACGGTGGGCATGACGATCACAGCGCTGCCGAGGCACACGCGGGGCACGCGCCTGAGCCAGAATCAATCGTGGGCATCGACATGGTGGGGCGTATTCGTCTCGCCGTTCACGAGGTGGCGCGACCCACGGTGTTCTCGCTGCTGATCATCTTGGCGGCGTA
Organism: Polyangiaceae bacterium; assembly: GCA_046351315.1. Taxonomy (GTDB): domain Bacteria; phylum Myxococcota_A; class Polyangia; order Polyangiales; family Polyangiaceae; genus JAXLYQ01. The sequence continues at coordinate 14,245 of JAXLYQ010000076.1, forward strand.
CTTGCCGATCTTCCTGCTTCAACGAGTCGAAGGACGCATCTTCGCCCCGATGGCGCACACGGTCGTCGCTGCGCTTCTCGGTGGTCTGTTGTTCTCGATCTCACTGGTGCCCGTGCTTGCCGTCATCGTGTATCGCAAGCCTCAGCCGCATCGAGAGTCACCAGTTCTTCGTTGGGCGTTGTTGGCGTATCAACCGACGCTGCGAGCGGCGAGGCGGTGGCCCGGGTTGGTGCTAGGCGCAGCGTCAGCTCTCTTGGTGGCGTCGGGTTGGATCCTCACCCATCGGGGCAGCGAGTTTTTGCCCGAGCTGAACGAAGGCGCGATTTACATCACGTTCACGCTCCCGGGGAACACCTCGCTCAACGAAGCGCGACGGATGATGCCTGTGCTGAACGAGATCATTGATCAGTTCCCACAGGTCGAATCACGGTTTGCACAGCTCGGTCGCCCCGAAGACGGAACCGACCCCAAGCTCGCCAACAACCTCGAGGTGTTCGTCAAGCTGAAGCCTGCAACCGATTGGCCTGCAGCGACGCCAACGTTGGGCTCAGTGATGGACTCAATGAACGCCAAGCTGGCGGCGATCCCGGGTCTCGAGATCAACTTCTCTCAGCCGATTCGCGACAACGTGAACGAGAGCATCGCGGGCCAACAAGGGCAGGTCGCGCTGAAGATCTATCACGACGATATCCTTCAGCTTCAGAAGGCCGCTGACGAAGCGAAAGATGCTCTCGCGAAGGTTCAAGGTGTAGCTGACCTGGGCATCGTCAAAGCAGGCGAGGTGCCTCAGCTTCAGATCAAACCGCGACGCGAGGTGCTGGGTCGCTTTGGTCTGTCGATGGACGACGTGCAGGCCTACATCTCGACATCACTCGGCGGACGAGCCGTGGGTTCGTTGTGGGAGCAAGAGCGTGTGTTCGATGTCGTGTTGCGATTGCCGGACGCAAGCCGCGACAGCATCGAGCAGCTCGAATCGCTGCGTGTACCGACGCCATCAGGAGGGTTGGTCCCGCTCAGCACGCTCTGCGATATTCGAGTGGGTTATGGTCGCGCGGCGATCAATCGCGAGAACGGTCAGCGCTACGTCGGTGTTCGTATGAACGTTCGAGGACGCGACCTCGGCTCGTTCGTCGATGACGCTCGAGTGGCCGTCGACAAGGCGGTTGTCAAAGCGCCCGGTATGACGCTCGAGTGGGGTGGAGAGTTCGAGTCGAAAGAGCGAGCGATGCAGCGTCTGAAGCTGGTCGTGCCCGTGACGCTGGTCATCACGTTGGCACTTCTCTTTCAAGCATTCGGCTCGATGCGCTTGGCCTTGCTCGTGCTGTTGCATGTGCCGTTTGCGTTGATCGGTGGAGCACTCGGGTTGTGGGCGTTCGACATGCCCGTATCGATTGCTGCCGCCGTCGGGTTCATCGCACTCGTAGGTCAAGCGTCTTTGAACGGAGTGCTCGTCGTCTCGGCGATCGCAGAGCTTCGCAAGATGGGTGTCGGGCTCGAAGAAGCGATCGAACGAGGCGCGTGTGATCGACTTCGCCCGGTGTTGATGACGGCAGCGTTGGCGGCGCTGGGGTTGATTCCAGCCGCGTTCTCGAAAGCCATGGGCGCAGAGATGCAGCGACCGATCGCCGTGGTGATCGTCGGCGGTACGGTCTCGGCAGCGATGCTCACGTTGGTGGTCATGCCAGTGTCGTTCTTGGTGGCGACGCGTATCGGCGAGAAGCTCATGCGACGTGAGAACGGCGGAGCAACAGAGAGCCCAGCCGAGTAACACACACAACACATTGGCCTCACAACGGTGGGGCAATTCGTCGGCAAGCGTTGAACAGCTTGCCGATTTTTTTTCCCTTTGCGCGCAGTCTGATACGCGAGCCGGCGATGGCCTTCGATCTGAATCCGTCGCAACGTGCCGCGGTCGAGCACAATGACGGGCCGGATGCTCGCGCTTGCGGGCGCGGGATCCGGCAAGACGCGTGTCGTCACCCTCGAATTGCGCGACTCATCGAGCAGGGCACACCTGCGTGGTCGATCCTCGCGCTGACGTTTACGAACAAGGCGGCGCAGGAGATGCGAGAACGCGCCGCGCAGCTCACGGATGCCAAGTCTGCGAAAGAGCTGAGGGTTACGACCTTTCACAGCTTCGGTCTCGACTTCCTTCGTAAGGAATGTCGTGCGCTCGGCTTTCGAGGAGACTCGTTCAGCATCTACGACCAGAGCGATTGCCAGGCGCAGCTTCGCGAGCTCTTGCGCGGAATCGACGCGGGACGAAAGTTCGACATCGCAGCGATTTTGTCGCGAATCAGCATCGCCAAGAACGCGTTCGAAACCGAGGACAACTGGAACACTCGGCCTGGCGATGAGTACGACGAGATCGCTCGTGTTGTGTATCCGAAGTACATCGCGACGCTGCGCTCACTTCAAGCGCTCGACTTCGACGATCTGGTGACCGAGACCGTGTCGATTCTCTCGAAGCGAGAGGACATTCGACAGAAGTGGGTCTCGAAGATTCGCTACATGATGGTCGACGAGTACCAGGATACGAACGCCTCTCAGCTCGAGCTCGTTCGTCTTCTGGCAGGCGATCATCACAACGTGATGGTCGTCGGTGATGACGACCAAGCGATCTATGGTTGGCGAGGAGCAGACGTAAACAACATCCTCGATTTCGAGCATCACTTTCACGGAACGAAAGTGGTGAAGCTTGAGGAGAACTATCGCTCGGTCGCGTCAGTGTTGAACGTGGCGAACGCGGTGCTGGCCGCGAGCAAAGCCAAGCGACACGGCAAAGTCCTCAAGCCAACACGCGAAGCCGGGCCGAAAGTCGAGCTAGTCGTTTGCCCTGATCCTGAGGTCGAAGCCTCAGCGATCGCCGACGAGATTCAACGATCGAAGAGCAATGATCCGTCACTGAAATGGCGCGACATTGCCGTGCTCTATCGATCGAACTCGCAGGGTCAACCCGTCGAGATCGCGTTGCGAGAGCTGGGGATCCCCTACCGGCTATTGGGCGGGCAGAAATTCTACGAACGCAAGGAAGTCAAAGACCTTCTCGCGTACCTACGGGTCGCGCTTCAGCCTGAAGAAGAGCTGAGTCTTCGTCGTGTGATCAACTACCCCGCGCGAGGGATCGGCGAGGTCGCGCTGAAGAAGATCTCTGCGTTTGCGACGATTCGCGACACCACCATGTGGAACGCGGTTCAGAACGCAGAAGCGATCGACGACTTGCCTCCTGCTGGGATCGAGGCATGCGCTCAGTTCGTTCACATCGTGCGCTCAACGAGAGCAGTGCTCGAGAGCACGAAGAGCCT
>JAXLYQ010000077.1:0-17198 GCA_046351315.1 Polyangiaceae bacterium
AGATCAACACTCGTCGATTGGTGATTAGGTAACGTGTGTCGCGCAACACGAGGGCAGGGCGAATCACCGATGTCCAAAGGATGCCGACGCCCAACGAGAACAGCAGCAATGCGGTGAGCGCGCTCGACGTCACGAGTGCGACGAATCCAACGCTAGCGATCGGGATGCCCGCTGCGAGCACATGCTGGCTTCCATCGTACGCGGCCACGATCGTGCGAACCGTAAACACGCTGACCGCGACTCCGAGAGCGAGCCCGAGCAAGCCTCGCGTCGAGCTTGGGATCAACTGGCGCAGCGAGAAAGTGGGGCGCTCCGACCACTCCACTCGCTCGTCATGACGAAGTCGCTGTCCCAGCGGTTGACCTCGCCACGTCTCATCGGCGCTGCGCGAGGTTGGGGTTTGAGCGCGAACCACGTCCCACAACACATCCGGCCGCTTCAACCCGCGCAGAACAAGGGTCATTTTTCGTCGCAGGACGCCTTCCGCGACATCTCGAACGAGCTCGATATCGCCGATGCCTCGCGATGGATCGAGCCAGGTAATTCGCGCAAATGAAATACCATTCCGTTGAATGGATCGAGCGAATCTACCGCGCTTCCATACGACTCGCTGATCGGTCACCAGATATTCGGCGCCCTCGTGCCACCACTGAATCACCGCTCGAAACACGAGTGCAAAAGCGACCGTCCAGCCTGCCACGAGGATCATACTTCCGACGGCGATGTGAAGCGTAGAAACCACGGCAATGGCCGCTGAAAAGGAGGCAAAACCGATCGCCATCAATGACCAAAACGCTACCCGTTGTGTGGGAGTGAGCGTGATTTCGGCTGGTTCAGCTCGCCAGATAACCTTCTCGTCCATGCTCGACCTCCACCGATGGGTTCCTGCTACCCTGTACAATTCTGGTGCCAGCGAATGGTGGCGTCCAGTCGAGTAGCGGTGATCCGTGGTTGTGCGGAGGTCAGGTGCGCGGATTCACTTACCGTTCAATTCGCGTGATGCATCGCGTCCAACTGCATGCTCGAGCTTGACCCGAGCGATTCGCTGATCGAGGCGAGCGTTGATCGCGGTGAGGCGGGCCTTGAGCAGGCTGGTTTCTGCGTCGGTAAGCAACGAAGTCGTCGACTTGCCGACCTTGGATTGCTCGCGTCGAACGCGAAGCGCCTCTTCGGCTGCCGTGAGCTGGGTCATTGCACTCTCGAGCGCGATGTCCGCGGTACGAACTTCGAGAGCGGCAGAGGTTACCTCCATCTGTACGCCGTCACGCATCTGCTGCGCTTGCGCGTGTACCTTTGCGGCGTTGGCCGAAACCTCCGCCGATTGTGAGTGCGCAGTGAACGCGTCGTTGGGGGACCAGGAGAGCTGGAGCGAGACATCCCACGTTGCGCGCCAGATCGCAGACTGCGGTGCAAATCGTGTGTTGGGGTTCGCGTAGGTGGCATTGCCGACGGCGTCGAGTCGCGGCCACATGTTCGCGTTGCTCACGGTGGCGGTTTTCTCGAGCGCAACCTCGCTTGCTTCAACGCTCTTGAGATCGAGTCGCGAGCTCATCGCTTCTTGTTTGAGTGCGGCGACATCGACGGCCGCTTTCGGTAGATCGGCCGTGAAGTCTTCACCAATCGAGAACTTCTCGTTGGGCTCGGCGTGGATCATCGTGCGGAGTTGCTCCTCGGCGGCGAGCACGTACTGATCGGCTTGCGCGAGGGTGAGCTCTCCAGCCGCGACCTGCGATTCGATACCGAGGAGATCTGCCTTTGAAAGCTGCCCCGCAGACTCTTGCGCTTGCGCGTCCTTCAGGTGCTCTTTGGCACCTATCAACGCCTGCTCTACCGCAAGACGTTGGCCCAGCGCCTTTACCCATTGGTAAAACGCTACCTTCGCGTCCGCGCCGGCCTTTACCTCCGCCGCCACCTTGTCGTACCGAGCTGCTTCGACGTTGTGCGATGCCGCGGAGTAGTTCTGCGAGATGCGAAACACGTAGTCGCTGATTGGCACCGTCAGTGTTGCCTGCAGCGTGTACTGATCAAGGATCTGCGGGAACGCGAACGAGAACGGCACCACCGCGATTTGATTCAGGTTGTTGACGGGACCAGCTTGCCCCGTGGTGCCGAACACGAACGGGATAGGCGTCGATGGATTCAACGCGCTGTCTGAAAGTCGTGTGTAGCGAGCAACGCCATTCAATCGCGGAAAGAAGCTGGTGAGTGCTTGATCCACCTTCGCCGCGGCGGCCCGGACTGCCTCTCGTTTTGCTGCGACGTCGGGGTTGTTGGCTTTGGCCCGCTTCGCAATTGAATCTGCGGTAAGCCCGCCTGTATTGGCTTGCAGGGCCTTTGCGAGAGCCTGTCGGAAGCGCTCCGAGTCAATGGGCGCGCCCGGTGAAGAACCGACACCAGGTGGCGTGCCAAAGCCTCCCGGAATCGGCGAATCTACTGGGTTCACCTTCACCGTTGGAGCGGGCTTGGTCTCGGGTGGAGCCGGCGTCGTTTGGCCAGGGATCCCGCCTGCGGGGCCAGGGATCGGCGGTCCCGGGGGAATCGGCTGCGCCAGCGCCAGTGATGAAACCGACAGGGTGTACAGGAAGGCGAGCAACGACGGTCGTCGGGCGGAGAACATGGCGTTCCAGTCGTGGAAAAAGTGGCCAAAACGGGCGCGCCGGCACTTGGCACTCGACGCCCGTGGATTCGTCGCGGCTCCTTAGCAAGCCTCGCTCCACATCCAAGACTCGTTGCTATTTTGTTGGGCCGACGCGGTGCTGTTCTTTATCCCGCTCGTGTGCGCCGCTTCTTCCTCCTGCTGCCTTCCCTCGTTCTTTCATTGCTTTGCGTTTCGTTGCTCGAGGGCTGTCCGGCGCTCGATCAACTCGCTGGCGGGGGCAGCGATGGTGGGGTGGCAGGCACCTCGGGGGCTGCAGGCTCAGATGCCGGTTCGACGACATGTGCTGGGTTCGTCGACATCCTGGGTCGATGCGGAGATCTGTCATGTCTGCAGACCGCAGCTTGCACGAATGCAACGGTGTCGACCTGTGGTGAAGGCGCGACCGGGCAGGGCGTGTGTGCGGGAGCGTATTGTGCGTATGTGCAGCTAGGCTCGCGGTGCTCCACGCCTGCGGATTGTGTCTGCGGCCTCTGCGGTCAAGACGGGCAGTGTTACACCGATCAAAACGGCGCTTGTGGCGCGTGCTCGATGGACACCGGCGAGACCACAAGCCCAACAGAATCGCCTGCTTGCAAATCGTGCCTGACCGATTGTGCAGGGACGGGCCCAACCTGTTGCGCCGGATGCGGCTGCACCTGCGAAGGCGTGTGTGGCGTGTGCAACTGAGCTGAGCCTACATGCTCATGAGATACTCGTGAGCCAGCGTTCGAAAATCGTACGTCCCTCATCGAGAAGTGCGAGGGATGTCCACTCGTTTCGCTGATGTGCCTGGGCGTTGACTCCAGGCCCGAAGTTCACCGCGGGAACGCCCAGTTGTGCAAAGCGAGCGACGTCTGTCCAAGCCTGTTTCGCCTCGACAACGCTGACCCCAGATCGAGTTAGAGCCTCGACAAGCGGGTGCGTCGCGTACGTCGGCGCGGAGGGGCTGAGGTCGGTGAACTCGACGGTGGCTTCCCCGCCAACCAGATCGAGGATATCTCGCTGTGCTTGCTCGAGCGACGTGCCAGGCGTGAAGCGGTGATTGAGGTTGAGCGTGAGCTTGTCCGGCACGATATTTCGGCCCCGGCCGCCCTCTGCGAGCGTTGCGCTGGTTACCGTTCGGTAAAAGGTAGCTCTCCTCGCGGTGATCGATGGGTTGAAGGGCGAAAGAGGCGAGTGAGTAGAGGCGCCGCGAGAATCGCGTTGACGCCTTGCCAAGGTCGCGAAGCAAAGTGGTCCGCCCTTCGAACGTAACTCGTGCGTGAATGGATCCGTTGCAACCGAGCTGAAGCCGGTTGTCCGACGGTTCGAGACACACCGCAAAATCGTGATGTCGAAGCCGTATCCTGCTCGAGCAGAGGCCTGCTCGTTCTCGCTAATGGCCCTTCCTCGCGGGAGTAGAACACGAGAGAGGTCGCAACGCAGCCGATCGAGAGGCAAGGGTCTCGACGAGATCGAGCATGATCGCGAGGCCTGGATTTTACGTCAGCGGCGCTCTGCTCCGTAGAGCTTGTCGCCCCCGATTCGCGCAGGCCCATCGTGCTCGGTTCGCACGACATCGAGGATGACCCGCGAGTGCGATCTTGGGCCCGCCCGTCGCGCGGGTTACGGGCACGACGAACGAGCTAAGCACTCGTCGAGGTGGCGACGCCAAGGGCAAACGGCGTACGCGCTCGAGCACCGCGTCGCACAAGGCGGCCTCTTCACCAATGGGGGAGGGAATCGAGCACAACCAAAGCAAAAGGCGTCGTGGAAGCGCCGTCACGCGGGCTTGGCTATGGCATCGCGATGTGAGGTTCGGCGCTTCGAATCACACGCTTTACGCCGAAGCTTGAAGAGCACTGTTGAGCGACACTTTTCGATCCGTCGATTCGTTGCGTTTGCCAATGATGAGCGCGCAAGGCACGCCGAATTCGCCTGCCGGAAACTTCTTCGGACGCACGCCCGGAATCACCACGCTGCGCGGCGGAATGACACCTCGGTGCTCGACTGGCTCAGGGCCAGTCACATCGTAACCACCGTGCTGCGGTGAGCACCATGACCCGCGCCGATCACGGCCCTTGGCCCACGACGACACCCTTGACGATGACGACTCGTGAGCCGACGAACGCGCCGTCCTCGATGATCACGGACGCCTGGGGGGCCCAAGCACCCGGCCAATCCCGACCCCTCCCTGAGAGGAACTCCTTTGCCGATCCGCGCGCATCGAACCGACAGCTGCCCACGTGTCGACCATCGTACCGAGCCCACTCGCGCTCCGATGTTCACGTACGACGGCATCATGATGACGCCTGGCTCGAGGAACGATCCATATCGGGCAACTGCGGGCGGGACGACCCTCACCTTGGCATCCGCGAAGTGCTTCTTTACGGGGATCTTGTCGTGGAATTCGAGCGGCCCCACCTCGTACGTCTCGAGCTGCCTCAGACCGAAATAGAGCAGCACCGCTTGCTTGACCCATGCGTGCGTGACCCATTCTCCGTCGAGCTTCTCCGCGACACGAAGCTCTCCTCGGTCAAGGCCATCGATCACGGACAGAACGGCGTTTCGCGTCGACTCGTTCGAGAGCAGCGAGCGGTCTTCGAAGGCGGCCGAAATGGTGGAGGCGAGAGGATGCGTCGACATGTCGGGTCAGAGCTTTAGTCGAACCGGCGCGCGCCATCGAGTGGAACGGCACCTGTGCTGGTTCGATTCGGAATGGTCTGAGTGGTGAGAGAACGGCACATCAAAAACCACGTTGAAATGTGGGTCGAGCGGACAAGTTTGTGGGGATCTTTGGCCCCGTGTTCGGGGCAGGATACCCTCTCGGCGTGAGCTACCTCGTACTCGCCCGGAAGTGGCGTCCTCAGAGCTTCGAAGACCTCGTCGGGCAAGAGCATGTGAGTCGAACGTTGGCGAACGCGATCGCGCAAAATCGTGTCGCGCATGCGTTTCTATTCACGGGTGTTCGAGGAGTCGGGAAAACCACCAGCGCTCGCATTCTCGCCAAGGCACTGAACTGCGCGACCGGCCCGACGGCCACCCCATGTTTGAAGTGCGACGCCTGCGTTCAAATCGCGGCGGGCAACGATATCGATGTGCAGGAGATCGACGGCGCCAGCTACAACGGCGTCGACGAGGTTCGTAAGCTTCAAGAGAGCATCCCGTATCGACCGCAGCGAGATCGCTTCAAGATCTTCATCGTCGACGAGGTGCACATGCTCTCGTCGAGCGCGTGGAACGCGTTTTTGAAAACGCTCGAGGAGCCACCTCCGCACGTGAAGTTCATCTTCGCGACGACCGAGGTGCATAAGGTTCCCATCACGATCTTGTCGCGTTGCCAGCGCTACGATTTCAAGATGATCTCAGCGCAAACGGTCGCCGCGCGGATCAAGCACGTGCTTTCGAACGAGAGCATCACGGCTGATGAAGCGGCGGTGTCGTTGATAGCGCGACAGGCTGCGGGCAGCATGCGTGATGCGATGAGCCTGCTCGACCAGGCAATCGCATGGGCCGGGCAAGATCTGAAAGGGGCCGAGGTCGCCAAGGTGCTCGGCGTCGCGTCGCGGTCCTCACTTCATGTGCTTGCTGAAGCCGTCGTCGATGGTCGCGCAGAAGACGCGTTGCGAGGGGTTTCAGGGCTCGCCGAGCAAGGGTTTGATCTAGGGCAGCTCTCTCGAGATCTCTTGGCGCACTTCCGAGATCTCGTCGTGACCAAAGTCTGCAAAGACCCCTCGGGCTTGCTCGACGTTGCCGACCACGAGCGTGCCGATATCGAGGGCCTGGCGAAGCGATCGGACGCGGATGACTTGGTGCGAATTCACCAAGGTTTCTCGAAAGCATTCGACGACATCTTGCGGTCGCCGATGCCACGCGCTGCGCTCGAGATGACCCTCGTGCGACTGGCTCGCCGTCCGCCGCTTGCGCCAGTGGATGTGCTGGTTCAGCGGCTGGTTGATCTCGAGCGTCGACTGGCCGGAGCTGGGGCGCCTCCGCCGCGTGGCGGGCAGCGATCGGAGCCATCATCGTCACGGGGAGCTCCTGCGCCGTCGGGTGGTCGTATGTCCATAAGCTCGCCTGCGGTGAGCTCAGTCGACGCGGTCGTAGGTGGTGGAGGAGCAGGCTCGCCGCCCTCTGCTCCGCCTTCGTCGGGGCCGTCGTTGGTCAGGGCATCGACCGACTATTCTTCGTCTGCGATGCGCGTGACTCGTGGCGGTGCGGCACCGGCGATCGCTCCCGGAATTCAGCCAGGGATCGGTCCTGAGTTTGCTCGATTCGTCAAGGCGGCTGAAGAAGCCGATGCTCGACGCATTGGCGAGCCCACGCCGATTCGGCCGCCGTCGGGGTCAGGGCAAGCGCTGCATCGTGCAGCGCAGAGTGTTCAGGGCTTTCGGCCTCAGGGAGGTCAACCGTCAACGGAGGCTTCACCTTCTTCACGTCGGCCCGGTGATGGTCGTGTCGAAGGGATTTCTCGTGTCTCGCGCGCCGATGTTGCTCCAGAGCCGCTCCCGCCCTTGCGAGACGGCGTTGACATGGACGTATGGGAACGAATCGTGGGGTCGGTTCGTGCAGAGAGCGCGCTCCTTGCGTCGGTGCTCGAAAACGCGGCACCCCTGTTGACCTCGAAAGAACGTGTGGTGCTGGCGTTCCCCCCGACGTCGTTTCTGCATACGCAAATTTCCGAGGCGAACCACAACGAGTTGCTCACGAGGGTGTTGCGCGAGCAGCTCGGAGAAGGTGCGACCATCGCGGTCGAGCTTACCGATGAAGCCCTTCGAAACCGCACGTTGTCGCGGATCGCTGAGGTGCGAAGGTACGAAGAACGCGAAGCGGCCCGGAAGGAAGCGGAGCAGCATCCATTGGTGCTCGCCGCCATCGAGATGCTGGGGGCAGTCGTTCGGGACGTGAAGATCGACTGAGAGAGCGTCTTGACCGTGGAGCGCACCGCGAGCAAGGTGCGCCAAATGAAACAGCGTGTGATGAGCGGCGGCGGCGGAATGCAGGAAATTGTCCGCCAAGCAGCCAGGCTCCAGCGAAAGATGGAGCAAGCCCGCGAAGAGGTGAAGGACGTTGAGGTCGAGGCGACTGGTGCGGGCGGCAAAGTGAAAGCTGTCGTGACCTGCGGAGGCCAAGTGAAGCGCCTCGAGCTCGACGAGTCATTCGCCAAGGAAGAAGGTTTTGAGTTCGCGCTTGCGGCGTTGGCAGCAGCCGTAAATTCGGCGTTCGAAGCGGCTGAGAAACAGACTGAAGAGCACGTGTCGAAGGCGACGGGTGGTCTGAAGCTTCCGACCGGGTTCTGAGCATCGTGTACCCGAAGCAGCTTCAAGAGTGCATCGACCTGCTTGCCAAGCTTCCGGGCGTTGGTGAGAAGACCGCGGCTCGCTACGCGTTGTTTCTCGTCACCGCGAACCCTGCGTTCGTGCGTGTGCTCGGCCAGACGCTCGAGTCGCTACCCGAGCGCGTGCAACCTTGCGTGCGCTGCGGCTTTCTCGCGGAGATCGAACCGGTTGAAGAGGGTGACACGACGCCGCCGAAACCACCGATCTGTGCAATTTGCTCGGACAACAAACGCGACTCGCGAACGCTCTGTGTCGTCGGTCGTGTGCAGGATGTGCTTGCGTTCGAACGAAGTGGAGCGATGCGAGGTCGCTACTTCGTACTGTCGAAGCTGCTTTCACCACTCGAAGGGGTGGGGCCTGATCAAATGCCTCGGGACGCGCTTCTCAAACGCGTTGAGGACGAGAACGTCGAAGAGGTGATTGTGGCGACGCCGGCGACAGTCGACGGCGAAGCGACGGCGCTGTGGCTCGCGCGAGAGCTTGGCGCGGTTGGCGTACAGGTGACGCGTATCGCCAGCGGGATCCCTCACGGTGGTGACATCGAGTATGCCGATCAGATTACTTTGGGGAAGGCTCTCGAAGGTCGTCGCGCCATCGAGTAAGAGGGGCGCATGTCGAAGAGCATCGTGAAGACCGACGCCGCTCCAGCGGCCATTGGCCCCTACTCGCAAGCGGTAAAGGCGGGCGACTTCTTGTTTTGAGTGGACAAATCCCGCTCGACCCGGCGACCGGGCAGATGATCGAAGGCGACATCGTGGCTCAGACCGAGCGAGTGATGAAGAACCTCGAGGCGGTGCTCACCGCGGGCGGGGCGACGTTCGCGAACGTCGTGCGATCGACCATTTTTCTGGCCGATTTGGGCGACTTTGCGAAGGTGAACGAGATCTACGGGCGACATTTTTCCTGTCGACCCTCCAGCGCGCGCCACAGTTCAAGTGGCGGCGCTTCCGCGTGGTGCTCGCGTCGAGATTGATCTCGTCGCGTACCTTGGCGGCTGACCTTCAACGGAAGAATTACGGAGCATTCGTATGGCATCGAAGCCCTCGGATAAAGACCAGAACAACTTCGCGCGCGAGCTCGTCGACGTGAGCGCAGAAGGTGCGCTCGCAGCGGTGGGTAAAGTGGGCGCTGACGAGCAGGCCGATCTGGTCGAGGCGTGGATCGCAGCGGGAAACATTGGCGCGGTGGCTGCGGTGGCTCGAGAGGACGACGCGCCGTCCCCTGCACGCAAGGCCGCGCGCCGTGGATTGAACGTGATGAAAGCTCGAGGGCTGAAGGTGCCTGAGCCGAACCATGTGGCCCGTCCGTTCGCGCTCACAGACTCGTCGTATGACGCGCTCTTCGAGTGCCCCGATGTGTCGGGCACGAGCCTCACGACGATCGTTCTTCGTCGTCACGGCAAGGATGCTCAGGTCGTTCACGTGCTCACTCGCATGGGCGCCGGCGTGATCGAGACCTCGGGCGGTTTGTTCTCGGCCAGCAACCTCAAGACCTGGGCAGACTCGCGCGTGCAAGCTCGCGGTTGTGGCCCTGTGCCCGTTCCGCTTGCGTGGGCACGCCACCGCATCAAGGCGGCTCTCGAAGAGAACACCCGATCACGATACCCAGTGCCGCTGGGTTTGGATCGGTTCACCGATCTTTTGAACCCCGCACCTGCTGAGGCTCCGGCTCATCCGCTCGATGCATTGCGTGCCGCAATGACCGAGGACGAGATCAAAGAGCGCGCTACGCGCAGTGCCGATCTTCACGGCGAGCCCGAGTTCGGTGCGTATGTGCTTCCGCGAGAGGCTGCGCTCGAGGTTCTCGCCAAGGTGGGTGAGCGCTTCCCCGAGGATCCATCCACGCTCAGCAACGATGCGATGGGCGTGTTCTTGCGCGAGGAATCGGCTGCGGCTTGCGATCGATTGTTCACGCCAGAAGCGCGACAGAACCTTGCGCAGATGATGCTCGACGCAGGTATTTCGGTGCTTGCTCGCGCGGGCAAAGAGAAGGCACTCGATGTGCTCGCTGCACGCGAGGCAGTGATCCGTGCAGGTCTCGTCACCGACCCGCCGCGCGATGTGCCGTTCCTCGCAGTGCTGGTCGACAAGTCGATCAGTGCGTTGGCTCGAGAGAACCAGGGCCGCCTTGATATCCCCGTGCGACAGCGCGCTTCAGCGTCGGGCCTTGCACTTTCGCAAGAGCAGATCGCGGCGATCGCAGCGGCGAAGAACGAGCCAGCCGCAGAAGGTTCAGCACCCGCGCCCGAAGCAGCACCAGCGCCGTTACACCTTCCCTCTCTCGCGCCGTCGGGGTAGCGTGCGCACCCCACGCGCGAGGAGGGCCGATGCGACGTTTCGAATCTGTCCAGGGTAGCAGCGCCAAGTTCTGGGAAGCGTCGATCGAAGGGACAACCTTCGTGACGTCGTACGGCAGGCTTGGCAGCGCCGGGCAACGCAAAGAGAAAGCGTTCGATACCGTCGCCCTGGCCCAAAAAGAGCTCGACAAGAAGGTCGCCGAAAAGCTGCGCGAGGGTTACGCCGAGGTGGTCGTCGGTGCGTCAGCAGCAGGAGCGAAAGGCGCTGCAGCAGCGTCTACACGACTCTCGTTGCCTCCGCGAGTGACTCCGCGCGCCGTGACGGCTGAGCATATCGACGCGGCGGTCGCGTCGCTCAACAAGCTCAACGCTGCGTTGTCGCAAGCGAAACATAGCTGGGTCGTAGGTGTGGCTCATCGACGAGCTCGCATTGCGCTCTCGCGTGTGGCGGGCATTGATCCCGCGTCGAACGATGCGTTGGCCTCGTTGTTCGAATCGTTGATCGCGCGAGTGGGTCGCGGCGAAGGCAAGCTCTCGGTATCGATCGCGTTCGACTTGCTCTGGTATGTCGATCCGAACGCTTTCGAGAAGGCGCTCGAGGTGTGGGCTGCGAAAGGCGTGGCGCTTCCGGCGGTCGATCTCGCTCGTTCGCTGGTCACTGATCTGGGTGATGCCGAGCTCGGTTTTCGCTTGGCATCGTTGATGTTGCGGTCGTCGAGTGATCTGGGTTGGACGCATCGCTGGGCGAAGCTGTCGCCGATGCTCGAGGCCCATCTGGCGACTCGAAAAGGCGGGATGCGCGGCTTCTTGAAACAGCTCAGCCCGTCGACCGATGCACGTATCAATCGATCGATTCGATCGCTTCAAGGCAATGGCGTGGAGGCATCTCGATGACTGGGGCTGAGCAAGAATCGTCGATCTCGATCCGTGACCTGATTCGACTGGTTGAGATTGAGTCGCCTGAGTTGCCAGGAGCGGTGCTTGAGTTGCTTGCGCTCGGCGATGAATGGCCGACGGACCCTCCCGAAGGCGCAGTGCACGTGAGCACGTTTATGTCGCAACTTGCGTCGGCGCGTTCGCGACGACGCCGGCGCGATCGACGTGAGCAATCCGAGGCGGCGTGGGCGAGGTTTTTGAAGGGCAACCCGTTGCCTCCGCCTGAGCGATTCTCGCTGCCTGAGCTTCTGGTTGCGCTCTACGATCGCAAGACGGAATCGTCGCGAGCATTGCTGCTTCAGATCATCGAGAACGCACCGCTCCGCTTTGGTTTGTGGGGTGGTTTGAAGCGGCTCTTCAAGCGAGTCGAAGCCGAGCTCGACCTTGTGGTGTGGGGCGCACTCGTCGCACGGTTTGACGAAGAGGCTGGCGGGTATTCGTCAGGGCGCGAGGTGTCGTCGGGCACGCTTTACTATCTGCGAAACCGAGCGTGGCGATTCTTGCGAGGTCTCGCGCGATCCACACCAGCGCTCTACGCCCAAGCATCCGTTGAAGCACTTCGCCACTATCGCGAAGGCTGGAACCTCACGAGCACGTGGATTGCGACGCACGTATTCGTGGGGAAAAAGTCTCGCGATAAGTTCGGTGCTCGACACTACGAGAGTGGTCGGTTGCCCGAGAACTTGGTGAAAGATCGTGCGTTTGCGGATGCGTGGAAGATCTCGCCCGATCCGTTGATGGTGCTCCTCGAAACCTGTCGGCATGACACGGTCGCGTCGTTTGCCATCCAATCGTTGCGCGCAGATTTTCCCGAGGCACTTCGAGGCGTCACACCTGCGTGGATTGAACGTTTGACGCGGCGACGACTTGCGAGCGCGCACGAGTTTGTTGTCGACACACTCGAAGCGTCAGCGGAGTTTCACCAGGCCAAGTTGAAGGGCTTGGGTCTGCACGACGCCGTGTTGTCGTTGCTGATTTCTCCGAGTGCAAAGGCTCGTAAGTACGCGATTGCGTACGCCCGGGCGAACGCTCGTGATCTGTCGAACGAGTTCCTGGCGAACCTCGTGTATGACCATGCGAGTGAAGGCGCACGGCCGGCCGAGACTCGACAGTTCGCTGGCGAGATCTTGAAGACGCGCGACCCGCGAGCCATGGGGCTCGCCTTTCTTGGAGAGCTTCTCGATACGTCGGAGCTTTCGCAGTGGGCGCAGCAACAACTCGAAGAACGCTTCGAACGTTCGGAGATCACCACCGCGTTTTTGGTGGCGATGATCTTCGGAGACGGCGAGCGCCAAATTGCGTGGGCCACGAAGTACATCGACAAGCGATACCCCGACGGTGAGATCGGATCGTCCTTCTGGACGGCTATTCTCGATGACCCCAGGGCAAGTAAGAAATGGCGTGCGACCGATGCGGCGCTGCGCGCGCTCGCGAAGATGCCAGTGACCTCGATCGCGGCATCATGGTTGGTGCAAGCGCTCGGCGGTGAGTCACGCGTTGCGAGCGCGGTGAGTGGTTGGATGGCGCAGGCGAAGTCGTTGCCTGGCCTCGATGTCGAGCGACTCAAGGGGTTCGTATTGAATCCGCAGTACCGAGATTTTGCGCTCGCGGTGATCAACAACCGCAAGGTGGTGAAGCCCGGCGATCTCGGCCTCGCGTGGCTGCTTGCGTTGGCGCGTCGACCTGACCCTTCGCTGAGCAACTTCGCCAGTCGTTACCTGCTCGAGCACATGCAGCCGGCCGATTTTTCAGATGGCGACAAGGCGTCGGGTGTGAGCCGGTTGTTCGCAATGGCGATGGGCGAGAAAGAGCCCGAGAACATCCGTGTGTTCGCGCAGACCTACTTGCGTTGCCACCACCCGGACATCGGGCCACTTCAGGCAGAAACCCAGCTTTACGCGTTGAAACCACAGCTCGATCGAGGCTCGTTCTCCTTCGATGTCGTGTGGCTTGGGATGTTCGACAACCGCGCTGACGTTCGTCGCTTTGCGACGGTGGTCGTGAAGTCAGACTTGCGTCGTTGGGGCGAGATCAAACGCGTCTTCGAGCTCGCAGACTCCGAGGCGAAGGAGGTTCGAACGGTGGCGTTTGATGCGCTCTTGAAGGCGGGAGATCCTGCTGCCGACAGCGCGTGCACGCTTACGGTAGATGAGCTCGAGGCGTCACCCGTGCTCGGTATGATCGAAAGTCGCCGACGGGCGACGCGAGATGTGGGGATGCAGCTCCTGGAGAAGCATTACGCCAGGCTTGGCGGGCCGGATCGTGTCGCTTGGTTGATGCAGAGCCCCGACCGAGAAGTTCGATCATTTGCCGTCGAGCTGCTCTGGGCTCGTCATCGACCTCGTTCACTTCCGAAAGGGTGGGCGCCACACGGCAAGACCGCGGGTGGAGACAAATCAAAACAAGTACCCGCGAGTGATGCGGCGTTGCCGGATGACCTCACTCAACTCCGTGGGTTGCTCCGACGCGTGATGTTCACGTTGCCTCCGGGAAGGCTGGCGGAAGCACCTGAGGGGGCCTCGAGACGCCGAGCTTCAGCGGGGGAAGTGAAGCGCCATTTGGTGGAGTTGATTCGCGAGCTCGCCGTGCGCGACGCGGCGTTTGCGTATCTCGTCATGCCGGTGTTCGAAGAGCTATCCGCATCGCTGGCGACGGGTGAGTGGCAAGCGAGCTTGTCGGCATGGATGACCATCCGGCGCGCTCATCCTCAGCTAGTGACCGAGTCAACACTGACGTCGTCGACGAGCAACGAGGCACGATTGGGAGGGGGCGCAGCATGACATTTTACGAACAGCTCAATCGCGTTCGTGCACTTGCCACGAGTGCTCGATGGATCGTCGCGGCTGGCTCTCGCGCGTCGAGCTCGAGCGAGATTTGTTTTCTCGATCTGCAAGGGGGCACGCGCAACGTTTCTGTTCCGAGCGCGGTCAACGCGCTGCTCGCTCTGGGCGGTGATCGCTTTCTTGCAGCGCTCGACGACGGCACGATTCGCGTTGTTTCGCCTTCGATTCTCGAGTCGTCTGTTGACGCTCACTCGGCACCCGTCACCGCGTTGGCGTTGGCGGTTGATGGCGTCACCGTTGCGTCGGCTTGTGCCGATGGATCGGTGAAGCTGTGGAAGATCTCGAGCGTTGGCTCGACAGAGTTGATTCACTCGCGAACGTTCGCGTTGAGTGGGCAACCGGCGCGAGCGTGTGCGTTCGATGCGACGGCAGAACACCTTGGTGTGGGTGGCGACGACGGCATCGTGCGATCCATCACGCTGGCGACGGGCGCGGTGCGTGAGATGCCCGGACACGAAGGGCCAGTGCATGCGATCACGTTCAATCCGCTGGATGGCCGACTGGTTTCTGGAGGTGATGACGGCACGATTCGTGTGTGGTTTCTCTCGGGTGACATCGAGTCAGAAACCAAGGGCGGAGAGAACGGTCACACCGCGGCGGTTCGAGCGATTGCGATGGGGCCGGTTGTGGAGGGGGCCCCGGGAGACGAACCTTCCGTGCGCCTGTTCTCGGCGGGCGACGATGGTGTGATCAAAGTGTGGCGGATGGGCGATCGGCGTCGTCCGCGAACGATCGAGCCGGGCGTAGGCCCGCTTCGTGCGCTCGCATTGTTGTCGCCTCAAACGCAAGGGGGCGCAGGCGCCGTGGTGGCGGGTGAGCGTCGACGGATTGCGCGACTGGGTATCGACAACGACGGCGCGTTGACCGATCGCACCGCGGTGTTCGAGGACGGCTTTGCTCATCTCGACAATCGTCTCAGCGCTGGCAAACCAGCAGAGCGACAAGAGGTGCTTCGTACGCTGGCTCCGATGCTCGAAGACGAAGCGCGGGTGCTCATCGAACGTGCAGTGACGACCGATGCTGAGGCTGAGGTGCGGCTGGCAGCGATTCGACATCTGGTCGAACACCGACAGCGTGCATCTCGACCCGTGATGCGCTCGGCACTCGACGATCGAGCCGAGTCGGTTCGCGAGGCTGCATTCGATGCGCTCGTGTCACTCGACGAGAAGGGGTCACTCGCGCCGATCAATGCTGCGTTGAAGTCGCGTGCGGCAGAAAGTCGAGCGCGCGCTCTTCGGTTTCTTGTGGCGATGTCGCCGCGTTCGCCGCTCGCGCACGGACTCATCGAGTCGAAGCTCACGGATGTTGACGCGACGGTTCGATTGGCGGCGCTCGAATCGCTCGTCGCGCTGTTCCCAGCGAACGACGTAACTCCGCTCAAAGAGGCGTTCGAACGAAGTACGGTCGACGTGAAGATCGAGGTGCTTTCGAGAGCATCCTTCGCCGGTTGGATTGAGCACCCGACGATTGCGCCGATGGTGGTTCGTGCGATGGACGACACGGATGCCGATGTTCGCCGCACGGCGTTCGTCGTGGCGGTACGAGCACGTCGTTCGCTCGTTGAGGTGCTGTCGCGCGACGATGGCCAACTTGCGCGTTGGTCGCGCGAGGTTGTGCGGCGCGTGGCTACGGCCCGCTGGAAGCTCGTCGAAGCGATGCGCTCACACGCGGGTGAGCAACGAAGCGAACGTCCGGTGCCCGATGACGCTCTCGACGCAGCGGTGGCCGAGATCCCTGCCGTGGGTACGCCGAACCAAGCGCCGACCGAGCAAGACCTTGCGCCGCTGTTGGCAGCGATGGCGTGTCGTGCCCCTGACTCGGCTGTTCGCGGCGCGCGAGGGCTTGCCCAGGCGGGTGATCTTCGGGCGCTTGGCGCGCTGCTTCAGCTTTCCCGAGAGCAAGATCCAGAGATCCGCCGTCAAGCGGCGTTGGCTCTCGAGCCCTTGCACGACAGCCGCGCACGAAAACGTCTCGTATGGCTGCTCGAAGACCCTGTTGCGAACGTTCGAGAGGCAGCCTTCATTGCGCTCCGTAATCTCGAGGGCGGCGATACGGTGGCGCTCGCCGAAACGGCACTTCGATCAGGGCAAGAAGACATCAGGATGCGAGCGCTCAGCTCGATGATCGCTGGTGGAGGAGAGCAACCTTCTTCGGCTGCACGTGCCTTGCTCGGCGACGCACTCGAAGACGAGTCGTCCAAGGTGAGGGCAGAGGCCTTCCGAACCCTGTGGGCTTGGCATACCGCTGACCCTCAACCTGCGATAGCGCGCGCGCTTCGATGTCGTTTTGCGGATGTTCGATCGCGCGCCGTTGCTGAAGCCGAAGCGCTGTCGAAACAGGGCTGGGCGGTAGACTCGATCGCAGGCGCGATTGCCGATCGAGACGCATCCGTTGCACAAGCGGCCTACGACGCTCTCGTTCGGGTGAACGGAAAGTCCGACTCGCGTGCGTACTTGCTTGCGATGGAGTCGACGCATGTGGCGGTGCGAGCGTCGTCGGTTCGGGGCGCTCGCGATGCAAGCGGGGTAGAGGTGCGTGCGGCGCTTCTCAAGCTCGTTGAAGACAGCGACGGCGGGGTGCGAAACGAAGCGATCGACTCGCTTGCGAAGTTGTTCCCGTCGGACAACGCGCCACTCGTGTTTGGATTGCGATCATCATTTCTCGACGTTCGAGTGCGAGCGGCCGAGCACCTCGCCGCACGGCGCGACGAGGTGATGTTCGAACCGATGCAGGCGCTTCTGGTCGACAAAGAGCTCGTTCTTCGCGTGGGTTCTATTGCTCATTCTTGGCGTCAACGTGCCTCGGTTGCGATCGCTACGTTGGGCTCGCATCGCGTGGTTTCGTTCTGCGCCAAGACGCTGTTGCACGACGACGATGGGCAGGTGCGTGAGCAAGCCTCACGTGCGCTCTCGACGGCGACGAAACGGGGTGACGAGTCGCTGCTGGTGGAGGCGCTGGGCCATAACGACCTGGCCGTGCGATCGTGGGCGGCTGAGGGGCTCGCACGACTTGGCGATGCGCGAGCGCTACCGGTGTTGACCGGCACGCTTCGGCATACCCATCCGCCCATTCGGATTGGTGCAATCTTGTCGTTCGCGGCGCTTGGTCCCGAGGGCTACGGCGGTCTGCTGCAGGGTCTCGAGGATGAATCACGCGAAGTGCAGCAG
>JAXLYQ010000078.1:0-15657 GCA_046351315.1 Polyangiaceae bacterium
GATCGTTCGGCTCGTCGTCCGTCATCACGCTGGTGGTTGCGACGCGCTCGACGCTTGGCGCCGCGTGCAGCTCGCCAGCTCCCGCTAGCCCTGCGCAAGAAGCTGCGGCGCCATCGCGCGGCCCTGTGAGGACATTTAGCTACGCGTCACTCGACGAGCGACCCGTTACGTCCGATGCATTGCGAGGACGCGCGACGATCGTTGCGTTCGTGGCCACCAACGGTGACGCCTCGGTCGTGCAGTTGAAGTACCTGCAGAAGATCCAGAGCGACTACAAGCCGGCGGTGCAGATCGTTGCGGTGTTCATGGACCCGACCAGGAACCCCGACAACACACCGCTGGTTCGCATCTATCGCGACTCGCTGAAGCTGACGTTCCCGACGGCGATGGCGGATGCGAACACCGTCCCGGGCAATGGCCCCTTTGGCAACGTTGGCGTAGCCCCGACCGTTGTTGTGCTCGATGCGAGTGGTGCTGAGGTGTGGCGAAAGACGGGTGTGTCTGACGCCACCGAGCTCACTCACGCGCTTCGTGATGCTCAACGCCACTGAGCTGCAAGCGGCGCTCGTCGATCACTTCGACTTCTTCGGGCCCACGAGCGTGCGCAACGTTGCGCGAGCGACTTCTTCGCCCTGTTGATTCGTCATCGATACGGGCACCTCGTACTCTTGTCGCGCTGACGTGGCGGCCAGTGGTGGCGTGCTCGTCGCGATGATCGTACCGCGTGCTTTTTTCAGGTACTCGATCGACAAGCCCGCCACGATGAATCGCGCGTCGTCGGGCAGCGAGTACGCGAGAGCGAGGTTTCCGGCGACCTCAGCAAGATTCACGAGCGCGATCGCGTGCACACAATCGAGGTGATTACGCACCGCATGGCGATCGGTCAGCGATACGCGTGCGTACCCTTGTCGAAGCTCTTCGACTCGCGCGTCGATGCTGCCCGTGTATGGGGCAGCTTTGCCGATCGCTTTGCTGAAGAGAAACCGCCCTCCCGGCAACTTCGAGAGCAGATCCCACTGATCGCGAACGATGTTGCGCGAGCTGGTTGAGATTGAAGACGGAAGGAACTGCGAGAGGGTCGACGAGAGCGCCATGGGACCGAACCCTGACGCTGCTCGTCATTGCGTCAAGCCCTCAGAATCGCGCTTGAACGTAGGTTCCGAAACCAAGGAAGTCAGGCGCCACGAACTTACGAAGCTGTGAGGTTCCGTCGTCCGCTTTCTCGAGACGTGTCGCGTTGTTGTCGTGAACGAGCTGCGCCCAGAAAGCCGCTGCGAGCATCTTGCTGAGATCCCATCGAAGCTGGGCACGTGCCTGGACAATCGGCGTCGCTGACTTGTCTTGCGGCAAAATGCTGATGTTGCCTTGTTGGCGAATCGCGACGGTGCTCGAGATGTCCGAGCCGAAGATCGTCACCGAGGTGCTGCTGAACTGCGACGGGAGCTGCAAACCCGCACCGAGCGAGGGCGTAAGGTGAAGTGACTCGAGGTAGTAATCTGCGGCCAGTGCGAAGAACGCTTCGGGCTTGGTCTTCGCATCGGCTGGGGTCGTCTCGAACGGGATGTAACCTGGTTGGTTACGCATCACGTACGCCAGATCGCGGAAGATACCGGCCGCCGAAACACGCAGGTAGCCGTACTTCATCACCGCCGACACCGCCGCTGCGTTTGCTGCTTGCAGCTTCGTGGTGCCCGGTCGATCGAAGTCTTTGAGGTTCTGGCGAAGCGTGGTGCCTTCGGCTGCGACCGACCACGAGAGCTTGCCCGGCTCGTACTTCTCTTGCCGGAAGATCACCATCGGGTTGTTCGGGTCGTTTCGGTAGAGCTGGAAGTCGACCGACGCAGGCACCGGCATGTTCTGGTGAACCACCAATCGCGTCGATGCGCCGAACGTGTAGACACGCTCGCCAAGCACGTCGGCTTGCTCCATTCGACCCTGCTGGAAGTAGCCGGCACCCAGGTCGAGTCGAACGTTCTCGGTGAAGTCGACACCACCACCGCCCAAGAAACCGGAGTGGGTCTGCTGGATGCGAGTGACGTCGAGATCTTTCGAGTTCACCGACTGCTGCACCTCGACGATCTGCGCGGTCTTGAAGCCCACGAACGCGTAGAACATCTTGTCGGTGTATTGAAACTTCGCGCCTGGTGCTTGGCCGACCAATCGCGGGAAGATCGACTGGTTGATCGACTGCGCTGTACCACCCCACGAGATGTCGTAGAGGTAACCGAGTCGGAAGCGATCGGTGTCGAGCGGGAAGAGCGTGATGTCGAGACCCGCATCTCGCTTCTCGTCGATCTTGCCGGTCTTGTAGAAGATCCTGAGGTACGAGCCCGAATCGTAGAACGCTGCGTTGACGTTGTTCGATTGGCTCGCGAGCTGGGCCATATCGACACGCAACACCACCGCCGCTTCGGTCGTCAGACCATCGATGAAGCCAGGTAGCTTCTTGTAGACAACCAAGTGCGTGAGGTTCTCACGACCCGCGAAACGCGAGTTCAGGTTGTCGAAGAAGAGACGATATTGCGGACGATCTCCGACGCTGAAGTTCGGCGAGATCGGCTGTGCTTCACCGGTCTTTTTGGTGATGTCGTCGTCGCCAAACGTCCACGTCAAACGCGTGTCCATGAAGTCACTCTGGCGAGTGATGTCACTTGGATCAGGCGTGCCCTTTTTCTCGACGTCGGTCTTCGGCTCGACAGTGGCTGGCTTTGGATCGCTGGGTGGATCCGCCGGCTTCGCGTCGGTGGGTTTCGCGTCAGTGGGTTTCGCGTCGGTCGGCTTTGCGTCGGTGCCAGGCGTGGGCTGTGCGAACGCCGACAACGAGACAAGGGACGTACAGAGCGCAGCGAGCAGCGAGTAGGTGGTGCGAGTGCGGAGCGGGAGCATGAAGACCATCAGTTGGTTGCGGAGTCGTTGTCGGAGACGATCCGGGGCAGAACGCAGGCCTGCTGCGAAGACTTGGGCGTGGGTGGGTTGGCGATGCAGGCCGTATCAGCCGGTGCACAGAACGCGAGATCGTCCGAGCAACGCGCGTTGATCGTCCAGTTGAGCGAGCCACCCGAGAAGTTGTCGAGCGTGCCCGTCACAGCGAGGATCTCAGCCCCCGCATAGCTGTTGGGTGTGAACCCTGGGATCTCTCCGAGGTTCACTTGCATCGTGTCTGCGGGGCCAGCGGCATCCGCGAGAATCACACGGAAGTTTCCTCGCGAACGAAAGGCACTCCATTCGGAGCACTCTTTGTTTTGGTAACACTCACACGAGCAGATCGCCTCTGGGTTGCCCGATGTGAAATCGACTTGCCCGTCGCCGTTCAAGTCGCAGTTCGACGCCTCGGGCGTGAACGTAAATGCGAGGTCGTAAGGACACGAGTCTTTCGAGTTGATCGGCTGAGGCGACGACGCAGGAATACGCGCGCCGAAGTTGCTCGCGATGTGAGCATGCGCGATGCGCACCAACGCTCCCTCGATCTTCTCCATGTACGTGGCGTCAGCGATCTTCGTCTTGTCGAGAACGATCGGCTCAGGCACCAAACATGGGCCGTCACCACCCTTGTCGACCTCGCGAAAATCCCAGAAGTGGGCGTCCCAGCTCGGGAAGCTCATCTGCGTCTCGCCGAAGCGCTCGGACATCGTACCGCTCAACAGGTTGAGTCGATCGCAAACGCGAAGGTTGTCGGGCGGCCCAAAGTTGAAGATGTACAGATGTCCCCAATCTTTCGTCGTCACGGTCGTGAGCTGCCCCGAGGTCGTGGCGGTCACATCGGACACGTAGAACCCAGAGCTCGACACGCGAGTCACGATCACATTCGTGCCGGGTGATGACGTGTCGATGCTCACGCCTTCTTCCGAGAACGGGGTGGTCGGCCCAAGGCCCTGCACCTCGGCCACAGTGGGAAGCTGATACGCGATCACAGGCGAGATGCCTGAGGCGAACGAACCTGTTCGCTCGGTATCGTCGTTCGCATACGCGCACCCAGGGTCTGCCGGGTAGTCAACGAGCCCGTCGTTGTCGTTATCCTTTCCATCCGAGCAGAGCGGAGGGCGATTCGACGACAGCGGATCGAGCGGCACGTAACCCAGATCCTCGGCTGTGATGTGCGTGTTGCCGTACGTGCCGCCGAGCGTGACCAGCACCGGTGGGGCAACACCTTTCACGAGCTTCACGTTGCGGCCATCAACGCGCGGTTCGTTCCCCGGGATGTCATTGACCTCGAGCACAGTGCCCGGCAGCACGCCAATTCGAACGTAGCTGTTGAACGATGTATCGACCGTCTCTCGCAGGCTCGAATCAAGGCCGATCGCGGTGACCGTCACTTGAAACGATCGATACCCGCAAGCTGGGTCAGGGTTGTCGCCACGCAGATCGAGACACAGAGGGTCTGCATTCGGATCGAGTGGCGAGCCGTCTGCGTTTGCGATGGCGAGCTTGAGTCGAAACGTATCCTGATCGATGTCTCCGGTCTTCGTGCACGAAGACAGAGCCGCGAGCAGGAACGATGCGCACGTGAGTGAACGAAAGAGACGCATGGCGATCACCGTCCCACCATGAACTGACGATTGTCGGTGAAGTTGCCGACGCGCTTGTCGATGCACGCGACGAACTTGCAAGTCTCTCCACCGAGCTCGCATGGGTTGAGCGACTCAAGGCACGAGCTCTGTGCTTCTGCGGATCGACCCGTCTCGCACGTTCGACGATGGAACGCTGCGAGGTCGTTTCGGCACCCTCGAACGACGCACCGACCGCGACCTCCGCTACACGCACCTGCTTTGGTGGTGCAAGTGCCGTCGGCCTCTGCCGTCACGCCGTTGGTGCAGGCACAGGCGTACGTCTCGACGTCGCCGCAGTCAGCATCGTCTGAGCAGGCTTTGAGCCCTTCAGGTGTCGTGTACTTCTCGTCGTAACCGCAGGGCTTACCCGAGCGGATGAAATCGACGAGCGCATCGCGCTGCTGAATCTTGGTGTCGAACTGCGTGGTGTTCGCCTTCAACACCGCGAAGCCCGAGCCTCCACCTGCGAGATAGTTGCTGGTCGCAAGCTCGTAGCTCGCAATCGGAACAATCGGCACACCACAGCGACCGAAGCCATCGCTGTCGGTGTTGTACGTGTCGCACATGCCGAGCTGAACGAAGCTGGTCTTCGTGCAGTCTTTGTCTTCTTTGCACTTCTGGTTGTCGTTACGACCGACGAAGACGCCGCTCGCACAGGCTTCAGGCTCGCACTTCTTCGTCGATTGATCACAAGTGCCGCTGTCAGGGCAATCTGAGTTTTCCTTGCAAGCTCGAAGCTGGCAGACGCCTTTGCTGGTGTTGCATTGGCCAGCACCGGGGCAGTCGACGTCTGATGAGCACGGACGCTGTTGCTCATCCCAGTTGCAGCCGTTGCAATCCATCACCACGCGAGCACCCGCGATCTGGATCTGCGAGACACAACCGCGAGAGGCAGAACGCCGCGCAGAAAAGTCGAACATCTTCTGCACCTCGACACCCGACAACTGCATCTTCGAGATCGAGTTATCGAACGGGAACACGTTGTACATCTGCTCGATCGTCACCGCTCCAGGAACAATCTCTGCGCGGATGCCGAGTGTGTTCGTGAGTGCGAAGTCTGTTTGCACGCCTTGTCGCAACCACATCGCCGTTGCGACCATGTTGCCGAGCGCAGAGTCACCACCTGCAGGCGCCGCGCGAGGCACGCCATCGGGTGAATACCCAACGACAAGCTCGAGATCGACGAACGCGTCGAGACCCTGTTGATAGGGTTCGAGGAGCGCCTTGACGTGGCTGTCCTCAGGCGTGTCTTCGGTCACCGGAATCAACTGGTACTCGTGCGTGATCACCTCGAACCCATTGATGGGATCGTAGTCAGAGCCCGATGTCCTCTTTCTTGTTCGAAAGAGCTGCATCGAGTCGGCCGACATACTTCGCGAACGCGCCTGAGTGCGCCAAGATCACGCGACGCGGGCTGTACATCGACGTTGATCGTGCCAATTGTCCGAGCCCGACTCTTGCGCATCGGGTGAGATGATGTTGATGAAGTGATTGCCCTTCTCGTCGACGTTCTGACAATCCTCGAGCACCTTGGGCGGCTGCAATGCGATGTGATTGTGACCACCGAGCACGATGTCGATGCCCGAGGTGTTGCGGATCATCTCTTCGTCCACCTCGAGTCCGAGGTGCGTGACGAACACAACGACGTCGACCAGAGGTCGGATCAGGTCAGTGTAGAACTGCGCCACCGTCGTCGTGTTCATCGGCATGATGCCGAGTCGGTTGGGCTGCTCGAACAACGACGACAAGCTCGAGAGGTTGCCCATGCCGATGACGCCGACCTTGAGCCCATTCAGGTTGAAGGACGTCCAAGGCACGACGACCTTTGCGAGCTGTGGGCTACCTGGGATCGTGATCTCGTCGAACTTGTAGTTCGCTGCGAGCACTGGGTACGACGCCCACTTTTGAAGCTGATTCGATAGGTTGAGCGCGCCTTTGTCGAACTCGTGGTTCGAGATGATCATCGCGTCGGTGCCCATCTCGGTCAGCGCGCGAAGCTCTGCTTCGCCGTTGTAGAAGTTGAAGACTGGAGCACCTTGGAAGCAGTCGCCCCCGTCGAGGTGAAGCACACGATCGGCTCGCGCTCGCTCTCGCTGCACGATGTGAGACACGCGCGCCGCGCCGCCGATCTTCGCGAGCGTGTTTGCCGTGCCCAGGCCGAGCGCCGCGTCGGTGCTCGAAACCTGGAAGTCATACGGGAACAATCGCGAGTGAATGTCTGACGTGTGAAGCAACGTCAGGCTCACTTGCCCTTGTAGCTTCAATGGCTGCGGATCGGACGGACAGCCCGGAAGGAGAGCCGCTCCCGCGCTCGCGAGAAGCGCAGCGGCAGTGAATTGACGGATGTTCATGGGTACAAGGGCAACCAAAGCCCAACCGGCCGCGAAGCTACGCGACGGGTTGGGGGGCTTCAAGCGGATTCTCGGCAACGTCCTCGTGCCGCTCGCACGCTACGCAAGACCGCTCAGCTATCGTCTGTGACCAATGACGCGAACCGCGCTGGCTCGGCTGTGCGTCGCTTGCATTCTTTCTCGTATGTCGAGACGAGAATACTGGATTCGTAAGGCCCTTTGCCTCGGACTATCACTCTCGATCGGTTTCGTTACACCCACGATGGTTTGCCATCGTGACGCTTCGCGCTGGGTTGCCGACGACGCTGATACGCAAGTGTCACTCGCCAACGGTGTCACGGCTTGGGTCCAATCGTCTGAGCTGAACACGCGTTCTTTCAGCACGTCGGCTCAGCTCTTCGACGATGAGTGGGTGTTCGGCACGTATTTCATGGCCGGTATGGGGTTGTCCCAGCTCGTTCTCGCACACCCTTCCGAGCGCGAGGCGAGGCTCCCTGTGATCGATCACTGCATCGAGCAATTGCTCACCGAGCGCGTACGCGCGTTCGACACGCGCCTTTGGCGACAGGACGCCTTCCAAGCGCTCGAACACGGTGGCTCAGGGCATGTCGCGTACGCTGGTTATCTCAATCTGCTGCTCTCGTTGCGCCGTTCGATAGCGCCGAACCCCAAGCTCGATCTTCTCAATGACAAGCTCTCCGCAAGTTTCGAGAAAGCGATCCTCGCAAGCCCCACGCGACTCATCGAGACCTATCCGGGGCAGGTGTTTCCCGTCGACAACATGTCGGCGGTGGGCTCGATCGGGCTGCGCGCGATCGCCTTGGGTCAACCCGCTCCGTCGTGGCTTGGTTCGTGGGCTCAAACCATGCGCGAGCGATTTGTCGATCCCTCCACGGGTTTGCTTTATCAACGTGTCGACGTTGCCACTGGCGCTCCGCTCGATGCCCCGCGTGGCTCAGGCACTGCCTTTGGTGCCTACATGCTCTCGTTCGGAGAATCCGCTCTCTCACATGAGCTCGATGTCGCCGTGAAGCGCGAGCTTGATGCGCAATGGTTGGGGTTCGGCGGCGTGCGTGAGTACCCACGATCGATGTCGGGCTTCGGTGACATCGACTCGGGGCCGGTCGTGTTCGGTGTTGGTGTCTCAGCGACCGGCTTTTCGATCCCATCTGCTCGTCGACTTCGCGATGGTGATTGGCAAGCTCGTTTGCTGAGAACCTCGATGCTGTTCGGAGCGCCTCACCATCGAGATCACGAGACTCGTTTTGTTTCTGGTGGCCCGCTTGGTGATGCGTTGATGTTTGCGATGCTCACGGCTCCGGCGTCGCCGATTGTGCCTCTTCGACGAAGCTATCCGGAGGGTGGGTGATGCGATCGTTGATCCGTTGGCTGGCCGTGCTCGTGGCGCTCGTGGCGATACACGAGTTGTTGAGTGAGTGGCTTGTCCGAGAAAACCTCGTGTCGCGGTTGCTGTCACCAGGCGCGCATACCCCGTGGCTTTCACTCGTCGTTTCGAGTGCGTTCTTCGCGGTTCGTTTTGCGACCCTGTTCGTTTTGCCAGGGGCGATGGCCTGGAAGATCTCGCACGCGCTTTTCTTTCGCGAATCCGACCCTCGCATCGAACCGCCAGATGCAAGCCGTGCACGCTCTACGCATCCCGAGCGCGCCTGAGAGCAACCAAGCGCGCCGAAGGATTGAAAAACAGCGAGAAAATCTAGCGCTGCGTTGTGTCGTTACGCTGGCACCGTTCTCGCTCGACGGTGGGGCATGACCAAGGCAATCCCGACGATCCAGAAGTACATGTCCACCTGCCCCGTGACGATCGGCACGGATCAGCCTCTCGAGCATGCGCACACGGTGATGCGCGAGCACAACATTCGGCACTTGCCGGTGTTGGTCGGAGGCAAGTTGGCAGGCATCATCACGCAGCGCGATCTCGCTTTGATCGAGACCTTGAAAGATGTCGATCCCCGCAAGGTAACGGTCGACGATGCAATGACGTCAGAGGTCTATCACGTCGAGCCAGATGCTCCTCTCGACGAGGTGGTGAACGAGATGGCAGAGCACAAGTACGGCTGTGCTGTCGTCATGCAGAACAACAAGGTGGTCGGCATCTTCACTGCGGTGGACGCGATGAAGGCGCTTGCTGAGCTCCTTCACGGTCGTCTCGCGAAGTGATGTTATTTCGACAGAATCATCGAGAAGAGCGGCTCGTATCGTCGCTCGAGAATCGACATCGCTTGCGATTCGGTGGGAGGTCCGAATCGCTCGAGTCGTTTAATCGGTCCGTATTGCGAGCTCCAACCCGGGCGCCCGGACGCTTGGAATTCACTCACGATCTCGCCCACGCTGCGAGGGCTTTTGCCTGATCGTTCAGCGACAAACTTTTCGACGACCTCAACGGGCATCAAGTACGTGTGCGTGCCCTCGTAGAGATCGCTGACGATGTGCTCGAGGTAGGTGATCGCTTCTTCGCGAGAGGGGATACGCAAGAATGTCGTCGCCGCCGTGGCCTCTTTGCTATCGGGCTCGATCATCTTGGCTGGGTTGATGAACGCCCTATGAATATCGGCCGATGCGCCGCCTGTTGCGGCAAGCACGAGCACGGTTACCAACGCGCGGATGCGATGTCGCGCCGAGACCGTATCGCTCATCGCGAGCACCATCGACGCATCGCCCGTGGTCGAAAGTGGATCGGTCGGCCCGAAGATCTGCACCTTCACGGGCTGACCGCCTCGCTGAATCGAGATCGTGATCGGAGGCACCAAACGCTCAACACGCTCTCCCTCGGGCGCGCGTCCCACGTGAAGCGCAGACCAATTGGACACTCCACCAATCACCAACGAGTGCGCGTTGTTGCACCACGCGTCGATGACCTGGCGATGACGTCGTCGCTCGGCCTGTGAGAAAATCCCGGCCGGCATTTCACCGGCGAGGGCTGCGCGTTCGAAGATCTGATCGTGAGTTTTTGTAGACATCCTCGAGCTCAGCATTGCCCGCCCAGAATGCCTCTCGAAGAAGCATCAGCCGCTCGAGCTGCCCGGCTTCAAGCGTCTCTTCGTCGCGCTGCATCGGGTCGTCTTCAGCGTCCTCTTGCAAACCGAGCTTCACTTGCGCAGCACCCTGCAGCGGGCACTCGAGGAACCTTCGAAGAAGACCGAGGGACAAGGTGAGCACGGGCTCGTGCTCGAGGCTCGAGGTATCAGGGATCTCGGGCAGTCGAAGTCGTTCGCGTACCTTCGACCAAGTCGCTCCGAGCTTTTCACGAGCTTGCTGCTCATCGATCTCGGCAGACGGCGATGGCTCAATCGATCGCCGAAGCGCCAGCATCTGCGCTTCGCGAAGGGCCTGTACTGGGAGGAGGTCGACCTCTTCTACCTCTGAGCTTCCTGCGGATGCGCTCCATGCCAACAACGCGGCTTCGTGACGACTCTCGGGGACTTCGACCAACTGCGGGAGGCTCCCCGTATCGCGAAGCATCTCGATGAGCTCAACGACAACACCCGCGGGCCCTGCTGGCTCGCCCGTGCTGGGGTGTTGACGCACGTACGAAATGATTCGCCGTCGTCGTGTGGACATCATCGATTCAAGAAACAAATAACGCTGCGATTCACCCGAGCTGATGTCGTACGGCTGTCGGGTGATCGCTTGTAGATCGAGTGGGTCTTGCGGCGTCGGGGTGGGGAACTGCCCCTCGCCCATGCCCATGGTGACGAGACACTTGAACGGCGCGAGTCTGCCCGGCACGAAAGAGCCAATCGTGACGCCATCCGCCAGCGGCTGGCCTTTGCCTCGATCGAGCTCGGCAAGTGTCTCGCGAGCGATGCTGGCCGCGACTCGATACGGAACCGGGCGCTTCGTCACATCGTGCTCAACGAGTGCGTTCAGCGCCTCGACACACGGAACGATCGCGCGCTCGTCGTCTTCGGTCTGCGGATGAATGTACGTGGCGACTGCGTGCTCGAAGTACGCAGCCCATTGAGACAGCGGAAGCTCTGCGGTGCGACACCACGCAGCATCGTCGAGAAGCAGTCGCGCAAGCTGCACGAATGCGGCGAGTGAATCGGTCTCGGAACGATCGATCTCGAATGGAAGATAGGGCTTTCCGGCCCAAGGATAGATGCGACCGTCTCCGCTTCGATCGCCCGTCATGAAGGCGCCGAGCACCAAGCGACGAAGGCCTTGCTCCCAACTCACCACGTCAGAGTCGGCAAGGTAGGTGCCGCTCAGGTGATCGTCACTCGAGCCGAACAACACGTTCAGCCCCTCTGCCCATTCAGACCATCGTTGCGGGTTCGCTCGTGGGTATCGCCCAGCAACGACTGGGTGGATCATCAACCGCAAAAGCTCGTCGCGGGTGAACGTTCCGAGCGGAAGCTCGAAGAGCATATCCATCGCAACCGCGACGCGGCTCGATGCCGCCAAGCTCTGATCAACGATCGCGTACGGAATCTCGAAGAGGTCACGAAACGCCGCCGTGAGATGAGCCAAATAACGCTCTCGCGAAGGCTCGGGCACCAGCACGGCGATCTCGTGAAAGCGAATGCGTTCACCCGTGCCAGCTCGTGCGGCCGCATCACTTTCGCGAACCAAACGCCAGATTTCTCCCGCAACGGTTTCAGCTTCGCGACGCACGCTCGAGCACGAGAGGATCGTGATGCTTCGATCGCTCTCGAGAGGTTGTTCCGGGGCGAGCGGATCGATGGGCGTCGGGGCAACGCGACGACGGATGTCGTCTTGAAGTCGGAGCAACACGGTCGAGCGAGCGTCACTGGTTCGCCGACGTTCTTCCTCGTCGATGCGATCGAGTGAGATGAGATCTCCGCCCTTCGCCTCACTCAACGCGCGGATGAGCTCACGCCCCGGACGCCCCCAGAAACGCAGGGCAGGGGTATCGTCGCTCGACGAACGATCGACGTCTTCCCAGAACTCATTGCACGGCGTGAACGCATAGATAGCGACCTCGGTTGCAGCGCCGAGCTTGCGCAACATGGTCATCCACGCGGGCGACGCTTCGGCCAGACCGAAGACGTGAAGCGGGCCCATCAAACGAAGGCGATCGAGATCGGCTTGCTCGAACGCATCGGGCAGCAATTGCCAAGCACGAGCGCCATCTCGCTCTTTCGATCGTGCCGCGTGGACGGCGGTGCCCTCGGGGTCGAAGATCGCACACCACAGCCGACGCTCCCAGGCTTCGGTGAGTGAACGCGTGAGGGTCTGATCCTTCCACCAACCCGAGATCATCCCGCGTCGTGTCGAGGCGTACGTATAGAACAAGTCACCCAATCGACGGGCGAGCTGATGGATACGCGTGGCGCGAGCAGGCCCATCATCGACCGCGGCGAGGTACGCGCGAAGTGGCTCAAGCTCTGGGTGAATCAGCTCTTCAGGGCGCAACAACAAGTCGGTGACGAGCGCGCGAGTTTGCTCCTTTGTGAGCACCCGCACGCCAGGTGTCGCGTGCTCGACACGAATCGCAAGCTCGCGTTCGAGCTCTTCGAGAGACAGGTTGGCGGCGATGCCTGTCGCCTCGGCGATCTGAAGCTTGGCAAACACCTCGACGATGCGACTCGGTATCGCGATACGTGGTGCTCGAAGTGGGTCGACGCTTCGCTCTGCCGCGATGCTCCGTGACAGTGGTTCGCCAAGTCGTTCGAGACGCGTCGAGACGAAGACACGGAGCATGGTTTTCCTCGTTTATCCTTGAAGTAGCTGCACGTGCGCAATCGCTGAGCAGACGTCGCGAATCACACGCATCATTCGAAGGCGATTTTCTCGAAGTGCCACGACATCCGTCATGACGAAGATGTCGAGGAAGTACTTGTCGAGCAGCGGGGCGAAGCCGGCGATCGCCGAGAACGCTGCCGGGTAATCACGACTCTCGCCAGCGGTCGACAGGGTCACGCGCAAACCGTCGATTGCGATCGCAAGCTCGATCTCTGTTTCGTGCGGTGAGGCTTCGAGCGCAGACGGGGCGACGGGCAAACCTTCGGGCGCGTCTTTGGCGATGTTGGTGGCTCGCTTGAACACCTCGCCCACTTTCGCTCGGATGCCTGGATTGAGCTGTACCAGCGCACGCGCTCGCTTTTGAGCGTCGACTGGATTGTCTCCCGAGACGGCCAAACACGCCTCGACGACATCGTGCGGAGTGTCGTCCGAAAGCGCACCCCTCAGTCGATCTCGGAAGAACTCACCCAGCTTTGCGAGACAGTCATCGCGGTTGAGCTCGAGCTTCACACCCTGTGCCGCAATGCGATCGTACGCAGCCCCGAACGCCTCGGAAATCGAGATATCCCACGAGCGACCGATCAACGTTCGGATGATTCCGAGACAAGCGCGTCGAAGCCCAAACGGGTCTGCCGCACCTGTGGGCGTGAGGCCGATCGCAAAACAGCCAACAAGTGAATCGAGGCGATCGGCAAGACCCACCAGCGCTCCCTCATCGGTGGTGGCGATGGCGTCATGAGCACCCTTGGGCGCGTAGTGATCTTTGATCACCTCCGCGACGTTCGCGGGCTCTCCTTGAGCCAACGCGTACGCCCGGCCCATGACGCCTTGAAGCTCGGGAAACTCTCCCACCATCAAGCTCACGAGATCACACTTCGCGAGGGCAGCACCGCGAACCGCGGTGGCGATCGTCGAGGACGAAAGACCCAGAAGTCGACCGAGGTCTTCGGTGAGTGCGACCACGCGTTTGACCTTCGCCCCGACCGTGCCGAGGCGATGGTGAAAGACGATGCCGTCGAGCTTGGGCGTGCGGTCCTCGAGCTTGATCTTGCGGTCCTCGTCGAAGAAGAACTGGGCGTCCGAGAGACGAGCGCGCATGACGCGATCGTTGCCGGCTCGGATGTTCGCCGGGTCGATGGCGGTGTTCACGACAGCCAGGTAGTGCGGCTGCAATTTCTTGTCGGCGCCGCGGATGCCGAAGTAGCGCTGGTGACCTCGCGCCACCTCAAGGATGACCTCTTCGGGAAGCTCGAGAAATCGCTTTTCGAATCCACCCACGACAACGTGGGGCTCTTCGACGAGCGAGAGATTTTCTCCCACCAGAAACTCGTCTTCGATGAGCGCTCCGCCGCTGTCTTTGGCAGCCTCGTGCAGTCGCTCGATCATTCGCGTGCGACGGCTCTCGGGGCACACCCACACATGAGCGTGCTTGAGCGTGCTTTCATACTGCGCGGGGCTCTCGAGCTCGATGGGCTCTGGCGCGAGAAAGCGGTGGCCGAAGGTGGTTCGTGTTGCGTTCAACCCAGCGAAGCTCACGGGAAGGACATCGCGACCGAGCAAGGCAACGAGCCAACGTACTGGGCGCCCGAATGCGACCCCGTCGCCATTGCCCCAGCGCATCACTTTGCGAAAAGGCAACTGCGCGCAGACGGCGGCCAATGCGGACGGCAACAACTCTGCAGCAGGCTTTCCGGTTTCTGAACGCGTGCCCGCGAGATAAGCGCCCTTCGGTGTTTCGACCGTACGCAACGCTGAGACTTCGATGCCGAGCTTCTTCGCAAACGCTTCGGCTGCGCGGGTGGGCTTACCCTCTTTGTCGAAGGCAGCCGAGGCTGGCGGACCGGTCACTTCCTCGGACAAATCAGGCTGGTGCGTCGATACCGCTTCGATCAACACCGCCAATCGACGGGGGGTGCCGAGGGCTCGAATGGTGCCGTGCGTGAGCCTGAGCTCGGCGAGTCGCTTCTGAATCAGGCCGGGAAAGGCTTGTAGCGCGCTTTCGACGAAGGAGGACGGCAGCTCTTCTACGCCAATTTCGAGAAGCAAATCGCGGACGGTCATGGGCGGAGGGCCGGCAAGCTAGATGGACCTCCGTCCGAGGGCAAGGCTGGCCCGCCCAACCCCATCTCAGGATCGCAGGCCCATCGTGCACAACGGGCTGCGTCACTCGGCTTCGCTAACCACCTCAATGACACGAACTATTCACGCGGATTGCTGGTGTTTTCCTCCGCGCTGATGTCAAATTCGCCCGATGGTGGCCACGCGCCCACACACGCTCCATACATTTGACGAACGACTTCAAGAGGTCGGGCGCAGAACGCTCTCGATCGCGGCGAATGTCGAGCACCAGTGGCATTTGATTGCGCGTGCGCTGACGGAGCGAGAAGAGCGCGTCGGCGAACGGATTTCCGCAGAGGATGTTCGTGTGGATCTCGGAGAGGTTGAGCTCGACGAGATGGTGTTGTCCGCGTTGATCACGTTGAGCCCTCTAGCTTCAGACCTTCGTCGAATCCTGGCGACGACCAAAGCCGGACGTGAGCTCGAACGAGCGGGCGACGAAGCGTGCAACGCAGCGGATCGACTTGCAGAGATACACGGCGAGCGACTCGCGGTGATCGACGTGGGTCTTGCCGATATGGCGTGCTTGGTGGCGCAACAGATCGACGATGCGTGCGTCGCGTTGGTCGACCTTGATGTTTCGCTTGCCGAAGCGACGGTGCGACGCGATCGCGTTGTGAACGAGAGTGTTCGTGCGCTTCGTCGTCGTGTGCTCGAGCTCAGTGAAGACGTCAGCGTGGTGCTTCCGTACGTGAGCATCGCTCGTTGCGTCGAACGATGCGGCGACCACGCCAAGGTGATCGCCAAGCTGGCGATTGCTGCGGCCACGGGGGTTGACCCTCGGCACAAGCGTGCGCGAGAACGAGCAGGCCGAGGCTTAGCGCTTGCCTACTTTGCGAGTCGGTCGCAAGGTGCGCTTACGCATGCCTCTCGGTGGCTCTCTCGCACCAGGATTTTTGCTCGCAGCTCCTCGA
>JAXLYQ010000079.1:0-15582 GCA_046351315.1 Polyangiaceae bacterium
CTGCGCCTAGCCCGATGTTTAGCGGTGGTTCTTCCGCTCCTGCTCGGGGGTCTGTGCGTCCGGCGGCTCCTGTTCGTCCGAGTGCGTCCAACTCGACCGATGAAGCATCGGGTCTGGTCGATATGCGCGCTCTGTCGAGTGCGCTCGCGGCATCGAAGAAGAACAAAGAGCCCGAGAAGAATGATGCCTTCGACGACATCATGAATCTCGGCGGGGCTCCTCCGATGGGCGGTCCGCTTGGTGCCCCGAATATCAATCTGGGGGCGCCCACGATCGGCTTCGGTGCACCGACCATCGATCCGCTTGCACCCACGCCTGCTCCTCAGCCGCTTGCTCCGCCTCCTGCGTCCGTTGCGCCGAGCTCTCTCGCTGCACCATCGCCAGGTGCTGCGCCCGAAAAGAAGAAGGGCTCAGGCATGATCATCGGCATCGCGATCGGCGTGCTCGCGCTCGTCGGAATCGGTGGCGCGGTGGTTGTGATGTCAGGAAGCAAGTCGGATGCGACGGTCGCTAAGGCAGACACGGCCTCGACCAGCTCACCAAAGACCGACACTCCTTCGACCAATGCCGCCAGTGGCTC
This sequence comes from Polyangiaceae bacterium, assembly GCA_046351315.1. Classification (GTDB taxonomy): domain Bacteria; phylum Myxococcota_A; class Polyangia; order Polyangiales; family Polyangiaceae; genus JAXLYQ01. The sequence continues at coordinate 581 of JAXLYQ010000079.1, forward strand.
CTCTGCTGCGGCCACTGCGAACAACGCAGGGTCGCCATCGCCCGATACGGCGAAGAAAGACGACGCCCCCACGCCTGCCGACACCGCTGCGTCCGAACCGTCCACGACCGCCAAGGACAAGGACAAAGATAAGGACAAGGACAAGGACAAGGATCGCGACAAGAAGGCGAAGGAGGAGAAAGAGAAGAAGGAGAAGGAAGAGAAGGAAAAGAAAGAGAAGGAAGAGAAGGAGAAGAAGGAGAAGGAAGAGAAGGAGAAGGCCGAGGCTGCCGCCGCGGCTGCTGCTTCCGAAGCCGCCTTCGATCGAAGCGCTGCGATGTCTGCTCTCTCGGCTGGTGCGTCAGCGGCTGCTGGGTGCAAGACCGCCGATGGTCCCACGGGCGCTGGCAAGGTCGCAGTCACGTTTGCCCCCTCGGGTCGCGTGACCCAGTCGACCGTTCAAGGCGCTCCCTTCGCTGGAACCTCCGTGGGCAGTTGTGTCGCCGCTGCGTTCCGTGGAGCGAAGGTTCCTCCGTTTGGCGGTGGTCCGGTCACGGTGACGAAGTCCTTCTCGATCAACTGACCTTCTAAAACCCCTCGTTCTGCTGCGGCGAACCGAGGGGTTTTCTTTGTCTGCAGAGCGTCCGTTTACCCTGCGAACAGCTCGGCGTTCGTGGGGCGAGAAACGATCCGATCGGCTGCGTCGAGCACTTGCGATGCGGCATCGGGGATCCCCAGTTTCGCGGCTCGTCGTGCCATGCGAGCGAGCTTGTTCGCTTCGAGCAAACGTTGAATGTTGCGCCCCGCATCTCGTGGCTCACACGCAACCGCGGCGCCGTGATGAGAAAGCAAGTGTTGGTTCCCGGTCTCTTGGCCAGGGCACGCACCAACGAGCACCATGGGTCGCCCTGCGGCGAGGCACTCGGACACGGTGAGCCCGCCGGGTTTGCCGATCACGACATGTGCTTCCGACATTCTTCGTGGCATGTCGTTCGCGAATCCAGTCACGACAGCGTTCAGTGAATGTTGAGCGGCGTACGCACGCGCCTCCTCGACGAGCTCCGGGCGATCTCCACACACCACGTCGATCTCGACGCCGGTCACACCACGAAATCCACGAAGCACATCGATCACTGGCCCCACGCCGAAACCGCCGACGGTGACGAGCACACGCAGCGGTTGAAGAGGTGCAGGCGCCTTCCATCGTGGGGCGTCTCCAAACGCGCTTCGCACAGGGATCCCCGTTGGTACCAACGTCGAGCTCCGAGCGCCATGCCCACAGAGGTCAAGTGCCGCGCGACCGGGCGCAGTGCAGTAGAGATCCACCCCAGCGACGCACCAGAGCGCGTGCGTCACGTAGTCGGTCACCACCGCAACAACAGGGGCTTCGAGCTCACTGGTTCGTCGCATTCTGCCGAGTGCAACGAGCGGCGCAAAATGCGTCGAGATGACCATCGAGGGTCGGCGCTCTTTCACATAACGAACAAGCTCACGAGCAATGATCCGATCGAATCTGTCGCGCAGTTGATCGCGACGGGCGTCAGGGCGATTGGTCCGCGCAAATGTGGTTCCGTAGAGCGACGGAACATGCTGCGCACCAAAGAAGAAGGTTCCGGTGTAGAGCCCCGAGAACCATCGGGGTGCGAGCGAGAACGCGTCGATCACCTCGACATTCTTTCCACGCGCGCGTGCTTGCTCCGCAATCGCGTTGGCTGCTGAACGGTGACCTCCTCCTGCTGCGACGTAGAAAATCAGCAACGGCCCAGTGTCCATCGATCTTCCTGCGCGCCCTGTTCGCAAGAGATCGACCAACATCACAAACACAAGGAAATTTGGCTCTAAGGTGTGTCGGTTCTGTGCATCCGTGTGAGGTCGTCGTGTGGCCGACACCACGTTGAGAAAAATCGCGAACACGACTTCGCGTGAGGTGCGCACTTCGCGCAGCGCGAAAATCGGTCACGAGCAATTTGGTCCTCGAGCTCCGTTCATGACGATAATTCATCCCACATCTGAACACACAACGAGGTCTGCCATGAACGTGAACGAACGCCGTGCCCGCCGCTCCGAAGACCGCTCTACCGCCTTGCGTTTGCAACTCGAGGCTTGTGTCGAGCGGGCCTGCATTCAGGCGATGGTGGTCTCTGACTCTGATGGGTTCTTGATTGCTTCGACCAATCAATCCGAGATGGACGACGAGTGGCTCGCGGCGATGTTGCCCATGCTCGCCGACGTCGATGATCCGACGGCGACGGTGCTCGAGAACACCGAAATGAGCGATCGCGCGCTGATGGTCCGCGCGTTTCATCACGAAGGTCACACGCTCTTCTTGGGCGTGCTCGGCCGACGAGAAGGCACGACCTTCAGCGAGATGCTCCTCGCGACCCGCGGCGTGAAGCGCATTCTCTCGTAGTCTTATTTCGTTCACGATCGTCGCATCGGCAGGCTGTTCGTTTCGACACTGCCGATGCTGGTTGTCGGCTCTTCTTTCGCGGTGTACGAACGGCCGTTCTCTCGGGGCGCGATCGCTCTCGTTGCGACCGCTGAGATGCACCCGTGGAACCTGATCCGGTTCGCACCGGCGTAGGAAAAGAGGACCCGATGTCTCAATCGAACGATCGTCGATACACCCTTCCGCTTCGCGGAGCCGCAAACCCCTCGTCGCGTCGTGATGGCACCAACCCCGGCTCGTTTGCGCTTGCGCCGCAGGTCGGCTCGCCGCTTACGTACTCGTCACCCGACACGCCAGGGATGCCCGCGCCGAGCGCGAAGACCGCGTGGGATTTCTTGCCCGATGGCTGGGTCCGCGAGGGTGCGTTTGCTCGTGCTCCCGAAGGTTTCGTTCCGAGTACGCAGCTCGAGTTCGCTCGTCTCGGCATCATCACGCCGCAGATGCGTCGCGTGGCAGAGCGCGAGCCTCACCTGACCGCCGAGCAGATCCGCGACGAGATCGCTGCGGGGCGCATGATCATCCCCGCCAATAGGTGCACCTCGCGGGCAAGCTCGACGCGATGTGTATCGGTCGCGCGAGCCGCACGAAGATCAACGCCAACCTCGGCGCGTCACCCGTATCGTCAGGCACCGAAGAAGAGGTCGAAAAGACCCGCTGGGCGATGCGGTGGGGCGCAGACACCATCATGGACTTGTCCACAGGTGGTGATATCGACGCGTGCCGCGAAGCCGTCGTTTCAGCGTCGCCAGCCCCGGTCGGCACGGTGCCGATCTACTCGATGATCATCGGTCGCAAGATCGAAGATCTCACCGAAGAGGCGATCCTCGCCAGCCTTCGTCACCAGGCTCAGCAAGGCGTCGACTACTTCACGATTCACGCGGGTGTTCTGCGTGAGCACCTGCCGCTCATCCAGCGTCGTTTGATCGGAATCGTGTCGCGCGGTGGCTCGTTGCTCGCGAAGTGGATGCTTCACCGCCGAGCGCAGAACCCGATGTACCGCTCTTCGACAAGATCTGCGACATCATGCGGCGAGTACGATGTCTCGTTCTCGCTCGGTGATGGCCTTCGTCCAGGCGGTCTTGCCGATGCTTCCGACGAGGCGCAGCTCGCCGAACTCTCCATCCTCGCCGAGCTCACCGAGAAGGCGTGGCGCAAAGTTGCCAGGTGATGGTCGAAGGTCGGGCCATGTCCCGTTCGATCAGATCGAGTTCAACATGAAGCTTCAGCGCCAGCTTTGTCACGGCGCGCCCTTCTATGTGCTCGGGCCTTTGGTGACCGATGTGTTCCCCGGTTACGACCACATCACGAGCTGCATTGGCGCCACCGCTGCCGCTTACCACGGCGCCGCGATGCTCTGTTACGTGACGCCGAAAGAGCATGTCGGTTTGCCCAAGCGCGACGACGTCAAGCAAGGCTGCATCGCGTACAAGATTGCAGCTCACGCGGCCGACGTGGCGCTCGGCATCCTGGCTCACGTGACTGGGACGACGACCTCACGAAGGCCCGAGCTGCGTTGAACTGGGAGCGTCATTTCGAGCTCGCGTTCGACCAGGACATCGCTCGCGCGTTCCACGACGAGAGACCTCGATGTCGACACCGATTTTTGCGCGATGTGCGGACACGACTGGTGCTCGGTGCGCATCTCGAAGAGATCAAGAGTTTGCATCCGGCAAAGCAGAGGGCTTCCAGCGCGAAGGCGTGGTGAAGTCGCCTGCCCTTACGACCGAGCAGCAGCAGATCCTCGAAGCGCGCGGCGTGTTGTCTCCAGAGGAGATTCACAAGCTCGCCTCGAAGACCCGCAAAGCCGTGGGCGCCGATCAGGGCAAGGGTTCATGCCACAGCGACTTCGCTGAAGCTCCGCAAGCTCAACGAGTGCAAGAGAAGCTCGTCAAACTTCGTCTCAACGCCGACGCTGAGTAGTCGCCCGTCGGCGGTCGGTGCCGTCTACGGTCCACCCGTAGTCGGCACGAGCTCAGCGGCCTTCAAACCCGCGCGAACAGCTTCGAGCACGGTGCGTGGGCGAGAGGCGAGCGCGTCTCCCGCCGCGAAGAGTGATGGCTCGGGCTCACCCGAATCGGTGAGCACACGACCGCCTTGATGAATCAAGCCCACGCGCTCGATCGTTCCGGGTGACTCGGGGCTCCATCGAAGGTTCGGATCACGGTTCGACGGAGTCCACTCTCCCGCAGAGCCCGGTGGGTCGTGCGACAAGATCGCCCCGCGATAGGCAGGAAAGATGAAACGCGGCGACGGGGCTTCGATGCGCGTTGGGTCGGTGCGAAGCAACGACACGCCACCCGAGGTCACCCCGCCCACGGTCAACACGACGCTCGCCGTGAGCATGCTCTGCCCTGCGAGCGCACCCGAGAGCAGCTCGACCTTCCATTGCTTGCTCTCTCTGAAGATCTTCGCCTCACCGAGGATCGTTTTCACGCGCAGTCGCTGCTGCAGCCCATCGAGCGCGTGGCGAAGACGGAACCCCGCCGCGCCCTGCGGCGGCGAGAGAACCTCTCCGCAGCGAACGCCCGCGAGCGTCGAAAGCTCTGATGCGCGTGACTCGCGAAGACCCAGCCATGGACCGACGAGCAACGCGTCGAAAGCGACCTGCGCACGAGCTTCTTTCACTCGCGCCGCAAGCCACTCGATTCGCTCTCGTTCGTCATGCGCGGCTGCGAGATCCACGTCCGGGTACAGCCGTTCATCGTCACGCAGCAAGGCCGTGAGCGGAACCGGCACGAAGTGAATTCGTCGTCTTTGCGCGAGTGGTTCGGCGTCAAGCTCAGCGGCGAGCCCGCGCCCATCCCAACCTCGCTTGGGTACTTCAGCCACACCCACTACCAGCGGTCGCTCTTCGTCTTCTCCGAGATCGAGCACCGCACGATCCACGCCCGCCGCGGGCCGTAGCGTACCGGACGAGGTCGCGACGATCGCGCTTCTTTGCGACACGCTCCACACGCCGAGCGCGTCCACGAAGGCTTGTGCGTGCGCTGAAAGCTGGGTGGTTTGTGAAGGGAGTCGGCGCTCCCACGGCGTGTCGTCGATCGCTCCACTCGTTTGATCCGACGCGCCCATGCGAGCGTCGATCACGATGGGTTGCGCTCCTCGTGCGGCGAGTCGCCACGCTGCGGCTGTCCCCGCGACGCCACCTCCGACAATCACGACGCTCATGGCTCATCCTCGCTGTCGTCGAGGGGTTGATGTCTCGGTTCGAGGCCAACCTCGGCGCGTAGTGCTGCGAGTGAGATGGCCTCTTGTCGTGCCTGAATCGAATCGAGCGCCACCGTGCGACGCGCGGATTGCTCCTCGAGAATTTCAGGGCTGACGAACGACCTCTACGCGGCGCGCATTGCTGCTCTTGCGACAAGATTTGCCCGCATCGAAGCGCGCATCGAACCCCGCCGCATGCGCCCAACCCCAGGCGTGGCGACGCGAGACATCGGCCACGCTGCGCGCATGCTCGTGACGAATGACGTGGCGCACCTCGGCCTCGAGCACCGGCTCACACGGGCAGACGACGGTGGCTTCGGGACGGGTTTCGGTGAATGCGTTCGGCGATCACCTCGGCCCTCGAACCATGTCGATAGACCAGCGACGAGCGCTCACGGCATCGACCTCGAGCGACTCCGCGAGCTTGAATGGATCACCTCACGATCACCACCAGGGAGAGGCTTCGAGTGTGTTGTCGACGTTTCGCCCCGACCCAAGTGGGCCATCACCAGATCGGTCGCTTCTTCTGCAAACAAGCGGTAGCTGGCGAGCTTGCCACCGATGAGTGAGAACATTCCGGGCGCACCGTGACGAGCGTGATCGATGACCTCGTGCTCGCGCGAGAGCTTGTCCTCGATCGTGCCCCAGTTGTAGAGCGTCAGGCGTACGCCGGCATACGTGCCGATGGCTCGTGCGGTTTTGATCGCAGGGAACACCCTCGCCATCGCTTGCTCGAGATACCGAACCTCGTCGGTCGTGGCGCGCACGCGATCGAGACTGCCGTAGTAGTCGTCGTCGGTTGTTCCGAGCACGCTCATGTTTTGCCAGGGCTCGAGAAAAATTTGTCGTCCGTCGATGGTCTTCGCGACGATGGCGTAGTTCGTCAGTCGGCGGTCGTAGACCACGTGAATTCCCTTGCCGCCGCGCACGGCTGACGCGGTCTGAGGCAACGACGCCATCTCGGTCGTGAACGGTGACCACGCGCCCGTCGCGTTCACGATCACACGCGTGGTTACGACCTCACGTTTGCCGGTGATCTGATCCCGGATCTCGACCGCGATCGGCGCACCTGTGTCTGGGTGCCGTTGAATCTTCTCGACTGTCGTGTGCACCTCGATGCGCGCGCCGTGCAGCTCGGCGTCGAGTGCGTTCGAGACCACCAGTCGAGAGCCGTCGATGCCCCATTCGTCGAAGGTCACCCCGCCGACGACGTCACCTACCAAGCCCGGTTCGAGCTTGCGAAGATCTGCCGGGTCGATACGCGCGTGAGGCTTGCCTCGCTTCAGTGGTTGATACTGGTCATACGCTTCGAAGAAGGCGTCCATCAGCGCGAGAAGAGCGCGCGAGCCTGGGCCTTCGGTGACCGGAAGCAGAAACGGAATTCGAAAGAGCAGGTGAGGGGCGATGCGCTGAATGAACCCCGAGTCGAGCGACGACTTCTTCGTCACTGCGGGGTCGTAGGTCAGGTAGCGAACGCCACCGTGAATCATCCCGCTCGAGTTGCCCGACGCGCCAAACGCAAAGTCGTTTCGCTCGAACAGCGCCACCTTGAGCCCTCGAAGTGCAGCATCTCGCGCCACACCCGATCCGTTGACGCCACCGCCGATGACCACCACATCGACATCGGGTCGTGGCTCGTTCGACGTGACGACCGTTGAGCCTTGACGTTTCGATGGATCACTCATGGCAAGGGGCCTCCGCCTCGCTTCACGTGGTCGATGACATTCGAGATGTCGTCCGCGGTGCGATCGAATCGGCCTAGCCAGCGCACTTTACCGTCGGGGCCAATCACCACGGTGCTCGGCATGTCGGTCACACGAAAGCGGCCTGAGAGCACGTTGCCGACATCGTGAATGACCGGAAAGGTGAGCGCATACGTCGACACCATCAGACGCGCGTCGCTCTCGTCGTCGTCCTCGTCGATGCCGATGAACTGCACATCGTTTCGCTTCGAGACCAGTCCTTGAAACTCGGGCAACGTCTTGCGACAGGGCACGCAGTACTTGGCAAAAAACTTCACCACCACGACCTGGCCGCGAAGCGCGCTCATGTCGATCGCTGGCCCGTTCAACGATGCGCGTTTGAACACTGGAGCGTCTTGATCCTTGAGCGCGGTCGGTGCTGATGCTGGTGCGGGCGGGTGCCCACAACCGCCTAGCGACCCAACGCCAAGCACCATCAGGGCAGCCAACGAGCTTCGACGGGAAAGCGCGCTCGATGGCCGAGAAAGAGCGGGGTTCGACCGTGTCATGTGCGTGAGGCCCACCTCTCGTTCGTTTCTGCTCACGAAGGCCGGGCGTAGCATTGGCCTTGGCGTCACGTCGAGATGTTCCGTCACTGCGTTTGCGGGCATTTGCGTCGATTGCGGGCTATGAGGTGCCCGCCATGTTTCGTCTGCGCACTGCGACGTCGCCTCGATGGCTCGAGGTGGTGCTCGCTGACTTCGATCACTTTCTCATCGACCACGCTGCGTGTGAACGCAAAGCCTCGGCCACTGCGCTCTCGCTCGTCGCTCACTATCGCGACAAGACCAAGCTGGTTTCAGAGATGATCGACCTCGCCTGCGAAGAGCTCGAGCACTTCAGGCAGGTGCACAAGGTCATGTTGGATCGCGGTCTCACCTTGGCGCCCGACTCCAAAGACCCGTACGTCAACGGCCTTACCAGCGCGGTTCGCAAGGGAAACATCGAGTACCACCTGCTCGATCGCCTGCTCGTATTCGGTATCGTCGAGGCTCGCGGGACCGAGCGATTTTCGATGCTCGTCGAAGCGCTCCCGCCTGGCGAGCTTCGCGATCTGTACGTCGAGTTCACGCGCGCCGAAGCACGTCATCACGCGCTGTTTCTTCGCATCGCGCGCCAGTATTACCCCGAGGAGGTCGTGTTCGCGCGTCTCGACGAGCTGCTCGACCACGAGGATCACGTGCTGAAGGGCTTGCCCCTCCTGCCGATCGTTCACTGATGTGCTCGCTCGTTGGCGCGTGACGTCGGAGGGTCTTTGCAGCCTGTTCGCGCGCTCTTTCATCTGATCGCTACCTGGGTCTCGTGGCTCCCTTGGTCGGTGCTGCGTGAGCTGGGTGCAGCTCTCGGATGGCTCGTGGGCTCGGTCGTTCGCGTTCGTCGTCGCGAGGTGGTCGATCGAATCGAACGCGCCGGATTCCACTCAGCAGAGCTCGTGGCGTCCGCGATGTACACGTCGCTCGGCACCGGTCTGTTCGAGCTTCTCGCCATCAGTGCCGATACTCGCCCGATCGCATCTCGTGTCGAGCTCACGGAGCGTGCGCGAGAGGTATTCGAACGTATTCGTCATCGCGGCGCCATTGTCGCCACGGCTCACACAGGTTGTTGGGATCTGGTCGGTTGCGCGATGGCGGAGCTTGCTCCGTTGTGTGTGGTCACAAAAAGGCTTTCGGTCGGCTCGCTCGATCGCGTGTGGCAAGCCTCTCGTCGTCGTCGCGGGATTCGCCTGATCGAAGCTCGAGGTGCTCTCGCTGCAGCACGAGATGCGATGTCTCGCGGTGAGCTCGTGGTGTTTCCGATCGATCAGGTTCCTGAGCGAGATAGCGGCGTGTTGATCCATCCGTTTCTCGGGCATCTGGCTCGCCACGACATGGCCCCAGCCCTGTTGGCAGCACGATTGCGCGTGCCGCTGGTCTTGGCGCTTGGTCGACGCGTGGGTGAGAAACACGTGATCGACGTACGCCTGGTTGCTGACCCTCGAGACGCGCACGTGTTGCGCGACGAATCGCCTCGGTCGTGGATTGTCTCGACCACCCGGCGTGCTGCGGATGCGCTGGGGGAATTCATCCGCGAAGAACCTGCGCAGTGGCTTTGGCTTCATCGACGATGGAAGGGCGTTGTCGTGGATACGTCGAAGTGATCGTGTTAGTCGCCGTGCATGACCGACGACGTCCTCAAGATCGGGCCCCACTCGTTCACCTCACGACTCTTCATCGGCACCGGCAAGTACCGCGACATCGACGAGACTCGCGCGGCGTTGATCGCGAGCGGCTCACAGGTGATCACCGTCGCGCTTCGACGTGTGAACCTCGAGGAGCGAGGCGAAGGCTCGATGATGGGCCTGCTGACCGATCCTGCTCGCACCTGGAAGCTCCTGCCGAATACCGCGGGCTGTTGCACAGCCGAAGACGCAGTGCGTACTTGTCGGTTGGCTCGCGAGCTTGGGCTGTCCGACATGGTCAAGCTCGAGGTGATCGGCGATCAACGCACGCTCTTTCCCGACAACGAGCAGACACTCGAAGCGGCGAAGATCTTGGTGAAAGAGGGCTTCACCGTGCTGCCGTATTGCTCGGATGATCCGATCATCTGTCGCAAGCTCGAAGACATCGGTTGCGCTGCGGTGATGCCACTCGCGGCACCGATCGGTTCGGGTCTTGGGATTCGTAATCCGTTCAACATCGCCATCATTCTCGAGCAAGCGAAAGTTCCGGTCATCGTTGACGCTGGCGTGGGCACCGCCGAGCGTGCAGCGATCGTGGAGCTCGGTTGCTACGGTGTCTTGATGAACACGGCGATCGCTGGAGCCAAGCTGCCCGTGATGATGGCCGAGGCGATGCGCGACAGGTGTGATTGCAGGACGCAAGGCTTTTCTCGCGGGTCGCATTGCAAAAACTGCACCAGCGCCTCGGCCCCATCACTGGATTGATTGGTTGAATCGTCTCGATGCCATGACGCGGCAAGACGTCAGGTGAGCGCAAATTCCATGGGTGATCCCATGATCGAGCAGTCGATTTTGGAGCCGGTTTTCTCTACGATCGCAGCCGTCTTCACAGGCTTGCTCGATGCTCTCTCGACGCTCTTCACTCACCTCGTGGTCTCTCGTCTCGCTCCTCACGCTGATCGGTTGCGGCGACGGTATCTCGCTCAAGGGATTGCCTTACGGTGCAGGCGGCGCGTCGATCGACAGCGGCGGGATGACCACGACCCCGCCCGGTTGCGCAGGAGGGCTCGGCTCTGGGGCTACGGGCTCGGGGGCAACAGGTTCGGGCGCGACGGGAAGCGGAGCCACGGGATCAGGCGCCACGGGATCAGGTGCGACTGGGTCTGGCGCGACAGGCTCAGGAGCCACGGGATCGGGAGCGACAGGGCTCGGGTGCAACGGGTGCTGGCGCGGGCAGCCCGGGAGTCGATCCGTGTGCAACCGGCGGAGCTTCAGGCGCGTCAGGCTCGTCTGGATCTGCCGGCTCCGGCGGATTCGGCGGCTGGGGAGCACCCGGTGCACGGACGAAGAGAAGGTCTGTCCGACCGACACGATTTCTCACACGTTCACGTATCCCGATAGTGGAGAAACCAGCGTCGAGGGTTCGAGGGCTGGGCGGCTCCTGAGTTCTTGGTCGGCGGGGGTAGCGCTGACCAGTCAGGGTCGACCTGGTCGGGGGATAATGAATATCCCGGTGAATACTCAGGTCGAGTACAAGTTTTTCATCAACGGAACGACGTGGGTTCCGGACCCGAACAATCCAACGACGGGCACCGATATGAACTCGGTGTTGGCGCCCATCGACTGTGATCCTGCGACCAAGATTTGCGGAACGTCACCGGTTCTTGGGTACGACTGGCGTGACGCTGTCATGTATTTCGTCTTCGTCGACCGTTTCAAGGACGGCGATCCGACGAACAATGCCCCGATTTCTGGGGTTGAGACGCCCGCGAACTATCAGGGTGGCGACTACCAAGGGGTGATCGACAAGCTGAATGACGGGTACTTTTCTGATCTTGGGGTGAATACGCTCTGGATTACTGTCCCGCTCGACAACACCGAACAGACGGGGCTCGGAATCTCAGAAAACGGGACACCTCGCCAGTACAGTGCCTACCACGGTTATTGGGTGTCGAAGAACGACCAAGTCGAAGAGCACTTCGGCACGATGGACAAGCTCAAGGAGCTCGTCTCGACGGCTCACTCGAAGGGAATCAAGATTCTCATCGATTACCCGATGAACCATGTTCACAAGTCGGCGCCTGTGTACACACAGCACCCCGAGTGGTTCTGGCCGCTCGACTATAATGGGGGCAAGTGCACGTGCGGTGGCTCGGCGGTGTGTAGCTACGACGATCCGAACACCACCACGCGATGCTGGTTCACCGATTATTTGCCAGACTTCAACTATACGATTCAGGAAGCACGCGACTATACGACCGACAATGCAGTGTGGTGGCTTCAGCAGATTGGCGCCGATGGCTATCGTCTCGACGCCATCAAGCATGTCGAAAAGTCTTGGGTGGTCGATATGCGAGCCAAGGCGAAAGCACAGCTCGAATCGGTCACACAGCAGACGGTGTATATGGTCGGCGAGACCTTCGATGAGGGCAACCCGGGCAAGCTTCGCGAGTACGTGAGCTCGACCATGCTTCACGGTCAATTCGACTTTCCCCAGAGGCGAGTCATCGAGGATAAAATTCTTCGACGGACAGGGTCGATGGTGGATCTCGACAACTTCTTGAACGTGAACGACGGGTACTACGGCCCCAACGCGATCATGAGCACGTTCATGGGTAACCACGACATCTCGAGGATTATCCACAAGGCCGAGGATAACCCTTGGGAGCCCAATGACTGGACAGATTTGCCGTCGATCCCGACGTCGGCCAATCCGTTTCAGCGTGTGGCCGTTGGGTTTACGCTCTTGTTTACGACGAAGGGTATTCCGCTCGTGTACTACGGCGACGAGGTGGGTATGCCGGGCGGGCGAGACCCTGACAATCGTCGCCCGATGCAGTGGACGAACTACACGAACAATCAGAGCGCATTGAAAGCGCATATTGCGAAGTTGGGCGCGATCCGAGCGGCTCACCCGGCACTTCGTAAAGGTACGCGCACGAAGATCACCGCTACCCAAGACACGTATTTGTACAAGATGGAGCTAACCGACGACCTGGTGGTCGTGGCGCTGAACCGCGCAGATTCGGGAAATACCATCGAGGGGCTTCCGGCAGGAAACTGGAAAGACCTTCTCACCGACGCGCCTGTTTCGGGAACCATTTCGCTGCCGGCACGCTCGTCGATGGTGCTCGTAAAACAGTGAGGCGATCTCGCTGCCTGCTCGCGAAGCGGGGGTGAGGTGCACCGCATCCCCCGGCCCCTTCTCCAAACGCAACTGCGTTTAGAGAAGGGGTGCCAAGCGTTCTCGTAAATCCAAACGTTCCGCCCCTCTCCGAACGCGAACGCGTTGGGAGAGGGGGATCAAGGGGGTGAGGTGCGCCCCAGGTCTCCGCCGCGACGAATTTGCTGCTGCCGGAACGCTGCAAAGGGCCAATCGATCTGGCTTGGGGGCGATTGAAAGTGAATCCAAGCGAGCCCCATCTGTCTCGCGGCCTCGCTCGGGTCGAGTTGGCCACAACCCGTGCCTAGACCTGGGCACACCAGATGCCGTATTTTTCGTCGAGAAGAGCGGTTGTGTCGGCGCACGGCAAGTAGCGCCGCCCAGAGCGCCACGTAGGCGTAATCGGTCGTCGAAACGGTCATGGGCACCCGCATCGTGGGCGAATGCGCGAGGTACGGATGTCTTGGGTGGAGCGTTTCGACAAGAATACAAGTGCCCACGGGTTGCTCGCCCAAGAACTCGTCCAAAATCTCGCCTGAACACGGTCCATCAAACCGTCGCCAAAATATGTGGTGATCGCTCCGTCCACACCGCCGTCCATCAATCCGAACGAGTTGGCCGCGCTCACCAGGCAATCGTACTCGTCGAGTTGCTCGAATCGCCCGTGCACAATATCGACACCCTGGCATTCGACAAAATGGGTTCGCCACGCCTCACATAGGTCGATGTCAGGGTCGACCAGAGTGAGATGAAGCGAAATATCTCGTTTCTGTTTCATCGTGCGCACCCGAAATAGCTCGCCCCAAACATCGTCGTATTTTTCGCACGAATGCTGGACTCGTTCGGCCCGAGCGAGTCTGAATTCTCTAGCACAGAAACGAGTAAAACCTCGGAAAACAATGGCAAGTCGGTAGGTTTTTATGTCGTTGCAACGACCCGCCAACGCGCTCGTACCTTCGTGCTTTGCCGTGCACTCTCTTTTCGTGGCCGACAACACGAGAGACTCCTTTTGATGTGCTCAACCCTGTCGAGCACCTGAAGTCTTCGGCCGCCAAATGACTTGGGCCCGACGCTTGACGATCTTCGGCGTTGCTCACCCTGACCCGTCCAGCGTTGGTTTTTTGTTGTCTACACTTCCTCAATCTTTGTCTTGTTGAGCTTGTACCTAGCAAACAAGACAATCGCCACGTAGAGCAGCGGCATCGTTCCGAGCGTGATCCCCGTTTCGAGCGTCGGTTTCAACACCATCGCCCACGTGCCGCACACGAGCATCAAGCCGCCGCAAAACACATTCGCTGCCACCAAGCGATTCCAGAGTCGGTGAGAGGCAAGCTCGGGTTTTGGCTCTTCGTCGCCGAGATACACCGAGACCGCGTCATTCGAGTCACCCATAATCTTCGGACTCGCAGCGTCAGGGTCGAGCCTACCCATCACCATCACTTTTTCTCCGGGAAGCACCCAGGATTCCAACACGGTTCCCCCCGGAGCGGGTCGCCGTTCGTGGTGGGCACCGTAGACCGCGAGGCCGTCAGACTCGACCCGCGCCCGAGCCGTCGCATCTCGTAGGTAGATCGAATTCGAGCGCTTTTTCGAGATCATCTTGGGGTCAGATTTGGGCGAAAAATCACCCAAGAAGAATTCGCTCACCCACACGCAGTCGTCGCCCTGACTATTCTTTACGGGAGATTCAGTTTCGAGAGTCCCTCGAAATCGTGTCCACTTCGACGGTGGTGAGACGCTGAGTAGGCCACACGCCCCTGTCGCGTAGCGTTCACCTGCTCGAGCCTGACGCCGCAGCATCCATACGGCGAGCAGCAACATCGACTCGAACATGAACGCGAAGAAGTAAACGACGACAAGTCCATCGAAATCCATCGGGCCACCCAGCGAGGGTCATCCTACTTTCCTTTGCCGTGATGTGCCCACACTCCAGTTTTGCCAATCACCCAGAGATCGTGGTCTCGGCCTTGTACCTCGACAAGCGGGCCTTCGGGGCCTTTCACTTTGGACCACGTCTTTCCGTCGAAATGCGCAAGGCCGCCGTTCGTCGCTAGCCACACATCGTCTGCGCTGCTCGCCCACATTCCGTGCGGTCCTGGTAGGGGCGAAGTCTCCGACGTCCACGCTCCGTTTTTGAAATGGTGGAGCTTGTTGCCGTCCTCTTCTCCTACCCATACTTCCTCGCCGATCGCCACCATGCCCGACGCGTGTTTGAACGGCGCACCCGCTCCCACCGTCACCCAGGTTTTATCTTTCTCTAGCCTGGCCACATGGTCGGGGTGCATCGCCCACGGAATACCACCA
>JAXLYQ010000080.1:0-15124 GCA_046351315.1 Polyangiaceae bacterium
GCGCGATGTTCGTCGAGCGCGCGTGTCGCTGCAAGCACCACGTGAGGGTAAGGCAACACGTCGGGAACGCGCACCACACGCACACGCAACCCCATCTCGATCAGCATCGCACGCCACTCGTCGTGATGCCGATACGCCAGCGGAGCGTCAAACCCAACCACGGCACGATCGAGAAGCTCAGTGAAGCGACGCCCCGACGCGGGCTCGGTGGTGATGTCTTTGATCACCAGCACACCACCGGGAGCAAGCGCGTCGACGAGCTTTCGCAGCACGTCGCGTTGATGCTCACGTGCAATGTGGTGGAGCACGTCGAGCACGTAGATGCCTTCGAGCGGAGACGGGATCTCGATCTCGCCGATGTCGCCGTTCAAGAATCGCGTGGATTGCTCCATTCGGCTTGCCACTCGTTGAGCGAGCTCGATTCGACGCGACGACGGATCAACACCAATCACCCGACGCGTCGGGTGCATCGCCGTGAAATACGCCGCGAACAAGCCAAACCCGCAACCAACGTCGAGAAGCTGACCCTCGGCCGGAAGGAGAAGATCCATCACGGCCAGCAACTTCATTCGCAAGATCAAGAAGCGCGCTAGCGCGTACGTTCTCTCGACAGGCGGCAACGCGGCCGCGATGTCGAGCAATACGCGCGAAGGGCTGGGGTCGTCGAGGGGCACGCCCTCTCATCCCATTCCGCGAGGCACCTTGTCGAGGTCGAGCTGATCGAGCGCAACGCGAATCAACGCGCTTCGGTTGGCTTTGGTCATGCCACGAGACTTGAGGGTCTCGACCATGGCATCGAGGCGATCGAGATCTTTCGTGTACATCGAGATACAGATCACCTTGTAGTGCTCGGGACGCGCGACAGGTCGATTCGACTTCGGCGCCTTCTCGACGTTGTCAGCTGAATCCTTGTTTGGTGCGGGCGTGTAGAAGCTACCCGAGAGAACCGCTTGCACTTCGTCACCCGCGAGGAGCTGCCGTGCAGCGCCGCGGAACTCATCCGTCTTATTGCTCATGTTCCTGGCTCCTTGATCGCTGCTGATCAGGCTGAGGCCGCGACGGCCTCGGAGTGTGGTTGTGTTGCTTCTTCGTACGCGACCTCACCGAGCACGGCGTCGACCACGAAGGCGTAGTCTTCGGCGGGCGCTGAGCCTGCTGCGTACTCGAAGATGGTTTGTCCCTGCGTCGGTGCTTCCTTGACCTTGATCGCTTGGCGAACGGGTCGGAGACAACGCGCACCGAAGTGCTGCTTGAGCGTGTCGACAGCCTCTCGACAAATGTTCGCTCGCGCATCGTAGAAGGTCGGCAGAACGCCCCAGATGCGAACGGGGTGATGCAAGAGCTGGTTGACGCTCTTCACCGTCTTGATGACCTGTCGCATACCCACCAACGAGAGGTAGTCACACGCGACCGGAACCAACACGCTATCGACCATGCAGAGCGCGTTTTGGTTCATCAACGACAGGCTCGGCGAGCAGTCGACGATGATGTGATCGTACTGCGAGAGCACGGGAGCGAGACGCTTCGCAAGAACGCGATCTCGCTCTGTACGACCTGCCAAATACAGCTCAGCCGCTGCGAGCGTCTCGTTCGCCGGAAGCAGGTCGAGATTCGGACGCACCTCGACAATCGCCTCGTGCGGCGCAAGGCCCATCACCAACACGTGATAGAGCGAGCGCTCGGATTTCATAAGCGACACGGCGACATTACCCTGCGCATCGGTGTCGGCGAGCAAGACACGCTTGCCCTTCGCGGCGAGGCCTGCAGCGACACTCACCGACGTGGTCGTCTTACCCGTACCGCCCTTGTGATTAAAAATCGCGATCCGTCGTGGCAGGTCGACACCAGGGATGACTGGCTCTCGCGACGCACTCGTCGCAGCGTTCGCCGTCGCCGTGGCCGACACCACTCGGCGGCGAAGGTTTGACCGTAGACAGAGAACGCAGCGGAACCGCAACCGCAGGCCTGACGGACGCACCGCAACCGAGGGCGGGGCCGTGAGAGGTACCGCAACGGCCGTCGAAAGCGGCGCCGCATCGCGCCGTCGCGTCAGAAATGCGTGCGGGAGGCGGAGGCGGAATGCTCGGGAACGCCGAGTCATTTGGCACGCTTCGCTCGGTCACGGGCGGTGGCTCTGAACGAGCCATCATCTCTCCCAGCGTGGGAGCATGAATCTCTCGCGTGAGCGATTCGACACGTGCTGCTGCACGCGTACTGCGTTGACCCTTCAAGTAGAGCACTTGCGAGACAAGCGACACTTCGAAGCCAACGCCGCAGCAATCGCAGTGTACCGAGTCAATCACGCCACTGCGTTGATTGGTTTCTGGCATGTCTGCGAACAGAAGAAGACGTTTTCACCGTCTCGCTCTTCTGCTTGGTACCTGAACTGTACGTCGAATGACTTGCGGCAAACGCTACACGCCTCGCGCATCGCTCCCATGATGAGCGCTCCTCCTGGCACGGAGCCGAAGCGCGCTGCGACGAAGCTGCCGTCACGCGCTCATGGCTCTCACGAACCTCTTCGATAACGAGGACGTCCTGACCATGAAGCGCGTCGACGGGCCAAATTCGCGATCGATTTTTTCTTACGCCCCCCGCGACGATCACGATTCTACAAGTGTTTTTCCTATACTTCAGAGCGCAGGATCACGATCGCTGCGTTGTCGCCGAACCCGTTCACTCGACGTGCTGCGACGCCGAACGCGCGCCCTTCGATCTCAACGCGGTTCTGCCAAGGCGTCTCGCCCTGCAACTTATCGAAGACCTTCAAGCCCTCGACCGCTTTCTGGTTCACCTCAGGAGCGCGAGGCTCACCGTACGCCTTGTCACCAACAACGACGAACACGTAGAGCAACGGCGATCGAGCGGTGTCGCCCTTCTTCAAATTCATCCTGAAGTCAGTATTGAGCTGCTCTTGTAGGCGCTGCGCGTAACGTCGAAACGACCAACCGGACACGAAGATCCCGCGCTGCTTGTCGTCCTTGCCTTTGACTGGTGTGGCGATCACCCACTGCGCATCGTCGCCTTTTTGCACTCCTCGCGCGGCTTCGAACGCGCCTGTGGCCTCAGCCGTTTCGCCTTTGGTCGCTTTGGCGAGTGACGGGAACACCTCGACCAAATTTTTGCCCACGAAACCATCGACCTCGAGATCACTCGCGATGCCCACGCCATTCGCGTCGGTCAGCGCAAAGAAGGTCGAACGAGCCGTCTGAAGGTCAGCCACGACGTCGCGTGTTTTGCGCAGGGTCTCGCGCACTTGTTTCGGATCTAGCTCTTTGCCTTCGGCACCAAACACCGACTCGCCAAGCTTCTTCGCGCCCGTCGGCATGCCTTTTTTCACGTCGGCGAGATCTGCATCCACGAGCTTCGCGAGTCTCTCGGTCTGCGGCACAGCGAGCTCGGCCGACTTCTTCGCTTCATCGGTACAACCAACGGCAAACACGATGGCGGGGATGGCGACAAACCACGATGCGCTTCGAGACATAGGTTTCGATGGCCTCCAGAGAGTGGATTTCGCGAACAATGCCGGGATGGCGCCGCGAAACGATTGTCTCTAACCTTGTTGCTGTCCGACGTCGATTCTTCCGAGACACCTTCGAGGCGAAACGAACATGAGCAAACCCAGGCCGCAGATCGTCGACCTTCCGCCACCGCCCCCAGGTCTCTCTCCACAAGCAGGGGCGGTTCCCAATGCAAACTGGCAGACACCCGGGCCGCTTACTCCGAATCAACCGCAGGCTGTGCAGCAAGGGCCGTTCAACGCCCCACCGATGGTGCACCCGAAGGCGATGGATCCACTCGCCAAGATCGGGTTCTTCAAGGCGCTCTATCACTTCATGACCGACAAGAGCGCCAGTATGCTCGGTCGCTTCTTTGTTCTCTTCGTCGCGGTCTACGTCATCTCGCCTGTCGACGCGCTGCCCGAGATGGTGGCAGGCCCCTTCGGCTTGCTCGATGACCTCGGCCTCGCCGGTGTCGCAGCGATGTATTTGATGTGGGTGCTCGGGCCGTATCGAGACGGCTCTCGAACGCTGGTCGCCAACAACCCAACCCCCGCGCCACCGCCCACCCAGCCGTGACGTACGTCGATTTAGAACTTCCACTCGAACGCGTTTTTCAACTCGGTATCGAGGCCCTTCACCCCCGTGGGGGGCCTGCTGTCGTAACGGATTTGTCCGTCGATCCGCGTCGAAAAACGCTTCCCGATCGCGTACTGCAACGACAGCTCAGCGAGGATTCGGTAGTCCGAAGGTTTGTCGAACCTCGGCTGTGCGTAGAGCGTCGCAAAACAGGTCACACGGTCGTCGGGCATCAGCAACATCGAGAGGTAATTGCTCGACCGGTGCACGGTCGTCTCGGGGGTATCAGGCGCCCCTGGCTCGACACGAATGATCTCGTGCTCGAGCATGTAGGCCGTTCCAAAAAAGACGGCGAACGGGTCGGTGTCGTAGAGCCCAAACCGCGGCCCGGTGCCTACCAAGTCACGACGAGCAAGCCGCTGCAACCCGTCGAGCTGGATCTGCCCGAACACCTCGCTCCATAGCCACGGCGTCAGCTCGTAATTGTATCGAGTGTGGAGCAGTGCGCGTGACGTCGATGTCTCGCCGTTGAACCGCACGTAGTCGCCACGCGCGTGTACGAAAAAGAGGTGCGGCGTGTAGCGCCAGCGAAGGATCCCTGCACCGCCCGCCAAGATGCCTTCGCTGTTGCCCGTGCGGCCGGTAAGTGTGCCTTCGAACGCTGGCGTAAACCCTTCACGACCGTGTGTGTCGCGCAGCTTTTCGGTGTTCACCTGCGCAGAGACCGGCCGCGCCATACCGAGCACAACCAACCACGGCCAGAGCGTCGCAACACGATGCGCAGCCATCGCTGACTCATCGACCCATGAGCCGCTTGGGGAACGCCCCGAGAAGCGCAAATACAGCCTTGATTCGGTCCAAGAAACTGCCGCCACCGAGCACGATCGGCATCGCCGAGGCAATCGCACGCAGCGTGTCGGTGTAGGGGTACCACCACAGCTCGCGAGGGCCGCTGCTGCTGTCGACGAGCACGAAACGCGGGCGCGTCATCTCGTGAAACGCATGGCTGCTGTTCGTCACGCCGTAACCCGACTCGCCCACGCCGCCCCACGGAGCAGCAGGCACCGCGCCTGTGAACGCGTGGTTGTTGATCGTCACCACGCCGGCCTTGAGTTGACGAGCGAGGGTTTCGGCGCGTCGCAACGAGCGTGTCCAGATGCTCGCCGTGAGCCCATATCGTGAGTGGTTCGCTCGGCGCACGGCTTCTTCCGCCGAATCGACCACCACGATCGGAAGCACGGGGCCGAAGGTTTCGTCGCGCATCAGCGGAGTGCGCTCGTCGGTGAGCTTGAGCACCGTCACGGGATACGCCGATCCGTCATGCGAGTCAGCCGACGGCCCACCCACAAGCACCTCTGCGCCGTCCGCCACAGCGCGCTCGACATGATAACGCACGATGTCGCACTGGCGCGTGGTGGTGAGCTTGCCCACGTCGGCACCAGGGCGCAGCTCTTTCGAAAGCTCAGCAACACGCTTGATGAACGCGTCGGCGATCGCCTTCTCGACGTACACCCGCTCGATCGATCCGCAGTTTTGCCCGGCGTTGTTGAAGGCCCCCCACACAACGCCGTTCGCTGCACGTTCGAGGCGAGCATCCGCGAGAACGATCGCGGCGTCTTTCCCGCCCAACTCGAGCGAGCACGGAACCAACCGCTCACCACATGCGGCGGCAATTTTTCGTCCCGTAGCAACGCTCCCCGTGAAGATCACCAGATCCACGTCGTTCTGAATCAACGCAGCGCCCACCGATCCATCGCCCTGCGCGAGCACGAGCACATCCTCGGGAAGGATGCCCTTGAACGCGTTGACGATCAGCTCGCCGCAGCGAGGCGTCACCTCACTTGGTTTGAAAACGATCGTGTTCCCCGCGAGCAACGCGGGGACAATCGAACGAAGCGGCAACGCCACGGGGAAATTCCATGGCGTAATCAGCGCCACTACGCCTCGAGGCTCTCGATAGATATGCCCGGTTTTGCCTGGGTATGTAATCGCATCGAGAACCACTTCCTCAGGTTCGAGCAGCTCGTCGATCTCGTTGCACCAGTGCTCCACGACATCGTTGTTGGGGATCACCTCTGCCAACAGCGCCTCTTCGATCGGCTTACCTGTCTCCTCGGACACGACTTTCGCGATGTCTTGTGCGAGCGAGAAGACGTGTCTTCGCTTGTCGGAGCAACCGCGCGCGGTGCGACGCCGGCGTTGCCGCCCACGCGGGCTGAGCCGCGCGGGCACGACGTACGAGCTCTGCAACGGGCGACGATTCTTGCTGCTCTGGGGCGTTCATCGCGCGCGAAGCTACACCGCCGTTGACGAAGGAGCACGTGTCACGTTCAACTGCGTTTCGCGGTTTTCTCGCCCTGGTTAGTGAACTTGATAGGATAGCTCCCCGGTGTCCTCAGACCGTGTCGAACAACTGGCCAATGTCACCCTTTTCAAGGGGCTGACCCAAGACGCCCTCGAGCTCATCGCCCAGGTGGCGGTTGAAGAGACGCACGGTGTTGGAACCAAAATATTTCAGCACGGAGACGCGGGCGATAAGCTCTATTTGATTCTCGACGGCAAGGTGCGCATCAGCCGCGAGGTTCAAGGCATGGGTGAAGAAGCACTCGCCGTGCTCGGCAAGGGCGCCGTCTTCGGTGAGATGTCGCTTCTCGACGAATCTCCACGAAGCGCAGACGCTCGCGTGCACGAGCGTTGTCGGTTGCTCGCCATCGCGAAAGACAGCTTCGACGATCTTCTTTTTCTCCACAAAGACCTCGCCTACGAGGTGCTCTGGAACGTGGTGCGGATGCTCACGGGCCGTCTGCGCGAGACGAACGACAAGCTGACGTTCCTCTCGGTCTCAGGGCGCTTCTAACACGACGCTCGAAGGGGTCAGCGCCGTGTGGCTCGCTAGCTCGTTAGGGCGATCGCGGTCAATCCGTACGCTCGCCCGTGCACCGAATCGCGTCGGTCACATACCTGCAACGATCTTGAACGCGTCGCCTTCGCGCTCGATCTCGAGTCGGTTGTCCGCGACGGTGTGGTGCCACTCTTCTTCGGTTTTCAAACCGGGGATCTTGTACGACGCGCTGAACGTGTACACGACGAACCAACGATTGCGCTCGCCCTTCTCGACCCGTCGATAACGGATCTCGTAACGAATGGCCCGCGTGTCGAGAAATCGTCCGTTGAGCCAGTCACGCAGGCCCGCGTAGTCCATGTCGTCGGTCGGGTCGACGTTGCCGCCATCTTCGTAGTAGTTGGCGGACACCATCGACAGGATCTGCCCAACATCGCGCTCTTCGATCGCACGTCGGTAGATCTCGCAAAACTTCACGACCTCGCGATTCTCTTTGTTGTCGACGACGTCGGTGTTGGGAATGTACCGGGTGGCGCAACCGGCAGAGGTCGCCGCCAACGCCGTAACGAAGACGAAGCTCGCGAGGGAACGGGACAGCATGCGTGATGGCCTCAAGGAAGTCAGCGCGGAGCATTCCTCGAAAGATCAACCTTTGGAAGAATCACCGTGAGTGGGCGGAGTCCATGCGGTCTCGATGACTTCGCCCTCTTGGTAGCCAAAGTACACCGCCGTTTGATCGAGCATGAACTTTTGGCCAGCGGCGCTCGCGAGGTCGACGCCGCGCGTGTTGATGAGCCGCACAGAAAACTTCAGCCACTCATCCCACGCCTCTTGAGACACCTCGTCGAAGATGCGCTTACCCAGATCGTTTCGATAAGGGGGGCGCTTGAGCCCTGGCAGGAGCTTTCCGAGCTTGCGGCACATCACCATGCGTTCTTCAGACATCGCGGCGCGAAGGGTGCTTCGGGCACGACGCAGATGCAAGCTCGGATCACATTCTCAAAGCCACTGACAAGATGTCAAAAGCATCACGCGTGTTGGAAGTCGTACACGCTGCCCAACTGGAGGATGCGGGTGAGCTCGTCGAGCGCGGTCATCGACTCGCGAGCCAGCGCCGGATCAGCCAAATCCTCGGGGCGAAGTCGATCGCGATAGTGGCGATTCACCCACGCCTCGAGCTCAACGAACAGCGCCGCATTGCCCCAGACGCGCGCCTTGATCGCAGAACGTTCGGTCTGCGTGAGCGGTACTCGGAGGCGCAAACACGCAGGACCTCCGCCGTTCTGCATCGACTCTCGCAGATCGACGAAGCGCACTTCACTCACCGGGTTGCCCGAGTCAGCCACCACGCGGTCGAGGAAGCGTTTGCACGCAGCATCTCGCTCGGCCTCAGCGGGCGCGATAATCGCCATCGTGCCTCCGGGCAACGTGAGCAACTGAGAGTTGAACGGGTAGCAACGAATCGCCGTTTCAGCAGGAAGCTCGGCCTCGCTCACCTCGACCACACACAGCTCATCACCGAGCGTTTTTTTCAGGTGATTCACCAGCGGAACGCGGTTCGCAAATGCGTGCTCGTGAATCAACAACACGCGCTCGTTGCCCACGCCGAGCACATCGGTGTGGAAGCCACCCGCGTCGATCCCCGTGGCACTTTGACGTGCGAACAACGCCCGCTCACCGGCGACACCGAGCAAACGTGCAACCGACATCGAGCCTTCGAGAGACTGTCGCGCGACGTACTTCTTTGGCGCGTCGGGATCACGCTCGACACCCGCACGACGACCCCATGCAAACAGGTGAATGACACCCTTCGATGTGACGAGACGCGTGTGGTTCGCTGCGCCTTCATCACCCATCGCCGCCTGGCCTGGGAGCGCAGGGTGCACTTCGAACAAATCTTCGTTCGAGAAGATCGATTTGAGAATGCTCTCGGTCACCGGAGCTTCGAGGCTTCGATGCGTCATCGCCGAAAGGTTCGCGACCACGAAGTGCGCTCGTCCGTCGTCTGAATCACGGGATGGAGCCACCGTTGCCGCATTCGCTGTCCACATCGCAGATGCACTCGATGCGAGGCGGAGCAAAAGCCCGTCGTGAGCTTTCGCGGCCGCTGCCACGAGGTCTTCGTCACGACCTCGAAAACCCCACTGCCGCAACACGGCCAGCGAGGGACGAGGATGAGGAGGAAGCACCGCCTGCAACACACCGAGCGATGCGACCATGCGCATCTTCGCGATGCCCTGAACCGCAGCAGCCTTGGGGTTCGAGACCGACCCTTGGTGCTTCTCGCTCGCGATGTTGCCCGGCGACAACCCGGCGTAGTTGTGCGTTGGGCCAACGAGCCCATCGAACTGAGCCTCGGTCAGCGGTTCGAGCGGCAGTGGATCACTCATGGCGCTGCTCCTGTTCCACCCGAGCCCGAAGTGCCACCCGAACCCGCAGATCCACCTGTTGCGCCCGTTCCACCCGTGCCGCTCGTTCCACCCGTTCCAGCAGTACCGCCGCTGCCCGCTGTTCCGCCCGCTGCCGAGGCGCCCGACGCTCCGCTCGACCCTGACGATCCGGACGTACCGCCTGAGCCAGAAGAGCCGCTCGTGCCGCCGCTCCCGCTCGACCCCGAGCTGCCTGATGCGCCGCCCGTGCCGCTCGAGCCCGCGGAACCGCCTGACCCAGCGGTGCCCCCGGTGCCGCTGGTACCGCCACTGCCCGACGCACCGGAGCTACCTGACGAGCCCGATGAACCGCTCGTGCCACCCGAGCCCGAAGAACCGTTGGTGCCTCCCGCAGACACATCGGGCGTCGTGTCTTCGCCAAGGTCGCTACACGCGGCAAACGTGACCCACATCGACGCGGCCATCAGCACGAGAGCTCGGGGCAAATGCATGGCGGCAGTTTGCACGAATCACCCCGAGCGACGAAGTGCTTTTCCGTCGGAATTACTCGAGAGCTGCTGCCACCCCAGCCGTCGTCTCGTTGAACGTGAGATCCTTGAACTCACGCCGCGCGATATCGAGCTGCCAATCACCTCGGAACAACACCACCGGGCGTCCACGAACGTCGAGGTAGCCGCTTCCCGCGCGCTCTCGTTCGAACATACCCATGTCGAGATCGCCCTTCACGTTCGGGTCAACACGCTCGACCCATCGCGCGTACTCGAAGGGCACCGTATCACACCGAGTCTCGACGTTGTATTCGCGTTCGAGGCGGTACTTGGTCACCTCGAACTGGAGCTCACCGACAGCACCGAGCACGGGATCACCGTCTCGATTTGCCGGCGGGCGGAACAACTGAATCGAACCTTCTTGAGCTAGCTCTTCGAGGCCCTTTTTGAGCTGCTTTCGCTTCATCGGGTCGACCAGCGAGACGCGCACGAATCGCTCTGGAGCAAAGTGCGGGATCTCGTCGAACTCGAGCTTCGCTCCGCCCGTCAGCGTGTCGCCGATTTCGAACACACCCGGGTCGTAGATGCCGAGCACGTCGCCAGCGAACCCCTCTTCCACAATCGTTCGTTCTTGCGCCAAGAACTGCGTCGGGTTGGCAAGACGAATCGAGCGATCTGTGCGCACGTGGAACACCTTCATGCCGCGTTCGAACTTGCCGGAGCATACGCGCAAAAACGCCATGCGATCGCGGTGCGACTTGTCCATGTTCGCTTGGATTTTGAACACGAACGCGAACTCGTCGTTGTCGGGGGCGATCGCTTCGTCGACACACGTGGCGCCGGTGGCGGCATCGCTGAGGAACGCATCGAGAAACGGACCGATGCCGAAGTTGTTGAAACGCGCTGCCGAAGAACATCGGCGACACTTCGCCACGAGCAAACTTCTCTCGATCGAAGCTGTCGCCAGCCGTATTGTCAGGCTGTACAGCTCTTCGTGACCTTCGGGCCCCAGAGATCTCGGTGAGCTTCTCATCCTCGATGCCCGCGACGTCCATCTCGACGCGTCGTTCCTCCGTGTGCCCTTCGTTGCGATCGAAGAGGTACACACGCTTCGATACGGTGATAGACCCCCTTAAGATTAGCGCCTCGATACACGGGCCACGTCATCGGGTAACACCCGATCCCGAGCACGCTCGACCTCGCCGATGAGCTCGAAGGGGTCGCGCGCCGGTCGATCGAGCTTGTTCACGAACGTGAAGATCGGCATGCGACGGCGATGGCAGACCTTGAACAGCTTGCGGGTCTGCGCTTCGACGCCCTTCGCAGCGTCGAGCAACATGATCGCGCTGTCCACGGCATGCAGCGTTCGATAGGTGTCCTCGCTGAAGTCAGCGTGACCAGGAGTGTCGAGCAGATTCAACGAGAACCCGTTGAAGTTGAACTGCATGACCGACGAGGTGATCGAGATCCCTCGCTCCTTCTCCATCTCCATCCAGTCAGAGACAGTGGCCGAGCGACCTCGCTTTGCCTTGACCGCACCGGCAAGGTGGATCGCCCGTAGAGTAGAAGCTTCTCGGTAAGCGTCGTTTTGCCTGCGTCGGGGTGACTGATGATCGCGAAGGTCTTTCGACGGGCGATCTCGTGTTCAAGTGAGGACATGGCTCAAATCAGCGAACGCATCACGCTGGTTCGCACGAAGTTCGCCGCCTCGTGAACGTTCCGAGAACGGCATCGAAGCACGACGTGCGTTTCGCATACGTCGACACCTCAACGCGACGTCTGTTCTGGAAGCAGAAATCCCGGCGTTGGGTCGGTCAGCGAGAACCCGTTCGCGTCGTCATCGGCTGAGCCCACTCGATTACGCGACACGCTCTTGCCGTTCTTCGGGTGCGGTTTCGCTGGAAACCTCGAGCTCACCCACCCCGTCCCGTCGTGGAGCGCAAGCGCCTCGCCCGAGTTGGACAGCCCCGACTTCCCTACGCGCGGCACCACGACGAGCACGGCCGAAGGAGCGATCTGCGCGAACACTTCTGCGGGCGCATCCGCACCAACAATCACCCCCACCTGTCCCGCAGAAAGCGATGTGTCAGGCAGCGGGGTGAGCCCTCCGCCGTCTTCGAGCGACCAACCCACCAACTCTTGATCTCGTGCGCTGTCGTTCACGATTTCGATCCACTCTGACTGAGGCTCGGGCCCATCAGGATCAGCAAGCACCTCATCGATGACCACGTGAGGTCGCGGGGCCATGGTCACGCCCTGCACATCGATACTCTGGTGCGCACCTGACGCGTCGATTACCTCGAGCGTCACACCAAATGGGTGCTCTGGAAGCAGCCCTTTGAGCACGATCGCTCCGTCTT
Organism: Polyangiaceae bacterium; assembly: GCA_046351315.1. Lineage (GTDB taxonomy): Bacteria > Myxococcota_A > Polyangia > Polyangiales > Polyangiaceae > JAXLYQ01. The sequence goes on from JAXLYQ010000080.1 coordinate 12,160, forward strand.
GCAACACACCACCCACGAGTTGCTCACCCAGCCGAGCAGACACGACAGAGTCGACTGCTCCTCGTGACACGATCGCTCGATCATCTTGTACCTCGAAGCAAAGCGGACCCACCTGAGCACGGGGTGCCGCGCACGAGCCAGCACCGCCTTCGACGGTTGGCATCGCCGGGTCGACGAGAGCAGAGATTGCCCCCGACGAATCGAGCAGCGCAACGGGTAGCGAGAGCGCCGTGGTTGCGCACGATTTCGTGAGCGTCGCGCATCGTGGCTCGGGCGCGTCGAGCACACCGAGCTCCACCTTCCAAGTCCCGTCATTTGCGGCAAGCGAAGATGCTTGCGCGATCGCATCGTCGGCACACACCACCGCGAGATGCGCGGGTACGTCTGAGCTTACAGGCCACTTGCGCCGCGCGATCGGAACCTCAAGAGGATCGACGGCGAACGTGTGCACCACCGAGGTGCCTACACGAGCGACAGAGTAGATCTCGCTTGGTTCGAGCAAAACGAGAGGCTCGATCCACGGTGACTCGCCGAGGTGAAATCGAGCGGGAACCAAGCGCGATTTGACGGTTTGAGTTAGCTCGCCGCGCGCAAGGGTTCGCAGGCTCGCGTCGCTCACCTCGCCACGAATCAGCAGCAACTCATCAGCCGCGATCGTGTCGCTCCGACGAGATGGAACCACACCGATCTTCACCGCAGCGTAGGCATGGCCGTCCGAAGGCGATGGGGTCAGCTCGAGTGAGAACTCGGAGGCCTCGAGGGGCACATGACGCGAGGGTGGCTCTGGCCCACCGCAGCTCAACGCAATCGAAACGACTACCCACGGAGCGACTCGCGACGATAGAGAAGGATACATACCCCTGCCCTATCGAGCGCTCGTCGTCGTGGTTGCGTAAATTCGTACGAGGGTCGCTCATTCGGCAGCGCCTTGGGTCAACGAAGGGATTTTCACCCCAAGGTACGCGTTGACCTTTGCAGCGACATCGCGACCTTCGCGCAACGCCCACACCACGAGCGAAGCCCCTCGCGACGCATCCCCGGCGACAAACACACCCGGCGCTTGAGTCACGCCAGCGTTCGATGGAATGTTACCACGATCGTCTGGCGAAACACCGAGCTGCTGAAGAAGCGGAATACGTTCGACGCCGGTGAACCCCATCGCGAGCAACACCAAGTCACATGGGATTTCGTGGCGCGAGTCTGGCACCTCGCGAAGCTTTCCGTGCTTCAGCTCGACACGAGTCACATCGAGCGCACGTACAACCCCGTTTTCGCCAACGAAGCCGCGTGTTTGCACGCCGAACTCGCGAAGGCCGCCTTCTTCTTGCGACGACGACGTACGAAACACGTACGGCCACTCGGGCCACGGGTTGTTCTTGGATCGATCCATGGCGGCGGCGGCATCAACTCGATTTGCATCACCGACGCAGCGCCCTGCCTCAACGAGGTGCCGAGGCAGTCTGAACCCGTGTCACCTCCGCCCAGAATCACGACGCGCTTCCCCGTCGCAAGGATCGGCGCCTCACCCTCTCGCTCGCCAGAAAGACCCGCCACTCGACGGTTCTGTTGCGTGAGAAAATCCATCGCGAGATGGATCCCACCGAGCTCGCGACCTGGCACTTTGAGATCTCGTGGCTGACTCGCGCCGATGCAGAGAACGACCGCTGCAAACTCGCGGCGTAGCTGCTCGACGGTGACGGTTGTGCCCACGTCGACATGGGTGCGGAACACCACACCTTCGGCGCGCATCTGCTCCATTCGCGTATCGAGCAGATGCTTCTCGAGCTTGAAATCAGGGATCCCGTACCGAAGCAAGCCCCCGATACGATCGCTTCGTTCGAACACAGTGACTTCGTGCCCCGACCGGGCGAGCTGCTGAGCTGCAGCCAAACCCGCAGGGCCTGAACCGATCACGGCCACCGCTTTTCCGCTTCGGAATGGCGCCGGTCGCGGCACGATTCCGCGCTCGAAAATCTGCTGAGCGATCGCTTGCTCAACCGCCTTGATCGTCACCGACGCTGACTCGATGCCGAGCACACACGATGCTTCACACGGCGCGGGACACACCCTGCCTGTGACCTCGGGCATCGGGTTCGTCGCCTCGAGCGCATCGATCGCATCGTCGACACGACCGCGGAACACGTGATCGTTCCAGTCGGGGATGAAGTTCCCCAACGGGCATGCCCGATGACAAAACGGGATGCCGCAATCCATGCAACGCGACGCCTGCTCCCGCAGCGTTTTTTCGGCGGGAGGTTGCTCGAACTCACGCCAATCACGAAGCCTGTCATCGACCTCGCGATACGCCGACTTCGCACGCCGAAGCTGGATGAAACCTCGTGGATCACCCATGCGCCACCTCCTTCTGCGCCACTGGTCGCGCGACCTGCGAAGCCGCGCGCTGAGCGGCGATTGCTTTGCGATACTCGGACGGAACAATCGACACGAAGCTCGACGCGTACGCTGGCCAGTTCTCGAGAATACGAGTCGCCTTCTCGCTGCCCGTACGTCGAACGTGCTCCTCGAGCAATGAGATCACCGTCACGTGATCCGCCGGCTCGAGTGGCGCAACATCCGCTGCGACATCGGGGTTGCAACGTCGTCGGAAGGCACCGTCCTCATCGAGCACGAAGGCCATTCCACCGCTCATACCAGCGCCAAAATTACGACCCGTCGTGCCAAGCACGATCACGGTGCCACCCGTCATGTACTCACACCCGTGATCTCCGACGCCTTCAACCACCGCTTGCGCACCGCTGTTTCGCACAGCGAATCGCTCACCCGCACGACCGTTGAAGAACGCGCGTCCAGCCGTTGCTCCGTAGAGCACGGTGTTGCCCGCGATGAACTCATCCTCTGCTCGGAACGGCGCTCGCGACGATGGCCTCAGCGCCACGATGCCACCTGACAAGCCCTTGCCGACATAGTCGTTCGCGTCGCCTTCGAGCGAGAGGGTGACACCCGA
>JAXLYQ010000081.1:0-15049 GCA_046351315.1 Polyangiaceae bacterium
TTCCGCCGCAACAAGGTGACCTTGCGAAGACGGTTGCTCCGGGGGCTCGCAAAGGTGGCGCGCCCACGGCGAACGTACCTGCTCCTGCGCCGCTACCGAGCTTCGCAGAAGTCCCGACGAACAGCGATGTTGTCTCGTTGATGGAGGACGACGACGAGGACGAGAACATTGCGACGGTGATCGCGCCGCAGCGATCGTTGGTACCTGAGCATTTGCGCCAACCACTGCCTGCGGCTGGAGTGCCATCGACACCGCAGGTTGCAATTCCGCCGTCGATCACGCCCGTTCAGGCAGCGTACCCACCGCCTTCGGGCCAACAGGTACAGGCTGCGGCGTATCCGCCTCCTCCGTACAATCCGCCGCAGCCGTCGATCCCAATGATCGCGCCCATGCCCACGCCATCGGTGGGCGGGCCTCCGATGTACGTGCCGCCTCCGCCTGCTGCGCCAGCCGTTGAAACGACGGCGATGCACAAGGCCAGGCGCGGGCCATCGCCGGTGTTGATTGGTCTTGTTGCCGTGATTTCGCTCGGCATCATCGGCGTGGTTGGTTTTGCTGTGTTCGGTCGTGATTCAGGTGGCCCCACAGCGGCCGCTGGGTCGAGCACCGCGGTGAAAACCTCGTCACCTGTGAGCACGGTCGTGGCCACCGTGTCGAGCGTTCCGACCACATTGCCTGTGGCGCCTGCGACTAGCTCTCCGCCGACGGTGTCGCTCAACGATCTCACCGATCCGAAGAAGCCGACCCCAACTGCAACGAGCACTTCTACTGCCGCCCCCACGGCGACCACGACCAGCACCGCTGACAAGCCGGACAAGCCCGCAGGCGGCGACGGCAAGCTCTCGGTGGTTTGTGTCCCTGCTTGTGACTCGGTGTCTGCCGGCAGCCGAAGTCTGGGCCCATCGCCCGTCGTCACCACGCTTCCTGCTGGCAACTACACGCTCTCTCTTCGTCGCAAAGGCTCGGCCACCAAGTCGGTCGGAGTCACCATCACCGCAGGGCAAACCTCGCCTGTTCGCGTCTCGATGGAATGAGCCCCCCAATGATCCGGATGCCCGCCCGCTCGCGCTTTTACTCGCTTCTTCCCGTCGCTTTGCTTTTCGTCTCGTGCGGCAAGCCCGACGTGCAGGTGTTCCTGCGCGACAAGAACGGGCTCCGTACTCAGGCAAAGTGGCTCGAGTTCAACGTCTTCAAGTCAGGCTGCCCCGCGAAAGAAGATATCGCCTACCGAAAGTATTCTGGAGCGATTCACTCCGAGGTGATTCCCGCTACCGGAGAGCTCGGTGCGATTGGTGATCTTCCAGCCGAGAATCTCGGCTTCTGCGGCATCCTTCGCAACGACAACTGCGAAGCGATCGCGTTTGGTTGCACGCCTGCCGATCTGAAAGACATTCGATCGGTCACCATCAATATCCAAGGCATCTACGACGGCAACGGCACGCTCACGCCAGTCGGCCCTTGTGCGGATGGATTGACCTGTAATCAGGGCCAATGCACCGACGGCAGCGCAGGCACCGGCGGAACAGGCGGCTCGGGCGGCACGGGTGGCTCAGGTGGATCATCGGGTTCATCGGGCAGTGGCGGCACGGGCGGCGGAAACGCCGGGTGCGATCTCACGCTCGTGAAGGCTGGCCCGTTGCCTGATCCGATTGGTGATGGCGCGGCTGTGTCTGGCCCCGCGGTTGTCGCGACCGACACGGGCTTCATCATCGCCTATCGCGAAGTGACGGCGGCAGGCGATCAAGGCCGAGTGGCGCTGTTCGCGATGAACAAAGAAGGCGCGACGGGTGGCACGGCGGTCTATCAAGATCTCGCCGAGTGTCCGGGCGCTGCCATCACCGATGCGGTCGGTATGGCTATTCACCCAGACGCTGCGCCTGCGTACATGGGTATGGTCGCTGTTTCGAGGCCGCCGTGCTCGACGGATGCAACGAATCCAAACGCTCCGCTCGTCACGCTCGTCCGTTTCAAGAAGAGCGGTTTGCTTCTCGACAACGGTTCGGGTGACCCGGCCGCTGCGAGTTACTACGGCATGATGGGTGACCCCGCTGTTACGATTTCGTCGCCTCATGCGCTCGCTCGTAAGCCGGGCAGCGCTCAGTTCAACTTCACGTACCCCCAGGGCGGGGCAGGCAAGAGCTGGTACGTGACGACTCCATCGACTCTCACGTCGGTGCCGTTTCCGTTCGCAGATCAGACGGGTGTGACCAGCTCGATCACCGCGTCGAGCGCCGATCTGCTCCTTGAGTCTGCCATCGTTTCTGACGGCGCTGGCGGCACGAAAGTGGTGCTTCGTACAACGCCCACCACCGGGACAGCCACCACCACCGACCGACCGACGGCGGCTGCGATTTCAGCGGCAGTTGCAGGAACTCGCGGCGTTCTCGTTTCGCGTTCTACCCTTGGCCAAGCGTCGTGGGCTGTTGTCGATGCGGCCGGGGCTGACGTGGGTGGCGGCACTCTCTCGAATAGCCCGCCGCACAAAGACGGGTTCGACGTGACGACGTTGGGCACGAACCTGATCGTCGCGCAGGGAGCAGTCTCCTCGATCGATCTGTTCCGCATGGCCAACGTCAGCACGACGCCTGAAACCGAGCCTTCGCGTACGGTGACGTTGTCGTCGACCGATGCCCCAACGCTCACCGCATTTGATGGCAACTCGATCGCCGTCGCGAGTGTGACCGATCGCGTGGTGGTCACCTGGACTTCTCGCAAGCAACTTCAAGCCGGCGACCCGACGGGTGGATACGCCGTCTTCGCATGCCAGTGAGTCGCCGACCCACATCGAATCGCGACCGTCGTAAGCCCAACACCAACGCTCAGCTCGCTTCGCTGAGCATTGATTCGCTCGCGTTGGGCGGTGATGGAGTCGCCCACGCTGAGTATCGTGGCGAACGCCGTGCGGTGTTTGTCCCGCTCGTGGCACCAGGCGATCAGATCGTTGCGGCCGTCGACTGGACAAAGCACCCCGCCCGCGGCGTGGTCGTGTCGATCGACAAGCCGTCGGTCGATCGTCGAGAGCCTGCTTGCTCGTTGACCGCGCAGTGCGGTGGTTGCCCGTGGATGCACATCGCGCCCTCGGCTCGTCGCAACGAGATCGTACGGCTCGTGCAGTCGAGTGTGCTTCGCGGGCAAACGATCGAGCCCACGTTTCACGAGGCGCCATCCGATCTTGCGTATCGATCTCGTGCTCGATTGGCACTGCACGGAGGTCGCTCGTTCATCGTGGGCTACCGTGCCGCTGACGGAAGACACGTCACCCCGATTGATGCGTGTCCTGTGCTTTCGAGCCCGCTCGCGCCCGTTGTCGCAATGCTTCGCGAGTGTCTTGCTGGCGCAACGGGGGATGGTGAAGCGAGTGTTGCGCTTGGTCGCGATGGCCTTCCTGTGGTGGCGATGAGCTGGTCGGGTGAGCTCTCTGCCGAAGCGTTTGCGCGATTCGATGCGCACGTTCGCGAATCGCGTCTCGCAGGTGTTTCGATTCAGCTTCGAGACGCCTCCGTTCCGGCTGTGATCGGTGACCCCACCGTCGTTGTGCTTGGTGCCGACGGGCTCGACCTTGAGGTGGCTCCGGGCGGCTTTGCTCAAGCCAACCCGCACGTCGCTTCGATGCTCGCCGAGCATGTGGTGAGGCTGGCAAAAACAGACGGAAAGATCGTCGAGCTCTACGCTGGCTCGGGTTTCTTTACCGTCGCGCTTGCTCGGGGGGCGAGTGCCTACACGGCGGTCGAGAGCGATGTCGCAGCGGTGGCCATGGCGAAGAAAAACCTCGCGTCGCGAGGTCTCTCGGGGGCCAAGGTGATTGCCTCCGATGCCGCTAAAGTTGCTGTCCCACGTGGCCTCGATGTCGTTCTGGTCGACCCGCCGCGAACGGGTTGTGAGCCGGCGGTGATCGATGCGTTGTGTAACGCTCGTGCTCGTCGGGTCGTCTATGTGTCGTGTGATGCCGCGACGCTGGCCCGAGATGTTCAGCGTCTGACTTCGTCAGGGTATGCGCTCCAGTCCGTCGACGTGTTCGACATGATGCCCGGCACTGCTCACGTTGAGCTGGTTGCCGTGCTTGATTGGAACAAGCGAGCCGCCCCTGCGAAGTCGCCATGAGAAACAAGCCCCTCGTCCTAGCGTCGCTCCTCTTGTTCGTAGGGTGTGCGGCTCATCGCGGGGGAGGGGCGAAGGGCATCGCTACGGCGAGCGCTTCGTGTGTATCGGCTGACTCGGTTCGCGAGGTCGAAACGGTCGCGCTCGATGCACGTGCCTTGCGTTTGATCGACACCAGTCGGCGAGAAGGTCTTGTCGCGGTCGCTGTCCGTTCGACGAGCTGCGGAGTTGATCTCGAGGTGATTCGAGGGTGTCATCCGCGCGGGTTGTATCGCTACGCTCCGAAAAACGACGAGTCGCATCGGGTAGCTTCTTCGCTCAACTCCGCACGTGCTGCCGTGGGGGCCAACGGTGATCGTTTCGCGTCGAGCATCGATCGTCGTCATTCGCTCAGGCTCGATCGTTCCTCGGTGGGCTCGTTTCGTTTTGAATCGAGTGTTCAAGAATTCGACCTTGCATCGGTGGACGGTGCTGACGCGAGGTGTGCGCGCGCAACCCATGTCGTGAGCGAGATTGACGTCGGTGAGATGGGGGCAGTTGTGGGCGACGAGTCTGCCCTCGAATCACAGTCGTCACTCGGGGCTTCACCTCGAAGCACGAGCGTCGAGCGCATCGTGCACGAAGGTGATCCTACGGCGTGTGCTCGTGCGAGGTCGGACGGGCTCGAAACCGATGGATGCACCACGCCAGTCAGGTTGACCTTGTTGCCCATTCGAGGGGCTCAACCGTTGCCCGTGGCCTCCTCGACCAGCTCGAGTGTGCCTGTGATTCCCGTCGCTCCGACCGCTACGAGCACGCCCGAGCCACCGCCGGTTCCGACTCAGGTGACGCAGACGGATGCGCTTCCGCCGATTCCTGCAGGGACCATCATCAGCGTGCGTCAGTTGGTCGTGATGTATCAAGGCAGCCGCGGCGGTGGGGCACCACGATCGCGAGCGGAAGCAAAAGCTCGTGCCGATCTGGCTCTGCGTCGAGCTCAAGCAGGGGACGACTTTGCGGTGGTGACTCGGCAGTTCACCGACGAGCCCAAGCGCGCTTCAAAGGGCGGTGTCGATGAGACGGGTGTGCTCGAAAACATTCGCGTTGGGATGACCGTGCAACGCTTCGAGGACGTCGCGTTTCGGCTTCGTGTGGGCGAGATCTCGGGCGTGGTTGAAACCGAGTTCGGCTTTCACGTGATCCGAAGGCTCAAGTGAGCTTCGAGTCGATCCAATCGCGTAGAGCGTTGCCTCGCATGAAGGGTCGTTCGACGAGCTCGTAAAACGACCACGCCAACGCCACGAGCGCAGGCACAACCACGAATACCGTGAAGCCCCACACTTGTGGCGCGCTCCAGCCTTGCTCGACCACGTTGGTTCTGAACGCCAGCAAGATGGGCTGATGCACCAGATACAGGCTGTATGAAACGACGCCGGGCAACATCGCGGCTCGTGCAGGAAGCGAACGACCCATGTCTCGTGCGCCCACCAACAACGCAAGTGAGCCGAACGAGACTCCGTAGACGATTCGATCGAAGGGCGTCGAGAACCACTGCGCTTCGTTCACCATCCAGCCGACGGGCAGCCACAGACACGACAGCACTGCGAGCAGCCAGCGTGGAGGCAACTTCTCTCGCGCCAGAAGCTCGGCAGCGAGCATGCCTGAGGTGAGCTCGAACAGATGCGCAGGGAGCGACTCGTACACGACGCCCCACCAACCCAACACGAGCTTGTCTGCGCCCACGATGTGCTCGACGAGCAGCGGAAAGCTCACGCTCAACAACCCCGCGAAGAGAGCAGTGAGCCCCAGCCCTGCTCTTCGAATCACCAGCGCAATGAGCGGAAACACCCAGTAGAGCTGCCACTCGAGCGCGAGTGACCAGTACACACCGTTGATGCTCCAGATCGTGTCGCCGTGCAGGTTGTGAAGAAGCAGCGCGTGAACCGCGACATCCCAGCTCTGGATAGGAAAGAATGACGCCCGCGCATATACACCGCCGCGAGAGACGATCGCCCAAAGCACGAACATCGACACGAGGTAGGGCGGCAAGATTCGTAGACCGCGCGCGATCATGAACTTGCGAAACGACCCCACCGGGCGCTGACGAACTGCGTTCGGGTAGTGCAGACAGAAACCCGAGAGCACGAGAAACAAGCTGACGCCGAGAAATCCAAGGCGAGCGAGCAGCAAAAGAAACCAGCCCACGGGCGAGCCTTCTGCGGCTGTGAGCAGGGGCGTCCAGCGCGTCCACATGGCGCTTTGCCAGTACATCCCTGCGTGGAACACAACGACCATCACGCTGGCCACGCCACGTAGGACGTCGATCCCGTCGAGACGGCGAACGCGTGCGGGTTGTGGTGAAGTGAGCTCGGACACGGCGGCGCGTGTGCTCGCACGCCAACGCCTTCGTGGTCAACTCAGTGCAAACGGGTGCTCATGCCGGGCGGTACAGCACGTCGGTTCGCAGCACGTATTTTTCTCCCGAGGTGACGCGTGAGGCTTCGTGGAGAATACGATGCTGAAACAGCAGTGCGCGCCCTGCTTTCGGTACGATGTCTTGGCCAAGCTCGGGGAAGCTCGTCGACCCGCCTTCGAAGCCGTCGTTCAAGTAGAAAACCAAGGTGAGCATGCTTCGGACTTCATGCTCGAGCTCGACGACGGTATCCCAGTGCGCACCGTGTTTTTCGCCAGGGCCGTATCGATAGAGTCGCAGGCGTGGGTTGGCCCCCGCGAGGTGCATCTCGGACAACACCTTCGGCACCTCGGGTGCGACGAGCGCGAGCAACTCGTTGGCTTCGGTGGGGTCGTCCCACATCACGCGCGTGTTGTTGCGCACGGCGAGATCGAGCTCGGGGCCGTGTTTGCCCACGATCGGTGCGAGCTCGGCTTCACCGCGTTTCATTCGATCGATGTAGCGAGCGCACATCTCGAGAGACATGGCGTGGTCGACTGTCCAGACCAAGCGTTGAGTGAGATCGAGATGGCCTGCGTACATCGGTGACGCTCCTCAACGAGATGCGATGACTTGAGCTGCGACGACTTGACCCGCATGGGCGAGCAGCGCTGGGTCGAAACCTACGCCCATCAGCTCACCCACTGCCCACACGTTCTCGGCGATCTTTGCGCCTGCTGCGTGCGGGCGTTCTTTCGCGACGGGTACAAATCCGCGCGGGTCGACATAACGAACGCTTGCTCCGGTTTGCTCGCAAAGCTCGAAGCTCGGGGCTCCAGGCATGTCGATCACCACGGCATCGACGCGCAGCTTCGTCTCTTTGCCCGATTCGTTTCGCGTCACGACAGCGCCCACTCGCGATGAGCCATCGAGCTTCACCACCGAGGCGAGGCTTACTCGTGTGGTGGTGATGCTCAACGTCGTCGCCTGGTCGATGAATGCCTGAGCAAAAGGCCCTTCTCCGATCACGCATACGCGTTGCCCCACACGCACGCCCGACGCCGCAAGCATGGCTGCAGCGCGAGCTGAGTACACTCCTGGCAAGTCGTTGCCTTCGATGAGTGGAGCTCCATCATGCGCTCCCGTGGCGAGCACAATTGAATAAGGGTGAAGACGTTGTGCGAGCACGGGCCCCACGACCAACACATCGCCCTCGTAGATGCCTGCTGCGACCGAACGAGTGAGTACCTCGACCCCATCGAGAGGATATTCGGCGAGGAGTGCGTTGAGGCGTTCGCTACCCAGTGCTCGTGCTGAGCCGCCGATCTCGACGGCATCATCGATCAGCACCACACGCTGCTTGTTTCGAGCGAGCACAGAGGCTGTGGCGATGCCACTTGGGCCGGCGCCAACGACGACGACATCGACACCATCATCGCCCTCGGTGGTGCGGCGAGCTCCACGAGAGATCGGGCGAGCGGCATCGGGCAACGTGCCCAAGCCAGCGATCCTTCGCGCCATTGTTTGCATGATGGGCGAAAGACCAGGCACGCCTGCGAGCAGGTGGTGATGATCGATCCCGTCGGGGAAGAACCAGTCGGTGACTTGCAGCAAGTCGATGGTTCGTGTGCCGAGAACATTCTGCGTTTCGACGCGTGCCCCTTCTGCGGCAGGTCGAAGACAGGTCATCACGTTCGGGATGCCATCGAGTCGCGCAAGACAGCCGTCGCAACCACCGCGAAAGCACGAGGGCCCTCGCGGTCGATGCAGCTTGGGGCTGCGTGCAAGCGCGACACGATCTGCGGCGATGAGCGCTTGAGCGATCGGCTCGCCCTCTTCGGCGACGATGGGGTCTCCGTCAAGGTAGACCGTGACGGGGTGCTTCGGGGGCGAGGTTCGAGAGGCGCTCATCGGCGGTTCTGGATTTCGTATCGGATCTTCGCGAGCTCTTGTCGCAACGGCACGATGAAGTCTGCGCTGATGGTCATCTTGCGGCCTTCCATCGCAACGGTGGCGTGCCACTTCGACAACGCGAGTCGAGACGCGGCGTCAACGAAAGCGCGGCCCTTGAAGCCACCCGCGCCCATGAGCGCCTTCATACGACCAAAGGGTGAGCAAACGAGCTCAACCTCATCGCGGCTCATGTTGCCGATGAGCACCTCGTCCTCGAGGTACTTGCGGATGATCTTTCCTTCGCGACGAACCAAGAAGATCACGACGACGAAGAAGATCAGCAAGAAGGGCAGCCAGAACAACAGGTACATCGCGATGAACACTGCGCCGCCGTTCTTGGTGCCACCGAAGATCGTGGGCACGCCGTTCCAGGTCATGTGAAGACCAACCGCGCAGAAGTACCCAAACACCGGCGCGACAACCTTCACCCAGGTCTTGTTCGTCTCACGCGCGAGACCCACGCCAAGACCCGTCATTGACGTGAAGACGGGGTGACACCACGGCGAGAGAATTCCGCGAATGAAGAAGGTGCCGATCAAGCCGCCCCCGCCACCCGAGAGAGTGCCGCGAGCGTAGTAAACGACGTTCTCGAATGCGGCGAAACCGAGCGCGACAAACGTGGCGTAGACCACGCCGTCCACGAGGCCGTCGAACTCTCGTCTGAAGAAAACAAGCAAGCCAACCAGTGCGATGCCTTTGAATGCTTCCTCGACGAATGGTGCGCTGATCACGGCAGAGAAAACTCATCGCCGCCCTTTCCGAAGAGCGCTTTGCCGATGTAACCCATGGTGGTGTTGATCTCGACCGAGAAGCCACAGGCCGCGATCGCTCCCCACAAGAACACCATCGCAAGTGCCCAGAATGGCTCGGGGTCGTAACGATCCACGAGGATGGGAACGAGCATGTAGAAGAGAACGGCCGGGACAGCGAACAGCGCGCCGACTCCCATGGCCATCCATACATTGAGCGCCTTGTTGATCCCCATCGTCAGGGGGTCGATGACGAAGTGATAGAAGAGAATACAAGCGCCGATGAACATGCCGAGGCCCCACAAGGCCCAGCCCGCCATCCGGCGTCCGCGATCTGGTGCGGGAGCCGCAGCCCCCTGTAGTTGCGTCATGGTTTGCGATGCTACCGTGCGAAATCTCGCCGTCGCAATCACCGCCCACCAGCGGCTCCGTTTTCCGTTGCGCAAGCCCGGGCAGCAGAGTAACCGTCGTCTTGCTGCGCCACTAGCTCAGCTGGATAGAGCGTCGGCCTCCGGAGCCGAAGGTCAGAGGTTCGAATCCTCTGTGGCGCGCCAAGCGATCGTTACGGGCTTCGCCGAAGCGCGTGAGAGACGCCCGAGCACCTACTCGTTGATACTGCCTCCCGCGCCGGCGACGAGGTGGTTCTTCGTCGATCACGGACGCGGCGAGGAGAACGACCCTTCACGCCGCTTTCTCGCTCGGCTTGGTCGCTGCTTCGGTTTGTGAGCCAACCCCGTGCTGCCCTTGCTTGCCCGCCTCGACCGACCACGCGGGGGTTGCAGGCGTCTCGGTGTCGCCAGTGTCCTCGCTGTCCGCTGAGGCGCCGTTGGCCTTCGAGGACCGACGACGAAGGATGTACGGGCTAGGGGTAAACGAGTCTGCGTCGCCCTGATCGGCACGGACGTATTGCACTGCCTTCCTGATCTTGTTGTACCGCTGCAGGATCAGCGTGAGAGCGCGATCGAGCAGGTCTTCGCGATCGAGATCGGTCGAGACAACCTCGACCTCTGATGCAGCTCGCAACGAAAGCTCGAGCACTTCGTGGGCCTTGGATTCGGCTGCGTCGAGCATGCTCACATCGATGGCAACCTTGTGCTCGATCTGGGGCCAAATCGCACGAAGAGCGCCGATCAACACGAGAACCTCCTTGGACACCTTGGTCGGCGAGCGACCCTCTTGTGCTCGCTGCAGAACGTCGGGGCTCATGTGCCCGGTGACCGTCAGCATCTCGACCACCGTTCGAAGAAGCCTGCGGGCTGGCATGAGCTCGGTCTCGGTCAACGTCTTGATGTTCTTCTGCGAGACCGGGCGAATGCTTATGGCGAGATGTCCTGCAACGTCGAGCAGACCTGGCAACGAAGCAAATTCGTCTGTTGGCGGATGCTTCAGCTCGTCGGCCATCGCGGGGAGGAGACCTTGTGCTGCGTGGGTCCAGATTCGCACCGACGCGATCAGCTCGAACGCGGGCAATCGATTGGGCACGAGCTCGTGACGGTCGACCGCGATCAGCTCGGGCAACATCGCAGCGAGCAAGGCCTCGAGCTTTTCCCAGCTTCCCTCGCCCTGTGGTGAGATCGGCGAACCTTGAGCGGGTGAGGGGGCAGTCGTCGACCCAATCGAAGTCGTGACAGTCGAGCTGGTTTCTGCCTTGATTTTCTTGGAACGAGCCATGTGGATATCTCTACTTTCTGGTTCTGCTGGTGATGCGTTGGCCTCAGACGTCGAGACGCTCCTTGCGTCCGTCCGTCGAGGTTGAGCGACACCCTCTGCGTCGTTCGTGCCAGCCCCCCACCTCCTCGTTTTTGCCCGCAATATCGACGGTGCCTGGGCCGAAAAGACACGAGGTGTAACCGATCGGCTCCAGTGTGAATCCTAGGCACTGTGGTCAATTCGCCACACTCTCCGCTATCGGCCGACCTCGACGTCCAAGCTCAACAGCTCTGCTGGGTGTGCCGAACAAGGCCTCGGTAAGAGGAGCCTTACGCGAACCTCTCACGCGAAAGGAAACGGTAAGATCGATCTTCGCCAATCCTCTCGCGCGAGAGGATTCGGTAAGAGCGATCTTTGCGGTTCCTCTCGTTCGAGAGCGCTCGGTAAGATCGATCTTCGCCAGCGCTCTCGCGCGACAGCAAACCCCAAGATCGGTCTTAGGCTTCACTCGGGGTGGAATGGCTCCGTTGCTTGAGTGAGCACGGCCCATCGGCTCCGAAACGCGGGCTCTTGTCGTTCAGCCCGTGGGGGGCGCAACCGACGGAAATTGGTCCTTCTCCATCACTCTCAGTTAGCGAGAATCCATGCTGACCGAGCACGCTGATCCTCCCCGCTTTTCGACCCGCACCGCTGCGCGAGTCGAACGGGACAGTAAGCCGATCCTCGTGTTCGATCAGGTCTACAAGGCGTACCGAGCTGACCAGCCTGTTCTGCGTGGCGTAAGCCTGTCGATCGAGCGTGGCGAGTTCGTGTTCATCACCGGCCCGTCGGGTGCGGGTAAGAGCACGTTGCTCAAGCTTCTGTACCGCTCGGACAAGGTCGACGACGGTCGCATCAGCTTCCTTGGTCGCGACATTGCACGGCTGACGGATGCTTCGGTGCCGATGTTGCGACGAAACATCGGGGTCGTCTTCCAAGACTTCAAGCTCGTTCCGTACTGGACGGTCTACGACAATGTCGCGGTGACGCTCGAGGTGCTTGGTCTTTCGTCCCGAGCGATCAAAACGCGTGTGGGCGAGGCACTCGAACGCGTTGGGTTGACGGGGCGCGGTCGCGATCAAGCGGCGTTGCTCTCGGGTGGCGAGCAACAGCGTGTGGCGATTGCGCGGGCGATTGTCGGAGACCCAGCGATCATCCTTGCCGATGAGCCGACGGGCAACCTCGACCCTCAGCTCGCGATCGATATCTTGGGTCTGTTCGAAGACATTCACTCGCAGGGCACGACGGTGCTCTTTGCGACGCACGATCGATCCCTACTCGAAGTGCGATCTCGTCGTGTGGTGGTGCTCGATGATGGGCGTATTCACGACGTGCCCGCGGGGTTGTCGCCGGCGATTTTCGACGACCGACACATGCCTCTGCCCGAGGGCGGGTACCAGCCTGGCTATGGCGATGTGCAGGTGGCGAGCTCGGGCACCTTCGAGCTCGACGAGACGACCAACCGTATCGCAGTGGCGGTCTGATCCCCGGATGTTGGCCCGCGAAACGACCTTCTTGCAACGTGCGATGTCGAGCGACTGTGGTTGCGGATCGCGAACGTGAAGTGAAGCCCCCGACCTGAGCACGGAACGAAGAACGATGGTGGATACCTTCTCACTTGCCGAGAGAGCGTGGCGAAACGGACGCGGAGAGTGGCGTCTTCACGCCCTGGCCATGTTCTCGGTGTCGGTCGCCTTCGTTTGCCTCGCCAGCGCGCTGCTCGTCGTGACCAACCTCGATGCGGTGCAAACGCGATGGTCGCGCATCGGACGAGTCACGACCTACCTTCGTGACGGCGCAGATGCGAACGCGGTCAACGAGTTGCGGCACGCACTCGAACGCACGCAAGGCGTGAAGTCAGTGCGTTGGCTCAGTGCCGAAGAGGCTCGGCGCGAGCTGGTATCCACGACCGGAGACGCAACGCTCGCATCGCTTCCCCCACAAGCGTTCACATCCTCACTCGAGATCGACTTCAACGCGGACACGACGGACAACGACGTGACAGCGGTCGCTACTCGTCTTCAGGCGATGCCCGTTGTTGAAGGCGTCGAAACCTACGCTCGCTGGTCGCAGCGACTGGGCTCTGTGCTTCAGGGGTCTGTGTGGGCCAGCTTGGTTCTTGCCGCGGTGGTTCTTGGCGCAGTGGTCTCGGTCGTCGCGTCGACGATGCGGATGGCGCTCGAGCGTCGGAAGATGGAGGTCGAAGTCCTGAAGCTCGTCGGTGCGTCGGATAGTTATGTCCGCGGGCCGTTCGTGGTCGAAGGTGCCGTTCAGGGGGCGACGGGTGCGACGATGGCCGTTGCGCTGATCGGCGCGCTGTATCTGCTGATGCGAGGTCGTTTCGAGGGTGAGCTCTCGGTGGTGCTCGGTTTCGAGCCCACGTTCTTGCCGCTGCCTGCGGTGATCGGTCTTGTCGCTCTCGGTGCCGCATTGGGTGCGGCGTCGGCGACGTTGGGTGTTCGTCGTCTCTCGGCCATCTGAGGGTGTTATGCGCGCTCGATTCCTTGCTCCGTTGTTGCTTGCGATTTCGATGGCGGCGCATGCTGGCCCGCCTGGGCAAGGCTCAGCGCGGAACGCGCAGCTTCCCAACACGCTTGGCGAGGCCGAAAAAGAGATTGGCGAGCTGGATCGGCGCATTGCCGAGATCGACGCACGAGCTCAACGAGCAACGGCAGAGCTCAACGATGTGAATCGCCTCTATGCTGCTCGAGGGCGATCTTATACCCGCATGGCGCGTGCTGGGTTGTTGCCAGTGAACGGCGGCTTCGACGCGTTCATGTCTCATGTGTCGCGAGTCGAATCGACACGTCGAGCCATCGAGCGAGATCTCGCGCGAGCGCAACGGTTGGCGAACGATCAACGAGAAGCCGCGGTAACGCGAGAGGCGTTGCAAGCACGCCGCACGCTGTTGACCACGCACCGAGATGCCCTTGCGCAGGCTCAGATGGCTTCGGAGCAAGCGCTCGATCGTCAACGGGCGTTTGACTCGGCGTTCATGCCGTCGCCCTCGTCCGTGAAAAAAGCCGACGACTACGTGGCGGTGTACAGCGGTGTCACCGTGCTCGACCCGTCGCGAAAAGGTGAGCAAGGCTTTGCTGCGTCGCGAGGTCGTTTGCCGTTTCCGATTGCAGGTCGTGCAGAAGCGAAGGTGGCTCGGCGTTCTGCAGGTCGAGGCTCTGGGCTCGAGCTTGCGGCTCCGGTTGGCACGTCAGTTCGATCGGTGTACGCGGGCAAAGTTGCCTTCTCGGCGCGATACTCTGACTACGGTCTTGTCGTGATTCTCGATCACGGCGGCGGGTACTTTTCGCTCACGGGCAACCTTGGCTCGGTCGACGTGAAAGTGGGCGATGAGGTTCCGTCTGGCTCGCGAATCGGTGCGGTCGGTGACGAAGGGCGCGGCGGGATGGTGTACCTCGAGCTTCGACACAACCAAGACACGCTCGAGCCCCGTGAGTGGTTCGGCCTCTAAGCGAGTTTTGCTAAATACGCCCTGAGCGCGCTGCTCGCTCATCGGTGGGTCATACTCGACGACATGCCAACGTCGTCAGGTCACCCTCCTTCGTCGCGGTCGCGTCACCGTCGTTCATGGGTGCTGGTCGCAGCCGGGGCGCTTGGCGCATCGTTGTTGCTCGGTGCCGGTTCGTTGCTCGTGCAGTTCTTCCAGATGCCGTCGCCTGCGCGGTTGTTTCCTCCGCCCTCTTCGACGGTGTTGCTCGTTCGTGATGCGCCGAATGTGGTCGTGGCGGTCAAAGAGCTGCGCAAGCTCGAGACCGCAGAGGCGCACATCGAGCGGGTGATCGATCTGAAGAGCAAGCAATCTCATCTGTTCGGGTTGATTCAATCCGAGGATGCCGTGCTCTTGGTTGCGTCGGGTCAGGTTACTGCGGGGATCGATCTCGGCGAGCTCAACGAGGGCGATGTGGTCGTCGACACGACAAAGATGTCGGCGCGAGTGAAGCTACCGAAAGCCAAGATTTTTCAGTCTCGTCTCGACAACGCGCGAACGTATGTCCATTCGAGAACGACCGACCTGTTGGCTCATCGAGATGAGTCACTCGAAACCGAAGCGCGCAAAGCCGCCGAGCAAGAGATGCTCAAAGCGGCCACCGATACGGGGTTGCTGGATCGTGCCAACGAGAGCGGTCGCAAAACCGTCGAGGGTCTCGTTCGATCGCTGGGTTATACGAGT
>JAXLYQ010000082.1:0-14745 GCA_046351315.1 Polyangiaceae bacterium
AGCGTTCGTAGCGAAGAAACGTGGAGCGCAGCGGCAATCGCTTCGAATCAATCACGCCGGTGCGCATCTCGACTTTCGACTGCTCCTCTTTGCGACCGATGAACAATGCGTCGTCGGAAACCTTGTCGAGCAGTGGTTGCAGGTCGTTTCGCTCAGGCACTGCTACGTCGGCTTGAAACGTCACGTCGAAACTATCGCCGAGGCCGTTGAGCAACGCGTTGAGGTTGTCGATCGGGAAGGGCTTTTCTGCGAGCCATCGAATCACCTCTTCGCGCGCGTTTCGCAGCACGATGCCAATGAGCACCGTCGAGACGATCGGCGCGACGGCCAAGATGCCGAGAAGAAACGTCAGCGGGGATGTCGTTTCTTGAGCGAGAAGCTGCCTCAAGAACAGCACGAACGGAACAGCCGCAATGCCTGCGGAAATCGTGACGTCAGCAAGCACTCCGTAGCGGGATGTCGCGGCGTTCATGGCGCGACTGAAGTGCGTGGCGACACGTTCGGATGCGCGGGAATAGGCTTCGTCACTCATCGAAGGCGCGGACTATACACGCGCTTCGACATTGTCGCTCTGCTGGGCTTCCGCGTCGCAAGCGAGGCCTGTATTGTCGCGCGCCATGGCACCAGTTCACGGCGGTAGGCTCGTCTCTCAGGCGCTCAAGCGCCATGGCGTTTCGCACCTCTTCACCCTCTGTGGAGGACACATCCAGGCCATCTACGACGGCTGTCTCGACGACGGCATTCGTGTGGTTGACGTTCGTCATGAACAGACTGCAGGGCACGCAGCAGACGGATATGCGCGCGTCACAGGCAAGCCCGGAGTCTGCGCGGTCACCGCCGGGCCGGGAGTCACCGATGTCGTCACCGCCGTTGCGAACGCACAGCGTGGTGGCATTCCGATGGTCGTCATCGGCGGAGCTGGCCCGAAAGCACTTTGCGACATGGGCTCGTTGCAGGACATGGATACCGTGTCGTTGCTGAAGCCGATCTCGAAGTGGGCGACGCAGGTGCCCGAGACGCGTCGACTCGGCGAGTACATCGATTCGGCGATGCGCATCGCGCAGGCGAATGTCCCCGGCCCGGTGTATCTCGAGATGCCGCTCGACGTGTTGATGAACTATGCCGACGAGCAAGATCGCGCACCGACGGGCCCGATGACTCCGCCCCGACCCGGTGGCGACCCTGCGCTCATCGATCAGCTCGCCGAGCTCGTGAAGGCTGCTGAGAAGCCGATGTTCATCATCGGGTCACAGCTTCGTTGGAGCCCTCGCCGGGAGGCACTTCGTGAGTTTGCCGATGCGAGCAAGGTGCCGTTTTTCTTGAACGGAATGGCCCGTGGTGGCTTGCCTTCGTCGCACCCAAATCTCTTCGGTCGCTCACGCAAGATGGCGATGGCGAGCGCAGATTTGATCATCGTGTTCGGCACGCCGTTCGACTTCCGTGTCGACTATGGTCGCGTGTTCAACCCAAGCGCGAAGGTTGTTCAGATCGATCTCGATGGCGCAGAGATGGGTCGCAACCGCGGCGTCGACATCGCGATTCACGGCGATAGCGGAGTGGTGCTCGCGCAACTTCTCGCGGCGCTGGGTGGCAAAGGTCCCGAGCGACCCGAGTGGCTCGCTGCCGTGCGTGTTTCCGAAGACAAATCCCGTTCGAAAATGGCGGCGGAGATCCAGAGCGATGCGAACCCGCCGAACCCTCTTCGCGTCTGTCACGAGCTCGGCAAGCGTCTGGGTAAGAACGACATCATCATCGGCGACGGTGGTGACTTCGTGGCCACTGCGGCGTACGTGCTCCCGCTCGAGTGGCCGCAGCTCTGGATGGATCCAGGCCCACTCGGAACGCTCGGCGTGGGCCCTGGTTACGCCATGGCGGCGAAGCTTGCGCGTCCTGAGTCGAACGTTGTGCTCGTGTACGGTGACGGCAGCTTCGGGCTTCACGCGCTCGAGTTCGAGGCGATGGTTCGCCAGAACATTCCTGTGGTCAGCATCATCGGCAACGACGCAGGCTGGACGCAGATCCGACGCGGTCAGGTCGAGCTGTACGGAGAGTCGCGCGCTGTTGCGACAGCGCTCGAGTACACCCGGTACGACAAGGTTGTCGAAGCGGTGGGTGGCTTCGGCGCGTACGTCGAGACGTTGGATCAACTCGGGCCTGCGCTCGACGCGGCGTTCGCATCTGGCAAGCCCGCTTGCGTCAACGTGAAGATTGCGACGAGCGACTTCCGTAAGGGTGCGATCAGCGTCTGATCGCGAATGGGTCAGGGCGTGATGTCGAGCCCGTACACGCCTTGATTCGCTCCTCCGTTTGCCTCGCCGCCGTCTACCCAAAGGTAGCCCGACTGGCTAAACCCAGCAGTGAAGTCGGTGTTATTGACACAGTAGGGAGAAAACTCGCTATTCGGATCGTTGCAGCTTGAGCGACGCGTGAACGACACCGCAAAGTTGGTGTCGTTCGAGATGGCGAAGTCGGCCGCGGGTTGGTTCTGGAACCAGATGTCGCGCGTGATGGAGTACACGACGTCTGGTGCATTCGACGCGGCGCACGAGCCTCGACCGTCGTCGCCTTGTCCGACCGTGCTTCCCACGACCTGGACATAACCCGGTCCGCTCTGTGGGTTGTTCGCATCGAGCACGAGAGCGATCGGGTCTGCGCATGTGCCACGCGCGAGATCCATCTCGAGGTAGAAGTTACCGTTGTCGTCGCCCGCGTAACCATCGATGAACAGGAAGTACGTTTGGTTCGCGACCACAGGGAACGAAATCAGTTCCCCTCCGCCCAGCGCGCCGATGTTCTGTAGCGAGAGATAGTTGTCGCTACACGCAAGCATGTCCGCGAGGCTGCACGAGCTGGACGCGTACAGAACCGAGTCATAGGTCGTGTAGTTCGTGATCTGTTGTGTTTGAAAATCGTATGCAGTCCGCTTGAGGTGCGCAGTCAAAAAGCCTGCTGCGGTTGGGCGAACGGCGTACACACGCGCCCCGGAATCTGCCTTCCCGGAGCATCGCGTTCCGTCGGGCAACGCTGCCGCTGCGAGGCCAGTGTTGTTGCCTTGAATCACCAACGCTGTGTCTAGCGTGATTGGCGTGAAGATCGCCTTCTCGCACGTCGATCCATCGCACTGCGCCGACGGTGAGGTTCCGTCTGCACACGACGTTACCGAGCCGCCGGTTCCAGCCGTTCCGCTCGCTCCACCGGTGCCTGACGTGCCCGCTGTGCCCGCTGTTCCCGAGGTTCCCGACGTGCCGCTCGCACCCGCCGCGCCTCCCGTTCCGCCGGCTCCTGCTGTGCCGCCAACACCGGCAGTGCCCGCGCTACCTGACGCTCCGGACGCTCCTGCTGTGCCTCCCGTTGCGCCAGTGCCTCCCGCACCCGAGGTGCCTCCTGTCGACGTGCCTCCAGAGCCTGCCGTGCCCGCGCTACCAGCGCTCCCGCTCGCTCCTGCTGCGCCACTGCTTCCGCTCGATCCAGCGTCACCCGCAGATCCGGCGGACCCGCTTGCTCCCGAGCTTCCCGCCTCTCCTGCGCTGCCGCTTGCTGATCCCGCTGACCCCGATGAACCCGCTGTTCCGCCCGCGCCCGCGCTTCCGCTGCTGCCCGAGCCTGCCTCGAAGAGAGAGCCGTCGGACGAGTTCCCGCATCCTGTCACCAACGCAGAGATCGAAACCGACGCGACAAGCGTGAAGGCAGGAAAGACGCGAGTTTTCATGCCGTCATCCTAGGGCGGCACGCCGCGAAGTTTCAACACACTCGTAAGGTCGTGTTCACACGTTTAGGGCTTGCGTCGTGGTGGAGGGGTTGGCGTTGAGCCCCCCGACGATGCCGTACTGCTCGATGGCGACGATGTGCTGCTTGGAGGGAGCGGCTCGATGTCGGCGCGTTTTGACGAGGGTGGCTCATCCTGATGGATGACTGTCGCGGATGGCCACGCTTCAGCGCCAAAACCTCGGAGGGCGGGGACACCGTCGATGGGTGTGGCCGTCGACGCTTTGACCTTCTTGTACTTCGCCCAGCAGTTGGGGCATCGCCACTCGATCTTGAACGCACCCGAAGCATCCGTCGTGCGGATCAATCGCCAGCCGTAACGCGAGCTAATCAGTGTGTTCGACTCGTCGGTTTCCGGAGACCAGATCCGACAGGAAACACACTGAAAGCTCTTTCGTTCTACGTCGTCCATCCGCCCGCCCCACCCCCGCGACGAGGGGTCACGGGATCAACGAAGCCACGCGACCGTCACTCCGTCGCCGCCCTCACTCTGGGCAGCAGGCCCGACTCTTCCCACGTATCGGTTGGCCGTCAACGCATTCCTGATCGCATCGCGTAGTGCGCCCGTTCCGTGACCGTGAACGACGAACATGACGCGAAGCGACGAAGAGATACATCGATCGAGGAACTGCTCCGCCATCTGCACCGCATCGTCGACACGCATCCCTCGAACATCGCAGGTGGTGTCGCGTGTGGGGATGGCCAACTCGACGGGTGTCGCCGACGTTTCTGAACGAGCGTTCTTTTTCGGTGCCGGAGGAGGTTGCACGGCTGTGGTCGGAGCGCGCAGCTCTTCTGCTTTTACTGTGAGCTTGAGCGCACCAGCACTCACGCGAACTTGCCCCCCCGACATCAGCTCGAGCACCTCGGCTTCAGTCTTCAATCGTGGCACGTAGACCTTCGCGCCCTTGCGAACGAGATCGAGCGAGAGGGGTTCGGCTTGAGGCTCGGGCGCCGAGATATCGAGCTCTCCACCCACCGCGATTTTCGACGCGAGCCGATCGAGCACTCGGGACGACTCACGAACCTCGAGTTCGTCGAGCTTGCGACCTGACCTGAGCTTGCTCTGCACGCCACGAAGGTCGTCTCGTGCGCGACGAACCGCTGCCGCCAACGCTTCGACCTCACGATGAATCGCACGAGTATCTCGAGTCTTGATCGCGTCGATCTCAGCCGCGAGCTCAGCTTCGCGCGCTTGTGCGTCGAGCTTGGCGCGCTCTGCTGCGGCGCGGGCAAGCTCGAGTGCCCTGCGTTCATCGTGGAGCTGTTGAACGACCTTTTCGAAGTCTCGCTCTTCACGCGACAAGAACGCTTGCGCCCGATCGAGCACGAGCGATGGCACTCCGAACCGGCGCGCGACTGCGAGCGCGCTCGACGCACCGGGCACACCCATCACGAGCTGGAACGTTGGGCTCATCGTCGCCACATCGAAGCCTACCGAAGCGTTCTCGAAGCGATTGTCCGCGAGCGCCAATGCTTTGAGACCCTCGTAGTGCGTGGTGCACAGAACGGCTGCTCCACGTGCACAAAGCCCATCGAGAATCGCGGCAGCAAGAGCCTCGCCCTCACGTGGGTCGGTGCCTGTCGCGATCTCGTCGAGAAGCACCAGGGTTCCGTGCCCTGCTTGGTCGAGAATGGTCGACAGATTTTTGACGTGGGCGCTGAACGTCGAGAGGTTCTTTTGAAGGCTCTGATCGTCGCCGACATCAGAGAGAACCTGGTCAAACAGGCCCAGTCGTGAGCCCGCTTTGCACGGAATCGGCAAGCCCGCGCGAAGCATCAACGCTGATAGACCTAGCGTCTTCAGCGACACGGTCTTGCCCCCAGCGTTTGGGCCCGAAATCACCACCGCGCGACCACCGGCCACACGAAGATCGCTCGGCACGACCTCGACGCCTTCGAGGGCAAGAAGTGGATGCTTCGCGGCTGCTAGCTCGACGATGGGCAGCGGCTCGACCTCAACGAAGCTCAGCCCCAGCTCTTCGGTCAGCTTGGCCGAGGCGTTCCGAAGGTCAGCGTGCGCGAGACCATCGATCGCCGCGATCACACTCGGCAGTTGGTCGATGAGTAGCGACGAGAGCTGTGCGTAAATGGCTTCTTCCTCGCGGCGGATTTCGCCTTCGAGCATCTTCAGTCGGTTGCCGAGCTGAATCACCACGCGAGGCTCGACGAACAGCGTCGCGCCGCTGCCGCTCGTCGAATGCACCAAGCCCGGGAACCTCTCATGCGCATCGGTTCGCACGGGAAGCACGTAGCGACCTTCGCGCTCTGTCCAAAAGGTGTCTTGAAGAATGCCCGAATAGCGTCGGATGAGCTCTTCGAGACGCGAGATCATTCGTGCTCGCGAGGTCTTGTATTCGCCGCGAAGCTCACGTAGCCGAGGGCTGGCGCGATCCGAGAGCGTACCGTCTGCATCGAACGCCTCGGTGATCTCGTCTTCGACCTCATCGAGCGAAGGGTCGCTCTGACAAGCGTCACACAGATGCGGCATCAAATGGCGTCGCGAGGCCAGATGTCGTCGCAACATGCGTGCTGCTGCGAGCGTCGAGCCCATGTCGCGCAGCTCGACGGGGCCGAGTGCGCCACCCATCTTCAATCGCTGCAGGGCGAGCTCGACATCACGCATGCCCGCGATGGGCAATGTCTCGCCGCGCATGAGCCCGTGGAATGCTTCTGCAACCTCGTCTTGGGCGCGTTGAGCACCAGCCCGGTCAAGCGCGAACGGAAGGTTTTCAGCGTTTCGGCGGCCAGCCGTGCTCGAACATCGCTCGGCAATGGCATCAAGAATCTTGGACCACTCGAGATCAGAGAGCGTCTTGTCGTTACAGAACGAGGTAGTGTCCATGAGTTTCTGCGCGTCCCGGCGAGCAGCGTGCGCGAACAGATGTGCACGCATACACCGGAAAAAGTCGGACACAAGGATACAGGAAACACAGCTCTGTTCGCCGTTTGCTCCCTGTTCAGCGCGCCACGAACCGCCTTGGTCGCGGGCTCTGACACCGCCGAAGCACTTTCGATGCGCTCGTCAACATCCACCGAAAGACTTGTTCGATCGGACACGATTCGACAGGGCAACTGCACGAGCGAACGAAGATCTTCGAGGCGTTGTGGGTCGAACAATTGTTCAGGCTCGACAGCACCGCGGGGCTGGCTAGAAGAGGGGCTTCCTTCACCATGACCATGAGCCAAGACTCTTCGACATCGCCCGTTGCATCCGCCACGACAACCTCGAGCGCTGCCGCTCCGAACAAGCTCGATTTGTCCAAGTTTGATCCGACGGCGCTCATCGTTTCTGAGCTGAATTTGCCTGTGGGTGGTGTCTCTGCGGTGGTGCGGTTGCTCGAAGAAGGGGCGACTGTCCCCTTCATCGCCCGCTATCGAAAAGAGGCAACCGGTGGGCTCGACGAAGTTCAAATTCGCGCCGTCGAAGAGCAGCGAACGTACTTCATCGAGCTCGAGGAACGACGACGTACGGTGCTCAGCGAGATCGAAAAGCAAGGCAAGCTCACCGATTCGCTCAAGGCAAAGATCACGTCGACGCGTTCGAAGTCAGAGCTCGAAGACCTCTACCTTCCGTACAAGCCGAAGCGGCGCACCCGCGCGATTATCGCTCGCGAGCGTGGTCTCGAGCCACTTGCCGATCGTATGTGGGCGCAGCCTGCGGATGGATCTCCCGAAGCCGAGGCCGCGGCGTTCGTGGATGCCAAAAAAGAAGTTCCGGATGTGGCTGCTGCGTTGGCTGGGGCACGTGACATTTGCGCAGAGCGAATTGCCGAAGATGCAGCCACCCGAAAGCTCGTTCGTGACGCGTATTTCTCCGAAGGAACCGTGAAGGTCGAGAAAGAGAAAGAGCACGCCGACAAAGTGACGAAGTTCGACACCTACGCGAGCTTCGAAGAGCCGTTGAAGAGCATCCCATCCCATCGCTTTTTGGCGATTCGTCGCGGTGAGGCAGAAGGCGTTCTTCGCGCTTCGCTCGAGCTGGATGCCGAGAAAGTGGTGCCCGGCGTGATGAAGGCGGCTCATGTCAACAAGAGCTCGCCGTGGGGCGAAGAGCTCTCGAAAGCCGTGACCGATGCGTACAAACGATTGCTCGTGCCGAGCGTTCAGAGCGACGTTCGCATCGAGCTGAAATTGCAGGCAGATCGAGGTGCAGTCGATGTGTTCGCTCAGAACCTTCGACAGCTCCTTCTCGCAGCGCCGTTCGGCACGCGTACCGTGATCGGTATCGACCCAGGTCAGCGTACGGGTTGCAAGACGGCGGTCGTTGACGACACGGGAAAGCTCCTCGAGCACACGTTGCTCCAGTTGGTTCAAGGCGACGGCGCGCTCGAGAAGTCGAAGAAGCTGCTGCTTGACCTGTGCAAGAAGTACCACCCTGCAGCGGTGGCGGTCGGCAACGGTACGCACGGGCGCGAGACCGAGGCGTTCGTTCGCGAGGTGCTCGCCACGGTGCCTGAGCTCAAGACCATCATTTGTGTTCCCGTTAGCGAAGCGGGCGCGAGCGTGTATTCGGCGAGTGAGGTTGCGCGTGATGAGTTCCCCGATCTCGATCTCACGGTGAGGGGGGCCATCAGCATCGCTCGTCGCCTTCAGGACCCTCTCGCCGAGCTGGTCAAGGTCGACCCGAAGAGCATCGGCGTCGGCCAGTACCAGCACGACGTTCATCAGCCGATGTTGGGCAAGAAGCTCGATGAAGTGGTTGAGAGCTGCGTGAACGCAGTCGGTGTTGAGCTCAACACGGCGAGCGCTCCGTTGTTGTCGCGAGTGTCAGGGTTGACGGCTTCTATCGCGAAAAAAATCGTGGCTCACCGCAACGAGCGAGGGGCGTTCCGAAGCCGAAAAACGCTGCTCGAGGTGCCTGGGGTTGGGCCTCGCACGTTCGAGCAAGCCGCGGGCTTCTTGAGGATTCGCGGAGGCGAGCACCCGCTCGATTCAAGTGCAGTTCACCCGGAGCGATACGCGTTGGTCGAAAAGATCGCGAGCGACCTTGGTGTTCCGGTCGTATCGCTCATCGGCAATAACGCGCTCATCGACCGGATCGACCTTCGAAAATACATGTCGGGCGACGTTGGCGAGTTCACGCTCAAAGACATCGTCTCCGAGCTGAAAAAACCTGGTCGCGACCCTCGCGAAACGTTCGAGCCACCCAAGTTCCGTGACGACGTTCGCACGATGGAAGACCTTCGCGTGGGGATGGTGCTCGAGGGCGTGATCACCAACGTCACGGCGTTTGGCGCGTTCGTTGACATCGGCGTGCACCAAGACGGTTTGGTGCATGTGTCGAAGCTCGCCGATCGCTTCATCAAAGACCCGGCTGAAGTCGCGAAGGTCGGCGACAAGGTGCGAGTTCGAGTGATGGAGGTCGACCTGCAGCGAAAGCGAATTTCGCTCTCGGCTCGAAAGGATGATCTCACCGAAGGCGCCTCCGGGAAGCCCGACAACGGAACCTCCACCCGTATGGCTGACCGCCGTGACTCTGGTCGCGATGGCGGGCGTGACGGCGGCCGGGGCTCGCGAGACCAACAGCGAGGAGCGCGCCCTCAAGCGACGGCACAAGGGTTCTCGAACAATCCGTTTGCCAAGCTGCTCGGTAAGTAAGCCCACATTACCCACGCCTCGGTGCAGAGCAGCGCGTGACGCTACTCGACGTCGAGGCGCATGCTATAGGCGCGCCGATGCGTTCTGTTCGGCGAATGTCGTGGGTTGGTGTGGCCGTGCTCGTGGCGAGTGTGGTGGCAGCGGCGGCGTGCGATCCGAAGCCGCTCGAACAACGCGCCAAAGAGTCAGCGGGAGATCAGCCCGGCAAGCTCACCAAAGAAGAGGCGTCGAAGGTGCTGGCGAAAGTCGGCAAGACCACGATCACGCTCGGTGACTACGCCGCTGCGCTCGAGCGTATGAACGAGTTCGATCGAATGCGGTACCAAACCGTCGAGCGTCGACGTGATTTGCTCAACGACATGATCGACCTCGAGTTGCTCGCCCAAGAAGCCGAGCGCCGAGGGCTCGACAAGTCTCCTGAGGTTCAAGAGACGGTGCGCCAGATCCTTCGCGACACGATGGTCGCCGAGACACGCAAGGGCGTGCCGATTCCCGCTTCGATTCCGGCGGATCAAGTCAAAGCGTACTACGAGGCCCACAAAGCCGAGTACCGCGAACCCGAGCGACGACGCGTGTCGGCCATCGTATTGACCGACAAAAAGGAAGCCGAAAAAGTGCTTCCCGATGCGAAAAAAGCGTCGCCGATGGAGTGGGGCAAGCTCGTTCAAAAGTACTCGCCCGGTGCAGCGAAACCTTCGCCATCGCAACCCCTCGAGACGCTCGGCGATCTCGGCATCGTTGGCCCCACGGACGATCCGAAGGGTGACAACCCGCGCGTGCCGGAGGCGGTGCGAGCGGCCGTGTTCTCCATCCAGGGCGAGCCCGGATCAACGCTCGATTCGATCGTCGAAGCCGACGGCAAGTTCTACATCGTGCGCATGGCGGGGAAGACCCCCGCGCACGAACGAACACTCGCCGAGGCTGACCGAACCATCCGATCGGCTTTGCTTCAAGAGATGGCGGCCGCGGCCGAGCGAGCTCTCGAAGAAGAGTTGAAGAAACAATATCCGGTGCAGATCGACGACGCCGCGCTCGCGAACGTCAAGGCACTCGACGACGCAAAAGAGCAGGGTGATGTCCGCGATCCACGACCCGCACCGAGTGCTTCCGCTCCTCGCTGATCCTGTTGCTGAATCACGTGATTGGCGTTGGCAGATTCGCAACGCGATCACCAACGTCGATGCGCTGGATCGCGCGCTCGTGCTCACGCCAGAAGAGCGCGATGGTGCGCGACGTGCAGAGCAACACGGTCTGCCGATTTCGATCACGCCACACTATTTGTCGCTTTGTGATCGGCACGATCCGAGCTGCCCGATCCGCAAGCAATGCGTGCCAGTTGCCAACGAGAGCATCGAGGTGCACGGAGATCTCGAAGACCCACTCGGCGAGGTTGCGCACGAGGTTGCGCCCAGTTTGGTGCGTCGATACCCCGATCGCGTCTTGCTACTCGCGACCGATCGATGTGCGGTGTATTGCCGCTTCTGTACGCGATCGCGCATGGTGGGTGATGGCGGTGGAGCGCGAAGCCTCGACACGCTCGAACCCGCCTTTCGATACATCGCTGAGCACACCGACATTCACGATGTAATCGTGTCGGGTGGTGATCCCCTTGCGATGTCGACTGAACGCATCGTGCGTATCGTTGAGCGACTGCGGAAGAACGATCATCTCGACACGATCCGACTTGCGACGCGTGTCCCGGTGACACTGCCTCAACGCATTACGGATGAGCTGCTTCGTGCGTTGCGTCCGTTCCATCCGCTGTGGGTGATGACTCACTTCAACCACCCTCGTGAGCTCTCGCCCGAGTCGATCGAGGCTTGTGAAAAGCTGGCGGATGCTGGCTTTCCGGTGATGAACCAGACCGTGCTCCTTCGCGGGGTAAACGATGACGCCGCAACGCTTGAAACTCTGTTCCGAAAGCTAATTCGCGTTCGCGTTCGGCCGTATTACCTCCTGCAGATGGATCCTGTTCGCGGCACCAGTCACCTGCGCACTCCGGTGTCGCGAGGGCTCGAGCTGATGGAGGCACTTCAGGGAAAGCTCACCGGAATCGCGCTTCCGAAGCTCATCGTGGACACGCCCGGTGGGATGGGAAAGGTGCCGATTCTTCCCGACTACATCGTGGCTCGGCGGCCAGGCGAAACCGACCTTCGTACCCATCGCGGCGTTGTCGTGACGTACGTCGATCCGCCGGTCCGTTGAGACATCGACCACGCTCGCTGTGCCGCCATCGCCTTCGATGTACAAAAAGACTGCGGCCTACGTCGCATTCGCACTCATGGCGCGAGCTCGACGGTAGGCCGCTCAGCTTCGGAAAGACTCAGCCCTTGAGGTTTGCGGCTGCGAAATCCCAGTTGGCGAGGCTGTTCAAGAAGGTCTCGACGTACTTCGGACGCGCGTTGCGAAGTCGACGTAGTAGGCGTGCTCCCCCGTCGCAGGTCAGCAATGCCTTCTGGCCATGCTTCAACGGGAGGTCAGCGTTGCTCGTGGTGGTGATCTTCAACTTGTCACCATCGAGAACCAACCACGCCCAGCCGAGCCAAACTGGCCGACAGCGGCTGCAGCGAAGGCTTCCTTGAACTTGTCGAATGAGCCGAAATCTCGGTCGATGGCGGCTGCGAGATCGCCAGTCGGAGCACCACCGCCACCTGGCTTCATGCTGTTCCAGTAGAACGTGTGGTTCCACACCTGCGCAGCGTTGTTGAAGACAGCACCTTCGGAGCTGAGGATGATCTCTTCGAGGGTCTTCGAGGCCTCGGGCTTGCCTTCGAGAAGCGACTTGAGCTTGTCGATATAAGCCTTGTGGTGCTTTCCGTAGTGGAACTCGAGGGTCTCTGCGCTGATGTGAGGCGCGAGTGCGTCCTTGGCGTAGGGCAACGGCGGAAGCTCAAACTCCATGGTGAATCCTCCTATTCACTTCGGTGGAGACGCCACTCGAACGACCACGGGTTGTTGCCGTCGAGGGGGTCGGGAACACGGGAACCGTCGCAGTTCGACGGTGTTGGTAAAGATTCGGACGGGGCACCGTGGCAGGGCGCACCGCCCGTTGCAAGGGGTTGAAGGGTGGGGGGTGTTCGCGCTGCTTGTCGCGCGAGACCTCCCACGGATACGATGGTGCCCTTACGCTCGCCGTTTCGGCGACTCTAACGAGGTATTGGCATGCACACACGACTGCGTTCACGACGGGGGATGGGAGCAGGGGCGTTGGGCGGTGTGATTGAAGGGCTGACACGTTTGAGAGTGCTCGCCCCGCTCGTCGTACTGGGGGTGGCGACGATCGCGAGAGATGCGGGGGCTGCACCGAACGCGCCGACCCATTTGATAATTTCCGAGGTGGGTTACGACACGCCCACCGAGACAGCGAATGCCTCTTCGGAATTCGTGGAGATCTTCAACCCCACGAATTCGACGATTGTGCTCAACCCACAATCGAGCACGGGTACAACCCCTGGCGCGGGATTTTTTATCTCAGACTCGTCGCGCGCGTCGACGCTGCCCGCGAGCGGAAACGGCGGCTATTACCGTGTCGTCAACGCCACGACGTCAGCGTTGATCCCGATGAGCTCGACGGCGGATTCGATTTTTCAGTTTCCGCCAAATACGTCGATCCCGCCCAAGGGAACGATCGTCGTGGCGTCGAATGCTCTGGCGTTTCTGACGGACTTCTTCGGCGGATCGCTCGCCAACTTCACATCGCTTCCCGGGTCGCCTCAGCTCTTCGAGACGTTCGACTCGACGATCGATGTTCCGCTGATGACCCGATGGAGCAACTCGACGGCTTCGGGAGGTAACACGCTCACACTGACAAACTCGGCCGACAGCGTGTTCCTGTACTACTGGGACGGCTCGAACGATCTGGTGCAAGACGTCGACATCGTCGTGTGGGGCACCACCGCGTCCGACTACCCGAACAAGGGCGGTCAAACCGTGGACGGACCCGACACGGGAACCACCGGCACGACGTACGCCGCCGACCAAGGAACGGCGCTTTCTGTACCTGCGGAAACCAACGCGGGAGGCACGTCGAACAAGTTCTCGCTGCAGCGAAAGTCGATCCTCGAGTACGGCGAGGTGACCTCTGGCGGGAATGGCTACGGGTCGAGTGATCGCGACGATGAGACGAGCGAGAACTTCTGCACCGGAGCGTCATGCGTTAACCCAAGTGCGTGGCTCTACGGGGTGTACACGCCGGGTACTCCGTTTTTGCGATCGGATGGGTCGATCGCGGACGCGATTGGGTTTCTTCCACCGGTTGCGATCTCGGCGGCGGACGGGCCAACGGGTAGCGCATCGCCAGCCGATCTCGGAGACGATGGAACCCTCACCGAGCTGTATTTGGGCTTCATCGATCTCGATGCGGCGAACACGACCAACACCGACCTTGACTACCTTCCCGAGAGCTTGTTCGTGGCGGTTCGCGGGTCGCTTTTTGGTCAGCCGAACGGCACCGCCAACGCGGCCTACGTGGTCTTCGACTTCGACCCAGGCTCGGGCGCTACACCGGTGGGTGCGAAGAATTTCGTGGGCCCTGGTAACGGCCTCAACGACTCGAACGGAGCGCTCGACTCGAAGCTTACGAACGCTGGTTTCTCGGTGACATCCATCACGGGGCAAGGGTTCGACGGTGCCGTTGGGCTTGACGAGTACGCGCCCACAGCGACAAGCGCGGTCGGATGGCGAACCTGGGGCTCGGCCGGTACGCAAGGCACGGTGAGCCTGTTTACGTCGATCGGAACGACCTCATCCGTGTTGTTCGATGCGGCGGTTCCGCCCGAGCTCGTGACCCCAGGCACGACGTATCAAGCGCCCGAGGGCTTCGAAGCATCGATCCTGTTTTCAACGTTGCGACCCAACGCATCGACAGCGATCCCGTCGTATATCCGAGCGGTTGCGTTTATCGCTGGCGACACCTTCGGTACCCCCTCGCCAAATACGTTGCCCGAGAGCTCGAGTGACAGCGCTACTTCGCCTCATGTCATCGAGAAAGCCGTCTGCTTCAACGTCGCGAAAGGACGCGCGGTCATCTACTACACCGACGCCGATCAGGACGGTTTCGGTGGCACCGTGTCGAGTTACTGTGGGCCTCCGATCGCGGGGTATTCGACCGTCGGCGGAGACTGCAACGACAACGCTGCAACCGCGCTTCCTGGAGGCACAGAGGTTTGCGACGGTCTCGACAACAACTGTGACGGGAACGTCGACGAGGGCATCACGTTTTCGACGTACTACCGTGACGCCGACGGCGACGGGTTTGGCAACGCAGCGCTCTCGACCTCGGCGTGTGCACAGCCCTCTGGATACGTGCTGAACGCGACGGATTGCGACGACTCGAACGGAGCGACGTATCCGACCGCCTCAGAGGTGTGCAACGGGGTT
>JAXLYQ010000083.1:0-14736 GCA_046351315.1 Polyangiaceae bacterium
CTCCTGATCCCGCTGTGCCCGCAGCACCGCCAGACCCACCAGTACCGCCCGTTCCGACGCAGATCGCGTAACCCGTCGAGGTGTCGCAGGTGTACCCGCTCACGCAGCCCCACTCGAGGCAATCGCCAGGGAAACAAACACCGCCCTCGCTACAAGTCTCGTTGACTCCACAGTCAGAGGGCGCGGTACACACGCTGGTGGAGCCAGCAGAACCAGCGCTTCCTGCACTACCCGACGAGCCCCCGGTACCCGGTGTTTGAACGCAGGTATTCGAGTACGCGTTGCAAACGTAGCCGCCGGGGCAGTCGCTATCGTCGCCACAGGCGTCTGAAGGGTAAATCGGGCAACCAGCGAGCAACAAAGCCGAGGAAAGAACAGTCGCGAACCCAAGAAGCCGCTTCATGGCCATCGCCTCCAGCGTGGAACGACGCATTCAGAAAGACCGGTTGAACGGTAGCAAGCAAAGGGCCTGCGGCAAGACAAACCTAGGATGATCATCGTGTTGCTGAACACCCACGAAAGTTGGGCAACATCGAAAGCTAGGGAGGCGCAACAGCGCCATGGTATTGCGGAACAAGAGGCCCGGCGATGTATGTGAGCTGCGAACGCTGCGGGACAGAATACGAGTTCGATGACGCGCTCGTGTCTAACCGCGGAACATCCGTCAAATGCACCCAATGCGGGCACGAATTCCGTGTATTTCGTGGTGCCCAGCACGATGCTCCCGAACGCTGGAGAATCCGCGTTCAAGACGGAACCGTTTATGAATACCGTGAGATTCGCGAGCTGCAGCGAGCCATCGCGTCGGGGTTGATTACGCCCAACGACGTCTTGCTGCGTGACGGGGTTGCACCGCGTTCGATGGGGATGATCCCCGAGCTCGAATCTTTTTTTGCTCAGGCCGGGTTTTCGGCTCGCACGGTGCCTCCCGTGGCGTCGATTACGCCTACACCCACAGCGCCACCTGCGATGCCGACTCCGCTCGGTATCGATCAGCGGCCTCCGGTCGTTCAGCGACGAGCGCCAGGCACGATTCCCTACGGTGTTGCGGTGCCCGCGGGTCTGGCTCCGATTCAAAGGTCATCGAGCATTCCCCCTCCTGCGAGCATTCCTCCGGCGGGGCGGGTGCCCTCAGGCGTCGAGCCACTCAACGCCTCGCTTCAAGAGGTTCACGAAACCGAAGAACCCACGCATCGCAAGCCGGTCACAGTGCCGCCGACCGCGAGCGATTCTTCGGGTGAGATCGAAGCCGCTCCACGAGCAACCTCTTCGCCGCAGCGCGGAGCAAACGCGGCGAACATCCCAGAAACGACGCTGACCCCGACGCCGAGTCTCTCGGTGTACGGCACAGAGGAATCGAGTGATCGCTATTCAGAGCTGCCTCGACTCAGTCAGGTGAGCTTGCCCCCAGAGCCCTACTCGGTGTCGAGTCACCGAGGCTCACGAGGAGGGTTGCGATGGGTCGTTGCGATTGTTGGCGTCGGAGCAATCGCAGTCGTGGGAACCGCGGTGTGGAAGACAACAACGACGAACGCCAAAACCGCAGCGAGCGAGCGCCAAGACGCGAGGGTATACGGCTCGTTGTCGCCGGAGAGCAAGCGCTCGCAGATGGGCAGCTCGACGAAGCCAGCGAGAAGCTAGCGAAGGCGGGCGCGGTCCAGAGAACGATGTTCGTGTGCTGCTCGGCATGTCGCGACTCGCGGCGATGCGCGCAGATCAAGCGTGGTTGCGGCTGAGGTTGCTTCCCGAAAGCGCCACTGAGGCACGAACGGTCGCAGGCGCAGACCTGGTCGAAGCCTCGGCGAGAACACCTCGAGCGGCGAACCGAGCAAACGAGCTAGCGGCAGATGATCCATCGGTGTTGCGAGCACGTGTTGATGCGCTTCGCCTCCTAGGAGAGCGAGGGTCAGCGCGCGTTGGCTCCACGACTTGCGGCACAAGGCTCGACCCCCGAGGCAGCGTACGTGTTGGCGGCGCTCGAGCTCGCAAGAAGAAAACCGATGTACGACGGTCATCGACCGACTGCAGATGCTGCCGCTGCCGAGAAAACGCACCGGGCCGGGCACGCGCGGCGCTGGTCTACGCTCTCATGCGATCGGGCGACCCAGCGAGCGCAAAGCTCGAGCTCGATCGCATGGCGACTGCATCGCGCCCTCATCCTTTGCTCGCTGAGCTCGAGCGTTCGTACAAGGGTGAAGCAGCGAAACCAGAAGCGTCGGGTAGTGCGTCGGCGTCGACAGCGCCGTCGGGAGCAGCGCCTGCAGCCACCCCCACGACGGTATCAGCGAGCTCGTTGCCTAACGTACCCACCCCGAGCAACGACGGGCCAACCGAATCGCATGATGCGCCATCGAAAACCGGAAGCGAGTTCTCGGAGGCCGAGCTACACCGACTTTTGGGCGAGCCCACCCGCAGGTGCAGCGAGCCCAAAATCAGACGCGCCAAAATCCGATAAGCCATCGCATGATTCACCGCCCGCCAAAACAGCCGAGCCACCCAAGTCAGACACGGCTCCACACATCGACACGTCGGATCTCCCAGGAGTGAAGGTCCCATGACTTGGTCTTTTCGAACGCTCCGCACGAGCAGCCGCGCGGCACTGCTTCTCGGGACAGTCCTGGCGGTCAGCTCGTTGCACTGCGACGACAGCGATCACGACGAAAACGACGAGACACACGATCCGACGACAGCGCACGGAAGCGGGCCACCGAGTCGCCTTCGGTTGGCCGAGCTCGACCTGAGCCGCGGGTTGCCCGAGAGCAAACAGGGCGGTCTGTTTCGCGCGGAGGGAGCAACCCTTCTCGACCTCGTTGAAGACCTCGAAGCCGCTCGCAAAGACGAGCACGTTGGTGGCCTGTTCGTGAGGTTCAGCTCGAACCGAACGGGCTGGGGGCGTGCCGCCGAGGTGATTCGTGGTCTGCAAGCGTTTCGGGCCAGCAAGAAGCCAGTGCTCTGCCACGCCGACAACTGGACAAACTCGACCTACTGGATCGCCTCGATGGGATGCGACGCCGTGTGGGCGAGCCCCGCGGGCGGAGTAGACACGGTTGGCATCGGTGCCGAGCTGATGTTCGCCAAGGGCTTGCTCGATAAGCTCGGCGTGAAGGCCGACGTTCTTCAGGTGGGTAAGTTCAAGGGCACGGGCGAAACTTTCACCCGAGAGACACCGAGTGAAGAAGCGCGAGCTTCGCTTGAAGGTGTGCTCGGATCGATCCGTGCGCAGTGGCTCGATGGGGTCGAAGCCGGACGCAAACGACCCGACCTTCGCGGAGCTGTCGAAGATGGGCCGTTCAGCGCGGAGGAAGCCAAAGCAAGAGGGCTTCTCGACGCTGTCGGTTATGCGGACGAAGCTCGTGAGGAGGCGAAAAAAATTGCCAAAACCGGCCGAACCGAGGTCTGGTTCTCGCCTGGAAAACCCGGCCACAAGAACAACAACGGCGAGCTCGTCGAGCTGCTTCGGGTGCTGAGCGGTGCGCGCCGCGCGGGGACAGGAGGCTCTCCGTACGTCGCTGTCGTGAGGGCCAATGGCGCCATCACGATGGAGCGTTCGGGAGGGTTGTTGAGCGACGAAAGTGGCATCGCAGCTCGCCCGCTGTTGAAGACACTTCGTGACCTCGCGCACGACAAGTCGGCAAAAGCGGTGGTGCTTCGCATCGACTCGCCCGGAGGCTCTGCGCTGGCGTCGGATCTTCTCTGGCATGACTTGATCGAAGTCCGAAAGAAGAAGCCCCTCATCGTAAGTGTCGGCGATATGGCTGCGAGCGGCGGTTACTACATGGCCTGCGCTGCAACGAAGATCGTCGCCGAAGAGACAAGCATCGTTGGTTCGATCGGCGTTGTTGGCGGCAAGATGGCGCTCGGGCCGGCACTTGCTCCGTTCGGCGTAAACGTGGTGCCGATCCCCGCGGCATCAGGAGCAACCCGGGCAACGATGGAGTCGACCTTCACGCCGTGGGATGACGCGACCAAAGCACGCGTGCTCGGCACGATGACGTCGATTTACGACCTCTTCTTGAAGCGCGTTTCTGAAGGCCGAAACATGCCCGTAGAAACCGTCGCAGGGTTTGCCGAAGGTCGTATTTTTGCGGGGCGTGAAGCGAAAGCGCTCGGCATGATCGATGAGGTTGGGGGCATTCGCCGCGCGATCGAGATTGCGAAATCCGAAGCGTCGCTCGACGACAAGACGCGCGTGCGTGTGATCGGCGAATCACCCGGGTTGTTCGACGTGCTCGATGGCAACGATGACAGCGACGACGACGCTCGTGCGAGCTCGGTGGTTCCGAAGCTGACTCGTGAGATGGCCGAGGCTGCTGGAGTACCTAACGAAGTGCTTCTGCATGGTGCCACGCTTGCCCCTCTTCTGCGCGGGGAACGAGCGCTCGTGGCGCTTCCGTTTGCACTCGAGATCCGTTGAGGATCACGAGCTCGACCGTTTGCGACTGCTGCATACTTGGTAGGGGGATGGGCGTCGGCGTTACCCTATGAAACGCCATCATGCCCTCTTCCCCCGCCGGCCCACCTCCACCGCCGGACGCTCCCTCGACCAAGATCCGCCGGGCGACGCTGCCTCCGCCCGAGTGGGATTTCGAGCCTCCGAAAAGCGTCGGGGCGCTCACGTTGCTGGCCAACGTGGGAGGAGCTGCGGTTCCGCGCCGATCAGGGATGCGCGCCGCACTCGCTGTCGCCAGGGCAGCGCTTCGAGAAGCACGCGGGGGCAGAGGCATCATCGAGCGAACCGCTTCGCTCGCGCTGGCCAACCAGCTTTGGATTCGCGGAACCGAGCTCGCCAACGCGATCAAGCTCGCCCTGTTCGCGCTCTCGCTCGATGAAACGGACGCCGAAACCCGAGACTCGGTTGTCGAATGGCTCACCGAAGTGGGTGATCCGAAAGCCGCTGCCGCGGTCTTGCGCGCAGGGCTTACGCGAGCGGGTCGCGCAACCGCTGCCGAGGTGTGGGTACGCATCGCCGTACTCCAAGCGAGAGCCGGGGAGGCGCCCGCTGCTGCTGAAGCGTTGCGTGAAGCGGCAAACATCGCGCAGGAGTCTCCGACCCCGCTCGAAATGCTTGGGTGGCTAGCCTGCTGGGCTTCGAGCACCGTTCGCGTTGAGGTCGCAGCGGCAGCGCTGCTCGACTCGGCCGAGCGACGCATGCGAGTGGGTGACGACGATGGCGCCCTCATCGATCGTGCACGTGCGTTTGACCTTTGCCCATCTCACGCAGGAGCAGCCGACTCTCTCTCGTTCGTACTGCAAGCGAGAGGCCGTTCGGGCGCAGCCGACGAGATTCAACGTACGCACGCATTGCTCCAAGGGGCTCGCGCGGAGTCGATGCATCTACGTCGAGTGCGTGAGGCGACCTCTGTCGGCGACCTGCCGCGAGCGTTGTGCGCTGCCTTCGATGCAACACTCGAACGACAGCTCGTGGGTGAGGATGCTGCGCTGTTCGACAGCCTACTTGCGCGCATCGGCATGCACGATTTGCTGGCTGTTCGACTCGAGCAACGGGCGCACCGAGCGCGCGGAAAAGAGCGAGTCGCGCTGTTCTCGGAGCTCGCGAAGCTATGCGCAGGTCAGCTCGGAAACCTCGAGCGATCGTTCGAGGCGTGGATCCACGCGCTGGTCGAAGCCCCAACGCATCGCGACGCTCGTGAAGCGTTGATCGCAGGGATGCGAACAACGAACGACATCGTTCCGTTGACCAACGCACTGAGCCTCGCCGTAGAGCAATCGGCGTCTTCGTCTGATACCGAGCGAATCACACAGCTACTTCAGCTCGCCGAAGAGGTGCGCTCTGCATCGTTCGCGCTGGCGATGGTGAACCGTTTGGGCGAGCTCGGTGCGATGTCGGGCGACGCGCTGAACGAGGCGCGAGATCGTTACGCCGCGAAGGCTGCCCTCGAACAATCGACGGTAGAACAAAGCGCCGCAACGGTGACTCGAAGCGCGGTGGGGAGCCCCGCGCGGAGAGAAGCGCTGTTGCATCACGTCGCAGCGCTTCGCGTGCGCCCAGGCTCGCGCGCAGAGCTACAGCAAACGCTCTCTGAGCTCTGTGGTCTTCCGAACGCAGAACGAGCTTGGGTCGACGAGCTCGAACGCATCACGAAGGTCGATGACAAGGCTGAGCTAGAGCGTCTCGAGCTCGCTCTCAGTGCACGAGTGCTTGCCAGTGCCGGTCAACGCGCCGACCGTGTTCGATATCAATCCACGCTGGTCTCGTTGTACCTGAGAGCGGATCGGCCAGCAGACGCTGCGCGAGCCGTGAGCGCGCTTCTTAGCGAGAACCCGTCGAGTCGTCCGCTGGTCGCACTGGCACTCGTGGCCTCTGCGATGAGCGGTGATGAAGCGCTGCGCACCGAAGCATTGATCGCGTTGGGTAGCTCGCTGCCCGGCCCGATGCGCGCGGTCATTCACGCGCTTGCCGCAGAACGCACACAAGACGTCGTGCGTTCGTTCGAGCTTGCCGAAGGCTCGTTGCGCGCGGACGCGACCTCATCGCGATCACTCGCGGTGTATCTGGCGCGGCTGGATGAAACGCCACCGGCGTCATTGGTTCGTTCACTCGACCCTGACGACACGCGATTGATCCCGAGTGCAGCGCTCTGCGCACGAGTCGTGAAGTGGGCCGACGAGGTTGACGAATGGCCCGTCGCGAGAGCGTGGGCACGTCGATGGGCTCAACTGAGGCCGCTCGATCCTGCAGCAATTCAGGCGTTGTTTCGCGCTGAGTTGATGTCGGGTGACGCTGCAAGCGCGGTCAAATGCATCGACGAAGCATTGGTACGACCGATCTCGACGGCACTATTGGCGCCCATTGCTGCCCGTGCGCTCGAGTCGTTGGCCACACGCCATGGGGCAGCAGCGATTGCGCTTGCTCACCGAACGCTGTCGGCGATGGGCGCCACACACGGCGAGCTTCGAGATCGTCTCGTTGACCTCGGCATCGCACTCGACGATGCTTCGCTTGCAGCAGCGGTGCTCGAACGTTGGGCCGCCTCTGATGCATCACAACCAGAACGCGCAAGCGTGTGGTTGAGGGTCGCCGATCTTCACGGACAAAGCGGAGATCGACTGTGTGAAGCAAGGGCGTTGGTCGCGGCTTTGAAAGCGGGCGCGCCCTCCATCGAAGTGCTAGCTCGGGTGGATCGCGTGGCGTCGCCGTCGGACTCAGATTCTGAAATTGCGATTCTCGAGGCGCGAGCAGAAGCGCTCACGGCCTCGGGTGGTGATCGCGCTCAAGAGGCCGCAGACGCGTGGCGCCACGTGGGTGCAGCTCGATGGGATCTCGGTGGCGATGAGGTCGGCGCAACACGCGCATGGATTCGCGCGCTCGAGCTGAGCCCCGAGACCGCCACCGCGGGCGTCGCGCGAGATCTCTTCGTCTTCGCGGGCCCGTCGTCGGCCCTGCAGAGTTTCATCAAGGTCGATTCGCTCGTCGCGGATCGCAAGGTCGCCGCTCGCGTGTACGTCACGATGGCGCAGCTCGCGATTGAAGAAGGTCACGCCAATGTGGCTTTCGACGCCGCGAGCCGGGCGCTCAACATCGACCCGACACGTACCGACGCGCTGACCTTGGCCGAACGTTGTGGCAGCGACCCCAACTCGCTGTCGGCGTTGTACGAGCTCCTCGCCAAAGCCGCGAAGGGCTCGTTCGGTCGCAAAGCAGCTCACTTCCGTGGTGCAAGGCAGCTCGAGCGCCGTGGACACACCACCCTCGCCACACGTCACGCGATCGCAGCCTTCGAAGCTGTACCGACTCTTGGTACGTCGTTCAGCCTGATGATCCGCTTGGCGCAGCGCAACGGTGACCCCGCCGAGGCTGCACGTGCGGTTGAGCGAGCCACGGCCGACATCACTGACCCCGATCAACGAGCCGACTGGTTGTTGCGTGCGGCAGACCATGTCGGGGCCAGCGAAGAGGGGCTTCGTGTTCGGCTCGATATGTTGCTGCGAGCGCTGAATCTCGTCGCCACCGTTCACACGGTTCGCAAAGTGGCGCTCACGATGACGGCATTGGTTCGTGAGCACGGTGACGATGTCGACGCTGCGTTGATGCGCTTTACCCGGGCTCGGCGAGCCTCACTCAAGAAGGTCGAAGGCCCATCGGGTGCGCGTGTCGCCATCGCGCTTGCACAGGCGTCGCTCGACGTCTTCGAAGCGGCTGCCGATGCGTCCGAAATCCTGGTTCAAGCACTCGATTTCGACGCTGACGTCGACGAGTACGCGAACATGATCCCTTCTGCGCCGCGGCTGGCTCCGGCTGTCGAAGAGGGTCGCCATCCGTTCATCGCCAAAGTCGATTCGATCAACGCGCAGCCCTATTCGAACCTTGGCATCGCGCCGCTTCGACTCGCAGGAGCGATCGCTGCTGCCATTGGCGCAGTGGCGGACGCGATTCGATTGCTGAAGCTCGCTCACAAAAAAGACCCCGACATCGAAGAGGTCATGGCTGAGCTACACGCGCTCGAAACCGGCGCAGCTCCGGCTCCCGAGCCCAAAGGCCCACCAGCACCAACGCCGGCGACACCAGAGGTGCGAGATCCTTCGACCAGCTCGGCGGCGAACGTGAGCAAGCCTGCGATCGCGGTGTCGGTCCTGGCCAACGCCACCGTGCGCTCGTCCTGGGATCACGCCGCCGACGCCGAGGCTCGCGGCATGCTCGAAGAGGCGATCGACGCATACGAATCGGTGCGTATCTCGGCCGATGCCACGCCCGAGCAATCCCGAGCCGCGCGAGATCGACTTCGCGAGCTGTATGCCCGTTCGAACGGTCGCGACAAGCTCGCAACGATGCTCCGTGATGAGCTCGCCCGTCGTCCGAACAACACGAAGGAGCACAACGATCTGGCGCAAGAGCTCGCATCGTTGCTGGCCACTCGCGGAGACATTCCGAGTGCGATGGCGATCCTTGAAAGTGAGCTCGAGGGCTCGCCCGATAGCGTGGCGTTGCTCACTGGATCTCGCCGACATCGCGCGACAGTGCGCAGATCTGAATCGTCTCGCACTCGCACTCGAACGAGCCTTTCCGCTCGAGCCTGATCTGACCCTGCGGGCCGATATGCTTGCCGAGCTCGCTCGAGCTCACGAAGAGCGCGGGGCCAAAGCAGAGGCTGCTCAACGCTGGGCTGATTTGCTCGAGCTCGAGCCCGACTCACGTGAAGCCATCGCCGCTGTTGAGCGTCTCGCAAGCACGCTCAACGACGTTGCATTGCTCGCAGGTGTTCTCGCCCGTCGAATCGCCATCGCCGCCAGCCTCGATGAGGTGCGCGTACTACGTCTGCGTCGTGCAGCGCTGCTCGAGCAACGTCTCGGTCAGCTCGAGGACGCCGCCAACGAGCTGATGGCGTTGGTTGAAGAGATCGGCGACGACGCGAGCGCACTTCGTTACCTCGCTGATATTCGAGAGCGTCAAGGCGATGTCGCAGGCGCATCCGAAGCATGGACACGAGCTGCTCGCGTTGCGCCCGACGCGAACGCTCGAGAAGAGCTTGCCCTACGCGCAGCGAGCCTCTTGCTTCAGGCAGGTGACGTCGATGGAGCGCGTCGTGCGCTTGCCGACTTCCCGTCAGGCTCATCGCTCTCGGTGATCGAGAAACGCATCGAGATCGAGCGTGTTTCTGGGTCGCAACGACAGCTCGCCGATGCTCTCGATGAGTGGGCCGTCGCTTCGATGGACCCTGCCGAGAAGCGCTCCGAGGTTCTTGTCGAAGCTGCGCGAACCTCTCTCTCTGCGGGCGACTATCAAGCCGCGCTCGAACGTGCCCAACGCGCTGCGCGTGTATGCCCGTCGTCCGTCGATGCTCAGCTCGTTGCGCGTTGGCTCGAATACCGAGCGCGCGGCTCGGGCACACCGCAAGAGGCCACCCAGTCGATTGAAGACCTCAAGCGCATCGCGCGTTTGCTGACCCCAGAGCAAGTGCCGCTGCACACCTTCTTGCTCGCAGAAGCGCTCGATGTCGTGCACGGCAACAGCGCCGGTCTACGCGAGCTGTCGGCTCGACACGCTGAGATTGGCGCCCCTCCGTTGATCGCACTCGGTCTCGCCGAACGTCTGGTTCGACGCGCCAACTTCGAGGCGTCGCTCCCCTTCTTCGATTCAGCGCTGGGCGGTAATCTCATGGGCGTTCGCGCGCAGGGGAAGGTCGCCATCGAAGCCGCCGAAGCAGCCCTGCAAATCGGTGATCCGGTGCGAGCTGCGCAATATCTCACCATCGCCGCCGACGACCCCGAAACAGCCGCGCTTGCACGCCAGCGTTTGGTCGAGTTGCCGGTCGCGCCGCCTCAAGCGCCTCGTCCGCCCAGCTATCCGTCTGACCCGCCGCCTTCGCTCGTCGAAGTGCCCAACGTGGTCGTTCCCGAGCTTCCGCCGATGTCCATGGTCGCTCCAGGTACATCGCATTCCTCTCTCGACACGCTGACGTCCGACTCGACGCTGGCTGCGGCACGAGCTGCGTTGATGCGTGCTCCGGGCGATCACGAGGCTCTACTCGCGTTCCAGCAAGCGGCGATTCGGGACAAGAACACCCAGCTCGTCAACGCCATCGAGCATGTGATCCGCGCGTTCACTCCTGGGGCCACGCCACTACCCGCTCCCCCACTTTCGTCGCAGCGCATTCAGCCCGAGTTCGTCTCGGCGCTCATGTTCCACGGGTTGAACAACCCAGTGTTCGAAGCGGTGGCACTGGTCTGGGACGGCGCCTCGCACCTGTTCAAGCGAGATGCTGCGACCTACGGCATCACAGGTGTCGAGCGTGTTTCGTTTGGCTCGGTCAGCCCCGTTAGCCGCGTCTACACCGCAGCGGCTCGAACGCTCGGCACCACCCAAACTCCGCTGTTTCAGCGTCGTTCAGCGGGTCACGGCGTCGCGACCATCGCGTTGCTCTCGCCGCCTGCAGTGCAGCTCTCGGGTGATCTGCGTGACGACTCGCCCGATATGGCGTTCGTCATCGGTGCTGCGCTCGCGTCGGCTGCGCCTTCGCTCGCCCTCGTGCTCGCGCTTCCCGAAAGCAACCTGAGGTCACTCATCGCGGCGCTCACGATCGCCTTTGGCAGCGCGAAGCCCGACCGCGGAACACCTCCCGCCATTGCCACGCTCGCCGAGCTCTTGTGGCAATCACTGCCTGCGCGTGCCCAACGGCGGATTCGTGAGCTCTGTGACCAGACCCACGAGTTCGTTGCCGATCACGCGATTGTCTTGGCTCGTCGTGTCACCCATCGCGCGGGGTTGTTCGTGAGTGGTGACCTTCCGACCGCGGTTCGCCGTACGCTCGCAGAGATCCCGCAACGACCCATTCCGATCGTCAACTCGCTCGACGAGCTGCGTGCGTTGTGTGCAATCAACGCCGATGTTGCTGACCTGGTGTTGTTCGCCACCACGGCTGGTTTTGCCGACACCCGCTGGCGACCCTCGGGCTCTTCACCGAGCGGCCAATTCGGTGCTGTTTCGTAAGCTCAGTCGTGGCATCTTCCGCCCATGCGCGCCGCCCACTCCCTCGTCTCGCGATTGCTTGTCGGATCGCTAGCGTGGCTCGCGCATGGCTGCCTGATTACCTCGACCACTGACTTCGCTGCACAGCCCAAGAGTCCACCGTTTCTGAACGGCTTTTCGGCATCTCCTCCGATCGATGAGTTCGTCGTCGTCGCCACCACGCAGACCGACCCGCTCAGCTTCAGCGCTCAGGTGCGCGCCGAAGACGAGGGCGAGCCTCTCGACGCGAAGCTCGTGATTGACGCTGCGAGCGCACAGCCGGGGCTGGTCGACTTCCTTCGTCTTGCGCCAGGCACGTTCAATCAAGCACGAACGATTTCTCTCTCGTGGCAACCCTCGGCCGCGATCGGTGGGCAGAGCGTCGCGCCCGGCTGCCACACGATCACGATGATCGTCACTCATCAGTATCAGCTCGATTCGTTCCTCCCC
Source organism: Polyangiaceae bacterium (assembly GCA_046351315.1). Lineage (GTDB taxonomy): Bacteria > Myxococcota_A > Polyangia > Polyangiales > Polyangiaceae > JAXLYQ01. The sequence goes on from JAXLYQ010000083.1 coordinate 11,915, forward strand.
GCCGACGCGAGCGATGCAGACCAGCTCACGTGGTGGGTGCTCGTTGGCTCGCCTGATGATCTCGATTACCTGAGCACCGTGACGTTCGCCGCAGCGGGTTGTCCGGCTGACTACCCTCCCGCCGTGCAGGCCACCTCGCCATGAGTCTCGTGAGGCCGCTCGCACTCGCGTCGTTCGGTCTCGCGATTCTCGGTTGCAACCCGTCCACGGACGGAACGTCCTCGCAGCGCGCATTCGTCAACCGCTGCTCGTCCGACACCGACTGCGGCGTCGGTGAATCGTGTGCCGCGAACACTTGCTACACGATGGCTCCGACGGTCAGCGATGTGGTGTTCGAGGTGATCCCTGGCCCGCTCTCTTCCTACGCGCCCGAGCAAGTGTTTCAGGTTCAAGCCAACCTGCTCTCGTTGCCGCAGCAGCGGTACGACGTGGTCCTGCCTCCCACCGCTCAGATCGCGTATGGCGTCACGCTCGGCGGTCGTTCACTCACCGACCCAGACAGCCCCGACGGCAAATCAACCTGCGCATGGACAGCAACACCGCTCACCAAGTCGGTCGCGATGCATGCGTCGTTCTTCCCGAGAGGGCGCGCGCTTGGTTTGCCTCAATCACCGGTCTCCGTCGCACCGGTCGCCGTAAGTGATGGGCTCGGAGTCGTCTCGTATCGTCTGTCGACAACGCTCCCGCCGGGTGAGTACGACGTGTACCTGCAACCCACCAACGATGCGGGGTGTGAAATCCCGCCGTGGTTGCTCCGTGATCAGCTCATCGTGGGCAATCAACCCCTCGGGTTGCCTGCCATCGTGGTCACAGCCAATACGTCCTTCCAGGGCACCATTCGCACCCGTGCAGGCGTCTCTCTCGAAGGTTGGCGCGTCGATATCATCGACCCTTCGACAGGCTTGCGGCTATCCACACGCGGCACGGTTGGCGCGCCCACGGCCACCGTCGAGGGTTCGAATGAGTACAACGTCTCGCCCTTCGGCGCGTGGGTGAATGACTCTCTTTATCCTCTGCAGTACCTCAACCCACTCGACTCGAACAACACGACGCTCAACGACCCCACGCTGCGACTTCGCCCACCGACCGATCTCGATACACCAGCGCCCTCGTTCACGTGGTCGATCCCGCGTAATGCTCGACATCGGCAACACCAACAAAACCGACATCGATCTTCGCGGCTTCTCGCTCACGCCCATTCAAGTAAGCGCACAGATCGAGCAAAGCGGCACCGCCACGCCGGTCACCGGAGTCATCTGGCTTCGTAATCAACCCGGCGGCCTGCTTGGTATCGACCCCGGCTTGCCCGCAGCCTTCGAAGCACGTGTTGGGTCGAGCTCCTCGACGCTGTTCGAGCTCGCCCTCTTGCCCGGAAAGTACGAGGGGCTCGTTGTCCCTGATGAACGATCGGGCCTCGCACGCTCACGCTTCACCTGGACCCTCAGCGATGCCGCGGTTCAAGCAGGTCGTGTCGAAGAGCTCACGCCACTCGCCGCCATACCCATCCACGCCTACTACGGAAGCAAACGACAGCCCGCACCTAGCCTCACGATCGAGGCCATCCCGTCCGTTGCCGTCGACAACATCACCGATCCATTTGCTGACGTACTGACCCGCCGCACCTCGACGTTCACCGACAATCGCGGCGATGCGCTCCTCCAGGTTGACCCCGCGCGGTACGACATCATCGCCCGAAGCGAGCGCGACAGCCGCTTCGGCTGGACGGTCATTCGCGGTGTTCAGCTCCCCGCGGATGCTCCATCCGAGATCGTTTTGAGAGCCCCTTTCTCGGTCGAAGGGCAGATTCTCGCTCCCTCGTTCGCAGGTACCACCAGCCCCGTTCAAGGTGGGTTTGTCCGTGTGTATGCACGCACAGATGCCATCTCTCCCTACGTACAAATTGCTGAGACGACCATCTCGCAAGGGCTCGGAACTGGGGTAAATAGCATCCCCGGGTACTTTCGAGTGTTTCTGCCTCCACAGCTATTACCGGGATACAATCGCCAAGTGACCGCGCACGAGCCGAGAGCCAACGCTGAATCAACGCCGGATCTCCACGACCCGACGCGTGATCTCGGCGGTGCCCTTCACGAAGTCTCCAATGCGCTCACGGTTGTGCTCGCGTGGCTCGATGTCGCAATGTCGAAGGATGGCGATCAAGCTGCAGATGCACTCGCCATTGCCATGCGACGAGCTCGTGATGGTCAGCGCATCGCTCGCAAAGCGATCGGCGCCGATATGCCAGAGCTCGACGACGCAACGACGCTCGGTGCGTTGGTTCAAGAAGCAATCACGGGCGTCACGCCGCTCGCGACCTCGCGAGATGTCTCGTTGTCGGTATCGATTCGCAACGAGGATGCGCTGATCACCTCGGCTCCCGACGCGTTGCAGATCCTCACCAACCTTCTTCTCAACGCGATCTCGTTTACCCCGTCAGGCAAAGGCGTTTTGCTCTCTGCCCATACCGATCGCGAGGGCCTCGTTGCTGCGGTTCAAGACGACGGGCCCGGCGTGCCACCCGATCGACGAGATTCGATCTTCGCGCGAGGCAAGTCGACGCGCTCAGGCGGCGCAGGCATCGGCCTTGTCCACGCGCTAGCGATGGCTCGTCATCACGGTGGCGACTTGAAGCTCTCGCCTCACGTCGACGGAGAAGGCGCTCGTTTCGAGCTGTCGTGGCCCTCGCGAATCCCACGCCGTTCGAGCGCTCCACCGCCCGTGCCCACCAGCAAACGTCTCGACGGAGCACGCGTGTTGGTCATCGAAGACGACCCGATGTTGGTCGTGTTGCTCGAAGCCGCGCTCACCGCACGCGGGGCAGA
>JAXLYQ010000084.1:0-14682 GCA_046351315.1 Polyangiaceae bacterium
GAGACGGCGGCATTGAGACAACGGTGAGAGCGGAAGTTCCGGCTGCGTGGAGATTTTTCGTCGCAACTCCCGCGATCTTGCGCGATGTATAGAACCGCTTGATGTCGAGCGAGGGGGGCAGACGCGTCGAGAAGATGCCCCTCGCGCGAGAAATCGAGTACAGAGGGGTTCTTCTCTGTTCTTACCGACTGAAATCAACTCGCCTCAATCACGGAGGGATCCGTCAATGAAGAAGCATTTTGCAGTGGTCGCCGCGCTCGTGCTCGGCGTCAGCATCATCGGCGTGGGGTGTGGCGGCAGCGATGAAAAGGCGGCAGCAGAAGCTGCGGCGGCCTCGGCGAGCGCAAGCGCAGCCGCAGCAGCGGCAGCAGCATCGGCGGCAGCAGCGGCAGCAGCATCAGCCGCGGCAAAGCCAACCGCAACGGCCACGGCCACCGCGACGACCAACCCTCAAGCGCAGGCGGATGCAGCGTCGATCAAGGCTTGTTGTGTTGCCCTCGCTGGCGAAGCTGGCAAGGCCAAGCCACCCCACGCAGGCAAGTACCAGAGCGCCGCCGCTGCGTGTAACGGCATCGCAGAGAAGGTTCAGAGCGGCGCCACCAAGAAGGCGGATGCGCTTTCTGCAGTCCGCGCTTCTGCAGCCGGCGAAACGTTGCCGGCCGCTTGCAAGTGATTGACGCGATGTTTTGATGCTCGGCTTAGGGGTGGAATCTTCTACTCTGCCCCGTAAGCCGCGAAGCATTCCACCGTCCTAATGCGTGCGTCCACGAACGCATCGAGGTTCCTGATGAATACGAGTCGAGTCGCTGCGATTTCAACGGCGCTTCTGCTGCCACTGTTGGTCACCATCACCGGTAACGTCGCCGGTTGTAAATCGAAAGACGAGGCGCCACCTCCCATGCCCGAGGGCACGGCTCAGGGCACGGCACCAGTGCAGACGATTGAAGTACCAGTCGATGCGCCTGACGAGGCTGGCGACGCAGATGCCGATGCCAAGCCAACGGGTGGCGGTGGCGGCTCGAACATCATGGCGTGCTGCAACGCGCTTGCGAACGCAGCAGGTCAATCACCGCCGCCAAACAACATGTATCTCAAGGCCGCGGCTGATTACTGCATGGGTGCAAGCAAAGCCCCCAACACCCGCCAGACTCTCTCTCAAATCGCTGGCATGTTGAGCGGTGCATCGTTGCCAACGGCTTGCAAATAATCCTTCGTCAGGTGCTATCCACTTCGCCGTTGCGATTGGTGCAATGACGGAGTGCGATTTCGGCTATCCTCGCAGCATGAACGGCAAAACAACGGCGGGGGTTCGCTTGTTTTGCGTGCGCGATTCCGTCTTGCAGCCGGTGGCTCCGTTTTCTCGACCTCTTCGCGTTGCGCTTTTGGCTTTGGTGCTCGTTGCCTCGACAATGGGCTGTTCGAGCTCGAGCGATCCGGCCAACGAGCCCCCACCGATGCCTGCAACGAGCGTCAATCGCTCCACGCCCGAAACAACGCCAGTCACAACGACAACCTCGTTGCCCACCGGTACAACCACCAGCACACCAACCACGACCCCTGCGGTTGCGACTGCGCCGAAAAAGCCGTCGAACCCAGGCACTCCGAACAGCTCACTTGCCGCCTGTTGTGCTGCGCTCGCGAATGCCCAACCCCAGGGCCCAGCAGCGCAGCTCTATCTGCAGAACGCTTCGCAATACTGTCAGGGGATGTTGAAAAACGTGACGGTTCCCGGGCAACGAGACGCTGCTTTCGCAAGCATTCGCTCGATGTTGCGCGATGTGCCTGTCCCCGACGCGTGTCGTTGAAGCTCTTGTAAACGGCCGTGATCAAAGCCCGCGGGGGCAGTGATGAGCTCGCCTCCACGAATCACTTTTACGGCGCTTCGCTCGTGCAGCTCATCTCGCTCAACGTGCGACGCAGACGAGGCAACGACGCGACCGATGCGTGCGAATCCCAACGCCGTGAGATCGTCCGAAGCACGTGTCGTGACCACCACAGCGTAGTCTTCACCGCCGGAAAGAATGAGCGCGAGAGGATCCCAACCGAACACCTCGCAAACCTTCACGAGCGACGGCTCGCGCTGAAGCAATGCGTCTGCATCCAGCTCGATGTCCACCGAGCTTGCCAACGCCACGTGACCGAGGTCTTGCGCCAACCCATCGGACACATCGATGCCCGACGTGGCCAGATCACTTACCGAGAGCGCCTCTGAAATCCGCGCATGAGGTCGCCGCCACGCCGTCATACAGAGCTCAAGCTCGTCACGAACGCACGCACGAGCGCGTTCATCGAGTCGCTCACTCTCGAGCAAAACCTTGAGACCCGCCGCCGCCATTCCGAGCGCTCCGCAAACCCAAACAATCTCGCCAACCGTCGCGCCTGATCGCAAAAGTGGCCGTCGGCACTCACCCAACGCAGTGGTCGTGACGGACACACACGGCCCGCGCGAAACGTTGCCACCGATCACTGATGTGCCGACCAACGCTGCAGCTTCACGTTGCCCGCGGGCCAGCTCGTTGAGCTCGGTCTCTTCAAACCCTGCGGGCAAGGTCAACGCTGACAAGACACCTCTCGGCGCTGCCCCCATCGCAGCGAGATCACTCAACGCAGCCATCATCGAGCGAAACCCCACGGTGTATGCGTCTGCGATCGCGAACGTGAAATGCACGCCTTCGACGGCGGCGTCCACTGTCCACACACTCGGTCGATTCGAAGGCTCGAGCACGGCCGCATCGTCACCGATGCCTACGCGCACGCCTTCACTCGGCTCACCAAATCGATCAGTGAGCGTAGAGATCCAGACGTGCTCAGCAATCACGGGGGTGCGATGGGAAGCGTGACAACGACGCGAGTTCCGGAGGGGGAATTGGCCTCGATCTTGATCTCACCGTGGTGAGCTTCGACGATCTTTTTGACGATGGCCAACCCAAGCCCCGCGCCGCCATGCTCGCGCGTGCTCGATGAGTCGACTTGGTAGAACGCATCGAACACTTTCGAGCGCTCTGATTCTGGAATGCCGATTCCAGTATCGGTCACCGAGATCTCGATGGAGTCTTCGACAGGTGCAAGCAACGCAAACCCCTCGCCATCATCCGGCTCTGCGCGACGCGCGCGTAACGTGACGACGCCGCTTTGCGGGGTGAACTTGATCGCGTTCTCGGTGAGGTTGATGAAGACCTGCTTCAAGCGTTCTTCATCGGCAGCCATGCTGGGGAGTTGCTCATCGACCTTCACCTCGAGCGTCACGCCCTTGCGTCGTGCCGCAGGCAACATCGTCGAAGCAACCTGCTGCAGCATTCGCTGCACGGGCATCTCTCCGCGTCGGAACGAAAGCGTTCCGCTCTCGAGCTTCGACATATCGAGCAGGCTCATGATGAGCTGCAAGAGTTGCTCGCCCTTGTCGCGAATCGTCGAGACAAACTCTTTTTGCTCGCCTTCGAGATCGCCCGCGATGCCTTCGATCAGCATCTCGCTGTACCCGATGATCGAGGTGAGCGGGGTGCGAAGCTCATGCGAAACGGTCGCCAAGAAGTTCGACTTCAGTCGATCGAGCTCACGCAGCTTGTCGAAGGTCTCTTGAAGCCGCTCGTTCTTCTCTTGCAGCTCACGATAACTTTCGCGAATCGAAGCGAGGTGCATACGCGAAGTCATCACCGCTCGATGACCCGAGAACAGCACGGCATCGAGACACGAACGCAAGTGGGTGCTGATGCGGTTGATCGTATCCGAGCCCGCACGCGGCAGCTTGCGTCGAAGCGTGTCGACCTCGACAGGGTCGATGCCCTCGATGGCGCGCAACGACGGTGGCAAGTCGCGACTGTCGGCAGGCAAGTAGGGGCCAAGGATGATTCGCCCGACTGGCCTTCGGTCGTACTCGATACCAATCACCCGGTACGAGGCGCCCGTAAAACAGGGGAAATCAACGTCACCGCTCTCTGGGCGGATGCGCTTGACGGCCGCCACGCTAGCAGCGTTCATCGACTTGCCCTGGGGGAATTGCTCGAGGTAGCGATAGAGCGCGAACTCGATCACCGCCTCGGCAAGCAGCGCTCCGTCGGTCGAGAACACGCGCACCGGGATGCCAAACAGCAACAGGATCGACCGCGCCAGCTCGTTCAGCGTTTGTCGCGAAACCAGCTCTTGAAGTTGCGGCGTCTCGAGCAGAGCTTCGTCAGGCAGTGCATCGAGCGCCTGCGAAGCACTCGGGGTGCCCTGCGGGAGCGGAAGCGGATCGTCGAAGTCAAGGTCAGCCATAGCCCTAGCGCCTCACGAGCTCGTGTCCGTCGGCACAGATCGCTGTCGCAAGAAGCTGCTCGAGCGTCCGAGTCTCGTTGAACCTCTGGATAACGTGAGAAAACCACGACAACCGATCGATGCCCAACTTCGCTTGCAGACTGTGCTGGCGATCAAGGGCAACCCACACGAGGTGCAGCAGCCCGATGAACGTCTCGACGACGCCATCTCCGCGCGTCGCAATCGCACAGAATACGGGCTCTTTGCCGCGCTTTGCTTGAGCGACGATCTCTGCGTCTGTGCGTGTGTTCGGAAGGTCGCGCTTGTTGAACTGGATCACGAGCGGCATGTCGCCGAGCGCAAACCCGTTCGCTTGCAGGTTCTCTTTCAAATCGAGAAACGCGACAGCGTTGTTCTTCGTCTCTTGAATCTGCGAGTCAGCGACAAAGGCAACCCCGTCGGCACCTTGCAGCACCAACTTGCGCGTTGACTTGTGGATCACCTGACCCGGCACGGTGAAGAGCTTGATCCTCACCGAGAACGCTTTGTCTCCGCTGCCTTCGGTGAACGCCAAAGGCAACAAGTCGAAGAACAGCGTTCGATCGTCGCGAGTCTCGAGCGTCATCAAACGCCCGCGCACATCGCCCGCGCTGCACTCGTGCAGCTTGATGAGATTGGTGGTCTTTCCGCTGAGACCAGGCCCGTAGTAGACGAGCTTTAGGGTGATCTCTCTGGCGTTGAAATCGAGCTGCAACCTGGGCCTCGGTCGAAAGGATCGCGAAGGGGGGAAGAAAGTCACTCTAGGCCATTCCGCGGCAAGCGAGTAGCTCTTTCTAGAAACTATTCCGTGCCACGGAACCTGCGGCATCCTGCATCGAACTCACCCATGGCCACCTCGAAAAAAACCACAAAGAAAACTGACGACGCTCAAGCCGCAAAATCTGCAACCAAGCGCACGACGAAAACACCAGCCCCCGCAAAGAGCCCCAAGGCCTCAACTGCCGCCAAAGCCCCCGCTTCAAGCGATGCTCCTCAAGCCGCAGCAGCCTCGCGAACGCCCAGCATTGGAGACAACGCACCGAGCTTCTCTCTGCCCAATCAGGACGGAGATCAGGTTTCTCTCGCATCTCTGAAGGGGAAGAAAGTAATCCTCTACTTTTACCCCAAAGACGACACGCCCGGTTGTACACGTGAAGCCTGCGCTTTCAACGACGTGCTCTCGCAAATCACCGGGCATGGCGCAGTCGTGCTCGGCGTTAGCCGTGATTCTGCCAGCGCCCACCAGCGTTTTCGAAAAAAATACTCGCTCGACTTTGCCCTGCTCACCGACGCGGATGGCGCGCTTCACCAGCAATACGGCGCGTGGGGAGAGAAAAGCATGTACGGCAAAAAAACCATCGGCCCCATTCGCACCACGGTGCTGATCAATGCCCAAGGCAAGGTGGCGAAGGTGTATTCTCCGGTAAAGGTCGACGGGCACGCCACTGCCGTTCTCGAAGCGTTGGCGTCGATCTTAGGTATTTTTCGCAGGCACTTCCCTCGTCTCGGCAGCCGTCCTGAGCGAGCCCATCGTCAGCAAATCTAGCAATCCCTGCAGACTTGCGTCGGTGTGCTTTCTCGGTGTCCTATCGAGCCCGCTGCCGATTCGTCGCAGTTGCCTGCGCAACCCCTCTAGGCGTTTATCGGCCTGTGCGAAGTCGACGCGCAGGCCGATAAAAGCCCCGGCTCATGCCTGTGCTTGCTCAGCAGCGGGCGGAGCGGTCTTTTCTGCAGCCGGCTTGTCGTCCGAGGACTTCTCGTCAGAAGGGCGCATTTCTTCGATTTTCGCGCGCACCGACGAGAGCCGTTTGGCCTGTTCGTCCAGCACATCAACCGCCATTTGCCCGCCCGACGAGACCGTATCGAGCTCTTTTTGTGCGGCCAGAAGCACATCCATTGCGTTCTGGAATACCTCTTCACCCGCAAGAACGACCCATTGATCGAGCTGTTCAGCAAATCGATCAATCAGGCTCTCGAGCTCAGGACGAAGCTTGTCCGAAGCATCTTTGAGCACTTGCGGAGCCATTTCGAGCGCGAGCTTTCGGGTCTCTGAACGCGCGCGACGACGAACAAATATCGCCAAAAGAGGCGCCGCTGCGGTCAGTGCACCACCCACCATCAAATTGGCAAACAAGGTCGCAAGACCTGCTGCAAAGAGGATCGATACCCCCACGTCGTAGACGAAAGTATCTACCTCGATGGTTGGCGCACGAACGGCAAAACCCGAGCCCAAGGTCTGAGCAGCATCGCGCACGTCTTCTTTCACGTGAGCCAATGTTTTCTCAGCCAAACGCTCGAGAGCGATCGCGATCTCGCGAGATTCTTCCTCGGCCCATTTGCGGAACGCATCCTCGAGAAACGCGCCGAGGTGCTTCTTCAAGTCATCGGCATCGACCTTTTCGATCATGCCCGGCAACTGCCGAACAATATCGTCGCAAAGGTTCGTCAGATCGCGACCGACCCAGCCTTTGATCGCCAGGATTTCATCGCGAATCATTGCGCGACGATCGGCCAGACCCTTCTCGTATTGTTTTTGGTCTCGGGTCAGCCGCTCAATTCGCTCGGCAAGCTCGACCTGGGTCATTTTGAGTGCACGACGCTTGGCTTCAATCGAGCCCTCGAGCACCTGCGCACCGTTCAGCCCTCGCGAAGCCGCCTGGCGAAGCAAAATCGTGCCCCGCTGCTCTGCCAAGAACTTCGTCAGATGGTCGACGAGTGAGCCAACCCCGCTGTGCTCTTTTCGCCCAGAAAGCTCGAATTGTGATGAAATCGGGAAGATCTGCGGGTCGGGAACCAACTTGGCCAGATGAGATCTCGCGTACGCCAAAGCCTCTTCTCGCTCGGACGACGACCAAATATCTGCCTTGTTGATGACAAACACGATCTTGTCCGAGACGTTCTTGATCAGTTTGTCCTGCAAGAACTCTCGCTCGCTCTCTTTCAAGAGCTGACCCGCATCGAGAACAAAGAGCACCGCATCGCTCTTTGTCATGTACCCATAGGTGATTTCACTGCGCAGGTGAGACAGGTCATTCACGCCCGGCGTGTCGACAAGAACCACGCGTTGGCGCAACAATTCTGCAGGAAACCCCACCTCGATGTGGTCAATACGATCTTGTGGAATCGCAGACCCATCAATTCGCTCGGCTGTCCAGCGGGCGAGCGACTCGAGTGACAACGGCTCTCGCTCACCTGAGGTGAGTACGATCCGTGCCGATGCTTCCGGAGCGTACTCAAGGTGGTGAATACCGCGGTAGTTGGCGTCACCCCAGCCGGCAATATTGTCCGACCCAGGAGCGCGTTCAAAAACGTGGTTTTCCCGTGATTGAACTGCCCACCACCACCAGGTGAAAACGGTCCTCCGCGAGTTTTTTCGCCAGCTCTGGAGTCGATTCGTGATGCAAGGTTTTTCGCCCCGACCGAGGCCGCAATCATGCTCAAATCACGAAGCGCGCAGCCAGTGCAAGACGCTTCTCGGTAAATGTCTCGAGGCTCATCCTAGCTCCACCACCCGCACGATGTCGTTAACGAGGTCATCCACCTGCTGCATCGGCTTTCCATCATCGCCGAGGCCAGCGTGTTTACGGTACAACGCGCTCTCTGAGAATATTTTCAGCGCCATGATTCGCTTTGGCAAAAAGGGGTGTGGAGCAAAAAGCTCCTTGAATTTGCCAGGAGAATCGCGAGTTTCTTCGTATTGCGATAGAAAGGCCTCGAGGTTGAGCTGCTCGAATAGCTTTTGCGAGCCCACGGCCAGCTTCGCCAAGGTTCGTGTCGCTGCCTCGAGGTCTTTCGAGCACAACAGGCCCGCCCGATCGCTGGTGACCTCGGCACGACGCTGCCACGCGTTCAACGCCAACATCGCAGGAAACACCACGAAGCGCAGATAAGGCACCGGTGCAACCATCGCGATTTGGTTGAGCAGGTGAAGCGTCGTCAAATACACGACGTGATCGTTGTGAATATGGCCGCATTCGTGACCAATCACATCGAGTAGCTCGGTATCCGAGAGGTGGTCTACCAACGCGGAGTGCAACACCACGAACGAATCATCGTTGGTGCCAAACGTCATCGCATTGAGCGTGTGGTTGCTCACCACGTAGACAGTGGGAGGTGAGATCCCAAGGGTGTCAGCGCACACCCTCGACAGCTCAAACACCCTGGGAAATTGCTTGGGGCCAACCTTCACCCCCGCCCCGAGCAACGCCCCTTTTTCGAACGCAAGCTGACGACGCACCATCGCCGCCACCGCGAGCTCAACCGGTTTTATCTTTTCGAATGTCGCGCGCATCGTCCGATCGGATCGATACGCGTATGCGTGCTCACCCCCTGAGTCTGGCGCATAGCCAGGTCGGCTGCGCCTTCGTTCCTCGACAAATGATGCGAAATCCAGATCGCTACTCAGTCGGGCCATTCACACGCTCCGATGCAGAGATGGTTTGTGGCGTGACGACTTACACAGCGCAAGGGGCGACTTGCTCGCAAGGTCTTTGGTAGTCCGACCTCGCAACCCCCTCACCGAACACACGCTCGTTCGCCTTCTTGCACTTGACACGAGATCGCCCGCGAGTAGAGAGTGCGCGGTTCTTGAACATGACTTTCAATTGCGCGCGTCGGCTGTCTGCTCCCGTGGCTCTCGGGACGCTGTTTCTTGCCCGCGTTTCGCTGGCGCAGCCCTCCCCCACCCCGCCGCAGTCGAACGACACTGCGAACCCGAAAGCTCAAACGGCAGGCTCGCCGTCGGCAACGCCAAGCGCGACGACCGATAGCGCCGGAAGCTCAACGGCTGCCACTGCCGAGACAACCGGGTCGACTGGCCCAGCAGAGTCAACCAAGCCGATCGAGGTGCAAGTCACGGCAGAAAAAGCCGATTCACTTCGCCGGTCGTCGGGCTCTGGCACGACCGTCACCACGAAAGACATCAAGCGCGCTCAACCCTCGAGCTCGGGCGAGATGCTCCGTCGTGTCAACGGTCTCGTTGTTCGACAAGAGGATGCGACGGGCCTGCGTCTGAACATTGGCGTCCGTGGCCTTAGCCCAACACGAAGCCGGTTGGTGCTCGTTCTCGAAGACGGGATCCCCATCACCGTCAGCCCTTACGGAGAGCCCGAGCTCTACTTCTCGACCCCTGTCGAACGCATCTCGTCCATCGAGGTGATCAAGGGCAGCGACGCTCTGATTTACGGCCCGCAAACCCTGGGTGGTGTCGTCAACTTCAAGACCTGGGCGCCGCCGTCGCAACGTGGCTGGACACTCGAAGGCGAGGTCGGCCAGCGCGGATACAACAAACAGCTCGCTCGCTACGGCGACAATTTCAACGACGTTCGCTACGTCCTTCAAATCGCGCGCAAGCAAGGCGACGGCTTTCGAAAGATGGCGTTCGAAACCGTCGATCTGATGGGCAAGCTGATCATTCCAACGTCAAAAAACGGCGAAGCGACCATCAAGCTCGCCGCGTACGACGAAGTGTCGAAAACGACCTATTTGGGGATGACCCAGCGCCAATACGAAGAACATCCGCGCGCTGATACCGTCGCGCCGAATGACCGTTTTTTGCTTCGGCGATACGATGCATCGATCACGCACGATCATCGATTCTCGGCGCAGACCTCACTGAAGACACGTATTTTTGGCTACACGACACGCCTGGGCTTCCGTCAACAAAGACCCCGACCCCACGTCGCAAAGCGACTCTGGCACCATCGTCTTGTTGCCGACCATGGCCCCTGCGAGATCGCGAGCACAACGTGGTGGGGGTCGAACCGATCACAGAACACCAAATTCCACACGTCGTACGTCGCGCATACACTCGTCGCAGGTGCTGATGCTCGATTCCGCGGCGGCTATCGCGAGCCTGATTTCGACACCACCAACGGCACACCGTCGCTGGGCACTGCCGAATCGGGCGCTGTTGACAACTTGACGAGCATTCTTGGGTTTTCTGAAGCCTACGTCAAGATCTATCGCCTTTCGCGAGGATATTCTCGTCACCCCAGCATTCGCCTCGGCATTCGAAATCGACGCGCACGGTCTCGAGCATTGTCTCGACCCCAAACCCAGCCGACCCTTCGCGCGCACTAACCCACTCGCGACGTACGAACAGGGCTCGAGCGAGGTCACCAGGAGTGATGCCCGAGTTGGAGCGATTCTTGGATCGCCGAAATTAACGTATTTGGCGGCGTGCATAGTGGATATTCTCCGCACAGATTTCACTCGCGATTACGCCCACAGGTGCCGATGCAGGGCTCGATGCCGAGCGCAGTGTAAAGCTGGGGCTCGGAACGCTTCGACCCGCCAAATGGGCGCATGCCGAGATCACGGGCTTCTTGGTCCAGCTCATCTCGACCGTGTGCTCTCGGGCTCGTTCGGCGAGTTCAAAAACGGCGGTACGCGCCAATACGGAGCCGAGCTGGCAGGGAAAGTACAAACAAGGGCCTGCATTGCCTCTCAGTGGTTGTCCGGTCGTTACACCTACGCCCACGACCTTCGTAGGCGGGTTGAACGACGGACGGTTTGTACCCTATGCGCCTGAAAATACCGCTTCGCTCACCGCCGACGTCGACCACGAATCGGGTTTTGGCGGGCAAGTGTCATGGTCATTCATCGACAAGCAATATGCCGATGAGTTCAATACGGTTGCGCCCGATATCTCGGGTCGAACGGGGTTGATTCCGTCGTACAACGTGCTCGATGCAGTCGCGCGTTATTCGTACAAACCTTGGGGTTTGACCTCGACTCTCACCGTGAAAAATGCGCTCGACCAAGTGTACATGAGCAGCCGTTTGCCGAACGGGATTTTCACGGCCGGGTTCCGCCAAATCAACCTGGGTTTGCGCTGGGAGCACTAGCCACGGCCAACGAAACCTGATCGAGCTTTCATGCGTGAATCATCCACATCACGCACGGCTCGCGGTATCGTTGCGCGATGCCAAAACCATCGAGCATCGTTGCAGCGTCGAGCATGAAGCTCGATTGGAGACTACCCGCGGCACTTGCTCGAGAGCAGCTCGAGCGCGATCTTCAAGCAACCGAAGGGCATGTAAACCTTCTCGAGCGAAAGCTAGGTCGTATGACCTCGTCGCCATTCGCCTTTTTGAGGGGTACGGCTCCGCTGTTTTATACCCTTCTTTCTCTCGACAAACATCTTGCCGACGGCCCCGAAGGCGAAGGGTGGCTCGTCGGAGATTGCCACCTCGAGAACTTTGGCGCGTACCGAGTCGAGAGCGACAGCAAAAACGAGAAGGAGAAAAAGAAAGCAAAGAGTGAGGTGGTGTTTCATCTCAACGATTTCGACGACGCCTGCTGGGGTGCCATTCGTTGGGATATTCTTCGATTGCTCACAAGCTCCCTCGTATTTTCGAGTGAAATCGGAGCATCCCTCACCGATTCATTGGAGCTCGCGACGGGTCTACTCGATGGGTATGACAAATCGAGAACCAAGGGCGAGATGCCGAAAGTGCCCAAGAGCGTCGAGAGGCTTCTGGACAAGGTCAACAAGCGATCCCGACAGGACTTGCTCGAAGCGCGAACGACTCTGGTGAAGGGTGAACGACGATTCAAACGAGGAGAGCACTACGAGGATTTGCCGGCCGATATCGAAGCGGGCGCGATCGATGCGTTTGCGCAATATATGCTCGATCAGGTGAAGTCGGGTGGCTCGAGTGCAGATCAGCTCGAAACGCGTGACTTTGCCTTTCGAATTGCTGGCGTCGGAAGCCTCGGTTGCTTGCGGATTGCCATCCTCACTCGCGGGAAGGGTGGAACGGAAGGCGAATGGCTTTTCGATATGAAAGAAGAAGGCGCTTGCTCGATTCAGGTCGCCGAGTTGGCAAAAACAGGCTTCAACGTTTCGCCGCCGTCGGGAGCTCCGAGAACGCCAACGGGTCGAGTACTGGCAGGGGTTCGAGCGTTGGCGCCGAGAATCCCTCGAATGATTGGTGAAACTACACTTCTCGGACGTTCGATGTTGGTCAGGTGGCTTGCCCCACAAGAGGACAAGCTCTCGATTGCCGAGGTGCCCGCAGAAGAGCGACCCGCATTGCTGCGCTACCAAGGCGCGTTGCTGGGTGAAGCACACCGACAGAGTGCGCCGAAAGCGCCGAAATGGAGCAAAGACGACCTGGATGAGCTTGTCCATCGAGGGCTTGCTCTTGCGTCACTGCATCAAGCAGCGTTTGCAGAATACGCGATTCAAGCGAAGAAAGCCTGAGTCGAACGCTTCGGATGGCGGTGTGTTGAAGGTCTGATAGACGCGCGCAATGACGAGTGAGCTTGCGCGCCCCGCCCCGATTCGAAGCGACGAGAGCAATACGTTCGCGCGGTTCAGCATGCAGACGCGCGTGCCGAAAATTCTCGATGATTTGATCGAGAAAAATAGGGCGCTAGGTCAGCGCACCGTCGATCGCATCCGAGAGCTACGGGACGAGATTCGCGAGGGGAAAGAGATCCGCGAGCTCGCGCCAGGTGCACCCGATGTCGATGATTGGTCGGAAGCGATCCTGGCAAGACCGGGAGAGGGCTGGCTGAGCACGGACTGGTTCTTCGCTGAAACACTCGTGTACCGACGGGTGATCGAGGCATGTCGATGGTGGGAAACGGGAGAAGATCCGTTCGTCGAGCACAAGCGAGAAGAGCTTGCGAGCGAAGGCGTGTGGGAGCGTTTCGAGCGCGGGTTGAACGAAGCTCCGGACGTTCACAAGCAGCCAGAAGAGCGCCTCTCGCGCCAATTGTTGGCGTGCCTCTGGGGCAATCGAGTGGACCTGAGCTACCCGGCGTCGCTCGCACAAGGACACACGTGGCGCAGCGACGATTTGCTCTCAGACGAGCGAGCGTTCGTGATGAAGAAGCTCACGCCAACGCGAGGGCGCTATGACGTGATTGCTGACAACACGGACACCGAGCTGCTCGCTGATTTGGCTCTGATCGACTCGCTTCTGCAACTCGGCGCGAGCGTGGTGACCCTTCACGTGAAGGTGCACCCGACGTTCGTGAGCGACGCGACCGCACACGATGTACACGAGACGATTCGAGCGATGAGCGCACATGGTGGAGAGAGCAGCAATGCCGCCACACGATTGAGAGAATCCTTCGACGCGGGACGTCTTCGACTTGCCCCAGATCTGTTTTGGAATGGCCCTCGATTTGGGTGGGAGCTTCCCCGGAGGCTACGCAGACTGCTCACAGGATCGACGCTCACGTTGATCAAAGGAGACGCAAACTATCGGCGAGTGGTGGGGGACGCGATGTGGCCAGCGCATGCGTCGTTGAAGCCGATTGCCGAAGCGTGGCCATGCGCGATTGCGCTGCTCAGGACACTCAAGAGCGACACGTTGGTGGGGCTCGAGCAGGGCGTTGCAGAGCGACTCGACGCGAGCAGCCCGGGTTGGCGTGTCGATGGCAAACGAGGCGTAATTCAAGCCTCGGACGGCGCTGCCTGACGCACAGGCGAATACACTCGCGATGGCAGTGTGTGCAGCGAAAGAGGACTGACAAAAATGAAAAAGGCGCTCCACAGAGAGAGCGCCTTCGAGTGGCGAAGGAGTCGGCGAATCAGCTCGCGCTGACTAACGCCGACGCAACGCGATCACTGGCAAACTGCGCCGCAAGCGCCAACGCTGCCTTGAACGGCAGGGTCACCGTAGAGGCAGTGCGTGACGGCGTTGTAGAGCGGAACACCAGCCGGGAAGTCGTTCGGGCACTGAGCCTCGCACGCGGCGTTGCCGTTGCAGAAGCTGAGGCAGGTGTAGATGTTCTCGCACTGGCCATCATTGTGGCACGCGGAGAACTCGTTGCCGCAGCAGCCGGTGGACTGAACGTTCTGGTAGAAGCAGGTGTTGCACGAGCCCGTACCGCCTGAGGTGCAAGACACGGTGCCGACGTTGACGCTGCCGGTGGCGATCCACTCGAAGTCGTCGATGAGAACGGTGGAGTCGTAGGCCGAGTCACCCGTGTCCCAGATGGCAAGACGAAGGGTGAACTCTTGGCCTGGCGTAACCGGCGCGGTGGTCTGGAGCCAGCTCGTGGCGCCATCGTTCTCGAAGCCCGTGCCCTGAAGCTCGGTCGTGCCGTTGGGGCAGTAGGGGCTCGGAGCGGTCGGGCAGGTCGTGCCACCACCGTTGTTGCAGTTCTGCGCGAAGTCGCCGATGTTGGCAGCGTTGCACACGTCGAAGAAGGCGATGTTCACGCTGACGGGGTTGTTGTTCGCGTCGAACGAGATGTTGCCGTTCAGCGAGCCCTGCGGCGCGGGGTTCATCAACGCGATGAACTGATCGTTGAAGTTGTTGCACACCCACTCGGCGTACTCGAATGAGTAGAACTTGAACTTGAACTTGAAGCCCGTCGCGTTGGTGGGGGCCTTCAGGTGGAGCTCAAGAGCAACGTCGTCGTTGATGCTGTTCGAGGCGGGGCAGT
>JAXLYQ010000085.1:0-13353 GCA_046351315.1 Polyangiaceae bacterium
CCCACCTTCGACAACGGGAGCTGCGGCTCGCGTGACAGCGCCACCCACTTCGCGAGATCGATTCCCGTTCGCACCGTGAACACTTGAGACTGCGGCAGCTTGAGGAGCGCTCGAACGTCTTGATTGCTTCGGTCCGAGATACACACCACGCGCTCGGCGATCGAGTAGCGACGCCACTCGGTCAACCATCGCGATGGGTACTTGGCGATCGAGCCGATGTACTGTTTGCGAAAGCGAAGCGGAATCAGGTCATAACAAGTCACCACCCTGGGCACGCTCAACCGGAGTGGGGTTCCGATCGCTTCGGTTTCGTGCAGGAGCGAGGCGCCGATACGACGTGCCGCGCGCTCGACGAACAAACGCCTTCGCCATCGGATCTGCTTCTGACTGACGGCATCTTTTTTCTCGACGGTACTGCTCGCAGCGTGCGCGAGATCGCGCTCGTACAGCGGCGCGCCCGTACGCGAGAGATCGGTGAGCGCAACGATGTCGAGTTGCGCGCTCCATTCGTCTCGAATGGCTTCCAGGCCGACGAACAGATCGTGGACATATCTACCAATGCCGCGGTTGCCACTCGGTGAGCGAAGTGGTGTCGCGTCAACAAGAACAACCGGTTTGTTCGCAGGCGAAGACGAGGCCATGGGGTCGCGCATTGTAGTCAGCCGACATGACGCGGCACGGCGAATGAGCCAAATTCGCGTCACGTTAGTTTTCAGCCAAAAACCGAAGAATCCGTGGCGTTCACTGATGCGCACTACCCTCGAGCCCAATGTCACGAAGCTCAACGACGACACGTGCTCGTACGGTCGTTGTGGGTGTGTGAGGCAGCTCCAACACCGAGTGTCGGGACGCCGACGATTGCGCTGGCCGAGCTGCGTGATAACGAGTCGACCCTCATGGGCGCTCCCAAGTCCAACCCCGTTGTCGAGCGGCTCCTCTATCGTTTTGCTGATGAGAACGTCGTGCTGTTCTTCCAGCGTCGCTATGTGAAGTACTTCAGCGAGGCAGGGTGCAAGAGCGTGGTGGATCTTGGCTGCGGCCGCGGTCTGTTCCTGCGTTTGTTGAAAGAAGCGGGCATCGCGCCGACCGGTGTCGATGGGTCAGCCGAGGTGGTCGAAGCATGTCGAAAAGCAGGCTTCGATCGCATGTACAACGAAGATGTATTGACGTTCTTGCGTAACGCCGTGGCGCGCGGTGACAAGTTCGATGGCGTGTTCTGTTCGCACCTGATTGAGCACCTCGAGAGCGACGCGGCTGTCGAGCTGTTGCAAGGCATCGCTGACATTTTGAACCCGGGTGGGCGACTGGTGCTCGCGACGCCCAACATCAATCACCCCGAGGTCGCCTCTAATATTTTCTGGCTCGATCTCACACACGTACGCCCGTACCCACGACAGCTCCTCGAGGCGATCGTGAGCGAGCTGGGGATGAAAGTCGTCGCTTCGTTCGACGACCCAGAGACACGTCGCCCCTACTTCAAGGCCTGGCGTGAAGCGCGGAAGTTGCCCGGTGATTTGCTTCGTTACGGCTCGAGGATTCTCTCGGGTACCGATGCCATCGTGGTTGCATCCCGTTGATGACCGAGGGCACCTCCGAGCCCGACGCGAGCCCGCCAGCGACTGAGCCACCGACCGAGCCCTCCGCTGAGCCGCCGAAACGTGGAGCGCTCTACCGAATCGCTCGAAACGCGTTGAGCGTGCTGACGGGCAACGCGCTCGGAGAGGCTCTTACCGCGTACGCAATTGTGTTGGCTGGCTCGACACTGGGGCCACAAGGGTTTGGTCAGCTCTCTGCCGCGCAGGCGTTCATCGAGCCTTTCGAGATGATCGCGTCGTTTGGTCTCGGATCGATCGTGATCAAGGTCGCCGCGGAACGAGGAGGCGCCGACGGTGTGCTGCGAGGAACCAACCTTGCCATTCGTGCGTTTACTGCTCCGCTCGCGGTGGCCATCACATTGAGCGCAGCGTGGTTGTCCGGGCGCCGAGAGTTGATGCCTGTGTTGTTCGTGCTCGCCATCAACACGTTGATGACGCCGATCGCAGTGACCTCGGCATTGCCGTTCGAGTTCGAGCAAACGATGCATCGGCGCATCTTTTTGCCGTTCTTGTCGAGCGTGATGCGGGTGGTGACGGCGGTGCTCGCCGCGAGGTACCTGCCGACTCCCGTTGGGTTTCAGCTTTCGGGGCTCTCGTCGGGTCTCGTCGGCTTGGTCTTGGGGTTGGCTGTTGCTTACTACTACTACCCAGCGAAGCTTGGGTTCGATCGCACGTTGGCGAAGCGCTTGCTCACGCTTGCGTGGCCCGCGGCGATGCTCGAGTTCATCACGATGATGTATATGCGGGGGTCGTATTTGGTGCTGCACGACCTTGGGGATCTGGCGCTGGGTGAATACGCCGCCGCGGATCGTTTCGTGAAGCCAGTGATCGCGATCGGGTCGGTGTTTTTGACGAGCGCGCTGCCGACTGTTGCCGTGCTGGCCCACGAACGGAAGTTCGATCTGATGTTCAAGAACTACCGCCTTGCCGTGGGGCGAATGTTGATGGTGATGGTGCCACTTCTTTGCGCGATCTGGCTCAGCTCACCGTTCTTGTTGCAGCAGTTTGCACCACGTTATGCGGGCGCGTTGTGGCCACTGCGAGCGCTGTCCATCAGCGTGATCTTCGCGTTCTTGAACACGCTGTCCTCGGTGTTCATCATGGCGCTGGGGCAGCTCAAGCTCATCACCGTTGTCGCGACGATTAACCTCTTCGTGTACTTCGGGTTGGCTTATGCGTTGACTCCATCCTGGGGTGCAGCGGGCGCTGCGTGGTCGACCACGATCATGGAGGGAATCAACTCGCTGATGCAGTTGGGCATCGTCGCCGTGCTGCTTCGCGGCGCGCAGTTCCAGGCGAATCAGGCTGCCGCTGAGAAGCCGGGCGAGTCGGGTTCCTCGAACGGGTGATCCCAGTGTTTCTCTCGGTTCGAATCTCGCTCCGCAGCTCGCGGTAGACACGCTGTCGAAGATGCGTCAACAGGTCGCCCGACATGGCGAATGATGGGCAGTCTTGGTGGAATCAAATGTGGCAGCAGGGGATGTCACAGGGCACCGAAAGCCCTGATGCCCCCACACTTCCCAACGACATCGATCGACGAAAGATCGACTTTTTGCAGGGTAGAATCCCATCTACGGGCGAAGCCCTCGGGGTGGGTTGTGGCTCTGCGCGCTTGCTCTGTCGCGTCGGCGGGCAGTGGTCTGGAGTGAGGCTCGTCGCGCTCGACAACGCCGATGCTGCGCTTGCTCAAGCTCGAGCAACCGCGTCGACCTTTGGGGTTACGATCGACACGGTGAACGGCAACGCACTTGATTTGCCCTTCGAGAACAATCGATTCGATGCGGTGCTTTCAGGCGGCCTTCTCGAGCACTTTACCGATCCGAGGCTTGTGCTTGCCGAAATGGTTCGTGTGCTGAAGCCAGGCGGCACCCTTTACGCCGATGTCGTGCCTCGCAAGCTCTCGTGGTATCGACGCGCCGAAGCGAAGCGAATGTTGCGCTCTCCGTGGCTCGCTCCTGGCGTGTTCGAATCCTCGTACTTGGCGCCTGAATACGTTCGTTGGCTCGAAGAGTTGAGCTGCACGCGGATCGAAACCAAGTGGTGTGGTGTGTACCCGCACGCGATCAACAAGCTGCCGACCTCGATTCGCCGAGCTGTCTCAAACGGACTCGGCGCACTCGATGGCACATTGCTCGCCGACGCCGCCGGTTGGTACTTCATGTTGTCCGCGTCGAAAGTCGGCTGAGCGATGAGGCGCCGCGAGCACCGAGCCGCCGTGCCTGTCGTCATCGACTAACCGCTGCTCTCTCGGCGGCTCATCGAGCAGTGGCAGGCTTCCGTACCGCTTCGGCGTACTTCAGCATGGTGTCACGAAGCGCGATGTCGATGGGGCGCATCGTGATCCCAAGGTCGCGTAGACGATCAGAGGCCAGCACACAGTTCGAGCGTGCCTTGAGCGCCAACCCCTTTGAAACAAGCTCGTCGGCCGTGATTAGCTCGGTGGTGTGGCTTGGATCTACGAGCTCGCGGTACAGGGCCAAGAGGTCGCGATGCCTCATCACTCCCGGGTTCGTGATGTGGAACACCCCCTCGCCGCGTTTCTCGATGAGTTGACGAATCACTCCAGCTAGATCGTCGACAATGGTCACTGAGTTCGCCACGTCGACCACTTGCTTGTAGGCGGCCAGCTTGGTGATCAGATTCCGTGCGCCGGGCGTCGAATCGATGGGCATTCGCAGGCGCCCGATCGCAACGTTTTTCATCGTGGAGAGCACGAGATCGGCGGCGTACTTCGTTCGCGAGTAGAGCGACGTTGGGTTCGCAAAGTCGTCTTCACGCCATCCACGGTCGTCTGGTGAGGGGCCGTAAAAAATACACCCAGACCCCAAGTGCACCAGATACACGCCCGCGTTCGCGCACACCTCGGCAACGGTCAACGCGCCCACCACGTTCGCTCGGTACGTCTCGACGGGGTGGCTTTCGCACCAATCGACATTGGGCTTTCCGGTTTTGCCCGCCGCATTGACAACAGCCGTCGGCGAATAGCTCTGAATCGCGCGTTTGACCGCATCGCGGTCGATCACATCAACGGGAACCAACGTCGCGTTTGGGAGCGTCGTGGCGAGTCGGTTTCCGAGATATCCAGCTCCAAAGATCAGTGTCGACACGCAGGGTCACCTATCACAGTCAAATGTCATCGTTGGGAAAGCTCGATTTTGCAGTCGTCGCCCACGAGCAACGACAACGCTCCCTGGAGCGTGTCTCCTGGGTGAACGCGCACACGACGCCCGAGCAATGAATCTTCGAGCCGTGGGATGTCTGTGACATGGCATCCGTCGAGCAGCACCGAATGCTCGACGCACGATCGCTCCACGACCACTCCCTCGCCGATGCTTGTGAACGGACCGATGCGCGCGTCCTCGATTCTCGCACCGGCACCAATGATCACCGGCCCACGAATGGTTGAGCGCGTGATCGTTGCCCCTGCCTCAATGCGGATGCGCCCGCTGAGCTTGCTCGTGGCGTCGACATTGCCTTGCACACTGTGCTCAAGCCAGTCGTCGAGCACGGTGTCATTGGCAAGAAGAAGATCGTCTTTTTTGCCTGTGTCGAGCCACCACGATGTGACTCGCTCGAATCGCACCTTCTTCCCGAGCTCGATCAGTTTGCTGATGGCGTCGGTGATCTCAAGCTCTCCCCGCGCTGATGGTTGGATCTGCGCGATTGCATCGAAGATGGAGGGCCTGAACAAATAGATGCCGACCAGTGCGAGATTGCTCTTCGGCTCCTTCGGCTTCTCTACCAGACGGGTGACGTTTCCTGCGTCGTCGACCTCTGCCACACCGAACGAGGAAGGGTTTGGCACTTCCTTCAGCATGACCGAGCCGTCAATGGATCGATCTTCTCGAAAGCTCCTCACCGCTGGCGCGATCTTGGTGCCGATGAGATTGTCGCCGAGGAACATACAAAAATCGTCGCCGCGTAGGATGGGCTCTGCGCACTTGACTGCATGAGCGAGCCCACCAGGGCGATCTTGGACTAGGTACTCGATCTTCACGCCCCAACGCTCACCGTTTCCGACCGAAGCACGAACCTCGGGCCCGGTCTCGGGTGAGATGATGATCAAGAGCTCGCGAATGCCGGCATCGACGAGATTGTCGATGACATAAAAGAGAACAGGGCGGTTGGCGACGGGGACAAGCTGTTTGGCGCCGGTATAGGTGAGAGGTCGAAGCCGGGTGCCTGCTCCGCCTGACAAGATCAATCCACGCATGGTGTCCTTCCGAAGTAGCGACCGAAACTGTTTTGGTGGCGCCAGAGTCTGCGTTTGTTCACCCGGAGAGGCCCAATCGCTCGCGTCGGTACGCACCGCTCGAGACGTTCGCGCACCACTGTCGGTGTGCCAGGAACCACTCCACCGTTTCGCGTATCCCCGTTTCGAAGGTGTGCTTGGCCTGCCAACCTAGCTCGCGTTCGATTTTCGAAGCGTCAATGGCGTAGCGTCGGTCGTGTCCAGGCCGGTCTGCGACGTAGGTGATCAAGTCTCGATAAGACAGCAGCGTACGGCCAGACAGAGCCGTGTTGGTCGACGGCGGAGCAAGCTCGTCGAGGAGCGAGCATAGATGCTGGACAATATCGATGTTCGCTCGTTCGTTCCGACCGCCAACGTTGTAGGTCTCACCTACCCTTCCCTTGTCTAGAACCAGGCGAATCGCCTCGCAATGGTCACCGACGTAGAGCCAATCGCGAATGTTTTTTCCGTCCCCGTACACCGGCAAGGGCTTGCCTTCCAAGGCGTTCAAAATCATCAGCGGGATCAGCTTCTCGGGGAACTGATACGGCCCGTAGTTATTCGAGCAATTTGTGGTGAGGGTGGGCAGCTTGTAGGTCTCGAAATATGCGCGCACCAGCATATCCGCCGACGCTTTCGAGGCGGAGTACGGTGAGTTGGGCTGATACCGACTTTGCTCTGTGAACAACCCTTGCTCGCCCAATGACCCGAACACCTCGTCGGTGGATACATGCAGAAAGCGAAATCGCGCTGCTTGCTCGGGAGACAAGGTCGGCAGGTAGGCCCTCGCTGCTTCGAGCAACTCGAACGTTCCTACAATGTTGGTCTGAACGAAGGTACCTGGGCCATCGATCGAACGGTCGACGTGTGACTCTGCGGCGAAATTCACAATCGCGGTGACAGAGTGCTCGCGTAGCAACCTGGAGATCAAAGCCCTGTCGACGATGTCGCCGTGAACAAATCGATGGTTGGGGTGATTTGCGACCTCGGCGAGGTTCTCGAGATTGCCCGCGTACGTCAGCTTGTCGAGCGAGATGACCTTGTGGTGGGTCGTGGCCAACGTCGAAAGAACATAGTTCGACCCAATAAACCCAGCGGCACCAGTGACGAGAACAACGGGGGAATCACCCATGCCGCCGGGTTATCACGACTTTTTTGTATTTCCCAAACGCATTTGTGCTCAATCGCTCTTCCTGTCTCGGCAGGGCTGATCACCGAACCGATTTGGTGGGTCATTGATTGACCTACCGGACATAATACGACCTAGTCCTTCTTGGGGGAGTCGTTAGCGTGAAGAGCAGTCATGGCTGCTCGTGCGCTCAACCTCCCTGCCGATCTTGCCCGTCTTGTTCGTGCCGCGTCGACCACCGAAAGGCGCTCGACCGTATGCCCCACCGGGATCACCGAGGTTGATTCGCTTTTGCCGGATGGTGGCATCCCTCGAGGGGCTGTCACAGAGCGTTGCGCCCCCAAAGGGCTTGGGTTTTCGACCTCGCTCGCATTGGCTGCGTGTGCCTCTATCCAGCACGCGGGCCGGGCTCAACACGGGGACGCCACATGGTGCGCGTTCCTGGATCCCAGCGGCTCACTTCACGGCCCCGGCGCTGCCACGATTGGCCTCGAGCTTGGTCGGTTGCTGGTCGTTCGCCCCTCGCTCGAAGCCCTGACTCGGATCGCTGTTCGTATCGCAACAAGCAAAGCGTTCGGGGCGCTCGTGATCGACACTGCCGGAGTTCCCGGAGCGCGCATGGCAGGTAGTTTGGCCCCGTGGTCTACTGTCGTGCGCAGGCTCGCGATGACCCTTGAAAACAGGGATCGGGTGATCCTGCTTCTCACCGAGCAGGAAGCGAGTCGCCCCTTGCCTTTGCCGGTCGCCATGAGAGTCGAGCTCGCCCAACCCGAGCCCGGAAAGCTCTCGCTGAAAGTCGCCAAAGAACGACATGGTCGAGTGGTTTCAGCACCCATCGAACGAGATGCGCCGAGAACCAAGCACGAGGTGCGAGCCGCCCTTGCTCGTATGGCTGAACGCGGAGGAGAGCGATGAGCGCTCGTCGGATTCTCTGTCTTGTGTTTCCTGATCTTGCGTGTGAGATCGCCACACTTCGGCGAGAGAGCAGAGTGGGCGTCGCTGGGGCGCTTGCCATGTCGTCGCCGCTGGCTGTCGTGCTGGGCGATAGCGAGAGTGAATCGCGGCCGAATACACCGCTATACGCCGTCACCAGTCGCGCTCACCGTCTTGGCGTTTGCGAAGGGCAAACGATATCGGCTGCGCGTGCGTTGGTGCACGATCTGGATATTCGCCGGGTGTCGCTCTCTGAGATTGAAACCTCGTTGTCTCGGCTCGCTGAGCTAGCGATGAGCTGGGGGCCCACGGTCGCGATGGCGATGCCCGACACGGTTTGGGTCGATGTCACGGGCTCTGCGCATTTGGCTGGCGGAGAAGACGCGTTGCTCACGGAAGCCTGCGAGCGAGCAAGGGCTCTGGGGCATCGCGTTCGTGGGGCCATCGCCTCAGGGCCGCGAATCGCACGAGCCATCGCGCGAAGTGCTGCCGCAGCGCGTAGCGTGGTTCCGGCTGGGCATGATCGACACGCGATGGCTCCGTTGCCTGTGCACGCGCTTTCGTTGGGGGACTCCATCGAACGTTGGTTGATGAAGCTTGGGGTGCTGACGGTCGGGGATCTTGCCCGGCAACCCAGAGCTCCGCTTTCGTCTCGCTTGGGTGATCAAGCGAACGAAATCCTGTCGTTGCTCGATGGCGAGGATGGCGCTCCACTCGACGCGTATACGCCTCCCAGGAAGCTGCACGAGCGCATCGATTGGGACGATCCTGTCGAAGGTAGCGAGCCACTGTTGTTCGCATTGAGGGGTGTGCTTGCTCGTATTTGTGCCCGTCTCGAAGGTCGAGCTGAAGCGATTCTCGACATGACGATTGCTCTCTCGTACGACGCGTCGCTTGCAGAACGAGCAGGGGTGGCCCGAGTGCATGAGCTGAGGTTCGAGCTCCCTGCGGCATTCTCTCGCGCCGACGAGCTACTCCGTGTGGCTCGCGCGCGGCTCGAATCCACCAAGCTTGCAGCACCTGTACGTGGTCTTGCCGTGAGCTCAGAGCAGATCTGTGAGGCTCCCAGAACCCAGCTCGAGCTCGAGGGCGGAGAACGCTCGATGGAGCACGTGATCCCGTCGTTGGTTGCCGAGCTGTCGGCTGAGCTAGGTGACGACCTCGTCGGCTTGCTCGAGCCTGTGAGTCACCACCTGCCCGAAGAGGCGACAAAGCTATCTCGGTTCACGACACAACGAACCACACGACCCGCTTCGGCAACGAAAGATGAGCAACTTTCGCTGTGGCCTGCGCGTCGAGTTGACTCCTCCGACGCGGTTGTTGACAACTCCTTGCCCATTCAGGAGCACTCGTTCAAGACGGTTTTCTCACCATCGAAGGCTCGCCGTACCATGTTCGCCGAGTGTCGTTGGGCAGAGCGCGTCGACGAGATCGAATGGTGGGCTGAGAGCGCCCCACAGCGAGACTACGCCCGCGTGTGGCTCGACGGTGCCGGGGGTGTGTTTGAAGCGTGGGTGCTGCGCGATCGAAAACGCCGCAAGATGTTCCTTCACGGTTGGTATTCGTGAAGAGCGCACACCATCTCTGCGCTCACAGCTCGTGCTGTGCTGCGGACTGATGCAGCGAAAAACGTTGGCTCAGTGGTGGTTCAGGCGACTGCGGTCGAGCCTTTGTCGCCGGCTTGGGCGGGCGTACCGCGGCGAGCGCTCTCGTTGACCTTCACCGATACGAGCTTCGACACACCAGGCTCTTGCATCGTCACGCCGTACAACACATCGACACTTTGCATCGTGCGTTTGATGTGCGTGATCAGAATGAACTGAGCTTGATCCGTCATTGAGCGAATAGCTTCGTTGAAGCGCGCCACGTTGGCTTCGTCGAGAGGCGCATCGACCTCGTCGAGAATACAAAAGGGCGATGGCCTATGCTGAAACATTGCGAAGATCAGCGACACCGCGGTGAGCGCTTTTTCTCCACCGCTCATCAGCTCGATGTTTCCGAGCTTCTTGCCGGGTGGCTGCGCGAGGATGTCGATACCGGTCTCGAGAAGATCTTCTGGATTCGTGAGCTGAAGCTTCGCCGCCCCGCCGCGGAACATCTTCGGGAACAACGCCTGAAAGTTCTCGTTGACGTGATCGAACGTCTCTTTGAACAGCCGCCGTGACTCGCGATCCATCTGCATGATCGCGGCTTCGAGATCGGCGAGAGCCTTGTCCAAATCGGCTCGTTGTTCCGTGTAGAAGATCTGGCGTTTGCGCGCTTCCTCGTACTCTTTGAGCGCGTCGAGATTCACCGGGCCCATGCGATCGATGAGGCCGGCAAGCTCACTGATGCGAGCACGGTGCTTCTCATCGACGAGCCCGCGCTTGTGGTAGTCGCCGATGACGCGACGAAGGTCGAGCCCTCGGAAGCGCTCTGCGACGCCCGTGAGCAAGTGATCCTGCTCGATGGTGAGCTTCTGCACTTGCATCTCGTGGTGTGCGCGTCGTTCGGACAGGAGCGCTGAGCGTTTGCGCAGATCTTGGAGCGCTGCCTCGCGCAACCCAAGATCGCTTCGCGCGTTGTCGAAGTTCTGTTTCGCTTCCGCGAGCTTTTGCTCTGCTTCGGCGACCAACGAGCTTCCTTCGAGCTGTCGCTCTCGAGCCGCCATCAGGGCCGCTGCTATCGCGCCCGTCGCCTTGGCGCCTTCTGTGCGTTCGTCTCGAAGTCGTTTGGCACGAAGCGAAAGCTCTTCGATGCTTCGGCTCAGACGTTCGAGGGTCGAACGAGCTGCCGAGCCGCGTTCTCGCAAGCGGGCGAGCTTGACCTTCTGCTCGGTCACCATCGCTTGGTGGGCAGCCACGCGCTCGCGTCGCTCGTACATGCCGATCTCTGCCGTCTCGAGTGCACGCTTTGCTTCGTCGGCGGCCGATTGACCCGACTCGATCGCTTGCTCGGCGTCGCTTCGTTCGTCAGCGACCTCGGCAAGAGCATCTTCGACGTCCCCCACCTCGCGCTCGATCGCTTCGAGCCGACGTGCGTCGGCGAAGCTTTGCTCCTCGGCGCGACGAAGATCTTTCTCGGCTGACAGGCGAGCGATTTCGGCTTGATGCGAATCCTGACGAGCCTTGTCGAGAAGCGTCGCAAGCTCTGCGACACGCGCCTTGAGTTGCTCGTACGCAGCTTCTGCGGCTTGACCTCACCCGCGCGACGGGAGATCCAGCTTTCGAGCTCACGGATTTCTCGTCGTTGAGCCCGAGAATGCCCGCGCCCACCGCGTCGCCCGCGCCGCCGACCACGCGACCATCCGGGAACACCACGGTGCCATCGAGCGCGACGATGCTTCCGGAGTATCCGTCGCGTGAAAGGCGAAGCGCGTCGACCGCCTCGCGCACGACCAACCAACCCGACAGCAACCCACGAGCAAGCGCCCGATCGTCTGGCTCACACGTGACGAGATCGACGAGCTTGCCCACGACCGATTCGTCAGAAGGCGTGTCGTACGCATCGGAGACGATCCGGGGCGGACGAGGAACAATCATCGCTCGCCCTTTTTTGGCCGATGCCAGCCCGGCGAGCAGCTCGGCGCCGCGATCGAGATCTTCGACCACAACGCCCTGCAGACGGTCTCCGAGAGCGGCGGCAAGGGCCGACGTGATCTCGGTCGGTGCCTGGATGTGATCGGCAACCATACCGACGAGGCATGGGTCTTTGGTCGCCAGCAGCGCCTTTACTCCAACGCCAACCCCTTCGAGTCGCCCCGTGACTTCTTCGAGCGCACGGAGTCGATTGCGTCGCTGAGAAAGCTCGTTCTTCTCGCGCTGAACTTCTTTCTCTTCGACCACCAGCGTTTCACGACCTGCTTTGAGCTCGGTGTCGTACTGGGTTCGACGAGCCTCTGCCTCATCACGCGTGATGTTCAGCTCACCAAGTTGCTCGGCGAGAGATTGACGACGCTCCTCGTGAGAGTCTCGCTCGGAGCGAACCGTATCAGCCTCGAGGGTCAGTCGTTCGCGTCGAGTTTGAAGATCGCTGAAGCGCCGCGCGAACGTGGCCATGCGAGCTTCTGCAGTCGCCACTCGTGTCGTTGCTTCGGCTGCTCGTGCACGCAGATCGGCAAGCGCACGATCGGCCTGGCGTTCCTCTTCGAGCGCCTCCGACAATCGCTCTTGCGCGTCGAGCACCATGTCTGATTGCTCACGCTCTTCTGACTCTTCATCGCGCAGCCCTGACGCCAGGGTGTCGCGTTCGTGGACGAGGGCTTCACCTTGTCCGTGCAAGTCGGCAAGCTCGATGGAGATTTGCTTCTCGCGTGTCGCGAGCGAGGCGAGTCGATCGCGCCCGCGAGCGATGTCGCCGTCAAGCGATCGAACCTCGTTCGTGAGGGCGTACGCTTCGGACTGCGCCTTTTCAGCGACGTTCTCGAGCTGATAGACCCGCTGTCGCAGCGCCTCGGCTTCAACCTCTCGCGTCTCGAGCTCGCCCTTCGCTGTCGATGCCCCCTCGTTGGCCTCGGTCAACGAGCGAGTTTCGACTTGGAGCATCACATGACGCTCGAGAAACGCGTGGCTCGCTTCGTGGAGCATCAAGTCTTCGAGCTCTGCGCGATACGCTTTATAACGCTCGGCCTTGTCCGCTTGACGCTTGAGTGAAGCTGCTGCGCGTTCAACCTCGGCAAGGATGTCACCCACACGCGACAAGTTTTGTCGCGTGAGATCCATCTTCTGCTCAGCCTGTTTACGACGGCTCTTGTACTTCGTGATGCCTGCCGCTTCTTCGATCAGCAGTCGACGCTCTTCCGCCCTCGCCGACACGATCAAACCGATCTTTCCCTGCTCGATGATCGAGTAGGCCTTTGTGCCCACGCCGGTACCGAGGAACAGGTCGGTGATGTCCTTGAGACGAACCTGCGTTTTGTTGATCAAGTATTCACTGGTGCCATCGCGGAAGAGCCGCCTCGTCACCGTGATTTCTGCGTAGTCGCGGTATTCGAGCGGAAGACCAAATGCTCGTTCGGCGTCGGTGTTGTCGAAGGTCAACGACACTTCAGCCACGCCGTGCGGCCCACGTGTATCGGAGCCGTTGAATATGACGTCGGTCATCGCCTTACCGCGCAGGTGTCGAGCCGATTGCTCGCCCATGCACCAACGAATCGCATCGACGATGTTCGACTTGCCACAACCGTTCGGGCCAACGATCCCGGTGACATCGTGGTCGAAGCGCATCACCGTGCGATCAACGAACGATTTGAATCCCGAGATTTCTAGCTGTTTGATCTGCATGGCCGCCGAACGAGCCGGCCTTATTGCACATCTCGGAACGAATGGCCCAACGACCGTAGGACGCGGAACGTCTGCCCCTCTCACCGTGCGGGCCGCGACGACCCGCACGCTTGTTCACACCGAGAAAAAAGCAATCAAATACAGGCGGCTCACATCACTCCCACGTGAGCTCACCTTCCGCGTCGAAAAGCGTTTGTCCTGCGA
>JAXLYQ010000086.1:0-12725 GCA_046351315.1 Polyangiaceae bacterium
AAGCGGCAACGGACGCGGCGAAAGTCCCGAGACGACCAGCCCCGTCAACACAGAGCCCACCATCAACGCGACATACGGAACGTTCACGACTTAGGCGTCCGAAGCGAGATCAGCGGCACCACAGGCGCTCGAGGTGAAGGATGCGCCCCCGTGTGCTCACGAAGCGGAGGCAGCGGCAGATGCCCCTCACGATAGAGCGTGTTGTAGCTGCAGAACGGGATCACATGCCCGCTCGGAAGCACGTGATGAATGCAGCACTTCATCACTCGCCTGACATCGAAGTTGTACGGGTCGAGGAACGACGTGATCGTCACGCGAAACACGTCGGCAGGAGAGAGCTGCTCGGACAACGCGCGCTGAAAAAACTCGACGGCATGAGGCTCTGAACCTGAACGGGCCACGAGAGAGGCCAGATAACTCTCGACCGAGTCACAGCCAGACGCAGCACAGCCGAGCGCCAAGAATTGCTCAACGAGATCACGCGCTCGTGCACGTGTGTACGAGATGCCGTTGGCGAGCACCTCGACGTGTTTACGAGGGTCAATGAATCGAGTGAGGGGCGTGACTGACCCTTCATGACGAAACGCGTAGGTGATCGTGTGGCAGTTGGGGTGAGCACACGGCAGCGGGATAAAATCATCCTCACGGAACATACCGTGCGTCTGAGCGGCGATCGCTTTCACCACATCGGGGAAGGTGATCCGCTTTTCGAGCTCATCGGGCTGAACCGTACGACCACTGTACGTGGCTGGTTGAAAGCTCACACCGGCGATGAACGAGCGCGACGCAGCGAAACGCATGATCTCGCCGATTTCATCGTCGTTGACCCCAGGCTGAAGCGTGCAGACCAGCGTCACTCGTGCGCCCGCCTTTTCGAGCGCCTCGAGCGCTTTGAGCTTGGTCTCGACGGTTCGAGCACCTCGCAAGGCTTCGGAGGTCGACTCGCGAAACCCATCGAATTGAAAGTAAAGCTCGAGCCGCGTTTTGTACTTCGCGACCTCATCGACCAACGCGGGGTCTGTCGCAAAGCGAAGACCGTTCGTGTTGATCATCACGTTCTCGATCGGCTGCGCGTACGCATACGCCAAGATCTTTGCAAACTCAGGGTGGACGGTGGGCTCGCCACCCGACAGTTGCACCACCTCGGCACCACCTTCGACTTGAACGAGCCGATCGATGGCGCGCTTCACCTCTTCGAACGTTAGGTGTGTGCCTCCGGGCCCGCTCGACGCGTAACACACGGGGCACTTCAGATTGCACGAGCTGGTGATCTCGACGAGGCCGATGCAGGTGTGTTGCTCGTGCTCGTCACACAGGCCGCAATCACGCGGACAACCTGCCGAAGGCTCGACACCGATCTCGGCAGGGATCTTCCCCGGAACGCTGAATTGGTTCTGGTCGTAGCTCGCAACGTCAGAGCAAACGAAGTCTTCGCGAGTGCCGTGGGTGGGGCACGTCTTGCGAAAATACACCCGCTTGCCACGAGAGATAATTTTCGCCGGAACCACCTCGAGACACTCGGGGCAAAGACTCTTGGTGGTGCCGAGAAACGTGTAATCGCGCAGGGGAAGAGACATCAGATTTTCATGCCGCCACACACGATGGCGAAGAGCACGGCCGCAGACGTGAGAACGAACAGACCAAGACCGATGATCGAGAGCACCACCACCATCGAAATGGCAAGCGTGCGTCGGACATCGGTCGTGTTGCGAGGCCAGGTGATCCGCAACAGATACGCGATCAGCGGAGCCACGATGAGGCCGTAGATCAACGCAGCAGCCGGGGCGAGAAACAGCCCTTCGATGAAGACAATCACCAGTAGAAACGAGGCGAACGCCGCGCCGATGAACCAACCCTTTTCAAGCTTCGGGTCAGCCGGAGCCATGGGCGCTCCCTCGGCCGGAACCACACGATCGAGCGGGTAGCGGCAGTTCCAGCACTCCGTGATGTGCGCGCTGTTCGCAGCTCCGCACGTCGGACATTTTTTTTCAGGTGCGCTGCCAGGCGTGGGAGCAGTCATACGCTCGTGTAGAGACTACGCGAGGGGCCGCTCGGTTCTCAACCGAAAGCGAGCGCACGATCCGAGATAACCTTGGCGTATGGGTGCACCACGAAAGCTGGTTTTGGCGATCTCGGGTAAGCGCTTCTCGGGGAAGGACACACTCGCCGCGGCCATCGAAAAACAGGCGGCACGACGTGGGCTGGCACTGCGGCGTCGAGCCTTTGCCGACGCATGTAAACAGGCTTTCTGCCGCTCTTTGGAAGTACGCGGCGTGCAGCTAGACCCCACGCTTCTCTCGACCGATCGAAACACCAAGGAAGCCTGGCGGCCCGAGCTCACACGCTTTACCGAAGAGCAGCTCGCGGTCGACCCACAGGTGTTCGCGCGTCAGATCCTCGACGAGGATCACGCGGAGACGGTGCTCATCTCGGATCTTCGACTTCGCACCGAGATAGAGTGTTTGATCAGCGAAAGTCAGCCCATTTTTGTTCGGCTTACTCGCTCAGATGCATCACGGGCGGCATCGGGTTGGGTCTTTACGCCAGGGGTCGATACACATCGTACCGAGACCGAGCTCGACACCTGGAACGGCTGGGACGAGCAGGTCACCAACGACGGAACACTCGAAGCTCTTGATCAACGCGCACAACAACTGGTCAGGCGACTCGAAGAAGTGATCGCGCAACGGCATGAGCGACGATCTCTCCGCTGATCAGAGCCGCAACGATACCGCGAAAGATGCCGGTCGCATCGCCCGCTACCCAAAGGTTCGAACCGCTCTCGAGGGTTGGGTCGAGATCGGGATACAGACCGAGACCTTCGATGGCGGGCGCATGAACCATCGCCTCGGATGTTGGTAGTGCCGGAAGTTGACCCACGAATCGCTCAAGCGCTTCGATCACCACCGGCGTGAGCATGGGGCCAAGCACGGACTCGAGAGCATCGCGTCGAGACCCCGCATCAAGAAGCTGTGCAAGTGGCAGCGCGATCGGAGCTCGCTTCGCTCGATTCAACACGTCCGAGAGAGCCTGTAGGGCGAGACTCGAATCGAGTAGCCGAACGTTCAAACCGATGTTGCTTCGGCCGGAGGGCGGGCAATCTGCACGACCCGACACCGAGTGAATCGAGTCTGCGGTCGACTTCACGACCTCACCGTTTCGACAGCAGCAAAACGTACGGAAAGCGAACGCTCGGTCTTGGGGCTCGAAGAGAAGCTTGGGGTCCAGCCCATCGAGAGCGCTCCACCACGACGCATCCGCGCGGTCTTCTAGACGAACGCCAATTTCAACGCGTCGGAACACTCTGGAAAGACAGCTCGAGCCCTGGATGGAATCGAGGGAAAGAGGGGCGAAACGACCCAGCGCCAACACGACATGACGCGCTTCGATCACCAAACGTCGAGCATCGTGAGCGAACATCAAACAGAACGAATCGGTCCGCGGCTCGATCGAAACCAACCTGGCCCGAAGCTTGGCCGAAACGTGTTGCGTGGCGGTCGAGAAGAGCTCGGACGTGAGTGCAGAACGAGCCTCGAGGGAGAGGTATTCGGACGGGTAGCGCTTGGAAGTCCAGGAAGAGAGCGCTCGATGCGATCGATCATCTGGACACACGCGCAGAGGGTGGAGGCCGTAGCGAGTGAGTCGATCGAATACGCGCGTAGAAGCGACGTCGAGAAGCGCCCTTTCGCAATGCTGTCGGAGGCCCGAAGCCGATGGTTCAAACGAGAACTTGCCATCGGAATAGAGCCCTGCGCCCCCTACCCCTTCGAGCATCGACACGGGGTCATAGCGATCACGGTGACCCAACGAATCGCCCCGATCGCAGAGCAGAACATCGACCCCGATCTCGGCAAGAGCGGCAGCGGCAGAGAGACCTGCTGGCCCTGCGCCAACGACCACGACATCATGCCGTTCACACCTCATGAGCAATGCCGAGCCTGTCACGGGGACATTCGAAATCCACGTATTCGTCCACCCCCTCAACCCTTCTGCGGCCGAGTCAGAGCGGTTTCAGCAGGTGTGTGCGGAAGCGAGTAGCCCAGGGCATCGAGTGAAAGGTCTGCTGCTGTATCTGGACTTCGAAGGGCAAGGGTTCGTCGGTGTGCTCCAAACCTCGCGCTACGTACAGGGTTCACTCGACGACGCAAAACAGGTCGCCCACGAGGACGCAGAGATGCTTCGAAAAGCCGGCTTCGAAGTGATCCGAGAGAAGATCGAAGCGGTCGCTACGTCGGATGGTGTGCCGAAGACACAAGAAGAAGCCAACGTGTCGGCGCGCGATCGGTACTTCGAGTTTCATATTCTGATCGAGTCGACCGGTTGGGCCTTGGCGGATGACGACATGGTGCGGCTCCGAGGGATCTCATCCGAGCTTTCGCAGCGTTGGAGTCGGCCTGTTCCGCTCAGCTACAACGCATTCAAACCAGGGCAGCGTTTTTTGAACGTGCGTGCTCAGGGAGTAGGGCTCGATGACGCGATGAAAAAGGTCGAAGGCATCGAATGGGCGATTCGAGAAACCGGGACACTTCACGTGGTGAAAGTCATCTCGGAGTACATCTGCTCGGACACGTTTCGCGAGCTGGATCGAGGCTGGCTCGACCCACTTTCACCAAGCTGATCACTTGAACGAGAAGGGCTGAGCGATGCCGATGGCGAAGTTGAGGATCACAGGCATCGGCTGTTGCTTCAAGTCTTGCAAGAGGGTCTGAAGCTGAACGCCCCACAGCACCGTAACCCACGAGCTGCGGGTGAAACGAAGCAGGTCAATTCGCGCGCCCCAGGCCGCACGTTTCGGGTCGTAGACAGCGAGCAAATCAAGCGTGTTTTGGCCGATCGAACCGACGCCCACCTCGACGATCGGCGTGTCTCCACGAGGCGAGTGATAGTAGCCACCGCCCGCCTGAAACCCCGCGACCCACTTCACGCGATCGGTGCTTTCGCCGTACGTGTTGGTGACCGTCGTGCCTTCTTGACGAGAGCTCATCAGCTCGGTGTACGCCTTCGAGCCTTGCCATCCGATGAGCACACCACCGCGGCCACCGTAGGCATTGGACCACACGGGAAGCGCGAGACCTTCGGCGAACAACACGGTGGGCCCAAGATGCAAGCGGTACGCAGCAGTGCCGCCAGCGGCACCGTGCAACACGAGCTCTCGTTTGACCTCACCACTCGGTTGGGTCGTTGGCTCACCACGCACGGTAAACCCGGCGCCGAGCGCAACGGCCCACGACGGGATATCGGATTCACCAGCAAATACCCGAGCAGGGGCGAACGTGAGCACAGCACCCAGCGCTGTACCGGCGAACCGCTTGACCCCGACGGACGTCAACATGCGCGGGACCGTCCCCCGCGGATGCGATCATGTCAATGGCGACGATGGATCATCACGGCAGGCAAGCGCCGAGCTCGATCGATGGGCCGAGCGTAACGCGTCGGCAATGAAGACCCCCCTTGCAGTCAGCGTCGTTCAAACAGGCGTTGGTCGCGCCGTCGCCTTGGCAAGCGACACGAGGGGTACACGACGCGCGGTTGTACGGGTCGGTCGAGCTAGAGACTTTGAATCCGTCGTTCGACAGACAGCACACAACATCGCGACCGGGCTCATTGGCCGTGCAATCAGCAGGCTCGTTGCACGAGAGCATGCCCGCGTATTTGAAGCCGGTCGCTTGCCCACAACGCTCGGCGAAACGACACATCGCAGGAGCAGGAGGGGCGTTGCAGCAGACACGTCGTCCAGCTTTGGAAGCGGGGCACGATTCAGCACCGCAAGGCACGACGCCAGGTGAAGACGAGCCTGTGAAAGCGGGTGCGGCTGAGACCATCGGCGTGGCGGCAGACTTCGACAAGGCAGGGGCTTTGTCAGAGCCCGCTTGACCGCAAGCGACGATCGGACCTGCTGCAAGGGCCAAGAACGCGACGACGATGGCGAACCGCTTCGACATGCGCACTGGCTATGTCGAGCGAAAGAAAGGGGCCAAGTTTCGAGCAGGGCCCCTCGTCGCAAGGTCGCAAAAACAAGCTAGCGATCGATCAAACGACCGCGATCACGGCGTATCGTTCTGACATGCCGAAAGCTGGTTTCCGCAGCCCGTCGATGAGTTGAACAAGCAGCCCTGGCACTGTGAGGTGGCGTTGCCCTGCATACAGAGGTTGCTTCCGCAGGCACTTTCACAAGCGCCCTGACAAGCACACGTGATCAAATCGTAGAAGATCGTGGCTGAGTCTGAGTTGGTGCAGAAGGTCGATGGATCAGCACTGGTCGGAGGCAGCACTTCCGAGCACGTGAGATTCGGATCGCACGTGGTGGAGTTGCCGGCGCAAGTGTTGAATTCTGGCTCCGCACCCGTTGCTGGTGCTCTGAATACAGTTCTGGCAGACGTTGTCGGGTGTTCCGTTGGGCAGACACGCGTTGTCAGCACACACGGCTTCACACGCACCATTTTGACCGCAGACGCAGTTGGTAAACGCGTCGTAGGCGGCTTGCTGATCGGCGCAGAGGTTGCTCGGATCGTTGTTCTGGAGCGCTGTCACACACGAGTCGCACGTGGTCGAGCCGCCCGTTCCGCCCGTACCCGCGGTGCCAGACGAACCGGCTGTTCCGGCTGTACCAGCGCTACCGCTCGAGCCCGCACTGCCAGCCGTACCGCCCGTGCCCGCAGCACCTGACGAGCCACTGGCACCTGCGCTACCGGCAGTACCGCCGGTGCCTGCGCTACCCGAGCTGCCAGCGCTGCCCGCGGACCCCGATGAGCCAGCCGTTCCGCCGCTTCCGGCAGAGCCGCTTGTTCCGCCAGAGCCACTCGATCCAGCGGTGCCGCTCGAGCCTGACGAACCCGAGCTGCCCGAGGAACCCGCCGACCCACCCGTACCAGCCGTCCCCGCAACACCGGGCCCCGAAAGCTCATCCTCAGCCCCCCCGCAGCCTTGAATCGCAAGAACCGACAACGCCCCAAGCACAAGAATAAGACGACGCATGATGCCTCCAGAGCACCTCTCGCCCCACGCGAGAGTGAGCGACGAAAGGATACAGGCAAGCGATCGAACGGAGCGAAAATTTCTTAGGTTTTCACCCTGGGGGGCTCTCGATTGCCCTTCGATATCGTTCGCGTCGCGTGGGGTCACGCAAGATCTCGAACGCCTCGTCGAGCACCTCGAGGATCAGCTTCAGCGACTCGGCAAGATCAGTCGTCGTTGGCGAGAGCACACGAGAGGGCTCGAACGCACGACGAAGCGCAGTGTACGCACGCCGAATCTCGTACGGAGTGGCTGTTCGGGGCACCCCGAGGATCGAGAAGTAGTCACCTTCATCGACCAGCGCGAGACGCGCTTTGATCCGAGACCGAAGCGCCTCTTCGTCGAGTGGATCTTGAGGCGGCGGAGGGGCGAGAGACGCACCGCCCGCAGGAGCAAGTGTGGCGAACACGCCGAGTCGAACGAGCGCCAACAGAACACTCGCGTAGTCGGGTTGATGCGCCGCTTGGAGAACCTCGCCCACCGTGAAACCGCGTGCACGTTCGGCGAGCTCGGCTTCACTCGACGAGAGCGCGCACTCAGACAGCAAGCGAGGCGATTGGCCATCACCGATTCGTGCGCGGCTGCCGCCCATCGCACGCACTGCAGCCTCGGGCGGAACGAACCTTCGCGTGACCTCGACGAGCACCTCTGCGCCTGCGGAACCACCGAACACCGAAGGCTCTGCGCGCAATCGAGGCGGCACATCTTCGGTCGCGATCACCGTGCCTGCGGCGAGTGGGAGCAACAACCCGAGTAGCCACTCGGCGTGACTGCGAAGGGTGGTCCAGAGCTCGTCTTGACCGAGCAAACCATGCGCAACCAGCGCAGCGCCCGCATGACGCCCTCCTGCTGCCAACCGCGCCGACAGTCGCATCACCGCATCACGAGGGACTTCTCCTCGAGCGACCAAAAACGCGACCAGCGACTCGGCTTCATTCGCCGGTGCAACGGTCACGAAGTCGCCGTCTCGGAACACGACACAACGAGCACCGTCAGATGTCTCGAACGTCAACGAGCCGGTGAACCGAGACGAGACAGCCTCGGCAAGGCGAGCAATGCCGTCACGCTCTTGCGACAGCGCATCGACCCTGCGAACGTCGCCCTGAGCTGGCCTTGCCCCTGCGTGTTGCGTGGCCAGCGGAGGTCGCGGCGTCGACGGAAGTTGCGAAGGTTGAGTCCATCGAGGAGCAGGCTCGACGAGCCCGGGTCGAGGCGTACGAAAGGCGTCGAGAGACCCTGAAGGAGGCAACGGCGAAATACGGCGAATGCCATCGTCGCGCCGAGCAGGCTCGGATGGCATCGACACCACCGGCTGGTGCGGTGTGAGCGCTCGAACCGATTGCATGCCGACAGGAGGCTCACTCGATTCGTCATAGATGAGCGGCGAGCGCATCGCGGACGAAAACGGAAGCTCATCATCGGGCGAGCCAAAGGGGCGCGCATTCGTAAGTGGTGCCGAGCTACGACGATCGAGCGCATTGGGTCGCACCGCGACAGGCGCGAGAACGGCGGCCACATGACCTGGCGTGGGCGACAGGAATTCGGGCCGATTCTCGCTCGCCTCGGCAGGCACCGGCGTGAGGACATGCGCGTCTTTTCGAGCACCGGCGGTGTCGCTCAACCTCGCCGTCATCGTCGTCTTGATCGATCGGCTCATCGAGCGCGTCGAGGATATCGGCTGGCAGTACGGCCTCGATTTCATCCTCGGGCGAAGGCGGATGTGAGCTCGATGATATGAACGCTGCAACACGTTGCTCAGCGAGGGCGAGCACGCGTTGGATATCGTCAGAGAGCTGCGTTCCGATCGGCGACGAGCTTGGCCCTGAGGTAGGTACGCCGGTGAGCTCGGATTCAGCTCGCATACCGGTGATCACCGAACGGGCGACTCCCGTGCCTGCGCCTCGTTCCGACGCCGGTTCCAGCGGGAAGTTCCAGCGCCCGTAAGACCGCTCTTCGACAGCAACATCGAGCCAGTCGTGACGCCGGTGGCGACGACAGAGGAACCCGTGCCCGGCGCGGTCACCTGGGGTGCGCCCACGCCAGTAACACCTGTCGCCGACTCGCTTGCGCGAAAGTTCGCCGTTGCACCTGACGTTGGCGCCAACACCTGACTTCTCGGCGTCGCCGGAGCATCGCTGGCCTCGGCCATCATCGCGGGAGGATCCACCGACACACTGCGTGCAGGAGGCACCGAGGAAGGCGGCGCAAAGAGCTGCGCGAGCAAGCTCGACGATGCAGCCCCGGCGAGAGCGAGACCCAGTGGATCGTCTGGAAATCGAGGAAAGGAACGCCTTCGGGAATCAGCTCGGGCACCTCGGGAAACGAGCTCTCGATCGACCAGCACGTCAGGAACGACGGGCGCACGCCGAGCGGGTGCCGAGCCATCGAGCGGCACGAGTGACGCGATACGAGCAAGGAGCGCCGAGATGTTTACGGGGCGCAAAGAAGCCGTCTGCAGTTTCGAGGCAGCGCGTCGTCTGCATCACCGAAAAGCTGCGCTCTGGCTCGCCGAGAAAGATCAGCTCGATCGCAGCCGAGCCAGGCATTTCACGAAGACGAGCAATCACCTCGAGCGCATCGGGTGCGTCAGTGTCGACGATCACCAGAGCAGGTAGTTGCGCAGCCGCTCTCGACACGAGAAGTGCCAGCGGAACATCGACAACGTTGTAGCCAGCAGCGCGTAGCGCCTTGCCTACGCCCTCCCCCTGAATCGACGCATCACACACGAAAACAGTCGGCTTCATCGCAGCGTTCACGAAGCCGAAGGGTCAGTCGGTTCAGAAGGAGATGTATCGGCCCGCGAGCGCGCAAAGAGCTTCTCTCCCAAGCGCTCACCCACCTCGGGAACACGAGGGGCAAGCGTCACGGCAGCGAAGATGATCGCGATGATGGCGATCTCCGGGAGGGTGTACCCGAGCACGATTCCGCCTTCTACCACGACTCCTAGATCCGCAAGGGCTCGATCCACCAAGGTGAGCGATGTGGCAAAAACGAAATACGCGAGCTAGGCGGTCGGCCTGGGCATGTCTCGACCGAATCGACGAGTTGTGGTGGGTCTTGGGGCCAACCTCGGAGACCGCGAAGCCACGATTCGCACCGCCATCGAAAGAATCTCGCAGGTCGACGGCGTACGGCTCGAGCGCGTGAGCACGTTGCGACAAACGGCGCCCATCGGCCCTGAGCAGCCCGATTTTCTCAACGGTGCGATTGCATTGACGACGACGCTCGAAGCGGTCGATGTGTTGCGAGCGCTTCTCGACATCGAACGCGCGCTGGGCCGACGGCGAGACCCTTCTCTTCGATGGGGCCCGAGGGTCATCGACCTCGACGTGTTGTGGGTCGAGGGCGAATCGATCGAAAGCGACGAGCTGACCGTGCCGCATCCGCGACTCCACGAGCGGCGCTTTGCGCTCGAGCCATTGGTCGAGGTG
The DNA here is from genome assembly GCA_046351315.1 of Polyangiaceae bacterium. Classification (GTDB taxonomy): domain Bacteria; phylum Myxococcota_A; class Polyangia; order Polyangiales; family Polyangiaceae; genus JAXLYQ01. Next base: position 10,446 of record JAXLYQ010000086.1, read on the forward strand.
GCCGAGGACGCAACGGAGCCTCGAAGCGGAGCTCGTTATCGGGACATGCTCGCCGCGCTTTGTCGCAACGAAGAGGCGCGGTAAGTTCGCGCCACCGTGAAGAGGTATGGTCTTCAGATCACCGATCTAGCCGCACGAGCCATGGACGCAGTTGAAATGGCCGAGCGCGCTCAAGGCACAACGGTTGTCCTGCGCAATGGTCATCCGATCGCTGCCATCGTGCCGACCGAGGTACTCGATCGAGCCGAGCCACCCGACCCAGGCGCATCGGGGAACGACCCGCTGCTCGCGCTGTGTGGCGCATGTAAGCAAGACAGCTTCGTAGAAGAGGTGTGGTTGGCGCTCGGGGTGCCGATTCCGCATGGGGCAGGTCGCCCATGAAAGGGTATTTGTTCGACTCGACGGCGCTGGTTGAGGTGCTTCGAGCGGCTCCATCGCGAGGCTTCGTGCGCAGGCTCACGACGGTGCCGAGCGCCGAGCGTTGGGTGAGCGCCACGTCGGTGGGCGATCTTTTTTATTTTGCGAGGCGAGTGAACAACCAAGCCTTGATGAACGACTTGCTGAAGGTGGTGTCGGCGGTGCGCGTGCTGCCGTTCGACCTTGCCGCAGCGCACATGTACAGCAAGCTCGTGGCGTCGGTCGACTGGGCGGGCTCGTCGTTGTCGGCGAGCGATCTGATGACGATCGCTCTGGCCCGAACGAACGACCTGACCTTGGTGACGAGGCGACCCCACCAGTTTCAGAACCTGCAAAACCTGCGGGTAGAAGACTGGACAAGCCTCTGAAGAATTCTCGTCTGACCGTCGACTGGACGGGGTGGGTAGGTGGTGATATACGGCGCCGCCTTTCGCGGGTGGGTAGCCCCGCGCATCGCGAGAAACTCGTCAATGAGCGCCACGCTTACGATGAACACCCACGGATCCTTCGGCCTGCTGAGTGCCGCCGCTGCAAGCGTCGAAGTCGACGTTAACCCGCAGCTCGTCCTCACTCAGCTCGTCCTGCTGACGCTGCTGTTCCTCATTCTCAAGCCTCTTCTCTTCGATCCGCTGATCAAGGTGTTCGAAGCTCGAGATCGTCGCATTGCTGGTGCCCGTAAACAGGCACGAGACATGGACGAAGAAGCCGCCGAGCTACTGCGGAAGTACGAGACGCAGATGGCAGAGGTTCACCGCGTAGCATCTGAAGAGCGCGACAAGATTCGTGCTGAAGTGCTTCGTGAAGAGGCTCGTATTCTTGCTGAGGCACGAGCCGAGGCGCAGGAGATCCTCGACAAGGGTCGAGCGAAGCTCCGAGAAGAAGGTCAGGCGCTCGAGTTCGCGCTTGGTCAGTCGTCGTCCGAGATTGCGCGCGATGTTGCGGCGCGAGTGCTCGGTCGGGAGGTTTCGTGATCATGCGAACGTCACTCCTTCGATCGGTTGGGCGCGCGGTGAGCGTGCTGAGCCTCGCGAGCGCAGGCCTTGCGCTCACGATGGCTCCGTCGATCGCGCTTGCACAAGATCCACACGGTACGCCTCGCCCAGGTGGCGGAGCGTCCGCGATGCGACCGATGCCGATGCCTCCGAGCATGCGTCAGGCGCCTCCGGGTGGTGATCCGCACGCAGCGCCTCATGGCTCAGCGCCTGCGCACGGTGCGGCGCCAGGGGGTCATGATGATCACGGCAAGTCCGGGCACGATGCGGCTTCGGGCGGGCATGGTGGTCACCACGAGCTCGAAGAGATCAACTGGTTTTACGGGTTGCTCGGCGAGAAAGAGGGCGCGAGCGATCACGACATTTTTTGGCGCCCGAAGGGCAAGCCCATCCCGCTGATTGCGAACTTCATCAACTTCGCGATCCTGGCAGGTGCGGGTGTTTACTTCGGTCGCAAGCCACTCGCCGAGAGCTTGGTGAAGCGTCGCAACGATCTCGAACGCGAGATGGACGAAGCGGCGAAGGTGATGGACACCGCCGAGAAGCGTCTCGCCGAGTATCGCGCGAAGCTCGACGGTATCGACGCCGAGATTGCTCGTTTGCGTGCTGACTACGCAGAGCAGACGAAGCGCGAGAAAGAGCGTGTGCTTCGCGAAGCCGTCGAGAAGCGCGAGCGTATGCGCCGAGACAGCGAGTTCTTGATCGAGCAAGAGGGCAAGCTGATCAAGGCAGCGTTGTTGCGCCAGACGGTCGATGCCGCCACGGGCCAAGCCGAGACGATGATCCGCAAGTCGCTCACTGCGCAGGATCAAGAGCGCCTCGCTGAAGAGTTCTTGAAGGGCATGACTGCCGCATCGACCGGAGGAGCACG
>JAXLYQ010000087.1:0-12136 GCA_046351315.1 Polyangiaceae bacterium
TGCTCGTTGTGCTTCGCGGAATGGTCGGCGATGAACCTGATGACCCCGCGGAATTTACGGCACTACGGTTCGATGGAACCACAGCACCGGTCGAGGTCTCCGTCAGCGTCATGGCCGATGAGCCAGATGCGCCATTGCTGTGTTTCGTGCGCGACGTTTCGAGGCGTCGTTCGCTCGAAGAGCAGGTACGGCAATCCCAAAAGCTCGACGCGTTGGGGCACCTCGCCGCGGGTATCGCGCACGACTTCAACAACGTGCTGAACATCATTCTCGCACACGCTGAGCTCGCGCTCGCGGGCGTTGATAGCGCGGGGCTCCAGCCAACCACCGAGCAAATTGCCTCGTTGCGTGAAGACCTGCTGCAGATCGCGCAGTCGTCCGAGAAGGGCGCGTCGATCACCAAGCGTCTCTTGGTATTCAGCCGACGCGGCAGCGTGAGCCCGCGGGTGCTCGACGTGAGGAATGTGATTCGCGAGATGTACGAGATGCTGGAGCCATGCGTCGGCCCGAAGATTTCGCTCACTCAAGACCTGGGTGAGGTGCCCTGTTTGGCACGGGTCGACCCAGGTTTTCTCGAGCAGAGTGTCTTGAATCTGGTGGTCAACGCACGCGATGCAATGCCCGACGGCGGCACGATTCAAATCGCACTCCGTCGAGAGTTGAACCCTCAACACATTGCGGTGAACGACGCTGTTGGCGCGCCCAAGCCACATGTCGTTCTCGAGGTGCGCGACAACGGCGTGGGAATGTCCGCCGAGGTGAAAGCCAAGATTTTCGAGCCCTTTTTTACCACCAAAGCACCGGGACAAGGCACAGGGCTCGGGCTCGCCACGGTGTACGGCTTCGTGAAGCAGTCGTCAGGGCACATCGCCGTCGAAAGCCAACCTGGCTCAGGCACATCGTTCTCGATCTTCCTGCCAGAAACGTCAGAGCCGATGGATCTCGCTGCCGATAGCGGCAATGCACCTCGAAGCCGCGGAGACGAAACGGTGTTGCTCGTGGAGGACAACGAAATGCTTCGCGGTGCCACGAAGCGAATCCTTGAGTCGCATGGGTATCGTGTGCTCGAAGCAGCATCCCACCGAGACGTGCTTGATCGATGTCGGTCGTTTAGCGGTCCAATCCACCTGCTGTTGTCGGACATCATGCTTCCGGACATCGACGGGATCATGCTCGCAGAAAAAGCGCGCGAGCTTCGAGGTGACATCCGCGTCGTGCTGATGACGGGCTACTTCGAGCCGCTCAAAGACCGTGCCTTGAGTTACCCCGTGCTTCAGAAGCCCTGCACTGCTGGCGCGATTCTCAACACCGTTCGAAGCACGCTCGACGAGGTGGCGCCGTCGCTTTCGTAGAGCTCAACGCAAGGCGAGCAACGATACGAGGACCCAGCCTCCGGGTGCCACATCGACGGGTTGATCACGCGACACCCCTCGACCCGAAACGAGTACCCGGTGACGACCCGCGGGGACTCTCACTCGCGACACGGCAACGCGAGCCGGCAGCGTCTCCCAACTTCGCGTATCGGGTGTATCCGCTGCGGTCATCGCGGCCTGAGTACCCAGCGAGAGCAAAAGCCCGGTAATGCTATCTCGGCCCGATGCCGCTTGAATGCCAGCACCCACCGCCACTCGCGAGATCATACGGGTGATGGCGGAGGCAACCACCTTGCCCTGAATTTCCTGCCAAGCGGTTCGCACCTCGGCCGAGATATCCACCGCTTGCTCGAGCGAGGTCCTGCGGCCATCGACCGCGAGCGAAGGCAACTCGTAGGCACCTTGCTCAGGGGCAAGCTCGGGGTAGTTCACCCAAGTGACCAGACCCTGCGCGGCGAGCCGGTTCGCGGCAGCAGCGTCCGTCGGGCTGAGAGCCCCCGCGGTGTACGTGAGAGCAAGACCAATCGGCACTCGTTGCGCGATCTTGTGGGGCACACGGCCGTAGCCCATGACCACCACGATCTCGCCTTCGTTTGGGTCAGGCGGTGCCTCTTCGCTCACCGCTGCCAACGCATCGATTCGAGGGCTCTTGTACGTACCAAGCGGCGCAAGTGCAGCCACAGAGCGTTTCAGTGACGAGGCCGCAGAGAACTTGAGTGCCTCGTCATACCAGCGCAGTGCCTCATTCGGGTCGCCGCTTTTCTCGAACACAAACCCTGCAAGAAATCCGCTGAACCCGAGAATCGGGTTATCCCGCTTGATCGTGTCGCGGTAGTAACTCTGCATCACCCCAAGCCGCCGGGCCTCGACACGTGCGCCAGAGAGGTCGCCAAGCTCGAGGTAGTTCACCATGTTGAGCGTGTTGATCAGCAGCTTCTCATGCGGCGGTGCCGAGTAGCGACCCGCGGAATCAGAGAAAACAAACTTCGCGATCTCATCGCCCGCTGAATGCGAAAGATCGACCATCTCGATCGCCTTGTCCGCGGCTTCAAAGTCACGTTTGCTGTTGGCAAAGCTGGTGACCGCAAGCTGAATCGTCGCGCGGTCGAGCACGAGCAAGGCGTCGTCGCCCTCTATCTTCTTTGGGAGCTGCTCGTCGCTCTCGACGTCGAGCTGTTTGTTGATCTCTCGAATGGCACGGTGTGGATCTCCTGCGTCGAGCGCCGAGCGCATCTTCACCGTGCGCCCCTCATGACCTGCGCATCCGAGTGTCGATGAGCTCAGCGCGAGGGTCGCTGCCACGATCACGCAGCTCGTGAGACTCGACGGACGCAACAGCGAACGCAGTGGGGCTTGCATCTCGCGCGTTCTCAGCGAGCGGCCTTCGTCACGTACGACTTGTGCTGAAAGCGAATGGCACTGGTCTCGACCTCAATCACCTGCAGAAACAAGAAGTACTGGACGCGCCGCATGTCGTCCGTTCGCTCGTCAGCAGCCTGCACCTTGCCCGTGACATAATATTTCACCCCAAGCTGCTTGCCGTACTTGGGGACGTTCGCAGGATTGAACACGCCACGTCGCCCGCCCTCGATGTCGGCGATCATTTGCTCTTGGCGACTACGGTCGATCACGGTGACGACGTTTGCATCGATCAACCAGGTTTCGGTCTCGCTGAGAGCGGCCGACAGCTGCGAATCGATATGCTCTGAGGTTTCGTTTTGAAACGGGAAAATGGCAACCGTTTCCTTGCCGCCCTTCGAGCGCCACTCGTCCATGATGGGCGCTACCCGCAGCTTGTTCAGGCCCTCGCTCAACAGCTTCTGGATGTCGCGCTTGTCGAGCCCTGTCGACATGGCCTCTGAGTCGATGGCACTGTCGCCGCGAACGTATTCTCGGTTGTTGCAAGCAGACGCTGAAACCAGAAGCCAAAGGACGCCGAACGACGTGAAACGAAGAGCGAGTCGACGAAGCATTCTCGATTCGTGACCGAACCGGATCTAACCGTCAACATCGACCCGCTGGCTTACCGCAACCTCATTGAACCAGCTTCGCCGAGACGATGCCGTCGAGCTGCGGGAAGTCTTTCTCGAGGTAGGCGTTGCCCTCCATCTGCAAGCGACCCTGATCGGGGCCTTTGCCCTGCGGTGCCCCCTCGCCGTAACCCTTGTAGAGCGAGTCGACGACGTTCATGCCTTCGACCACCTGGGCAAACGCCGCGAAGCCCATCTTGTCGAGACGTTGATTGTCGACGAGGTTGATGAAGAGCTGTGTGGTTCGCGAGTTTTTGCCGGCCATCGCGAACGAGAGAAAGCCGCGCTTGTTCCCTTGCACAACGGGGTCGTCCACAATGGAAGCACTACGCCACGCGCTCATCACCTTGGGCGAGCCGTGAATGCCGAACTGCGCCATGAAGCCGTCAATCACGCGGAAGAACTTCACGCCGTCGTAGAAGCCGATCTTCACGAGATTGTAGAACCGATCGGCTCCCCCTGGGCTCCACTCGCGACGAGCTTCGACGACGAAATCGCCTTTCGTCGTCGTGAAGCGAACCTTGTACACGTCGGGGGCTTTCTCATTCGCTTTCGACACATCGGTGAGCGCAGGGTTGGGGCCCGCCGGCGTCGTCGACGACGCAGCCCCACTGCTGCCCTTGTCGGATGAATTGCCGCAACCACCGATCAACGCGATCGCGCCCACCACACCGAAAGCGAACAAGGTACGAAACGCACCACGAATGGCGCGAGGAGGGTTCACAAAGAACATCGCGCCCACTTAGCAAATGAATGGGCGCGAGGAGACAATTGCGAGCCGAACCCGGCGTTTGCTCACTGAATCTGGGTCGGACAACCCAGCTCGATGTCGACCGAGCTTGGATTGTTCAAGATCTGCGTACAGATGTCGCCGTGAAGCTCGAGCGTGTCGTTGTTTGAGTCCGCGTATGTCCAACCCGAGGTTGCGTTCTGCGGGATTGTCGTCGGTGTGCCGCCGTTGATCGTGACGAGCACGTTCACCAACCCAGGATCGAACTCCGATGGATTATCGCCCTTCGGTACCGTGAAGATGCACGAGGTGAGGAATGCGGAGGAGAACTCACTCAACGCAGCGACGAGATCGGTCTGTGTGCCCGCGCCTTCGGCGGTGTAGTTGCAGCAGGTGAGGATTTCTTGCTCGGTGCAACCCGTGTCGAAGATGCCGCCTGTATTGGGGCAGCATTGCGGGATGCAATCGGGAACGCGAGGAGTCCCGCCGTTGTAGGCGGCAAGCGAGAGAAGCTGCTCGTTGCTCCCTGCCAATCCGACGACGAACGTTTTTTGATTCCAGTTTTGAAGGCCGAGCTTCGCGTTCTGTGGAGTGTCTTGCTCCGTTTCGTCACAGAGGGTGGAGGGCACACCATCGGTGACGAGCAGGATCGCTTTCGTACCCGCGAGGTCAGAGCGGTTGTGCAAATACGTGTGCCCCTTTTCGATCGCGTGACCGAGCGGAGTGGCCCCGCCATAGGGCGAGGTGGCAGGGTCGAGCACCGCCTTGATGGCATCACGGTTCTGACCGAGAGGCGCAACCTCAACGTTCGGCACGGGATCGACAGCGCAATCATTGCTGCCCTCATCCGGGAAGAGCATCACGCCAACCAATGCGGCGTCCGGCAATGAATCGACCATTTGTCGAATCGCTCCCGTCGCGATTTCCCACTTCGTTGGGCCGCTGGTGGAGCTGCTGCCGTCGGGCGCGTCGTCCATCGACTGAGACGCATCGAACACGATGAGCACCGCGCCTGGCTGAAGTTGCGAATCGTATTTCACTGAATCGCAAGCATTGCTGCCCGCAGACCCCGCGCTGCCAGACGAGCCAGCCACCACCGAGCCCGCGCTTCCCGCTGAACCGCTCGATCCGCCCAGGCCCGTGGATGATCCACCCGCGCCTGAAATCGTGCCTGCCGAGCCACTGGTGCCCGCTGAGCCACCATCGCCGAAGTCAGAGTTCGTCGACGAAGCTGAGCACGCGATGACCGAGGAGGCGATCAGCGGCAACGACAGCCCGACCAAGAGTCGAGCGAACGAAACGTTGCGATCGCGAGAGGGACGAGCAGGCCGGGTTGTCATGAATCGTTTTTACACCCGGGCCCAATCTGCCGTCCCATTCGAAAACACTACGATTTGCCGAATTTTCCGCAGAAATAGCAGACGATTCCGCTCACACTCGACCACTTGGTCGGCTGGTTAGGTCTTTTTCGTATTTATGTGCTTGATCGTGATGGTCCTACCAATATTCACCAATTTTTAACGATATCACCAAAACAAGACGCAATCGAATACGCCCAGTTGGAGGGGCCGTCGGCCGTGGAGAGAAGATCCTGTCGAATCTCGATCAACACCCCAGGATGACCGCGATCTTCAGCGTGATTGGGGATCGAATAATCGGTCTCGGGTGTGACTCGATACGGTTCGTTGTCGCCCACGACCCAGCGTTCCTCCTTGCGCAACCGCTCGAGAAACGCGCCCGCAAGACGACGATCTTTTCCGTACAACATCGCGATGTGCCACGGCCTCGCCGCGCCAAGAAACGGCGTGAAGCTGTGCATACTCAGCACGAACGTCGGCCGCCCCGTGTCTCTCCGCTCATCGAGCAGCGCAGATACAGCCCGGTGATAAGGCCAAAAACAAGCCTCCGCTCGCTCCGCTTTTTGCTGATCGGTTAGATCGGCATTGCCTGGGACCGACACGCCACCGGTCACTGTGGGGATAGAGCTCGCCACCCGCGGAGGGCGGTTGCAGTCGATCACCAGCCTCGAATAGCCAGACAGCACGAGTGTCGCATCAAGCAGCTCGGAGAGCGCTCGCGCGCAGTCTGCCGCCCCGATGTCCCAACCGATGTGGTCCAGTCGTTCTTGCTCTGAAAGACCAAGGTCTACGAGTTGTTTCGGGATTCGATGGGAGGCGTGATCACACAGCAAAAAAGCGGGAGATCGACCATGGGGGCGCACGACCTCAAACGCGGCAGGATCATCCACACCGAGCAACGGGCTCTTCACCGAAGACGTCATCGAGGCGTCATGGATTCGCGATGAGGAACACGCAATATCGAACGCGAAACTAACGGTCCGAGCTCCACTCGGCGATACGATGCTGAGATGGGCCCACGCCGCTTTTCGCTTTCAACACTCTCTGTCTCCGTCGTGTGTGTCGCGTGTATCGAATCGGTGGGCTGCCACCCATCTGCGGACTCACAAACAAGCGCACCGCCACCGTGTGTGGTGGATGGCACCTATCAAGCCAGCGCCACTCGTTCGAGCTCTACGGGGAGCGTGTGCGATGTCGACGATGCGAGGTCGATCTCGAGCGAGATCACCATGCGACGAACGGGCCCCGTTGCGGTGTGGATCGAACGCAAAGGCAAGTACGGACACACGGCGAATCTCGATCCAAACACAGTGCACGATCTCGGCTGACAAAGGGCCATCCGAGTCTCGCAACGTGCTCGGTGCGACATTCTCTGGGCACACCTCGTACGACGCGCGGATCGCACCCGACGGCACACTCTCGGGCACGCTCACGCTTCACGTGAACAGCAGCACGATATTGGTCTCGGGGTGCACCGCCAGCTATGCAGTGAGCGGACAACGCAAACGCTAGATCATGTACACGCCGACAGAGGTTGATACGCCGTTTCTCAGGCTTGGCGGCGAGGCTCCGGTGCGCGACATCGTCACGAGGTTCTACGACTTCATGGACGACCACGAGCCAGAGCTCGCGAAGCTCCATCACTGTGACCCACCAGGCAAAGTAAGCCCCGTCGCTCGCGAGCGGTTTGCGCTCTTCCTGATCGGTTGGCTTGGTGGACCGCAAGACTACGTAACCGCTACGGGCACCCACGACTTCGCATGCGCCACGGCTCGATCGCGGTGAACATCGCAATGAGAGATGCATGGTTGCGAGGCCATGAAGTTCGCGCTCGATGGCGCAACCATCAACCCGACGTGCGTGAGTTTCTCGATGCCCGGTTCGCTGACGTCGCGAACTTTCTTCGTAACGTCGAGGGCTGATCAAACGGGCTTCGGGCCAGATCGCAAAGCAACCCGTCGCGCATCAGCATCATCACCACGTCGAGCATGGGTTGAGGGCCGGACAGCGACGGTGCGAGCTCGTGGTCGCGGGCTCGATCTGCGACGAGCACCTGGGCGAGATCGTTCATGGATCGAGTGCCGTCCATCGAAGCGAGCAATCGATGAACGAGGGATTCCTCGAGCTCGATCTCATGATGCCAAAGATTCGTCAGTCGATGACCACGCTCGCACTGCCAGCGCGTGTACGGGTGCACGAACGGAAAGGCGGGCACCGACAGGCTCACGCAACACCTTCGTGCGTGTGAAGCCGATCAGATCCGTTTCGTGTACCAAAGCGAGAAGCTCGTCCACGAGCGTTGATTCGTCCGATGGCTCGACCCGACCCAGTCGTGTTCGAGCACGCGCCAAGAGCTCAGACACGAAGAGCGCTCGTGGCGCCGCCAAAAACAGCTCGATGAACGCCGCTTTGACGATGGGTTCGACGAACGTCACCACACCTCGCGCACTTTGAAAGAGTGACGATGACGGTTGACTGAGGTTGATATCGTCGGGCGGGATCAACGACGACGCCACGGTCACTCGCTCAAGAACTTTCGTGGGTTCAACGCTCCCAGCACAACGAGCGTCAGAGCGAACGAGCACCGATTGGCGAAAGGACGTGAGGTGAACCAGGTCGAACCACTCGTGAGCCGAAATGCGCTCGGCCAAAGAGCCGCGCAAGTCGGACGGAGCTGCCGCGCTGACCGCGAAGAGATGAGGGTTCGCATCGCCGACAAAACACAGCCCGTGCGCTTCGGCCATACGCGCAAACCGAGCCACGCTGCATGGGTTCGACACCGGCGCAAAGTGCTCGTGGACGACGTACGCCGCATCAACCTCGTTGAGTCGGGCAAGCTCTGCCATCAAACGCGATCGATACTGCGGATCACCATCGCCAACGGATGCGATTAGCCGCGACAACTCTTCGATGAGCAAGTCGCGAAGCTGCTCAGCGTCTGCGAGTTCGGCAGAGAAGTCGGCCGTATCGAGAACCCGCAGAGCGAGGTCACGAACAATCTGCCGATCGCGCCAGCCCGGAAGCGTGTTGTGGCTGACAAACGCGGCTCCGCTTGGTCGTAGCAAACGTGAAATCGATCTCAAGATCGCCTGCTGCGTGTCGTGCCCAACCCAGGAAAAGACGCCGTGGCACAACACATAGTCGAAGGAGCCATCGTCGGCATCGAAAGCCTCGATCGACGTGGGAACGAGCTCGACATTCGTGATGGAGCAAGCCGACGCGATGTCGCGAGCGCGCTGGATTTGCGACGACGACAAATCGATCCCGGTGAACCGCGCTCGGGGAAGCTGCACGGCCATCGGAAGCAAGTTCCCGCCCGTGCCGCATCCAATCTCGAGCACCCTTGCCGTGCGAATGTCCGCGGTATCTACACCAGCCAACATCGCCACGATGGCAAGTCGATCTGGATGACACTGAACAAACGATCGGTGGGGGTAATGCGTTCGGTCGTACGTCGATGTGAGCAAGGTCAACTCGGGCATGATCGTGCTTGGTTCTCGCAGAGTCGAACGCTACAACGCGGGTGTCCAGAGGAGGACTGCGATGACCATCGGAGAGCACATCACCGAGTTCGAAGGCCGTAAGATCCAAGAGTGGCATGTCGGTGATCATGTGAACGCGAAACACGCCATTCGCTTGAGCGTCGAATACGACGACGACAACACCGGCGCGCAGCTCGTGGCCGCGCTCGCAGAGGCCACCGACGCGGACAAGATCGAAGCGCTTGTGATTGGCCAGTGGGATGGCGAGCAGTTCGACTCGAACGCGGACGATCTGATCACAGCCCTCGTCGAAGCCAAGGACAAGCTCACCTCGCTGAAAGCTCTCTTCGTGGGCGAGATCGTCTACGAGGAGTGTGAGATCTCATGGTTGCACCAGGGCAATTACGCGCCGCTTCTCAAGGCCTATCCGAAGCTCGAGACGCTCTACATCCGTGGCGGAGAAGACCTCAGTTGGGGCGAGGTCAGCCATGCTCATCTCAAGAAGCTCGTCATCCAGACCGGAGGGCTCCCGAGCGGCGTTATTCAGGAGATCTGCGCGTCGAAGCTGCCTGAGCTCGAGCACCTCGAGCTGTGGCTCGGCAGCGATAACTATGGTGGAGATGCCAACGCTGAGACCGTGGCACCGCTGCTCTCAGGCAGGTTGTTCCCGAAGCTCAAGTACCTCGGCCTTCGCGACAGCGAAGCATCGGACGCTATCGCAGTAGCAATCGCCAACGCGCCTGTCTTGACCCACCTCGAAGAGCTTGATCTGTCGATGGGTACGCTGGGCAACGAAGGCGGAACCGCGCTGCTCGAAAGCTCGCTGGTGCCCAAGCTCAAGCGACTCAATCTCTCGCACCACTACATGGGCGAGGCGTTGACGAAGAAGCTCAAGGCGCTCAAGGGAGTGAAGGTCGACGTGTCCGAGGCTGAGGGCGAGGCCGGGCCCGGCGAGCGTTACATTTCGGTTTCGGAGTGAGCTTCGTCGTCGTTGCAAACCCGTCGAGTCGGCGAGTCGAGCTGCTTCAGCAGGCTTGCCGTCGACTCGGGTTGAACGACGCTGAGGTGATCGACTGGCTCGATTTTTTGACGGATCCTGGCTCATTCGAGAAAGCACTCGAGCGCGCATCGTGGGTGCGGATCGAGTCACCAGGTCAGCGCTTCGATGTGGAACGTGAGCTCATCGCGCTGGGTGAATCTCACGACCTCCCCGATGGCTGGATCACATCCGACGCAGCGACAGTCGCACCTCGTGCGAAACGCGTCTCGAGCGCGTCAGCCCGTACGTTGACCGAAGATCGCGGCCGAGTGTGGTTCCCGAGGCAGTGGTACGTCGGCTTCGTTCACGCGCTCGCATCGCTCGAGCGCTACCGAACCTCGACCCACGGTATCTCTGTCTCATCGCCTCGCGAGATCGCGGTGTTGTTCGACAAGAACGCATGCCAACGAGTGCTTCACGCAGAGAGCGTTGCGGTCACGCCCCATCGGCCGTCACCCAGCACCGCAGAAGAGCTTATCGCCGCCGCACGCGCTCGCGGTGACGAGCAGCTCAGAAGCTTGCGCACGGTTCATCGGCATCGGGCGTGGTTGCGTTGTCGCTCAAGCCAAAACGCGAGTTCGCGTTCACGTCCGCTGAGGTCACCCGCGTCGCTGGCGAGACCGTGCTCTTTAACTCTCGTCGAATGTCTCGTTACGCGTCGCTCTCGACGATCGAAACATTGCTGAACTACCTGTGTGCTGAGGGTGTGATTGTCGAGCAATGGCAGCGAAAAGCGACCCTTCGAGGCTCGCCTTTCGACGTGCGCGCCGTGACGATCGCGGGCACCCCTCGCCACTGCGTCGTTCGAACCTCGAAAGGGCCCATCACGAACCTGCATCTGGGCAACCAGCGGGGAGATCTCGACGCCCTCAAAACGAAGGCTGGCGAAGACGGTTGGTCGCGTGTGACGGCAGTCGCAAAAGACGCAGCGCGCGTGTTTCGCAACTCGTTTCAACTGGGCGTTGATGTCCTGGTCGACCCAACCTTCACCCACCCCCAAATCATTGAGGTCAACGCGTTTGGCGATCTGCTGCCCGGCGTGGTCGATCGGGGTGATGACACGTATTGCGCAGAGCTAAGGGAGCTTCTCGTCGCATGATTCACTCTCGCGAGTTGATCGGTACACACGACATTCTTTTCGTCACGCTCGACACGCTTCGATTCGACGTCGCAGATCGCGAATTGAAAGCCGGTCGCACGCCGAACCTTCAGGCTGTTCTTCCGGGGCAACAGTGGGAGCCTCGCCACTCACCCGCGAGCTTCACGTACGCTGCGCATCACGCTTTTTTCGCAGGCTTCCTACCCACGCCCATCGCGCCTGGTCGTCACCCGCGCCTCTTCGCCATGAGGTTCGAAGGGAGCGAGACCACGTCGAAGCAAACGCTCGTGCTCGACGCGTCCAATATCGTCGAAGGGCTGGCGGCGCTTGGCTACCACACCATCTGTATCGGCGGTGTGGGTTTCTTCAACAAGCAGAACCCACTCGGGTTGGTGCTGCCGTCGCTGTTCAACGAGAGTCATTGGACACACGACACCGGTGTGACGAGCCCACACTCGACCGAGCGCCAGATCGACATCGCGGAGCAACGTGTCGCAATGTTGGATTCATCGAGGCGAGTATTCTTGTTCGTCAACATCTCAGCGCTGCATCAACCGAATCGGTTCTACGTGCCGGGTGCTCAACAAGACACGATCGAGACGCATGCCGCAGCCCTTCGCTACGTCGATCAACATCTGCCTCGCTTGTTTCGCGTTCTTCAGCGGCGTGCGCCGGTGTTGACGATTCTCTGCTCGGATCACGGCACAGCCTACGGCGACGACGGCTACCACGGGCATCGTCTCGCTCACCCGTGTACGTGGACCGTGCCATACGCGGAGACGATCTTGCCGAAGATCGATGCCAACGAGGCGACCCGATGACCCACCCTCCACGTGAGGTTCAGGCACTCGTCGAGGGCAGCCCCTATGTCGCTTACGCGTACGGTTACCCTCACAAAACGGCCTATCGAGAGCTAGAAAAGCGTGTAGGGCTCGACGAGCTTTGGTGCCGCGAAGATCGTTCGTCGCTTGCGTTGTACGTACACATTCCGTTCTGCGAGATGCGGTGCGGTTTCTGTAACTTGT
>JAXLYQ010000088.1:0-12097 GCA_046351315.1 Polyangiaceae bacterium
CAGTCGACACGTTCGCGATCGAAGCGATGATGCAAGATCGCAAGGCGCTTCAAGCCGGAACGTCGCACTTCTTGGGTCAAAATTTCGCGAAGGCGAGTGGCATCAAATACCAGAGCCAAAACGCGACCGAAGAGTTTGCCTGGACAACCTCGTGGGGCGTTTCTACGCGTTTGATCGGTGGCCTGTTGATGACCCACTCGGACGACGACGGGCTCGTACTGCCGCCACGTCTTGCGCCTGCGCACGCGGTGATTTTGCCTGTCTTCCGAGGCGACGACTCGAAGGCAACCGTGCTCGAGGCGGTACATGCACTGGCGAAAGAGCTCCGATCACAAAACGTGATGGGACGACCTTTCGAGGTCGAGGTCGACACACGCGATCTTCGCGGCGGCGACAAGATGTGGGAGTGGGTCAAAAAGGGTGTTCCACTTCGTATCGAGGTTGGGCCCCGCGATGTCGAAAGCGGCACGGTGATGGTGGCGCGACGTGATCGTTCTCCGCGAGACAAGGAGAGCATTTCACGCGGAGAGGTCGCCACCAAGCTACCAGCGATTCTCGAGGATATGCAGCGAGGAATGTTCGCGCGAGCACGAGACTTCCGCGATGCGAATACGCGCCCGATCGACAGCCATGCCGAGTTGAAATCGTTCTTCGAAGAGAAGGGCGGCGGGTTTGCACTGGTGCATTGGGATGGTACCGCCGAGACCGAGGCTCGCTTCAAGGAGGAGCTCAAAGCCACGATCCGATGTGTGGCCGAGGCCCCCGCTCACAACCCGGCGTGGGTCGAGAGCATGATGTCTCCAGGCCAATGTGTGCTCACGGGTAAGCCAAGCGCTCGCCGCGTCGTGCTCGCCCGTTCGTACTGAGCGACAGAAAACCCAATAGGGTCGTAGATGCGACCTTATTGGGTATTTTTTGACCAACGAACGAGCGAACATGGGCCAGAGCGATGTTTCAGAAGCGTTGAGAAGCTCACTCGATGCGCGAAGAATTGAGCTGGTGAAATATGAGATTCACTGCGCATTGATTCTACAAAACGCGCGATTCGCCAAACGGGTAGACATCGACAAAAAGCGCTCAGCCGAACGGGAGCAATGGTTGCAGAGATTGGGTCTGCTCTTTTGCGCGGTCGGCCTCATCATGGCGATCGCGACGCCAGCACTCTGGCCAGCGGTGCCCCTCTTTTTTCTGAGCGCACTCATGCTGGTATTTCATGTACCGCTGAGAAGAGCCCTGATTCGCTGGACAGACACGCTTCTCGAACGCAAAGCCGAGCGGTATATCCAAGAAATTCGAACCTATATACCTTGCTCGTTGACCTATGAAATGACGCCGAGAGAAGTCACGCTGAGCATTGCGCGCGACCGCTCAGACGCCTCTCAGAGCGACACACCAGAGAAGGTCGTTCACCAGGATATTTCGGAGCTGCACTATGGGTTGGTCGGAGAGCACGTGCTTTGCCTCTTTGAGCACCGCAAAACCCAGCAGCCTTCATGGGTCGTAATTCTCGAACCGAGCTTGGCGAGCGCTTCCAGCCCTTCAGTACAATCCGAGGGCACATATGCGAAAAAAAAGCTCGAGCACCTGGGCATCGATATCGAAACGATCGACGAGACGCTGCTCCCCGAAAGCACGATTCAGCGACGATTTCCGAAAAAGCCGAGCTAGGCACGCTCACCGTCGCCTCTTCTTCTTGATAGAGTTTTCGCCAGCTCGATACGAAATAGAAGAAAGAATGAGATGAATGTCCTATGGAAAAGATCGTATCATCGTTCGTCCGGGTAGTAACCTAACGAGAAGTTTGCAACCGGCGCGTCTTTAGAATCTCGACATAGACGAGCGCGCCTACCCACCTCGGAGGTAACTTAGATGAAAAGATTTTCTCGAAGCTCGATGAGGGCGACGGCACGATTCGCAACGGTGTTGTTGGCAGCGTCGTGTTCGACAGGCTGTGCAGACGACGAGGGGACAACCCTGAGCACAGGCGGCGCGAGTGGTTCAGGCGGCACGAGCGGAACCGCGGGTAGCGCGGGCTCGAGCGCCGGAAGCTCGGGAACCGCAGGCTCCGCAGGAACAGGCGGTACAGCAGGATCGTCAGGGAGCTCTGGAACCGGCGGAACAGCAGGCTCAGCCGGCTCGAGCGGAACGGGCGGAACCGCTGGAACGGGGGGCTCGAGTGGCTCATCCGGTAGCGGTGGAACGAGCGGCACCGGCGGAACCGCGGGCGCTGGTGGAACTAGTGGAACTGGTGGAACCGCTGGAACGGGCGGAACGGGCGGCACGGGTGGAACCAGCGGAACGGGTGGAACCGGAGGAGCCAGTGGAACGGGTGGAACGGGTGGACTTGGCGGCACCGCTGGCACCGGCGGCACGAGTGGAGCAGGCGGCGTCTCAGGAACCGGAGGAACCGCAGGCTCGGGAGGCGTTGCAGGAACGGGTGGGGTTGCCGGCGTCGGAGGCTCAGCCGGAACGATCTCGTCTCAATGCAACGACGGGCAAATCACCAGCTCGGAACAGTGTGACGACGGGAACAACAACGACGGAGACGGTTGTAGCTCGACCTGCCAGATCGAAAGCGGTTGGGAGTGCGGCGGCACGCCAAGCGAATGCGGCCCCATCTGTGGAGATGGTCTCGTGGCGGGTTCGGAACAGTGCGATCTCGGCGCAAAGAACAGCGATGATTTCTTGAGCGGTTGCGACACGTCGTGCTCGTACACCTCTCTCGTCGTCTGGCTCGACGGCAACGATCCGAATGGCGATGGCAGCGCCACGCTCGACGACACCGCAATCACGACGTGGAAAGACAAAGCGCGGGGGCTGGACGCAACGCAGTCGCTCGCGACTCGTCAAGCCACGTACAAGAACGCGATCTCGAATGGTCGCGGAGGATTGGTCTTCGAGGGCGACGACCTGTATGCCGTACCGTTCGACATCAATCGAAGTGTTCAACCCGAGCTGACCATCGTCGCGGTGTTCATCAACGGCGCAGGCGATCCTCAAACCTTCGCGGGAGTATGGGGCAACGACAACGGCGGCTGGGACCGCTTCATGACGTCAGGTGGCACGGGTTTCACCGCTGGAATCTCCGACGGAACAGGGTTCTCACCCGTCACGGGCATCAGCGTAGACTCGAAGGTGCTCGTGACAGTGGCGACCCTCAAGGCAGGCGAAACGCTTGGCTCGCGCGTGTACACGGGCGGCAAAGTCGGTACGATGTTCACCGAGAACCTTGGAGGCTTGGGGGGCACGAGCTTCTCGGTCGGCAGCATCAACGAGCCCAACTTCTTCATGAGCGGCTATCAATTCGACGGCCAATACCTCGAGTTGTTGGTCTTCAACCACGCGCTTTCGACCTCGGAGCTGACGACGCTCAACGACCTGATGTCGCAACGCTACCCCGGTTCTTTCTGCGGAGACGGCATCGTACAAGCAGGTGAAGGATGCGACGACGGCATCAATGACGGCTCGCTCTGCTCGTCTACATGCACCCAAGTCGCAACTACCTCTGCGAGCTTTCTCTCCGACTGCGATTCGACCTCGAATGTGCTCTCAAACGTGAACGGGGTCGGCTGCCACAACCTCGACGCGAATACCGCAGGAGGCGCTTCGTACATCACGCTCGGTAGCGCAACGTCGGCCATCATCTTCACGGGGCCGAATTGCACGGGCGCCACGGCGACAATCAACTCAGACGCTGACCTCTGCTCGACCGACTACAGCGACGCAACCAACGCCAACGACAACGTCGGATCGATCAAACTGTTTGCGAACTGACCTTGGTCACTTCGTCTCGCGGTGACTTTCTGCGTGCATAGGGCATGCGATTCGGGCGATCATCTCGAGTTGCATGTCCGCTCTTGCCGCACTGGACCACTCTGTCGTCGAGGTTGAGCTCGCCCCGATCGTGGACGAGAGACCCTTGCTCGATGGCCGAGATGGGTTGGTCGTGCTGGGGCGCTCTGTCGCTTACGATGGCTCGTTGATGCTGCTCACGTCGCCCGATCGGCCGCCCACAACGCGGTATTCGGTGCTTCGTATCCAGCCTCCGTACCGCCTCGGTGACGAGAGCATCGTCGAGCGAATCGACGTGAAAACGCCTTCTCGCACGCTGCATTTCGCGCAACCGATCGGCGAGGATCTGCTGCTCGTGTCAGGTCGCGCTCGTCGAACCGCGCAAGGCGCATTCGAGGTCAACGCACTCGTCGTGGGCCACGATGGCTCAGTCACGCGACAAATGGCGCTGGGTGATGGCATCGAGGATGTTCAGGTCACGCGCGATGGTGATGTCTGGGTGTCGTACTTCGACGAAGGCGTATTGGGTGCGCTGAGTCATCACCCCGAAGCGCTCGGAGCCACCGGCCTCGAGCATCTCGACTCGAACGGTGATCGAATCGCCGCGCTGCAACCTCCGACCGAAGTGGGCTCGGTGTGTGATTGTTACGCGCTGAACGTCGCCTCACACGACGACGTGTACATCGCGTATCACCCGCAATTTCCTCTCGTGCGATTGACCAACGACGGGTCAACCATACGCACCTGGAGCAACGCCCCGCGGGGAACTCATGCCTTCGCAATCGACGGTTCAACCGCGCTCTTTCAAGGCGGGTACGGCCAAGAAGATCACTACGTGCTCTGCTCGCTCGACGGAGATCACGTCTCGGAGCGACAGACGTACCGCTTCCGCGACACGGACGGACACTTGCTGGCGCATTGCCGGGCGATCGGTCGAGGCACCACGCTCTGGCTCGCCGACGGCACGCACTGGTTCAAGGTCGATCTTCGCTCGCCTCCATGGGCGTGAGTTGGGCGTAACGTTCGAGCGTTTGCAACTCATCCAAAGTCGTAAACGACGTCAACGACCACGAGCGAATCTTCAGCAACACGACCATGAAACGCGTTGAAGAGAAGGTTCGCTAGCGCCTCGGGGCGAAGCGCATCGACAGGTACCTCGAACTCGATCAGCGACCCGATCGTCACCAGGTTTCTCTTGGGCCACATGCGGCGAGCTTGCGACGACGAAAGCCCCACTCGCACCACGAGGCTTGGGTCAATGCCCATACGCGCAACCCACTTGTCGATACGCTGATGCTTCGACGGCGGGAAGTCATCGAGAGCATAAACACTCGGCGGAGACGGCCCCGCGAGTTGTTTCTTGATCAGCTCGGCAACACGCGACGGCTCATCGTCGAACGTCACGATCGCAGCGTTGTGCTGCACGTGAAATTGATTGGCGACGAGCACATCGACAAGCGCACGCGACGGCAGAAGCACCACGCGATCGAAGCCGTAACTTTCGAGATCGAACTCACGCGCCAGACTCACGTTCTCAGACGGGGGTGCGTTGTAAGCTGCGAGCATCCTGGTCGGAGGATGGACCTCGAGGTACTGCCGAACGAGGCTACGTGCATCGCCGCTTAGCTCGAGAGCGCGCAGAAACGCTCGCCGTTTGGCTTCCTTTTCGGTCGGCGCCCGCGCCCACCATAGCAGCGAGAGAATGAGGCACGCTGCACCGAGCATGAGACCCCCGAGCAACGACTCGAAGGCAAGCCCAGAGCTCACCCCGATGATGCACGCCACGAAGGGCAAGAGCTTGAAGAGCAGACTCGACCTCGAGATCAAAGCGAAGAAGTCAGCGAGTCGTCGAGCCCTCGACGTGAGCCGGCGCTCGATCTCGCACACGAGCTGCTCTCGGCTGAAAGAAAGCTTGCCTCCATTCGACAATCTCTCGATCGCACCGTTGACCTCAGCATCCGACAGCGGGTTGGGCGGGTCGAATACGAACTGGTATCCGCACTGCGGACATTTCGAGCTCGCTCGTTCGTTACGCGTAGAGCTCTTGCGACAAGACGGGCAAATCATGGGGTTTCAACAACCTCGGCCCGAAGAAGAGCGTTACGCGCTTGCAACGTCAACGTCGAACGAGCGCAGCGAACAAGCGAGTGGGTCCGAATCTGTTAAGATGCCGCGAATGTCCGCGGACAAGCCGCAGTCCGAGATCGCGCAGACCGTTTCGCTCGACGATCTTCACGACGCCAATGAGCGCGTCGACGCAAACGCAAAACCAGGCACAGGCACCCCGTCGAGCGCGCCAGCTAGCGCAGGGGGTGGGCTCGTTCACGGGACGATGTTCGCCGGTCGATACCGAGTCGAGGCACTGCTAGGTCGCGGCGGAATGGGCGCGGTCTATCGAGTGCTCGACACGCTGCTCGGCGAAGACGTGGCGCTCAAAACGCTCGATCTCGGAGACTCTCCACATGCGGGAGCAGCCGATCGCTTTCAACGAGAGCTGAGGCTATCGCGCAAGATCACCACCCCAATGTCGTTCGCACCCACGACTTGGGCGTGTTCGACTCGATGCTCTATTTGACGATGGAGCTCATCAACGGTGAGGATCTTCAGTCGCGACTTCGACGAAGCGCGATGCCGATTCACGAAGCAGTCTCCACAGCCATTCAGATCGCCGATGGGTTGAGCGCCGCGCATGCAACCGGTGTCGTGCACCGAGACCTCAAGCCGGCGAACGTCTTGATCGAAAAAGGTGGGCGCGTTGTCGTATCGGATTTTGGCATCGCGAGAAGCTTTCGCGACGACGGCAACCGCACGATGGGCGTCGTCGGAACGCCTCTGTACATGGCACCCGAGCAGGTGGCTGGAGAGACCGTCGACGCTCGCTCTGATCTCTACGCGGTGGGCTTGCTGATGTTCGAAATGCTCACGGGACATCAACCGTTCGAAGGCCGCGATGTGCTCGCCGCAGCCGTCGCGCGAGTGCGCGAGCTACCGCCTGATCCGCGAGCGTTTGCACCACTGCCTGCGTGGATTGCCGAGCTCACGCTTTGTTGCCTCGCGCGAGACCCAGCCGATCGTCCACCCGATGCGCAAGCCATCGCAAGTGCTCTCAAAGAGTGGCTTGCGCACGAGCGTGCCGTCGGTGCCAACAGCGCTCGAAGCAGCTCGTCTGGTACGTTTTCTGTCGCTGTTCCTGCAACGGTTGCTTCACCCACGACCAACCCAAGCTCGAGTAACCCAGCGCCACCCAACGCAAGTCAGACACAATACGCGGCACCATCTTCGCCGTCGTCGCCCTCCCCTTCTTCGCCGCTGTCTCCGCGTTCGAACCCGTCACCGATCGCGCCGATCCCGCGCATGGATCGATCACTCGCGGTACTTCCGCTTCGCTATATCGGGCCGAAGGATCAAGAGTATCTGGGCGACGCGATCGCCGATGAGCTGATCGACGTACTGTCGCGAACACGAGGGATCCGCATCCTCGCGAGCGGCGCGACCGAGCGATACCGAAGCGATCGTGATCCGCATGCAGCGGGCACAGCGTTGGGCGTCGATTGGATCGTCGACGGTACGCTGCAGAGCACCGGACGAAACATCCGTATCGCGGCTCGATTGGTGGAGGTATCGAGCAACGCGCAACTCTGGAGCGAGCGATTCGAGAGCCCTCTCGAAGATCTATTCGAGCTCCAAGATACGATGAGCAAACGAATCGCTGAGGCTCTTCGTGCAGGGATCACCACCGTCACTTATCGCGGCACGGCGCCGCCCGATGCGATCGAGCTGTATCTGCGAGCACGACGAAAGCTCGCGACGCTCGCAGTAACTGGGCCTGGCAACGCGGTCGACATGCTCGAGCAATGCTTGGCCATCGCCCCAGAGTTTTCGCCCGCGATTGCAGCCCATGCGCTCGCGTGTCTGCGCGCGTGGTCGCTTCCGTCGGATGGGACCGATCCACATCGATGGGAGACGGAATCTCGGGCCAGCGTTGCACGTGCGTTGGTTTCTGCCCCCGAGTTTGCCGAGACCTACCTCGCCGCGGGTATGCTCGAGGTCAACGACGGCCACATGAAACAGGCTGTCCAGGCGCTGGTCAAAGCGATCACGCTCGCGCCGACGTATGCAGAGGCGCAGCAGTATCTCGGACAACTTCAATGCGAAGGCGGGCGCTCGAACGAAGGGATCAAACGCCTCGAGCTTGCGCTGATCCTCGACCCGTCGATGAACATTTGCCGGATCGATCTTGCTCGCCTTGCTGCGCTTCATGACGACACGACGCGATTCGATCACTTCGTGCAACAGCTCTCGGGAACACCGATGCATTTCGGCTCGCTCACGCTGCAGCTTCGAGTGGCCATCTGGCAGAACGATCGAGAGCGAATCGACCGCGTGATGAGCAAGCTCAACGAGCTTGAAACACCGAGTGCACGCGCAGTCGAATTCATGGCCAGGGTCGCAACCGGAGAGGTCGACGCGACGGAGAATGAGCCACGGTTCACCGCAATTCTCACGAATGGCAATGCTAGCCCGCGGTTCCTCACGCTGATCTACCAAATGATCACCGAGGCGACGTGCGCTGCGGGGCGCATCGAGATGGCTCTGCAGTGGCTCACCAAGGCTGCAGATACCGCCCTGATCGATCTCGAGTGGCTCAACCGATGCCCTGCGCTCAAGCCGCTGCGCGAGCTCCCTGAGTTTTCTGCCACGCGAAAGAAAGTCATGGCGCGTGTCGAAGCCATTTGGGGCACCTGATCGCGTACGAAGGTCGCTGTTAGACGTCCATCTCGGTCACGATTTTCGTACACTCGGCAGCGTGTCGCGCCTCACCCTCGCTGTTCTCGCCCTCTCGTTGCTCCATTGCTCCTCGGCCGATGACTCAGCCAACAACGCCACGGCTGGCTCGAGCGGAACCTCAGGCGCAGCATCCGCAGGAGCATCAGGGAGCGGCGGCACGGCAGGTGTGGGAGGTACAGCGGGCTCGGGCGGAACATCCGGAGCAAGCGGCAGCGGAGGCACCGCTGCCACCGGCGGAACAAGCGGAACAAGCGGCGTTGCTGGAGCGAGTGGAACGGGCGGTTCTGGCGGAACCGGCGCCACAGCGGGCAGCGCAGGCTCCGCAGGAGCTGCGGGCTCGTTCCCTCCGTCAACGGCGAACGTGGGCTGGATCGGTGGCGCTTGTGAGACCGCGGCAGATTGCCAATACGACGGCGCGATCTGTCTCACCGATGGCTTCCCGAATGGCACCTGCTCACTCCCCTGTGACGACATTTGCCCTGATCGAGGCGAGGCAACCGACACCGTTACCTTCTGTGTCGATGGGCGTCCGTTCGGCCTCGAGCACGGCGCCTGTATCTCGAAGTGCGATCCTGATGTGCTCCCAGGAAACGGCTGCGCACCTGGGTATTCGTGCGTGGAGCGGCATCGTTACGGCGACCCATACACGGTCGATCAAGTCTGTGTACCCGATCAGCCGTTGCCCTGTGGCGATGACGAGATGATCGAGATCGACTACCCCGACAAGGGCGCGCTGTGGATCCCTTCCGAGGCACGCTGTGGAGGGACATTCGATGTCGTGATCATGCTTCACGGCATCAACCCATCGAGCAATCCGACGCCTTCGCTCAACGGCGGGCGCCGCCTTGATCTACTCGAGCGAGCCTTGATCAATGGGGGCAATACCAAGCCGCTGATCCTCGCCGAGCCCGTTCATTTCCAAGGCTCGTCGACTTATCTGTATGGCAGCGAATACGACCTCACGACGCATCTCGATTTGATCAAAGCGCAGCTCGATCAACGCGGGATCACGATTGGCTCACTGTCGTACACAGGTCACTCGGGCGCAGGCTGCGACCCGAATAACGGGCTTTACAAAGTCATCGACGAGCTCTCGACCGTTGTTCCCGCATACGCTCCCGAGCTCAAGCTCTGGGGCATGGAGGACATCTGTTACGAATCCGCCTACCACTGGACCGCACCGATGACGGCCTTCGCGGGGACGAGCACGCGGGTGATCAACATCTACTCGGTGCAGGGAGATCCATCGGCGTTCGAGGCGAACATGTTTCCGGATGACCTGGGCTTTGATTGCGACGCGACCTCGTACTCGCATTGCCTGCGACGCACGAGCGAGCCGTGGTGCTCATCGAGAACGATCGGTGTCGCGCACAACAACAACCCGTACTTCTTCGTGCGTGAGGTGTTTCCGCAAGTGTTTCCTGGTGTTCACGGGCTCACGCCATGCTGGCAGTGACGAGCACGCTGTTCTCGAAGCCATCGCGACGCTATACGAGCGCCCATGCGAACGCTGGTGCAGCTCTGGTACTCGCCGTGGAGCGAGAAGGCGCGATGGTCTCTCGATCACCATAAAATCCCTTACAAAGTTCGAGAGCACCTGCCGATGGTCGGCGAGCCATTGCTCCGCGCACAAACCGGCAAATGGACCGGCCGCGTGTCTGTCCCCGTGCTGCTCGATATGGGTCAGGTGTTCCCTGAATCCGTCGCGATCGCACAACATGCAGATCGAATTGGCACGGGCTCCAAGCTCTTTTCGAACCGTGACGAAACGCTGCACTGGAGCGACGTGAGCGAGAAGATTCTTCGAGGCGCACGAGCATCGTTGTTGGCTCGACTGCTCAACGACGACGAGGCGTTGATGGAGGCATTGCCGCCGTTTATCCCTGATGCCGCCAAGCGCGCGTCGATTCCCGTCGCGGTGATGGCAACGCGATTCGTCGAGAAGAAGTGGGTCGATGCAAACGAGATAGAACGATTGTCGCGAGATGTAGAAGCGGGTCTCGATGAGCTACGGGCCGCGATCAAGGGAGGCAAGACCCATCTGCTCGGAGAGCTATCGTACGCCGACATCGCGATGGCCACCTCGCTACAAATGATCTCGCCTGTGACGAGCCGAGCGATCCCGCTTGGGCCAGCGACACGGCGCGCATGGACGTCACCCGAGCTCGCCGCGAAGTACCCTGATCTACTCGACTGGCGCGACTCGATTTACGAGAAGAGCCGCTTCGAATCGTTATCTTCGCGCCTTGTAGTGGGCCTTGAGCGACTTCGCGATCTTCTTCAGCTCGTTCTTGTGCTTGGCCCGCGACGAAGCATCGCGTTCGCGTGACAGGTGAAGCTGCTCGAGACGAAGCTTCATGAAGGCTGCCACCCGCTCTTCGCTTACCTCACCCGAAGCGATGGCAGCACGCACTGCACAGCCAGGCTCAGCTTGGTGTGAGCAATCGGTGAATCGACACTGCGTGGTGAGTGCGTCCACATCGGGAAACGTCTCTTCGAGACCTTCGCCGTCATCCCACAACGCAAGCTCGCGAACACCAGGCGTGTCGATCACGAGCGCACCATTCGGCAGCACCCGCATCTCTCGTCGAGTCGTCGTATGGCGCCCTTTGCCGTCGTCACGCACCTCGCGAGTTTCGAGCACATCGCCGCCGAGCCAGTGATTGATGAGCGTCGACTTTCCTGCACCCGACGTACCCACGAGAGCCAACGTGCTTGCAGCAACGAGCAACGATTGAAGAGCATCGACCCCTTCACCCGTGAGGGCACACACTGGAAAGATCGCCGCATCACCAGCGATCTCACGCACCTTCTCGACGTCGCCGGCGACATCGTCACAGAGGTCGATCTTCGTCAACGCGATCGCGGGTCGTGCACCGCCATCACGCACCATCGCAAGGAACCGCTCGAGCCTACGGATATTGACGGGCGGAACGATCGGCGAGAGCACGAGCACCACATCGACATTCGCGCCGACGACCTGCTCTTGAACCTCACCGCCCGCAGCACGCCGACTAAGCTTCGAGCGACGTGAGAATACCGAATCGACGAGCGGCTCAGCCTCACGAGTAAGCACGACCCAATCACCCACGGCAGGGCGCAACCCGCCGCGAGACGTGTACGATTTTCTCAACGACGCAGACGGTTGAGCCCAACGCTCTTTCTCGCCATCGTGCACGACGTACCAGCCACGATGCTCGGCGATCACACGGGCGACCTGCGATAGCTCGACGTTGCTGGAACGTCGTTCAGACTCGAAAAGCTCAGACCAACCGAGGGCCTCTTTGGACAGCAGCATGCGGGCGGCCCGAACCCTGTTCGAGATCGATGCTGACAGCAAGGAATCCTATACACTCGCGCCCATGAGCAGGGTGAGTCTGGCGTGGGGGGTTGAGCTCGTGAACGCAGCCGACAGGTTGCTTCCACCTGTCGAAACACTCATCGAAGAAGCCGACGTCGAGCACCGTGTTCCACTTCGCAGTCGGCGTCTTTGTGCAGCGCTCGGGCACCTTTCAGA
>JAXLYQ010000089.1:0-11206 GCA_046351315.1 Polyangiaceae bacterium
CCAGGAGGGAGATTTCTGCGTCTTGCCTGGATGGCTGCGCGTCACGGCGCGACGGACATGAACACGTTGATTTCGATCGGTGCGATTGCGTCGTGGAGCTACTCGACGCTGGCGGTTCTTGTCCCGTCGTTGTTCCCGCATGCAGAGCACGGACAGATGCCCCACGTGTACTTCGAAGCGGTGGGCGCGATCATCACGTTCGTGCTCGGAGGCAAGCTACTCGAAGCGCGTGCTCGAAAGCGGTTGTCGGAGGCGGTTCGCGGACTCGTCGCGCTTCAACCCAGTGTCGCTCATTTGGTTCGAGCAGGGGTCGAGAGTGACGTCTCGGTCGAGTCGTTGATGGAGGGCGACGTGGTGGTGATTCGCCCTGGAGAGCGTGTCCCGACGGACGCAGAAATCATCGAAGGCGCATCTGCGCTCGACGAATCGATGCTGACCGGCGAGAGCCTTCCGGTTGACCGCGCGAAAGGCGAGGTCGTGTTGGGTGGCACGCTCAATCAAACCGGAGCGCTCACCGTTCGTGTGACTCATTCGGGGGCTGAGTCGACTCTCTCGCGTATCGTCGAAGCGGTTGAGCTGGCGCAAGGGTCGAAGGCTCCGATTGCACGATTGGCGGATGTGGTGAGCGGGTATTTTGTACCAATCGTTCTGTTTGTGTCGGTTTTGACTCTGGTTGTGCACCTCGCGCTCGATCGTTCTGGCATGGGTGTGGCGACTGCATTCGAGCATGCGGTCGCGGTGCTCGTGATCGCCTGCCCGTGTGCGCTTGGTCTCGCGACGCCAGCGGCTGTTGCCGTCGGCGCGGGTCGTGGGGCAGAGCTGGGGGTTCTCGTGAAGGGTGGCTCGGTGCTCGAGTCGGCCAGCACTCTTTCTCGCGTGTTTCTCGACAAGACAGGCACGCTCACCGAGGGACACCCGAAGCTCACCGATGTCGTGCTGCACAGCGGCACTGAGCAGGAGTTGCTCTCGTTGCTTGTCTCGATCGAGGCACAGAGCGAGCACCCGATCGGTCGCGCGTTGGTCGAGGGCTCGATCGAGCGCGGAGCAAGCGTTCGAGAAGTGAGCTCGTTCGTGATGAGCCCCGGGCATGGGGTCGAAGCTCGCGTGGAAGGGACGCGTGCTCGTGTGGGTAACGCTCAGTGGGTCGAGGAAATGGGCGCTCTTGTCGAGCCGCTCGCCGCTCGTGCCGAGGAGCTTGCTCGTGCGGGGAAGACTCCGTCGTTCGTCGCGAGAGAAGGCGCTCTGTTGGGTCTTGTCGCTGTCGCTGATCGACCCTTGCGTGAGGCCAGCGCAGCGGTTCGCAAGTTGGGTGAGATGGGCATTCGTGTCGCGATGGTCACGGGGGATCGCAGCGCGACTGCCCGCGCGATCGCAGACGAGATCGGCATCACCGAAGTGCATGCTGAAACGCGGCCTGAGGACAAAGCAGCGTTGATTCAGAAGGCTCGTGAGCAGGGCGACAAGGTGGCGATGGTGGGGGATGGGATCAACGACGCTCCCGCGCTGGCGGCTGCCGATGTCGGCATCTCGGTAAGCCACGGTAGCGACATTGCTCTTGCGACGGCGGATCTCGTATTGCTGCGTGGCGGGATCGCCACGCTACCGGTGGCGATCGAGCTTGCTCGAGCGACGCTCGCAACGATTCGCCGCAACCTGTTCTGGGCGTTCTTGTACAACGTGCTCGGGATACCGATTGCAGCTGGCTTGCTGACGCCGATCACCGGGTGGGTGATGTCTCCGGTTGTCGCGAGTGCAGCGATGTCGATGTCGAGCGTGTCGGTGCTGTTGAGCTCGCTGTCGCTCAAGCGATTCAACAAGGGGTGAGCTCATTCGGAGAAAATCCCATCGACGCGTTGGGAGATTTTCCGACTGTGCTTCTCATTCATCGCTCGAGAGAAGCCGGTTGAGCGTTTTCGGATCGATATCGAGCTTCTCGCAAGCGACCATTTTCTTTCCGCCCAAACGCTCGAGTACCCACTCGGCGTACTTCTTTTGCATGGCGCGCATCGTGACGACCTCGCTTGTCGGATCGAGCTCACGCGGAACACTCGGAGGGGCCGTGGGCGCAGGCAACACAGTGTCGTCGAGTTGCTCTCCACGTGAGAGAAGAGCAGCGCGTTCGATGGTGTGCTTGAGCTCGCGGACATTGCCCGGCCATGGGTTTGCGACCAAGCGATTCATCGCGGCAGGCGAGATCGTTTTCGCGCTGATGGTTGGGCTTTGAGCTCGCGCACGATCAAGGAAATGCTTGGCGAGCGAGGGGATGTCCTCACGTCGTCGACGCAGAGGCGGAAGGTCAACCACCACCACAGCGAGCCGGTAGTAGAGGTCTTCTCGAAACAGACCCGCTGATACTCGCGACGGTAGATCTCGATGTGTCGCGGCGATCACCCGCGTGTCGATCGATTGCTCTTTGTTCGACCCGAGCGCTCGAACGACGCCGCGCTCGAGAACATCGAGCAACTTGGTTTGCATCGTGAGCGACATCTCGCCGATTTCATCGAGAAAAAGTGTGCCGCCGCTTGCTTCGACGAAGAGTCCGGTGCGGGCGTTCGTGGCACCCGAGAAGGCTCCGCGCACGTGTCCGAATAGCTCGCTTTCAAGCAGTGAATCGGGAATCGCAGCGCAGTTGATCGTGACGAACGGCCCGGTGCGACGGACGCTTTCGTTGTGGATCGCCTTGGCGAGCAGACCTTTGCCGGTGCCTGTTTCACCGAGTAGCAGGACGGTGGCCGAGGCATCGACCACGCGCATGAGCAGATCGCAGACCTCATGCATCGCTGGGCTTTTGCTGATGACCCCCGCGAAGCTGCGCTCCTCGCGGAGCTCTTGGGCCATGCGGCGCGCGTCTCGTTCGAGGCGCGCGTTGGCGAGCGCCCGATCGAGAAACAGTGCCAACTCGTCGAGCTTGAAAGGCTTGGTCAGGTAGTGAAACGCACCTCTTCGGATCGACTCGATGGCCGTGTCGATCGCGCTGAACGCGGTCATCACAATCACGGGTCGTTCTGGGGCGTGCTGCCGTGAGGTGGCGAGCAACTCAAGACCGTCGACCTCGGGCATCCGAAGGTCTGTGACGACCGCATCGATGTCGTTTCGTTTCAGCAGCGCGAGAGCTTGTTTACCGGAGAAACAACCCATCGCGTCGTACCCGCGATCGGCCAACCCATCGACGAGCGAATCCGTCAGCGCTTCGTCGTCGTCGATTACCAGGACTTTTCCCACGCGATTACCCATCGAGAACCGTGTTGCGTGCCATGGGGACACTGAGCGTGACTCGGGTGCCACGAGTGCGTTCCCGTTCGTTCGACTCAGCAAACCGCGGGCCACTGACTTGAGTCGCCTCGGCAGCTCTCGATTCGATCGAAAGCGCACCCCCATGGTGCTTGGCGATTTCGTTTGCGATCGCGAGTCCCATTCCGGTGCCGCGACCTTGCGGTTTCGTGGTGAAGAAGGGCTCGGTCGCACGGGCTGCCACGTCGGGTGGCATTCCGTCGCCGTCGTCTTCGACCGTGAACCTCACCACATCGTCGTGCCGATCGACGGAAAGAGTCACGCTGCCCGCGCGTGAGCTGCTTGCGTCACAGGCATTGAGGAGCAGGTTCACGAGAGCTTGCTCGAACACCGGTGGATTCACGGCAACGACGAGACGTTCGCTGGCGAGCGAGACCGAGAGGTTCACTGCGGCATGATCGAAGCGGTGACGTACGAGCGCGACCGCTCGCTCGACGATGGTGCGACTATCGGTGTGCTCAAGCACCGGGGCCTCGCCTCGTGCGATCGATAGAAACCCGCGCATCACGCGCTGGATTCTCTCGATCTGCTCGCGGATGATGAGCGTGCTTTTTCGACCGCGTTCGTCGTCTTTGAGCTTCTGCTCGATGGCTTCGAGTCTGGTGCTGATGACGGCAAGAGGGGTCGCCAGCTCGTGGGTGATTCCTGTCGAAAGCGCCGCGAGCGTGGCCATCTTGTCGGCGCGAACGAGCTGTTGATCTCGCTCCTTTTCGATGGTCCGTTGGGCTAGCTCGGCGGCCAGCTCTAGCTCGACGCGTTGTTGTCTCAACGCGAGCCCGCCAAACGAAAACACCGCCACTGCGACGCTCAAGACTCCGAGGGCGAGGCGCCAATCGCTGCGGTCTTGTCGCTCGCGTAGATGCTGCGCCGTCGCGAGTGCGACGAGACCCCATCGTTGCCCGTTGGGAGTATGGATCGTCGATATCCCCGCCACGGCTCGTCGCGCCGGCAGACCAAACGACACCGCTTCGGACCGCGTGAGCACGATCGATAGACTGGCTTTTTCGATCTCGTCGTTGACGTGCGTCGAGACGATCGCACGACCATCGGTCGAGAGCAGATCCCGACGCTGCTCGGGCCGAATCAGAAGCATGAGCTGGCCTTGTCGTTCGAGTCGCTTGGCTTCGTTGAGCAGGCATCCGAGCGTCGGCTCGTTGGTGCTTGGGTCATATTGGGTTGCGTCCGAGCATTCATGTGCGGCGAGTCGCGCAGTCAACGCCGTGGCGATCGCTTCGGCGAGCACCACTTGATCGGAAGCAAGCTCGCGCACCGCAATCTCGGACTGTCGTCGCTGATCGATCAACGCAACCGTGCCCACCAAGACCACGGAGCCAATCATCGCCAGCACCAACAGAGCACGCCAACGGCGTCGTCCTTCAAACGTGCCGTTCACAGAACGTGCTCCGTGATGCTTCGGAGCAACTTCATGGTTTCACGAACTTCAACACGAAGCGGTCGGTGGTGCCTCGACGCTCAGCCGCGGCTCTCGGCGAGCCGTTCCAGTCGCGGGTATCATTCGGATTCTCCAGGAACGAACCGCGTTTTTCGAGGCGAAAACCGGCTGCCTCGATCTCGGCCTTCACGACACTTTCCTCGATGCGATGCAACGTTTCGGTCTCTGACGTACCCGTTCCAGCGCGCCCGCTGTGATCGACGATGGCGTACACCCCGCGTGATTTCAGCGAGTTGAAGATCGCCTTGTTCATCTTCGCGCGGTCGACCTTTTGCCAGACGGTATCGTGGTAAAAGAGCACCATGAAGACGGCGTCGAGATCTTTTGCCTCGGGGGGCAGTGGGTCATCGAAGTCGCGATCGATGCGCACCACGTTGGCCATGACGGGTTTTTTCAAGCGCTCGCTCCATGGTTTCTCGGCAAAGCGCTCGAGAATCCACTTCGAGTTCACGCCATACACTTTGCCCTCGGGGTGCACGACGCGAGCAAGAAGCTCGGCCGTGTAACCTCCGCCAGCGGCGATCTCGGCGACGCGCTGGCCTGGTGTGACGCCGAAGAACGAAAGCATCTCGATGGGGTGGCGACCCTCGTCGAGCGCACGATCGTCTGCCGAGCGATCAGGAGCATTCACCGCCTCGGTCGCCCATGGGGAAGCCACCACCGTCTGTTCGCGCGGGGCGCCTGCTTTCGAGCCCGCTGCCGGCGACGTGGACTGACTCGCATGCGCCGAGGTCGACGGAGCGAGCGTCGACGACGAAGGATCAGAGACCTGCTTGCACGCGCCCAACGCAACGCATGCGACGAACGTGGCCAGGCCGGCGAATGCAGTGCGGAGCGAATGGATCACGCGGCCCCCGATGGGTTCAATTGCTCGCCCGGAACCCAGGTCGCGTGAAATCCGAGTGGAACGCGCTGTGGAAGGCGAAGTCGTGCGACCGGACCTCGGGCCAAATCTCGAGCATCGAGGATCACGAGCTCGGAGTGACCTTCACGGGAATCATGCACGAAGCTGAGCACATATCCGTCGTCCTCGTTTTTGCCGCCCGCGGTGGGGGCAAATGGCGATTCACTTCCAAAACGCCCTGCACCAAACGCGTGTTCTTGGGTCTTGCCCGTTTCGAGATCGTATTTGACGATGCCGTCGAACAAGAGCGTCGACGCAATATTCATGTCGACATTGTATGAATATCGAGTTTTTACGCCTGTCCTGGCTCGCGCGATCGACGGAAATTCAGTATTTCGATCGTCGAGCGCTCGCTCTCGGCATGCTCCCGTTTTGAGGTTGAAACGCCACTCATGAAGCCGGGCTCGAACGCGCAGATTGGCCATCATCGCGCCGTAACGTCCGTCGGATTCGAGTGGGGCAGGGAAGGGATCCTCGACTCGGCAGCCCACGAGCACGATCTCGTCGCCTTCCTCCCACGCGTTGACCGAGTGATAGATGTAGCAAGGCGAGGCGTCGAACCAGCGAATCGACTCTGCTGCGCCGTGGCGAGCGATCACGCCAAATCGCGCCGGAATGTCGCGCGAAAACGAGGTTCGCCATCGACGTTGTTTCAGGCCCTCTGGGTCGGGGAACACCGGCAAATCCATCAAGACCGAATAGTGTTCGGTGATGGCCATGTCGTGAGGAAGCCTGGGGCCGGATAGAGAAATATCCACCGCGTGACGTTGAGTGCCCGTGTGATCAACGACGCCATACCTCATATAGGGTGGGCGCGGCCCGTATTCAAAAAACACAAGCTCTCCGGTTCGCGGATCGACCTTGGCGTGCGCAGAAACGGAAGTGGTTCGCTTTCCGCCGAACGAGTTTATCCCTCGCGTTTCGAGCGAAACGGGGTCGACTCGATACGGAGCGCCGCAAATGTACCAAAGCGCCTGCAGCTCACCGGCGTGAAACAATACATCCGTGTTCGCGGTGTCCTTGTAAGGAATACCCTTCGGATTCTCGTGGGTGGGCTCGTGAATGCCCATCCAGAGAGCGCGCTGCGCCTGCTCGTCAGCCGCAAGACCAGCGGTTCGAACGTATCGGTTTCGATAGGTGGCTTTGCCGTTTTCGAGGTGAACCGCGTGCAGCATCCCATCGCCATCGAACCAATGATGACGACCTTGTGGCTCATATTTCGGGTTTGGGCCGTTTCGAACGAATACGCCCCACAGGTCGCGCGGGATTTCTCCTTCGATGAGAGTGGCTTCGCCCGTGAGCTCTTCGGTCACCGGGGCGTAACTGCCAGAAAGATACGGATTGTCGGTTGTCCAGGTGTGCGTCATGGGCTCCTCGGAAACCGAGCCTACTCGGGGTTGCGTCTCGGCGCATCCGCCGCTTCTCGAATCGTGCGGACGAATTTCTCACGGAATCGATCCGCTTCGGCCACTCAGTACGTGAACCCCTTCGTTTGGAGCAAAGTCGATGCGTACGTCGATGCGTAGTGTGTGGTGTGGCGTGTGGTTGTGCTGGGCGACCTGCGCGACGTGGGCCCTCGCTGGATGCTCCAGCAGCGATGATGCAACCGCTTCGAGTGAGACGGGCGGTAGCTCTGGCAGCTCGGGTGGCGCAGGCACAGCGGGCGCCTCGGGAACATCCGGACAAGCCGGCTCGGGCGGTGCTTCAGGCTCCGCGGGGTGGGCGGATCGTCGGGAAACTCGGGATCTTCAGGCTCGAGCGGGTCGTCTGGTGCGGCCGGCTCAGGAGGCTCGGCTGGTTCAGCGGGCTCATCTGGCAGGCGGCGGCCCTCTTACCGGCGAGGGACACATCACGATAGAAAGGAGCAGGGGCTCGTTCACCGTTCTCCGAGATGGGCAACCCTATGTGATCCGCGGTGTAGGTGGGCAGTCGAATCTCAGAAAAAGCCGCACAGATTGGGGCAACCTCGTTTCGCACGTGGGGCTCCGAAAATGCAGGGGCAAACCTTGACCAAGCCCGAGATCACGGCATGACCGTTCTCTTGGGCATTTGGCTCTCGCACGATGCCGGTAGTTACACCGACGAGGGGTATAAAAACCAAATCCGTGGTGAGCTTCAGGGTTGCTCGACCAGTACAAAAATCATCCCGCGATGCTGATGTGGGCTCTCGGTAACGAGATCAACGCTGGGGCCGATACCAACGATGCCTGGGGTTTTTCAACGAGCTCGCCGGCATGGTGCACGCACAAGACCCCAATCATCCAACGGTGACGGTGATTGCTGGTGCAGACGGCAACGTGTTGTACATCGCCACGGTTGCTCCGGGCATCGACGTGATTGGAATCAACAACTACGGCGGTGTGACTGGCGTCGGCGGGCGGCGGGTAGCCAGTTGGCGGGCCCTATATGGTCACCGAATGGGGCCCAACGGGACAGCACTGGGAAGTTCCTCTGACCTCGTGGGGCGCCCCGCTCGAGCAAACCAGCGCAGATAAGGTAAATACCTACGGAAGCCGCTGGGATTATTTGGCTTCCCAGGCAGATCGTTGTGTGAGCTCCCTGTGTTTCTCTGGGGCCAAAAAGAAGAACGCACCCCGACTTGGTACGGCTTGTTCGCTGAGCAACGACCTGAGCTGGGCCTCAATGGTGAAGCCTACGCCTCAGTGGACGTGCTTCAGCATGCGTGGACAGGCAATTGGCCGTCGCAGCGAGCCCCGATAGTTACGACATTGTTGTTGGACGGAAAAAATCCCGCGGATAATGTGACCTTGGGCGCGGGTCAGCAGGTGAGCGTTAATGCCAGCGCATCGGACGAAAACGGAGATACCCTCACCTATGTGTGGGAGGTGCTCGTTGAGGCCTCACAACTTGGCAACGGCGGCTCGTCCGAGCCACGTCCTGATACCGTGCCCAATACGGTCTCGGGCTCTGGGGCACAGGTCATGTTGACCGCGCCCTCTCCCGGTCAATATCGTGTGTATGTCTACGCGCTCGATGGCCATGGCGGTATCGCGTCAGCCAATTTCCCCTTCCGCGTGCAGTGACTGAACGACTGATCAGCTCGCTTTGTCTTAGGTCGCATTTGGGGCGTAGGCGAATCGTATGACCGTGGTAGCGTCGCTGCGTGCGATATTGGGCGACGCTACTGTTCGGAATGGTTTGCTCGTGCTCGAAGGCACCCGGGCCGGTTAGCCCTACGACTGAGCTGAAAACCACCCCGGTCGATGTGATCGATGTCCCGCTGTCGGGGCCATTTTCAGAAAAGAAAGCCGAGCTGTCTGCGCTGGCTTGGTGGGGTGAAAAGCTGATTCTGTGCCCCCAGTATCCTGCAAAATTTGGCTTGGCTGGCTCAGGGGCTGTGGCGACGATTTCGAAGGAGGCACTTCTGGCGTTGTCGGCACAGGGCTCTCCCAAGGCGCCAATTGAGCCCGTTGCGTTGCCCTTTGACGATGGCGGTCTGTCGGCAAAAGTCGAGGGGTTCGAGGGGTTCGAAGCGATTGTGGTCGACGGCTCTCGTGTCGCGCTCACGATCGAAGCCAAACGCTCGAGTGGAATGATTGGCTACCTTGTGGCTGGGTCAATTTCCGAGGCGGGTATCGTGTTGGATCCATCCTCGCTTGCAG
Organism: Polyangiaceae bacterium; assembly: GCA_046351315.1. Lineage (GTDB taxonomy): Bacteria > Myxococcota_A > Polyangia > Polyangiales > Polyangiaceae > JAXLYQ01. The sequence continues at coordinate 9,272 of JAXLYQ010000089.1, forward strand.
TGCTCCAACCGCAAGCGACTTTGCCCAATATGGCGTTCGAGTCGCTCACGCCGGTTCGCAAGAATCTGCTTGCCGCGGTATTCGAAGCGAACGGCTCGTCGTGTACACATGACCCAAACGCACGGATGTTTCGTTGGGAAAAAAACGGTTTTTCAGCAGCACCGTCGTGGAAGCTCGACGCCATAGATTATCGCATTACTGATATCACTCCGCCTGATGACCTGGGTCGAATGTATGCGTTGAATATATACTGGACTGGCGAACAGTTCTTGGCGCGCGCCGGGGCAGACGACGCCGAGAAAAACCAAGGGGTAGAGCAGATTATCGAGCTGGTCGCTGACGGTAATCGCATTCATCGCACTGGCCGCGCGCCATGGTCGCTCAAACCGGATGCAACCCCGAAAGCACGAAACTGGGAGGGCATCGCACGACTCGACGGGGTGGGTTTCCTCATCGTTACCGACGAGCATCCCTCGACCCGATTGGCCATTGTCCCCGTGAGTCCCTGACCATTCGACGACATTGCTCGTCCGTGAGGCCGTGCCATACCAGCGCCCCCTCATGTTGCCAACGTCAACGAAATACGCTTGCGTCGTGGGAGTTTCTGCTGCGCTCTCTCTCTCGTATCTTGGCGCTTGTGCAGGCTCGCCCGGCACACTGAGCACGCCAAGCCAGTCCCCGAGCTCAGGGGTGTCCAGTGCTTCAGCACAAGCGTCATCGCCCACCCTGAGCGCATCGAGCGCTGGGGTGACCGCGTCCGTCTCGGCTGTGCCGTCCGGGTCGACTCCTGCCAAGGTGGCCAAGTTGCCTGCTTTGCCGGGGTATGAGGCGAGCGCGGTGTTGGTTTGGATCAAACCTTCTGGAGCCAAGGGAACCATCAAAACTCGCTGGATCGAAGAGAAATCTGGCGAGGCCAACGTCGTCCGAGAAGCCCCAGCACCCATCGTGGCTTCGTTCGACGCCTTGTGGACGATCCGAACCCAAACCACGGTGTCGAAAACGTGTGGCTGTAAGGGTGTACCTGCGACGCCTGAGCCCTTCGAGACTTCCACGATTACGGCGACCAATCTCGCGACCAAAAAGACCAAAGTCTTGGCGAAAAACGAGCCAGATGGTTGGCCCAAATGCTCGGGCGATCTGGCCGGATTTAGCGGTACAATCTCCATTCGTGGGGTGGTGGGCTCGACGCTGGTGTATGAGACCTCGCACTACGGTATGGGCTGTATGGCGGCTCACCCCTATTTCGGCCAGAGCACCGAATATCTCGACTTCATCTCGCAGTCTGTCGAGAAGCTCGAGCCGCCGAAAGAGATTCTCCCCGGGTTGATCGCCGAAGCTGCGACGTCGATCCAACAAGAATTTGGCGACTGTGTGATGGATAAAGACGAGAAGCCTGTGTATTTCTCGTTCTCGCCCACGTTTTCGGCTGAGGGCACGATTGAGGCCAGTTATCTTTTCACCCAATCGGCCCCCTATGTATGCGGAACTGGCCCGGGGCATTATAGTGTCCCCGCTGAAGTAAGCTCGAAAGTGCTCCCGTCCGAGCTCAAAGCCTGGTCCACATCGCCAGCTTGGGTCGCTTCTTATCTCAAGCAACACGCGTCCGAGGTGATCGGTCTGAGCCCATTGCCAAAATCACTCGACGCCGCCGCTGCGCTCACCCAGCTCTCCTCGGTGAAATGAGGCAGAGAGGCGCATGCGCGAGCGGTCGCGAAGCTCTGGATCGTTGGTTTATGCAGCGCGTTTTTCCCACGCTTTGCGAGCCGACAACCCGAGCGCATCGAGCTGTGGAAGAATCACCAGGTTGACGGTGTCATAAAACAGACCGCGAGCGTCGAGCCCATTGCACAATCCCAGCGCGACTCCCTCCTTTGGTGGGCAGGCTCGAGGGTTGATATGGGCAAGCTCGTGCTGCTCGAGATGTGCCAGCGCGAC
>JAXLYQ010000090.1:0-10406 GCA_046351315.1 Polyangiaceae bacterium
GCTGCGACCGCTCTTCAAATATCCAGACTTCCGCAAGTTCATTCAGCTTGCGCTCGACCGCTTTGGGCCTGGAGGCAAACACGAGGAAGTGTTCCAGCGATTGCTCGCCACAGCAGAGGGAGAGCTCCGCGCTATTCAGGCTGACCCTGCTGTTCCGCCGCTTCAGATCGACACCGCGAAGTTTCAGCCGAACCGCCCGCGAGGCATTCTAGAAATCCTGTCGGGTCTGATGCTCGCGCAGGATGACGCGTTTGCGATCTCGGGCGGAGCAACCCCTCGCTACATCGCAGCCCGCGATTTCCGAGGGTTCGCCATGGTGGAGGGCTCTACACCTGGCATCGCAGGAGTGCCGGCGCCGTTCTTCGACAGCGATGGCGATGGGCTTCCTGACGTTGACTTGCTCGGTCGTTATGTGGCCTCGGACGGCAAGCCGATCTTCGCGGCTCCTCCGTTCAAAGCGCCTGACGCGGTTTTCGATTCAGCGTGGACATTCGACGACACTCACCGCGCACAGCGAGATGGTGTTCTTGTCTACAAATACGTCGATACATCGCGTGCGTTGCTCGGCCGAATGAGCCTTGATTTGCAACCGCTTGCTGCGACACGAGGCACGGCCGACGCACCCGCTCCGTCATCGTTGATGAAAGCGCTGGAGGGGGCGTATGCACTCGCCGGTGTACGCAAGAGCAGCGCTTCGAAAGCGTTCGGAGTCTCGTCGGGGCCCGGCGGGAAGAACGGCGCGCCCGATGTCTTTTACACGGGGTTTGATCCGAAAACCTCGCCGCTGGTCGATGTCACTCACGCGGTCGGACAGATCCTGGGCTCACCCGGAAGCGACGATTATCTCGGGTACATGCTGCAACTTCACGAGCAGCACCCAGAGCTCACGGCAAAGGCTGTTTCGCTTGCGTTCAACATCTGGGACAAGGGCAAGACCTACCCAAATGCCACGCTGAAGGACGAGTCGGTCTTCTGGGACGAATTCACCGAGTGGCTCGTGCGCGTGGCACGCATCGACGCAAGCCGATTCTCGGGTGTTGCGAACCCAGGTGAGACACCTCGTGGGTTGCTCAAAGACGTCTTGTTGGCGGCCTCGACACCACAAGCGCGTCAGTGGTTGCCGAAGGCCTACGCGCCAGCGTTCTTGAACAAGGACAACGTCAACTACAACCCAGGTGCAATCAACGGCCCGCCGCTCAACAAGAGCACGGGTAATCTGTTCGGCGACAACCCGTTCCAGACCCCGGTCAATCGCTCACAAAGCGACGCGAGCTACGACAACCGAAGCGTGTTTCAGCGCTTCATTCAGCTCATCGCCGAGACCAACCACGTCAAGACTTGCAACAAGTACAACGCGAAGATTCGCGTGAGTACGGACCTCCCCTGTACGCAAGGATTTCTAGGTCCCATCATCAACTTCATCGTTGGTGACTACATCGAGCTGCCGCTTGATATCGATCCCTTCAACGACCCAGCCCCAATCGACGAATGTGGGTTGTTCGAGATCGAAGAGCTCGCTGTCTTCTTCGTCGACTCACTGCTTCCTCAAGGGCACCCTCGCAAAGCGAAGATTCGGGTGTTGGATCAGGGTCTGAACGATTTGCTGAACACACTGCAAAGCCTCGCGCCGGGGTTGGTAAGCGCTTGCGGGCTCGACGTGGACAATGTGTTCACCAACTCGAGTGGATTGTCGGGTCTCACGTCTTCAGCGCCAACCGCCGGAGCCTTGTCTCGACTTGTCTACTTCGACGCCCAGACGGACGCATTCCCGAGTGCCCCACTCGACTCCCTCATCGACACGACGAACAAGCAGACGAATCTGTTTATCTCGGGCGTGATGGATCCGGTGGGTACGAACCTTTGCACGCCAGACGCGAAGGGAGTGAACTCGTGCTCGTCGTTCGATCAGACGCTGCGAGGGCGTATCCCGGGAGGCATCTTCTACTTCGAAGCGCCTTACATCGCCTCGGGCTCGGATGGGAACCCGACGAGCGGTTTCTACGAGGGAATGAAGCCGATTTTGACGGCCTTCGCGAACTACTCGTTCCCGGGAACGTACCCTGGCAACGCGTGCCCGAAAGACCCGGACACGAACGCGTGCAAGATTGGTATCGATCAAAACACGGGGCAGTGTTTGTGCCCCGGCGAGCTCTTGTTCACCGACCTCATCGAGATCTTGAACAAGCACTGGCCACAAGATGCGTCGGCGCTGTCGCGATACGAAGAGTTGCTGGCGTGGATCTTCGGCAGCAGCGGTATTCTCGAGACGGGCAAAGAGCTGACCGACACGTTCCAGACGATGGACTACACGTCGCCGCGTGTGAAGAACGGCGCCAAGCGAGATGGTCTCGATGTCTCGCTCGATCTGCTTCAGCTCTTGCTCGATCCGAAGGTGGCCGAGAGCCTCAACTTCGTGGATGCGAAGGGCAACAACGAAGGCAAACGCAACGACGGAAGCTCACGCGCTGTTGGCGAGCGCCACATCACGCCGTACGACATGCTGGTGGCTGCGTTGCGCGGGATGGACAAGCGTTTCGACGACATCGGCGACCCAGACAAGAAGGCGCGCTGGAAGGAAGCGCGAGGCGAGCTCGTCGATCAGTTCGTGCTGGCGCAAAACAATCAGTGGGTGAACCCCGCGATTGCGAAGGCCATCCCGATCTTGGGCAACATCGCTCGTGAGCACGTGAACGCACACTGTTCGGATCGCGAGACCACGAAACAATGCGATTGGGCGCGCTCGAGCCTGTCGAAACAGCCGGATGTGATGGAGCGACCACTGTTCTCAGCGGTGCTCGACTTCAACGAAGCACTTCGCGGCGACGATGAGGCGCGCATCGAAATCGAGAAGCTCGTGACCTATCTGATCACCGAGAACAACAACGACCCCGAGCTGCTCGCAGCAACGTTGTCGTCGTTGGGTGACATCATGCAGGTGCTTCAAGACGACACGAACCTGTCGCCGATCTTGAACGCCTTCGCAGAGGGTGCGGTACCGCGACTTCGCTATGGCGAGGATGGAACGGCCACCGAGCAAGACAAGGTGGGCGCAGCGTCGAAGTCACTCGAGCTTCTGCGAACGCTGCTCGACGATCACAATGATCTGCCTGCAGCGAAGGCGGACGAGGTGAGCATCGATCGGTATCACCTGCTCGACGTCGCTCTTCGCAATGCGGTAACGCCGCTGGGAGACGGCAAGCTGACGCCGATCGAGGTGATCCTCGATACGATCGCCGACATCAACCGAATCGATTCGTCTGTCGAAGGGTCGCTCGAAGCGAAGGACTACGCCGCGGTATCGACGGGCGTCGTCGACTTCTTGACGGACCCGTATCGCGGTCTGGATCAGTTCTACACGATCGTGTGTACGCGAGATGGTGGCTCAGCGACGGATTGCTTGTGTCGAGTTCACGGGCTGGTCGACAGTCAGGGCAATGTCGACGCAACGAAGTGCAGCGCGTACCTGAAAGAGAACCTCGGGAAGGGGAACTGAGCGCGTGAAAAAGCTTGGCACAGCGGCAGTCGCGCTTGCGGTGTTGGCGAGCTCAACGAGCGCGCACGCTGCGGGGTTGTACTTTGGTGATCGAGGCGTGCGACCACTCGCGCGAGGCGGAGCGTTCGTCGCAGGCGCAGACGACCTGGGCGCGATCTATTACAACCCCGCAGGTTTGGTCGAAGCCAAGACACAGATCTTGGTCGACGCGAGCTGGCTTCAGTTTACGTCGTCGTTCCAGAGGCAGGTGGCTGTCACCTCGACCGACCCAAACACCGGAGCGACGGGCACCACATCGATCCGCACGTACGACAAGGTCGACGGAACGACCCCGGTGTTGCCGCTTCCGACGATCGCAGCGAGCTATGCGATCCGACCGGATCTCGTGATCGCGGCGGGTATGTATGCTCCGTACGCGGCGTTGACGAGCTACCCAGAAACGGTGAACGGCAAGCCAGCGCCGCAGCGATATTCGTTGATCACGCTCGATGGCTCAGCGCTGATGAACTTGGGGTTGTGGGTTGCGTGGCGACCGATTCCGCAAGTTCAGTTCGGAATGGGCCCCACGGTGTTGTTCGGCAAGTTTCAATCGAGCGTGGTGTTCGGGTCGTGTGTTCCAGATCGATTCCTGTGCTCGTCAGAGCAACCCGAGTTTGACGCTGCGGGGCAGCTCTCGGTGGGTACGATCGTGTCGCCGAGTGGCTCGTTTGGCGTGCAGGTGATTCCGCACGACATGATTCGATTCGGCACGTCGTTTCAGCTTGGGTATCACGTCGATTCGTCGGCGAAGCTGAAGACGAGGCTGCCGTCGTCACCGCTCTTCGATAGTGCGACCATCGATGGGGACAACGCGCGTGTGAAGTTCGATCTGCCGTGGATACTGCGAGCCGGAGTCGAAGGGCGACCGGCGAAGAACACCAGGGTCGAAGCGGCGTTTGCTTACGAAAAGTGGAGCGTACACGACAAGATTCAGGTCACGCCTGATGTGACACTGAGAAACGTCGCGTTGCTGGGCGACTACAAGGTCGGCACGCTCGATATTCAGCGAGGCTTTCAGGACGCATGGTCGCTTCACTTTGGTGCGGAGCACACGTTGCCGGTGTCGGGCTACCTGATCGATATCCGCGGGGGCTTTGCCTACGAGAAGAGTGCGGTACCGAAACAGAACCTATCGGTGCTCACGGTGGATCTCGACAAGATGACGCTGGGGCTTGGCGGGGGGCTTCATATTGGTGAGCACTGGCGATTCGACGGCACGTTTGCGCTGGTGTTTGCGACGAGCCAAGAGGTGTCACCCACCGAGGCGAACATTCGCAAGGTGAACCCGCTTCGGGCGCTCGTTCCGCCGGGGAGCGAAGCGCCTATCAACGCGGGCAAGTACTCGGCACACGCGAATGTGCTTGGCGCGGGCGGTGCGGTATCAGTGATTGAAAAGGCGAGCGAGAGCGGCCGAAGCCGAGCGCCGGTAGCAGTGGAAAAAAAGAATCGGCGCACAACGTGCTTGACAGACAAATGTTCGGGGGCTAAACGGTCGCTCCCCTCGCGCAAGGGCCAGCACTTAGGCAGGCATCTTGCTGACGTAGCTCAACTGGCAGAGCACCTGCCTTGTAAGCAGGGGGTTAGGGGTTCAAGTCCCCTCGTCAGCTCACGAAGTAACCAAAGAAGTTACGACCCAGATACAGAGAAACACACATTCCAACGACAACTCCGGAGGGTTGCCCGAGTGGCCAAAGGGAGCAGACTGTAAATCTGCCGGCTATGCCTACGTTGGTTCGAATCCAACACCCTCCACCCTGCTGAACAAACAGCAGAATCTGCGGGAGTAGCTCAGTTGGTAGAGCGTCAGCCTTCCAAGCTGAACGTCGCCGGTTCGAATCCGGTCTCCCGCTCTCTTTTTCCTTGCACTTGTTTCACTTAGCTGTCATCAGGGGCGCGCTTCCGAAGTAAGGGCGCGCAACCGAGGAAGCCCCCCTCAAAAGTAGTTTTGCCCACCTAGCTCAGTCGGTAGAGCACGTCCTTGGTAAGGACGAGGTCGTCGGTTCAATCCCGATGGTGGGCTCCCCGCTCAGCGCCCCTCCCGGCGAACCCCCTGCGGCGCCGAGAGGCGAGCCGGACACGCAGTGCCAAGCCAGGCGTCTGGTTGATTCGTCACGGAGAGATCACTTCATGGCCAAAGAGAAGTTTGTGCGCTCAAAGCCGCACGTGAACGTGGGCACGATCGGTCACATTGACCACGGCAAGACGACGTTGACTGCGGCGCTGGTGAAGGTGCAGTCGAAGAAGGCTCTTGCGAAGGAGATCAAGTACTCCGATATCGCCAAGGGCGGTACGGTTCGTGACGCGACCAAGACGGTTACGATCGCGGCTGCGCACGTCGAGTACGAGTCACCCAAGCGCCACTACGCGCACGTCGACTGCCCAGGTCACGCTGACTACATCAAGAACATGATCACCGGTGCCGCTCAGATGGACGGCGCCATCCTCGTGGTCTCGGCTCTTGACTCGGTTATGCCCCAGACCCGTGAGCACGTTCTTCTTGCTCGCCAAGTTGGTCTCGAGCGCGTCGTTGTCTTCCTCAACAAGTGCGACGCCGTTGACGACCCCGAGATGCTCGACCTCGTCGAGATGGAAGTCCGCGAGCTGCTCTCGAAGTACAAGTTCGACGGCGACAACGCTCCAGTCGTTCGTGGTGCTGCTTTCCCCGCTCTTCAGGGCGAGGAGAAGTGGGAAGCGAAGATTGGCGAGCTTCTCGACGCACTCGACAGCTACATCCCCGAGCCGCAGCGTGACGTGGACAAGCCCTTCCTGATGGCAGTCGAGGACGTGTTCTCGATCAAGGGCCGCGGAACGGTGGCTACGGGCCGAATCGAGCGTGGTCGCGTTCGTGTGAACGACGAGGTCGAGGTTGTCGGCTTCCGTGACACGCGCAAGACGGTCGTGACGGGCGTTGAGATGTTCCGCAAGTCGATGGACGAAGGACAAGCTGGCGACAACGCTGGTTGCTTGCTCCGCGGCATTGAGAAGACGGACATCGAGCGTGGTCAGGTTCTGGCGAAGCCAGGCAGCATCACCCCGCACAAGAAGTTCGCGGCTGAGGTGTACGTGTTGAAGAAGGAAGAGGGCGGTCGTCACACGCCGTTCTTCACCAACTATCGCCCGCAGTTCTACGTCCGAACCACGGACGTGACCGGCACGGTGAACCTGCCTGAAGGCGTCAAGATGGTCATGCCGGGCGACACGATCAGCATCACGGTCGACCTCATCACCCCGATCGCACTCGAGGAGCAGATGCGCTTCGCGATTCGCGAGGGTGGCAAGACCGTCGGTGCAGGCGTCGTTACCAAGGTTCTAGAGTTATCCCTAGGCGCCACCTGAGACAGAGAGCGACAGAGCATGTCAAACCGAGTCCAGGTGGCGCTTGTGTGTCTCGAATGCGGGGCACGCAACTACAAGACAACGAGGCCCGCGGATGCGAGCCAAGGTCTTCTAGAGAAGAACAAGTTCTGCAAGCACTGCAACAAGCACACGATTCACCGAGAAGCGAAGTAGCAACAATACGGGCGTAGCTCAGTTGGTAGAGCAGCGGATTCCAAATCCGCAGGTCGGGAGTTCGAGACTCTCCGCCCGTGCTGGTTTCAAGACACGTAGACACTCTCATGGCAGACCTGGACGACAAGACGGAGACCGCGGAAGGCGAGGCTGACGAAGGCCTTGCTGAGCCATCGCCTCTTGCGCGTTCGGAAGAACAGCCGGAGCAGGATGTCGCGGCGGCAGCGCCATTGGGGGCGACACGCTACGTGATGGCGGGGTTCTTCACGGTCGGTATTGCGGCGGCATTCGTGCTGGGCAAGATGATGACCGCGATCTGGAATCTCCTTGCAGAAAAGGCGTGGTTCCAGACCTCGCTCGCGGTGCTAGCGCGGGTGAGCGAAGAAGAACGAGCAGAGCTTTGCACCACGATTGGTGGTGCGATTGCGTTGTTCACGACGATCTACGTGTATCGTCGACCAGACGTGAAGCAGTGGTCCGAAGAGGTTGCTTCGGAGCTGTCGAAGGTCACGTGGCCAGACAAGGCCGAGGTGACGAATTCGACGGTGGTGGTTCTGGTCACGAGCGCGTTCGCAACGGTGTATTTGGCCTTGCTGGATCGGTTCTGGGGCTTCGTCACCAACCTTGTGTACGGCAGCTGATCCGAGGGCGCTCGCATGACGAAGAAGTGGTATGTCATCCAGACATTTCCCGGATACGAGAACAAGGTCCGGGCGTCGCTCCAAGAGCGGATCAGGCAGTTCAAGATGGACGACGTGTTCGGCGAGATCTTGATTCCGACTGAGACGGTTCAAGAGACGCGGCCATCGGGGAAGACGCTCGTGAAGCAGAAGACGAGCCTCCCTGGATACGTGTTCGTCGAGATGGAGATGAGCGAGGCGGCGTGGCACCTGGTGAAGGAGACTTCGAAAGTGAAGGGCTTCATCGGGAACCAGACGCCTACGGTCGTTAAGCCACCGGAGATTGATGACCTGCGTAAGGGGATCATCGACGGCATTGGTAAGCCGAAGGCGAAGGTCTCCTTCGAGCCCGGAGATGAAGTTCGGGTGATTGAAGGAGCGTTCGCAAACTTCACGGGTGTTGTCGAGGAAGTGAAGCCCGACAAACAGAAGCTGAAGGTGAAGGTCTCCATCTTCGGCCGGTCCACGCCGGTCGAGCTCGACTTCAGCCAGGTAGAAAAGCGCTGAACGCGCTCTGAAACAGAGGATTTCGTTCGATGAAGAAGGTCACCGGATACGTCAAGCTTCAGCTTCCCGCCGGCAAGGCGAACCCCTCGCCGCCCGTTGGTCCCGCGCTCGGTCAGCACGGTGTCAACATCATGGCGTTCTGCAAGGAGTTCAACGCCAAGAGCGCAGGCAGCGACATGATCATCCCGGTGGTGATCACGATCTACAACGATCGTTCGTTCACCTTCGTGATGAAGACGCCGCCGGCGTCGGTTCTTTTGAAGAAGGCAGCAGGTCTGCCGACCTCGAAGAAGCCGGGCGCAGGTTCGAAGGAGCCGAACCGCCAGAAGGTGGGCAAGGTTACTTCGAAGCAGATCGAAGAGCTTGCCAAGCAAAAGATGGGCGACACGAACACGACGAGCCTTGAGTCTGCGATGAGCATGCTCCGCGGAACGGCTCGCTCGATGGGCATCGACGTCATCGACGGCTGAAGCCTCGAAGCGTCGTCAGCCAACAAGTTTATTTCTCAATCATCTGCATCGAAAACCACGGACCGCAGCAGCAAAGCGGGGTGTGCCGTGGGAGGCGAGAGCCGATAACGAAGGAGCCACATGGCGAAAGACACCAAAAAAGACAAGGCCGAGAAGGCCAAAGAAGAAGCTCCGAAGGAAGAGCCCAAGGCTGCCAAGGAGCCAAAGGCCGCCAAGGCGAAGGCTGAAGAGCCTGCAGCCGCGGCAGCCGAGGCGCCCAAGCCTGCGAAGCCGAAGAGCAACAAGCCAAAGCCCCCCGCAAAGCCAAAGACGCGCGAGGAGATTGCAAAGCTCGTCGACCGCTCACGCCGCTACACGGTGGTAGAGGCGATGGCGCTCGTGAAGAAGACTGGGTTCGTCAAGTTCGACGAGTCGGTCGACATCGCGGTGCGCTTGGGCGTCAACCCGAAGCACGCGGACCAGATGGTTCGTGGCGCGATCGTGCTTCCGCACGGAACGGGTCAAACGCTTCGAGTGTGCGTGTTCGCGAAGGGCGAGAAGCAGAACGAAGCGAAGGCGGCGGGTGCCGATCTTGTGGGCGCGGACGATCTTGTTCAGCGCGTGCAAGAGGGCTTCCTCGACTTCGACCGCGTCATCGCAACCCCCGACATGATGGGTGCAGTAGGTAAGCTCGGCCGTATCCTCGGACCGCGCGGCCTGATGCCGAACCCGAAGGTTGGCACCGTGACGTTCGACGTGACGAACGCGGTGAAGGAAGCGAAGGCGGGCAAGGTGGAGTACCGAGTCGAGAAGGCCGGTATTGTCCACGCACGCATCGGCAAGAAGAGCTTCAACGAGCAAGCGCTTGTCGACAACGCGAGCGCGTTGATCCAGGCGCTCGTGCGAGCGAAGCCGTCGACGGCCAAGGGAACGTACCTCCGGAGCATCTCGGTCAGCACGACCATGGGCCCTGGAATCAAGATCGACCCGCTCACGGCTGTGGGCGCGGGCGAGCAGGAAGGCTGATCCATGAACCGCACGGAAAAGACCAAGGAGATCGAGGAGCTGCGCGTCCGCTTCGGCGAGATGTCCTCCGCGGTGTTCCTCAACTTCGAGGGAATGAACGTTGCGCAGGTTACCAAGCTGCGTGACCAGTTCCGTAAGAGCGGCGTTGCTTACCGCGTGGTGAAGAACACGTTGGTCAAGCAGGCTCTCAAGGGCCAGCCCTACGCCGAGACGGTCAACAAGTCGTTGACCCGGATGACGGGCATTGCTTGGAGCTTCGAAGATCCATCGGCAGCGGCGAAGGTCGTTACCGAGTTCCGCAAGGAAAAGGAAAACGAGAAGCTTCAGATCAAAGCTGGTCTGATTGAAGGTCAGGTTCTCGATGCCAAGGGAGTCGAAGAGACTCTGGCAAAGATGCCTGGCAAGCAAGAGCTCCGAGCGATGTTGCTCGCGACGATGCAGGCGCCACTCGCCGACTTCGTCCGCTTGCTCAACGCCCCCGCCCAAAACCTCGCATACCTGCTCGACGCCAAGCGCCGCCAAGACGCAGGCGAGTGAATCACCCGCTCCGTCGATTCCGACGGGGTACCCCGTAGCAAACCACGTCTTCCGACTCAGTCGGGTGACGAAAGACTTCAGACTGTACGTTTCAGGAGATTCCCATGGCCGACCTTTCGCAAGACCAGCTCATCGATCACCTCTCCAAGCTCACCGTCGTTGACC
>JAXLYQ010000091.1:0-8725 GCA_046351315.1 Polyangiaceae bacterium
TTGCACAGGATGAGCTTCAGGTGGCAGAGCATCCGTTGCTGGGCTCGGTTCGTGAGGCGCTGATTGCATTGAAACGAGCTGAGCTCGCGCCCACGACTCAGATCGGCGTAACGCCCACTCCGGTGTTGGTTCGAGGAGTCGAGCGACGAGCGTCGATTGCGACGGAGCCCGATCTCGAGGCGAATCGACCGCTAGGGCTCTACGGCAATGCGTTTCGACGAGCGTCGGATGACGCCGTTCGAGGAGCGATCGCGTTGCTTGCTCCGACGACCTTCTCGAACATCGTGGCCATCGAAGCGCCGTACGCACGAGGGGTCGGTCGCTATTCGCGTGAAGATCTCGTGCAAGCGCTCACGGTGGCGAAGGCAGGGTTTTCTGCGGTAGCTCAAGAGTCGAGCGAAGCCGGAGCGAAACGTATCGAGCTACACACCGGGCACTGGGGCACGGGGGTCTATGGTGGCGACCGCGTTGGGATGGCCTTGGTACAGCTCATTGCCGCTTCGTTGGTGGGCATCGATGAGGTCGTATTTCACGCGTTCGATCAGCAAGGTGTCGCCCACGTGCAACAAGCCGAGAAGTACCTCGATCAGCTTATGAACGAGCCGGCGAGCAAGTCACTCGAACGAGTTGTCGACGTGCTCGAATCGTTTGGCTTTCGATGGGGCGAGGGTGACGGGAACTAACTGCGCAGTGCTCAAGCGGCGTCCATCTCGCCTTCGCGTTGCTGTTCTTCGGCGAAGGCCGCGTAGATACCGCCGCGTGCGAGAAGCTCGTCGTGCGTACCGCTTTCGACGACCTTGCCTTGGTCGAGAACGATCACCTGATCGCAGCGAGCTGCGGCCGCAACACGATGCGTGATCAGGAGCAGCGTGCGTCGAGCGGCCTGTCGAGAAATCGCGTCGAGAATGCGTGCCTCGGTGCGAGCGTCAACTGCTGAAAGAGGGTCGTCGAGAACGAGAACCGAGGGCTCCCACAAGAAGGCGCGCGCCAATGCAACACGCTGTCGTTGCCCTCCGGAAAGTTGAATCCCGCGTTCACCGACGACCGTGTCGAAACCCGCAGGCAACGACATGACCTCATCGAGCACTTGTGCTTCGGATGCTGCTGCTCGCACACGAGCCATGGCTTCGTCAGAGTCGACCTCTTCGAGTGAGAAGCCGATGTTCTGCGCGATGGTGGTCGAGAACAAAACGCATCTTGCTGCGCGTACCCGATGGCTCGTCGTGTCGCTGATCGCGGCAGATCGCAGACATCGGTATTGTCGAGAAACACACTCGCTGAAGGGTCGGAAGCAAGCGAGGCAACATCGCCGCAAGCGTTGATTTTCCGCTGCCGGTTTTGCCAACGATGGCGAGAGACCGACCAGCCGGAACATGGAACGACACCTCGTCGAGCACCTTGCGCTGACCATAGCTAAACGAGAGTTTCTCGACGCGAAGGTCTCCGTTTACGTGTTCTGGCCCAGGTAGAGGCCCGTCGACCACATCGGGGGCCGCCTCGTAGATCGCGCGTAGGCGGTCGTAGCTGGCGCGACCTCGCTGAACGATCGAGACGACAAATCCAAGTGCCAACAGCGGCCAAATCAATCGCGTGAGCGCTGACCAAAACGAGACGAACTGGCCGCGGGAGATCTCTTGCGTGAGTACGAGATGCCCGCCGTACCAGAACACGGTGAGCACGCCGACTGCGCCGACCGAGCCAAGCACCGGGCCCATGAACCCACGAAGCTGAGCGAGGCCGAGGCTCTTGTTCAAATACTCTCGACAGGCCTTCTCGAACGAGCGCGTCTCGGCGGCTTCGAGCGAAAGACTTCGCACCACACGAACCCCGGCGAGGCTTGCTTGAACGCGATCACTCATCGCGCCGAGCGCCTCTTGGTTCGCTCGGTTTCGGGTGTACATCTGTCGTGAGAACCATCGCGTGACCCACATCAGCACGGGGGCTGAAGCGAGCAAGGCGAGGGTGAGCTTGCCGCTGATACCGATCATCACCGACAGCGCTGATGCGAGCGCAAACACGGTGTTGATGACGTTCAAGATACCGAACCCCAGCAGCAACCTGACCTGGCCGAGATCGTGGGTTGCGCGGCTCAAAATGTCGCCAGTCGGGATTGTCCTGAAAAAGCTCGGACCCAGCAGATGCAAGCGCCCGAGCAACGCTGAGCGCAGCTCGTATTCTGCTGCGCGTCCGGCATTGAACATCACCATGCGCGACAAGATACGAATCACCGCAGCGACGATGATCGTACCGAGCGCCATGGCGGCGATGTTCAACGCGCGATCACGATCGCTAGCGACGGCGAGATCGACCCCCTGCTGAAAGAGTCGATCGCGCAAGTACATCAAGCCTTGCTGACTACCGAGCAGAAGCGCGCCCAAGAGGTACTTCCCTGAGTGGCGTTTGAGCTGCTCCGAGAACGAGGTCGGATACATCGGCGGGTCGCTATAGCTCTCTCGGCCCGAAGCGCTGGCGCTCGTGCTACTGCTCGTTCGTGCTTCTGCGTCGTTCGTTGAGTTGGGTCACCTTGCTCATGATTTCTTTTTCGTGGGCTGCTTGTTGCAACCCACAGAGTGAGCCTGTCGTCGAGGTCTGCTCGCGGCCCGATGTGAAGTGCAAGCTCAGCGGAGGGCAACTCGGGATCTGCGCCAAAGCCGAGGCAAAACCTACCTCTGACTGTCCCCGAGAACCGTGTCCGCTCGAGCTTCCGAAGGCACCCTACACATGCGTCGCACAGCACTGAATCGTCGCGCCTGGGTGGTGCTTTGCTCGTTCGCGTTGGCGGCAGCGTGTGCGAGCGTTCCACAATCACCTCACGTCGATCACGCCGCCCCCGCATCATCAGACGAGCTCGCAAATGAACCCGTGCCTGATGTATCTGCATCGGCTTCGGTGAAGGCGCTGCGGTTGCTTCTGCATCGATAGTTGCGTCGAGCAAACCCGTCGACACTCGGCCACAGATTGCGAGCACCGCTTATCTCGTGGGTTCATTCGCAGCCATAAAGAGAGCAGTCAGATCGGTTGGGTGAGAATCGGAACGTCCGTTCCACTAAAATCAACCGAGCCGATCAAAGCCGTTGGGTGCCCCGGTGGTTGGTTTGCTCTTGATCCGATCGGCTATGTTTGTGACGACGCGACACTCACACGCAATCTCGACGACCCCTACGTCAAAGCACTGGCGATTGCGGCTCCGTCGTTCGATGAGCTTTTGCCCTATCGCTACGCGTTGAGTGGGGGCGCGCCGATGTACGGACGGCTCCCCACCCAAGAAGAACAGCTCAAAATCGAAGGGCCTCCAGACAAGCGACCAGCACCACCTCGCATGCTCAAGTGGGCCCAAGGTCACGAAGAGCTCGCACAAGTCGAAGGGGGAGTGAGCGCGACGGATGAGATGCCTGAGCTTTTTCGCGACCACAAGAAGCTCCCAACGGCTCAAGGGTTGCTCGAGCAGAGGTTGGTGAAGAAGTGGATACCCGTCGGCTCGATGCTTTCGTTTCGCCAGGCCTTCTCGTTTGGTGGGCGAACGTGGTTGGTCACTCCTGATTTGGCGTTGGTACCGGCAGATCGCGTACGCCTGTTCAAGACCAGCTCGTTTCATGGTGTCGAGCTACGTGATGGTCTGAGTCTTCCGCTGGGCTGGTCGCGGCACGAGCCGGTCAAAAAACTAAAAAGGACAGCCTCGGGGGTTGAGCCCACGGGTGATTCTTGGCCGGTACGCACTGCGATTCCGCTCAAAGAGAGAGTCGAAATCCAAGGCAAAGCGTACTGGACTACCCGTGACACCGAGGTGCTCGTGGCCGAAGAAAGCATCGGACTTGCCCAGCAAGCCGAGAAGCTGCCGGCCACGTTGCCCGAGGGAGCACACTGGATAGAAGTGCGCGGGGCGGCGGGCACGTTGGTTGTCTACGAAGGGCTAAAACCCGTGTACGCCACACTGATGTCGACTGGGTTGGGTGGTGTTGGGTATGGAGACAACACAACCCAGGTCAAAAATAGTACGACTCCTGTTGGGCTTTACCGAATCCAGTCCAAAGAGCGAGCCTCAACGATGAGCCCAGAAAAGGGCGAGCCAAAAGAGTTCTGGATATCTGACGTACCCTATATCCAATATTTTCGAGCCCCATTTGCGATCCATGTTGCCTATTGGCACGAAGACTTTGGAATGCCCAAAAGCGCCGGGTGCGTGAATGTGTCTCCTGAAGATGGCCGCTGGCTATTTTCGTGGACGGACCCGCCGACGATTGCGGATTGGGCGGCGACTGTCCCTGCCAAATCGAGCACAGGTCTTGGGTCGTGGGTATACGTCGCGAAGTGAGGGCTATTTTCGACGAGCTGAGACCGAGGATGAGCGGGTCGAAGAGGTGTCTTCTTCTTCGTCGAGATGCGCTGAGCCCACGTCACCGATTCGAAGCGACGTAGGGCTCGGAACACCCAGCGACGGTATTTTGCGTTGGGTTGCCGAGGCATTGGGTCGAAAGGCAAAAACGAGCCCTGCGCCCAATAGGCCCAGAGAAATAATTGCGAGAAGAGCACCCCAGATGGGGTAGGGCAGAAGCAACGCGTCGGCGATGGCTTGAATATCCGAGGTTCGAGTGACTCCGTCGATGACTGCGCTGGGGGTAAACAAATACCCGAGGCCTTTCCAGGTATCGAGGGCGAGGAGTAGACCCAAGAGCTGCGCGACAAAAAGTCGGGTTTTGTCGTTCCCGTATCGGGCAAAGGCGGCAATGGCGAGTGCGAGGAGAGGCATCACGAGCCAGCCAGCGAGCGATCGAACCCAGAACAGCAGGGAAATGGCGATGGTGATCGAGAGCGCCCAAAGAATGATTTGAGCACGACGAGGGCCGCGAGCCAAAGCGAGGATGGCGGCTCCGACGGCTGGTGGAGCAAGTAGACCCCCTGCGGCCACGAGTGCAGAAGCGAGCCCCGGTGAGTAACTCACGTGGGCGAGCCCCGACGCATCTGCGAACACATCGAGGGATGAAAACGAGCCGCCCACCAAGAGGGCAGTGATGCCGTGCCCCATTTCGTGGACCCATGTTCCGAGCAGCGTGAATGGATAAAAAATCCAGCGAGAGCCGGTGCTCAGCCAATGTGCGACCACGAGAGTAAGCCCAGCGAACATCAGCACCAATCGAGAGCTGGTGGGTTGCGAGGGCTCAGGCATATCGAGAAGGGTAGCGCGAGATCGGGGCTTCGCTTGTTTGAAGGCGCGTACGCCGAGGTGTGTCATGTTCGCGGTCGCCGTGACCGTGTACGAATCTCCAGATGATGGGCGACTGCGACGACCTGCTCCGAGTGTGCCGTTTCAGATCGCTCTGATCGAGCCAGAAATCCCTCAAAACACGGGGAATGTGGGGCGCATCTGTGTGGGGACAACCTCCACGCTGCACCTGGTCGGCAAGCTCGGTTTTCAGATTGACGAGAAGGCAGTTCGACGAGCCGGTCTCGACTATTGGCACATGGTCGATCTGCGTCGTCACGAGGACATCAATTCGTTCGAGCAGGCTGTACCTCCGCATAAATGGAAGGTGTTCTGCTCGTTTGCGACCCAAAGTTATCTCGATGCTCGCTACGAGCCTGGCGATGTGTTGGTGTTTGGCAAAGAGAGCGTGGGGTTGCCGCGAGAATTCGTAAAACAGCACGAAGAGCGGGCGTATGGCATCCCGATGTGTGGGCCGATTCGCTCGCTCAATTTGGCGAATGCAGTGAGTGTGGTGTTGTACGAAGCGCTGCGGCAAACCGGGGCGATTTGAGCACCTCATCCCCCAGCCCCTTCTCCAAACGCAACTGCGTTTAGAGAAGAGGTGCCAAGCCATCTCTCGCATCCCAACGTTTCGCCCCCTCCTCTCCGAACGCGAACGCGTTGGGAGAGGGGGATCAAGGGGGTGAGGTGCTCAATCTCCCAACCATTGTTTCGAAATTCGGTCGATTTCTCCTCGTTCTTCGAGCTCGAGCAACGCGATATTCAGTCGGTGTTCGAGTGGAGAGCCAAGGGGCAAAACAAACCCATAACCCTGCGGCTCGTAGCTCGATTCGGACAGCAACATTTTATTGTCGATCGAGGTTCGCAAACGATATTGCAGTGCAGGGCGGTCAAAGACAATCGCGTCTGCCTCGTGGGCCGTCAGCTTGGCAATGGCTTCGTCGATATTGGCTGCCTGCACCAACACTGCCCCGTGCCGTCGCGCGAAGGTTTCTCCTGTGGAGCCAGAAACCACCGCGACTTTGCGGCGTCGAAGCTCATCCACTGAGTCAACCTGGCCTCGATCCAGGTGTGAAAGCGTGAGTGTCGTCGCGATGCTTGCCGTGAGGGATGACGCTCCAATCATGGCAAAAAGCATCCACACCCCAGCGAGCGTTCGCCCCGCAATCGTGACGGGTGCCCGGTCGCCGTAACCCACCGTGGTCAACGTGACCAAGGCAAGCCAAACCCCATTGCCGATGCCGCGTATCGGATGCTTGGGAAATTGCGATTCGTTGTGCCGAAACTCGGCCAACCAAAACAGCGTGCCCACCCCAAAAAGAACGAGCAGAAGAACCCCAACACCAACGAAGAAATTCTTCGAGAAAATCGCCCCCATCCTGTCCCAGAATGAATATTCGGTGGGCAGCGCGAGGATCGAAAGAGTGGCGTGATAAAAAGGCTGAGTAAATGCGGCTCGTTGAGCTCGTTGGGCCGTGATGCTGATGGGGCCAATCAACATATCGAGCTGCCCAGAGGCGACTTGGTTGATGCCTTCGGCCACCGAAGGGGCTTGTACCAGCGTGTAGCGGATACCTGCACGCAGCGCGGCAGACTCCCATACGTCCACGGCGATGCCGTCCAATGTGTTTTTATCTCGCACCACGAATGGTGCTGAGCCGGCGACCCCCACCTTGAGCTCTTTCGTTGGCGGAGCACCTGGCAACTCGGGCGCGCCGGTTGGCGCGGAGAGCGGCGCTGGCGCCGATGCGGAGCCGACGGGCTGGGCGAAGGCGATCGAGTGCCCAAAGAGCAGCAACGAGAGCGTGAGGATTGAGAGAAAAAAACAAGCGATTCGCCGTGAATTCTGAGCGTGAAACACGGGGATTCGGTGATTTCGCTTATATGTGTGCATGTCCCTCGGGCGCGGACCGTACACCCGCTTTTGCGAACCATTCAATCAAAGAGGCGTCAATCGCGTGAGGTGGTCGACGGTCGAAGTCAGGGCCTTACGCTGCGGCATCGCTTGACCCTGGTGCGCAGACGGTCAGAGTGCGCGCCGCCATGTTTCGAGGACGCGTTCGTCACGTTCATTTCGTCGGTATTGGCGGCATCGGGATGAGCGGCCTTGCCGAGATCCTGCACAGCCTCGAGTTCGACGTCTCGGGCTCCGATCTCAAGGGCAACGACATCACTCGTCGTCTCGAGTCGATGGGCGTTCGCATTGACGTCGGCCACGAATCGAAGAACGTCGCGGGCGCTGACGTGATTGTGTATTCGAGCGCGATCTCGTCTGAGAACCCTGAGCTTCGTGAGGCACGCGCACGGGGGATCCCGGTCATTGGGCGCGCTGAGATGCTCGCCGAGCTCATGCGTGTGAAGTACGGCGTTGCCATTGCCGGAAGCCACGGCAAGACCACGACAACCTCGCTCGTGGCGACGGTGCTCCGAGCGGCGGGCCTCGACCCGACCGTGGTGGTCGGCGGAAAGATGGCGGCGCTCGGATCGAATGCACGACTCGGCGCTGGTGATCTTTTGGTGGCCGAAGCGGACGAGAGCGACGGTTCGTTCTTGCGCCTCACTCCGACCATCGCGGTGATCACGAATATCGATCCCGAGCACCTCGATCACCACGGCACTCACGAAGCGCTCAAAGATGCCTTCGTCGAGTTCGCGATGCGCGTACCCTTTTATGGGCTGGCCGTGCTGTGTCTCGATCACCCGCATGTGCAGGCGATCTTGCCGAAAATTCAGCGACGCCACGTGACCTACGGAATGTCTCCGCAGGCTGATTACTCGGCCAAACACATCCGTCACGAAGGTCTGCTCACGCACTTCAAAGCGTACAAACGTGGCACGTCACTCGGTGAGTTTTCGGTGCGTATGCCTGGTGCTCACAACGTGCAGAACTGCCTCGCCGTGATCGCGATTGCAGACGAGCTCGAGGTGCCTCTCGATGTGACGAAGCAAGCGCTCTCTACGTTCAGCGGCGTGGCTCGTCGCTTCACGGTGGTCGGAGAGCCTCGTGGCATCACGCTCGTTGACGACTACGGTCATCACCCCGCCGAGATCGAAGCTACGCTCGAAGCGGCGCAGCGGGCATACGGACGTCGTGTGGTCGTGGCCTTTCAACCTCACCGCTACACCCGCACGCGCGACCTCTTCGATGAGTTCACACGAGCGTTCAACAATGCGGACGTGCTCCTGGTGACCGACGTTTACGCTGCTGGCGAAAAGCCAATCCCAGGAGTGTCATCGGAAGCGCTCGTTCAATCGATTCGCGAGCATGGGCATCACTCGGTGCAGTACGTCGCTGACAAACGCGCATTGCCGGATGTGCTCGAGAAGATCGTGCAGCCCGGCGACATCGTCATTGCTCTCGGCGCAGGCGACGTGAACCAGTGTGTTCGAGAGCTCAACGCCCGCTTTTCGTCGCAGCCTTCTTCGTAGTCGCTCTCTTCACGGGCTTGCTCGAGGGGGTCGAGCGAGTGGTTTTGGCCGGCGAGCTGGGCGAGTTGGTGCGGGCCGCGCTTGTTTTCGAGC
>JAXLYQ010000092.1:0-8199 GCA_046351315.1 Polyangiaceae bacterium
TTCGAAGCGAGTTACGCGGTGCATCTTTCTCGTCGTTGAGCTTGCGAGGTGACGCTTCTGCAAGCGGAAATTCAAGTGTCACCGTGGTGCCTGACCCTTCGACGCTGTCGATGGTCACGGTGCCTCTGTGATGATTGACGACCGCGTACACGGTGCTCAGACCCAAGCCTGTGCCTTGGCCCACTGGCTTCGTCGTGAAGAAGGGCTCAAGCGCTCGTCGGCGGACTTCTGGTGCCATCCCAACGCCATTGTCTCGAACACTCACTCGCGTCGTTGCGCCTTGTTGGGTCACGTGAAACTGAATCTCGCCACCGTTGGGTAGAGCATCGCGAGCGTTGATCGCAAGGTTGAGGAGCGCTTGATGGATCTGCGCCGCATCACCTGAAACCAGCACCGGCTCGCTTGGAACCATGAACGTCACGCTTACGTTCGCTGGCACTAGCCGCTTCATCATGTGGACGACTTGCACGGTGGTGTCGACGAGGTCGAAAGCCCCAACGAGCGCTGGGCCGCGCCTCGCAGTCGTCATCAACGCAGCGATCACATCTCGCCCTCGTCGGGCTGTGTCGAGCAAGTCGTTTCGAGCCTCAACCACCTCGGTGGAGCCATGCGAAGGCAAGGTTTCGGCGACGGTCGAGATCACCATCAACACATTGTTGAGCTCGTGTGCGACCCCGCTTGCGAGCTGCCCTACGGCCTCCATTTTCTGCGCCTGCAACGCTCGCTCTGCGACTGCTCGACGCTCGGTGACGTCGCGTACGACGTAGTGATCGACAGGCCCTCGCTCGCTAGCAGACGAGCTCACGACGATCTCGGTCGTGACAATGCGACCCTCGGCGTGAACGAGATCGATGTCGAGCGGTGACCCACTCGTTTGACGTGCTTGATCGAGCTGCAGCCGCTGCGAGAGCGCCACCTTCGCAGGGAAGAGCTGGTCGAAAAACTTCTCGTCGAGCGCCTCTGGGGCGTAGCCCAACATCGCGCAAAACGAGGGGTTGGCTTCGAGGATCCAACGCGTGTTTGCGTCGAGCAATACCAGGCCATCTCGCGAGGCTCGAAACAGTGCTCGGAATCGATCGGTGACCTCCCTACTCGCGCGTTCTGCGGCCTTCGCCGCGGTCACATCGTTGAGTGCGACGAGGCGAGCCCGGTGTCCTTCCCTCGCCAAGGCACCACTTTGTACTGCACGCAGACGCGCCCCGCCTGTCGGACGCAAGAACATCTCCTTCGCTGCCGCTACGCGATTGGCGAGATTTCCAGAGGCGGATCCACCCCGCGAGACTCTCTGGCGCCACGAACAGGTCGAATCGAGTCTCGCCGTGCTTGTCACCGAGTTGAAGTAGCTCTCGCGCTCGCTGGTTTGACTCGAGCAGCCGCTCGTCAGCGTCGAGCACGAGAAAGCACGTGGGGGCTTCTTCGAACAGCGAGAAGTAGTGCGCGCGTGCTTCGCTCGCTGCCAGCTCGGATCGCTGCAGCTCGTCGGCCTGAAGCTCGAGCTCTGTCCAGAGCACCGACATCTCTTCGACGATCGTCTGCACGCCTTCCGCGTTCGGCGTGAGCAGGATCTGCTCCGCTCTTTCTCTGAGTGCGTCGAAGCCTCTTCCCGTGGTCATGACGCGCTCGTGTTGAGTTGAGAGAGCTTGCGCTGTGCCGTGATGTTGATGTGGCTAACGACCGCGCCCTTGGCGTCCACGAGTGCTCGGCAATGCAGCAAGAACCACGCAGGCCCGTCGGGGCCGTGGCAGGGGTACTCGAAGTCAAAGCTGGCCTGTTGCCCTCGCAACACAGCGCTTAGGCCATCGACAACGGCTTGCTCGCTCTTCGATGCGTCGAGGTAGTTGACGCCCACGCCTGCTGTCGTTCGATCGTCGGCGCGGTAGGCACTCGCATTCCGGCGCCACGCTGCGTTGACCATCGTGATCACGCCTCGTTCATCAATCACCGCTACTTGCTCTTGAAGGCTATCGAGCACGCGCTGCAGCATCTTTTGATCGCTTTCGCTCCGACGCAACTCGGTGACATCGGCGATGCTGACGACGATGCCCTTGGGGTAGGTGCCGTGTCGTTCGTACGGAGCGACGCGCAGGCGAAAACGTGTACCCTCGGCCGCCCCCAGCTCTCGGTCGAGCACCTTGCCACTGGTTCGAACCGCATGGAGCAACGACAAGAACTCTGCTTGATCGACTCGCATCGACAAGTGCTCAATCGGGCGTCCGATGTCGCGTTCGAGAATGTTCAGATACTGCGTCAACGGTTGCGTGAAGCGACGAATCCTGAGCTCTGAATCGAGCAAGAGAAGCCCGATCGCGCTCGATGTGAAGATGCTGTCGAGGTCGGCGTTGGCGTTGCTGAGATCCTGGATTCTCGCCTGGTGCTCGGCGTTCACGGTGTTCAGCTCTTCGTTGAGCGAGAGAAGCTCTTCATTCGTGCTCTGAAGCTCTTCGTTCGTGCTCTGAAGCTCTTCGTTTGCCGCCAACATCTCTTCATTGGTGGCCTGGAGCTCTTCGTTCGACGTCTCGAGCTCTTCGATGGTGGCTTGAAGACTTTCGCGAACGTTTTGAAGCTCGCGTTGCAGATCCTCGAGCTCTTCGTGCTCTGACGGCGGTACTGCGGTGGGGCTCTCGCTCGGTTGCTCACCGCTGAACACGACGAGCAAGAAACGCTTGCTCGAACGACCCAGACTGATCGGGCGTACTCGTACTGCGGTCACTCCTGGTGGCTCACGGGCCGCGAAGAGCTGCTCATCACCCGTTGCAAGCGCCCGTGTGCATGCGATCTGCGCGATGGTGCGAAGCCCCTCGGGCAACATCGTTGAAAGCGACAGCGTCGCGCTGCCGATGGGCACCCGCAAGAGTTGCCCAGCGTTACCAAACACACTGACGAGCTGAAGATCCTCACGCACCAATACACTCGTCGGGGCGATCTTTTCAGTGAGGATTCGCAGGGCGAGCTCGTTGGCTTGCTGATCCTCCGAAGGCGTGTTCGAAACCTTCAGCGGTGGAGAGCTTGCGATGAGCGCGGGCGAAATCGAGGTATTCGAGAGCGCTGCGTTCCGCTGGAAAATCTTCCATTGTCCGTCGACGGTGCGAAAGCGATCCGTCGCCTCTCCCAAGGTTTCGCTTGGCCCCAGCAGTAGATACCCAGATTTCCGAAGACCGAACGCAAAACCCGAGAGCACTCGCGTTTGCAAGTTGGCACCGAGGTAGATCAGCACATTGCGACAGGTGACAAGGTCGAGCCTCGTGAACGGAGGGTCACGGGTCACGTTGTGCGCTGCGAAGAGAATGTGCCGACGTAGCTCTCGCCGCACGGTCCATGAGTCGCCTTCACGCTCGAAAAACCGGTCGAGTCGTTCACTACTCACATCGCTGATCAAGCTGGTGGGGTAGACCCCTGCCGAGGCCAGCTCGAGCGCATTCCGGTCGAGGTCGGTGGCGAAGATCCGAAAGGGAATTTCCCGCCCAAGCGCGCTCATCCGCTCGGTGATCAGCATGCCGAGCGTATAGGCTTCTTGACCCGTTGCACAGCCTACGACCCACGCGCGAAAGCCCTCGGACGACGACGCGTGAAGAAGGGCATCGTCGAGCGCGCTGCTGACCAAAGACGCCCACGCTTCTTCGTCACGGAAAAAACGCGTGACGCTGATCAGAAGCTCTTTGCCCACGGCAACAGATTCACCCACGTCGTTCTCGAGTCGACGTGCATATTCGCTCAGGTCTCGTAGCCCAAGAAGACCCATCCGTCGCTCGATGCGCCGAGCGACCGTCGCGATCTTGTACTCGCTGAAGTCGACTTGCGTGACTCGCCTGAGTTGCTCGTAGACCCTTCGCATCGTGTCGGTCGATGTCTCTGGGTTGTCGAGAAGATGGCTGTCTGCTGGCCCATCGATGAACTTCAAAATCGTCGGCAGCATCTCTTCGGGGGCCAAAACGTAGTCAGCCAACCCCGTCGATATCGCCGAACGAGGCATCCCGTCGAACTTCGCGCTGGCAGGGTCTTGAACGACAACCAGACCACCTGCTTCTTTGATCGCATCGACCCCTGCGCGACCGTCGCTGCCCGTGCCTGACAACACAACGCCCACCGCGTTTTCGCCGTGTTGATCAGCTAGCGATCGAAACAACAAATCGATCGGCATATTGATCGCGTGTGCTCGTGCTCGTTCGACCAACTTCAGCCGTTGCCCACTGATCGTCAGGTTGCTTCGCGCGGGGATCACATACACACAGCCTCGTTGAACCAACTGCCCCTCGGTCGCCTCCGTCACCGCCAATCGGGTGCGTTTGCCCAGAATATCGGCCATCAAGCTCTTGTGGTCGGGCGATAGATGCTGGACGACCAAGAATGCTGCATTCACCGCAGCAGGAGCAGTCTCGAAGAATTTCTCCAACGCCTCGAGCCCCCCGGCGGAGGCTCCGATCGCGATGATCCGAAAGGGCAGATCCGTGCTCATATTGGTTCTTGGGTTATTCCCAGTTCCATTGGAGCACTTCTGCTCGGCCTTTCCTAGTGCCGATCTCGAACGCAACCGATGCGCTCTGAGTGCACCCTTCGCGTTGTCGAGGCCAGCGTGTTCGGATGATCGAACGGTCTCCCTAACTTCGCTCAGGGGTAACGATCTGACTATGTGAGGCGTAGGCGTGCCCAACCTCCTACTTGATCGTCTTTTCCCAGCTCCATATGAGCGCTCACGTCGCGAACACGGCGAAGCAATTGCAACACTTCGTGTACCCCGAAGCTCTTTGCAAGCAGCCCGTCTTTCGCGAACAGAAACACGAGCCCAGTCAGACGTTCTGCAAGTTTTGCAACTTGGACATACAAAAATGGCTCGCCCCGCTGGAGCATCTCGGCAATTTCGTCGTCATCAATCGACGATTGGAATCCGCCTGTCCAGCCTGCGTACGAGGCGCGTATCTCATCGAGCCCTTGCAAGGTGAGCGATCCAATCACGGCACCGCGATCCCAGCCAACCCATATTGCGCTTCGAGGTGGTGCCTTATCTTCTCTCGGAACCGGGATCCCATAAGCGCGTTTGTTGCCGCTGCCTGCGATACTGACCTGTTGTTCTTTGGCAAGCTCGGTCATCCAAGACTCCCACACCTGCCGCTCGTTCGGGTGAACCCAGAGCGATACTTGCATTGGCTCGGCGGCCAGAAAATCATCGAGGGTGGTCGCCTTTTCAATGGCCGACGACACCCTGTCCGAGAGCTCGTGCAACACAATGATGGCAGACCCAGGAGACGTGCTCGGCACCTCGGTTTTGCGTTCTATCGGGGCGGCGGGGTCGACTGGTACCGCTGGCTCGGGTGTGTCACCCGACTTGTTGTCGAGCAGGAGGTTCCCGAGGTCGAAACCACAGCACACCGCAAGTGCCCCCGCGGGCAGTGCAATATTGTGTGTCTCGGCGCGACGACAGAAATATTGAGCTGTCTTCGCGAGCTCTGAGTCGCGCGGCATATGGCCAGAAATTCGAATTTGTTTCTCTTCGATTTCGAGTGCCGCGGCGAGCTGAACCCTTCGCCCTGCGTTCGATTCTCGAATGATGACGCGCAATGCAGCGTCGGAGGCATCGAGCTCTCGCAACTCGTCGAGAGGAGGACAGAACTCACTCGGAGGGGCATTCAGCAGTGTGACCAGCTCGTCGACCTTGGATGTGGACCCCTCGACAGCAACCCATAGGTATCCATCTACAAAACCCCAGGCACCATGGGTGATTTGAGCTGCTCCGGCGACATCTACCTGAGGTTTGGTGACCAAGACATGCTGGCGATCGTCTCGAAAACAATATCCGTACTGTTTCAGTACAGAACGCAGGTACTGATCGACTTGGCGTTGATCGTTGATCGCGATGAACCCTATTTGAAATCGGTCGGATGCCCATACACATATGGGTTTGTTTTCGTTGAACCCGTGTTTTCTCCATGACCAAGGGTCGAACAGATCGAGCCCTCGGAGCGATAGTTTCTTCTGTGCTGCAAATAGCGCAGCCCTGATCGGTGCCTCGAGAAACCACGGCAGGTTTTTGATGAGCTTGAACACATTCGCCACGAACGTGTCGGGTCGCTCGATCAACGCGGCCCCGAGGATGTTCTCGGGAATACGAAACGGCGGTGTCGTGGTCGGCACGAGCGCCATTCTGCTGGGGTTTGCGACCGTTTGCACGATCGCAATGAGCCTGGCTAAGCGCTGACTAAGGCTGTCCTCAACATTGCTTTGCGCAGTCGAGCTTTGAGCTGGCAGTCGCTTCGCCGCTTACGTCCTCGCTCATTCGGTCGCCCTACCATGGGGTAGGGCTCGGTCACTCGCTGTGGTCGCGCTGGCGAATCAACCACCATCTCTTTGCTCTTGATGCTCAAAGCAATGTTGATGACAGCCTAAGTTGCAGCCCGAGTGCGATGTATGGGGCGTGCCGCATCATGACTGCACTCGTTGTGGGGATTGGGTATGGGTCGTGATCAGCCTGTCTGCTTGTGGTGAGCATAGGCGGCTGCGTCGCTCCACTCCGCTCGAGCGAGAGGTAACGTGGTGCGTGCCTTTCGAACCCTCCACGCTCCGGTACGACGACGTGCACATATCCATTTGCTAGCTGCTGATAGCAAACTCGTCAAGCCTGAATGCTAGCTGTGGATAACTTTGAGGAGTTTACTTCGTTTCCGGCAGGAACGGCAGCAGGACGGAGGGGTGAAGTGCGCCGATTTCGTTCTCGTCCTGGGTCTGACCGAGTGCGGACAATCGCAAGAGGCGTGTTTCGCAGTCCTTTTCGGCTTTGCGAAGCCTCCTGGCGATCTTCGGGTCATGAAAACCGATGCCAGGGAGAAAGAGCAGTCCTTGGGGGTTACGTAGCCACGGGATGCTCCATGCGGCGAGTACAGGCGTTGGCGCCATGTCGAAGGTGGATAGCCTCGCGTACAAGTGTCGTGAGGTCCACGCTCTGTGCGGCCATACCGTCTCGAGCGCGCAGAGGTGCGCATCCCCTTCGGTGTGCTCGATATTCAGGTTAATGAAGTTCCAATGGCAGAGCTCGTGTACGGCATCGAAGATCGTTTCTGGATCTTCGGGCTGATATTGCAGCACAACCATCTCTCCGTTGGTGGCGCTCTTGCTCTCGCGGTCGACGATATATTTGATTTGCAGCGTGTCGAGCACGTCGAGCACATCGAATGTCCACTCGCTTATGCCTAGCCGTTTGCGCAGGCTCACACCTGCAGCGATGATCTCGTCGTAGTTTAGCGACGTGCGCAACCCCAGCGGCACTTCGAGCTGTCGGGTGGGCGAGCTCTCTGCGAGCAAGCAGATCTCCTCCAGACTGAACACCCGAGCAGTTTGAGGTCAGGAACGAACAAGGCGCAACGCCAGACCGAACGGCCTCGGTCAAAGAATGTCCTGACTAGGAGCGAGAGCCCTTCTTGGCCAGTCGCCGTGGAAGCTTTACTGGGCCTGGCGGTGGGATGCGGAGTGCGTCCAACGCAGCCTCGTCGACCTCTTTGCCCTTGTGCTTTCGCTTGAGCTTGAGGAACTCGAGGTTCCACTCCACTTCATCACGTTGCGGATCGAGGCCACGCGCCCTGAGCTCTTCGCGGATGCTCTTCGACACTTGGTTGGAGCGTCGAGATTCTTCGACATGCGCCTCGATGCGTTCTTCGTCCGACATCGCTGTGTACCAAGCGTCGGCCATCTTGTAGACGACCTCGGGCGATAGATCTGCGGGCACCTTGCGCGTAACCATTTGCCCCGCCCAATCCCAGGCGATCGGAGGCAAGCGGAAGATCGTCATCGCAATCGCCTCGGCCTCGGCCCACCCGGGAAGATCTCGAAGCCGCCATTGCCCAGCACCCGGCTCTTTTTCGACCGTCGTACTCGGAGCCGCAAGCCCTGCTTTTTCGAGGGCAAGCTGCTCGAGCTTTGCGTAGGGCATGTGCCAGAAATCAGCCATGCTGTGCGCGAACTCGTTGCCGATGCTGCCGCGGTTCAACGCGTTCGAGATGTGCGCGCTACTCACGCCCGTCGCTTTGGCAACTTTCGCTTGCCACCCCCGACCATGCAGAGCTTCCTCCTCTTGCATTCGCGCCTGAATATACGCCGCAATCGCCTCTGACCTCGTCACGAGGCGAACACTAGCACATGTTAGCGCTTGGGAAATTTCAACTTGAGCTTGCATAGGTTTGGTTTGCTAGCTAGCGATAGCGTATGGAGCGTTTG
>JAXLYQ010000093.1:0-8188 GCA_046351315.1 Polyangiaceae bacterium
GCGCTTCGACCCACAGGGCTACCCAATATCAGAAGAGCAAAAACGATCTGGAGCGACGTGCCGATCGCCACGAGCCTCCAGTCGATCTTTTTCCGATCTCGAGAGATCAAAAAACAAATACCGAGCATCACCAAAAGGCCCACGCCGCTTCGTGCTCTCTCAGCAACCGTCGTGGTGTGCGGCCGCAGTTTTGTCGCGTCCACCACTGGCCCGGACGGCCTCGTTTCTTCGTTTTTTTTCGCCTCATTCGGCGGCGTGCCGGTAGAGGGCCCGCTCGCAGCCGGAGCCACGCTCGCCGACGTGGTTGGCTCTTGTGCGTTCGCCCATCGCGCATACACACCCACCATGGGCAAGCTGAGCCCCACCGTCAGCAAGAGAAACGCTGCCGGGCCGCGCAACTTCGTGACCCATCGAAACCAGTCGTGGACGAGACGGCTTGGAGAACGCTTCTCGGAAGCTTTCAGCACGATGGCGGCATCCTCGCATGAACTGGCAAACGAAGTGAAAGATGCTCAGATCTTCGACCTTCGATGATCACCGCGCCCGTGGAGCTCTGGCACCAGTACAAGCCCTGGCGCGACCTCGTGTTTCACACGCACCTCTCGCCCGAAGAAATCGTCGACCGGTTGGGCGCTGAGATCGGAAAGCAATCGTGGTTTTCTCTCAACGGCGGCGCTGCATGGGTGGGCCAAGTGAGCGCCACCCAGCTCACCGTGCAGCGCGTGATCAACTACCGGAATTCGTTCCAAGCCATCGCTCACGGCACCATTGCTCCTACCGATCAAGGCTCGGTCGTCACCATTCGACTTCGTATGCACGGCTTCGTCGTCGCGTTTCTCGCCGTGTGGATGAGCGGCGCGACGCTTGGCGGTCTCGTGGGTTTGGCAGCCTTGCTCACAGGCAATTGGGCTGGGCTGATTGGGCTGTTCATGCCCCTGGCTGGGGCGACCATGACGTCGTTGGGTTTCAAATTCGAGGCAGACAAGCTCGAGCAATTTCTTCGAGAACGAATTCCGTCGCGACTGCCTGATCTGGGGCCCTATCGAACCCCCATGAGCTGACGCGAAGAAACTCCCGAAGCGCGAAACTTGCCCCTCCTTCGTGAAGCTCTGTAAGCGACGGTCGTTCGCCGTGAGCTCCAACCGTCCGCTGCCCCCCAACCGCCGCATCGTGCGCGCTCAAAGCGAGCCGAGTATGCGTACGCCTGCAGCCGAGCGACGCCCGTCGTCGTCTCCCGGGCGCTTTCGACGGTTCCTCAAGGCGATTACCCCAGGCGAGCGTGTGCTCTCAATCGCCCGAGCGATCGCTGGAATCACGCTGTTCTTGGGTATTGTCGTCTCGCTGTCGTGGGGCTTGTTTGGGTACATCAGCAAGAGCCCCCGCTTCTCGATCAAGAACATTCAGATCGAGGGCGCAGTTCGTCGCTCCACAGAAGACATTGCTCGCCTGGCAGGCGTTGCTCAAGGCAACAACATCTTCGCGCTCGATCTCGAGCAAGCCCAGGTCGCAATCACCCGTGACCCCTGGATTCGCCAAGCTTCGATCTCGCGAAAGCTGCCCGGCACCATCAAGATCACGGTGACTGAGCGCGAAGCGACTTCACTTGTTTCGGTGGGCGGTGACCTCTACCTCGCCTCACATGGCGGCGATTTGTTCAAACGTGTCGAGCCGGGTGATCCGATTGATTTTCCTGTCGTGACTGGCATCGCAGCCGACGGTGATCGCAACGGCGCAACGATTCTCGTTCGACGAGCACAAGACATCGTCACCGAGTACGAGCGCATGCCCATCGCGAAGAAAATGCCGCTCCAAGAGGTGCATCTCACAGAAGAAGGTGGCGCTTCGATCCTGGTGGGCCGTGAGACCGTGATGCTCGCGCTTGGCCACGGGCCCTATCGAATCAAGCTCGAGCGAGCTGCGCGCGTGCTTGGCGAGGTCGACAAGCGCAAGGGTCAAGTATCGACCATCTTCCTCGACAACGAAGCGCACCCCGAGCGAGTCGTCGCACGCCTTCGCTGAACCTCGCTTGCCGCAAGAGCGCTACTTTCGCTGCGCTCGTTTGGTCGTCACACGTCGACCTTTTTTGCCCGCACCGGCTTTGATCAGACGCTTCGCTGAGCCTGCGCCCTCGAAGTCTCCGATCTCATGCTCGCCTTCATCGACCTTCAGAACGGCTCGATAAAAGCGCTCGACCGCGTTCAGCCATTCACGAGGAATGTCCTTGAGGTCTTTGATCGGGCCGTAGACTTTCGAAAGAGTTGCCACGGCCAAGATTCGGTCGTTGCGCTTCCCCTCTTTGGTCGCACGCAGCACGCCGACCGGTCGAGCTCGCACGACACAACCCGCAAACGTCGGCGTTTCGAGCAGCAAGATGGCGTCGATCGGATCGCGATCCTCACCCAACGTGCCCGGAATAAACCCGAAATCGAATGGGAACACCGCATCGTTCGGCAACAAGCGATTGAGGCGAAATACGCCAAGCTCTTGGTCGTACTTGAACTTCGCCTGTGACCCTCGCGGCGACTCGACCACGACGTGAATCAAGCCGGGTGCTGGACGAAGCGGAATGTCACTCCAAGGGCTCTTGCTGGCCAAGACCGCGCCCTTCTACACCGGACGTCACTCATCCGCCATCAGCGGATGCTCGTACTCTTCGTTCCAATCGCGAATCAACCCATCGTACGGGCCTGTCGGCTCGAGAACGCTCTCGAGCTCATCCTCGGCGTGGAGCTCATCCATTCCCTCGACGCTTCCGTCTTCGAGATACGCATCCCACGCGTCGGGGTGATCTCTTGCCAGAATTTCTTCAAGCATCGTCGTCGAAACTCGAACGATCGGTTTGCCGTCGGTGCTGCTTCGAGGTCGAAAGCCAAGCTCTCGTCTCGCGTAGAGGGTCAGCTCAACAGGCACCACGTCCGCCACGTGAAAGTGCAGATATTCGCGGATCTCTCCGAACTTCTGGATGCTCACCCTTTCGCGTTCGAATACCCACCCAAGCCTTCGCAGATACAGCTCGACCTCACCTTCATCGTCGCAGAAGATCTGGATATCCACGTCGCTGCCACGACGGATGTGCCCCGTGCTGACCGAGCCGATCAACCGAGGCGCAAAAGGCTCGAGATCGCGAAGAGCTTCGAGCGCAACGATACGCATCGCAAACAAATAGCGCTGACGACGTGAGCCTTCGGCCAGCTCAGCAAACTCGAGAAGCGCATCTCGGATCTCTCCATTCGAAGGCAAATCTGCAGGTCGATAGCGAAGCCTCTTGCCGGCCACTCGACCCAGCAAACGCTTCGCAGCCATCCGTTTGGCGGTGAAGTATTGCTTCACGCCTTCCTCGTACATGAGCCTCGCCGCTTCATGAGCGATACGGACACGAACCCCTCCGAAGCGTTCTTCACCCATGACGCGTCACCTTCGGCGCAAGCGCCTGTCGAAGCTTGGCAAGCGCGCCACCCACGCGTCTGCCAGAGCGAATTACACCGTAGATTTGCTTTTGAATGACCTGCTGCGTGACCCCAAGCTCACGCGCGATCTCTCCTTGCGATCGGCCTTCGAAGAAGTGCAGCTCGATCAGCAATCGTTGCCGCTGAGTCAACACACTCGCCACGGCATCCCGAACCGCTCGTTCGAGCGCGTCGTCGAAGTCGAACATGGATTCGTCAGCCGCGACGCACTCTGACGCAGGTTGAAATTCGTCTCTCACGTCGGCGCAGAGCTGCGCGCGTGAATCAGTGTCCCTCCTTTCGCTGTCCATGTTTCACCGGGGTGGTGAGAGGTGAACGATTGGCGATCACGGACGAGCTGTCCGCGTCCCGTGTAAGCTCGGCCGCAACGAGATCAAACGCATCGTCGAGGTCGATGACGTGAGCGAGAGGGTCTCTGCCCGCGACGTCACAGCGCCGAAGTAGCTCAAGCTCAGAAAGCCCCACCGTGCCGCGCAGACGACGCCGAGTACGC
Organism: Polyangiaceae bacterium; assembly: GCA_046351315.1. Taxonomy (GTDB): domain Bacteria; phylum Myxococcota_A; class Polyangia; order Polyangiales; family Polyangiaceae; genus JAXLYQ01. The sequence continues at coordinate 3,961 of JAXLYQ010000093.1, forward strand.
CCTGGCTCGCGAAGAAGGCAGAGGTGGTGACGAACGAGCCAGACCAGGTGATCCGAGAGCAGACCTTCGAGCAAATCGGCGCCGACCTCGTCGTGGTCTGCGCCCGCACTCGCCTTGCCGACGTCATGAAACAACGCGACCCCCCACAGGAGTCTCTGGAAGTGAGCCGACGTGCGTGTTCGAATGCTTGCAACGAATGAAACAAGGCATCGCGCTCGGGATGCCACCGCGGATCTTGTTGCACTCCGTCGAGTGCCGCCAACAAATCGTAAAGCTCTGTTCGCATCGTGGTGCGAGGCGATGTGCAGGTGCCTCTACCCTAAGCGCGAGGTCACACCCGTTTCCGCCCACTCTTTTTTTCAATCGGGCTTAGCAGGCGCTCACGTCGGGTGCTAGGGCACTGCCCCGCAACATGCCGTCCGGAGAGCTCTCAACGATTGTTGCAGCACTGACCTGGGCCATCGCGTCGATGATGTTCAGGCGGCTTTCGGCGCGCGTGTCCGCGTTTGCCATGAATGTCGCCAAGTGCGCGTTTGCAGGCACGATGCTGCTGGTGACACGAGTGCTGATCGGGGGCGAAGGCCCGCTCAGCGCCGTCGACCCGAAAGCGTGGGCAGCCCTCGCAAGCAGCAGTATCGTCGGCTTGGCGATCGGTGACTCAGCGTACTTCGCGGCGATGGCCTCGCTCGGTGTACCAAGGGCGATCTTGCTGCTGTCGAGCGCTCCGATTTTCACGGCACTGGGCGGGGTATTTTTGCTCAACGAGCCACTCGGTCTGCGCGCGAGCCCTCGGGATCACCATCACGCTCGCAAGGGGATCGCGTTGGTCGTCACGCGCTCGACCCCGAGCGATGAGCCCTCGACACGACAGCCACGCGCATCCGTCGCAAAGGGCATCGCGTTTGGGCTTGTCGCAGCGCTCGCGCAAGCGGGTGGAAGCCTCCTGTCGAAGGGCGCCATGCAAGCCGGCATCGATCCACTCGCAGCCTCTGTCGGGCGTCTATTCGTCGCCGTGGTGGGTCTATTGGGTTTCGGTATCGTGACAGGCCGTCTTGCAATATGGGCTCGTGAGCTCTCGACCGACCGAGTGATGCTCAAGATCTCGGGAGCATCGATGCTCGGCACGTACCTCGGAATTTGGCTCTCGCAGTACGCTATCCAACACGCGCGTTCGACGGGAGTGGCCTCGACGCTTCTGGCAACCAGCCCACTGTTTGCACTGCCGCTCGCGCACATCACTGGCGTTGAACGGGCCACCGTACGGAGTGTGATGGGCGCAATCATCGCGCTCGGCGGCGTCACCTTGCTGACCGTTCGGTTCTGAGCACGTAACGAAGCCAATCCGCTCTCTTCACGACCGCCTGATTTCGTGTCAACATCGGCCCTCGCAAGGAGGCAATGAATCATGGCTTGTGGTGGTGGATGTAGCTGCGGTGGCCCAGGCGACCCAATGCAGGCTTCACGCGAAGGGTGGCGAACCATCCTGTTGTTGATTTCGATCTGCGGCGTCGTTGCCTTCTTCGCGTCTCGCTGAATCGATCAACGCTCCTCTACACAATCCGCTCGTCTTGCTCGCCGATCACTTCATCGGTTGGTGCATGTGACGAGCGGCAGCTTCTGCGGTGACCACACCCGCACGAACGAGGTTGGTTAGAGATTTATCCAGCGTGATCATCCCTTCAGCCGCCGAGGTCTCGATCGTGGTCGTGATCTGGAACGACTTCGAATCACGGATCAACCGACGAACTGCAGTGTTGGCGATCATCACCTCGAACGCCGCAACACGACCCGAGCCGTCAGCTCGCGGCACCAAACGTTGTGCGATCACGGCGAGCAACTCCGAGGCGAGCTGCACACGGATTTGCGACTGCTGATACGGCGGAAACACATCGATGATGCGATCGATGGTTTGCGGCGCGTCGTTGCTGTGAAGCGTCGCCAACAGCAGGTGCCCGGTCTCGGCAGCCGTCAACGCCGCCGCAATCGTCTCGGTGTCTCGCAGCTCGCCGATCAAGATGACATCGGGGTCTTGCCGCAGGATGTATTTGAGCGCTGCTGCGAACGATTTCGAGTCGATGCCGATCTCTCGCTGCTCGATCGTCGCCAGTCGGTTTTCGTGAACGAATTCGATCGGATCTTCGAGCGTCACGATGTGACAATTGCGGCGAACGTTGATGAGGTGAATCATCGCCGCAAGCGTCGTGCTCTTGCCCGACCCGGTTGGACCGGTCACGAGCACGAGCCCCTGCTGCCGCAACGCAAGCTCAGGGATCAACGGCGGCAACCCCAACGTGCCCACATCAGGGATCACACTCGGGATCAACCGAATCGCAGCGGCCGTGGTGCCTCGCTGCGTGTGTGCGTTCACCCGGAACCGATGGCCTCCGGTCAACGTCACCGCAAAGTCGAGCTCGTGCTCGAGATCAAAACGCTCTCGCTGCGCGTGATTGAACAAGCTCAACACCAGCTTGCGCGTCATCTCGGGCGATAGCTCGGGCACGCCATCGAGCGGACGAAGCTCTCCGTTCACGCGAAACATCGGGGGCCGACCTGCGATCAGATGCAGATCGCTCGCATTGGCTCGAATCGCGACCTTGAGCAGCTTGTGAATATCGAGCCTCGCGGGCAGTCGCACATCGTGCTCGCCCCCTACGATCGGCGCCCCCCTGCCGAGACCATGCGTCGCGAGATTGAACTCGTCTGGGTGCGTGGCGTTTGCAGCACCGACCTCAGCCGAGATCACCCCGCTCTGGTGAAGCTTCACCAGCGATTGATCAAATGTCTCCATCGCGCTGTCTTGCGCCATGGCATCCACGATCTCGTCGACCCGTTGCTCTCGGATCAAACGCCGAATCGCAGGTGAGGCCAGCAACAACTCGAGCGCAGGAACGCGACCCCGTTCATCCGCTCGATTCACCAATCGCTGCGCCACGATCGCTTGCAACGAGAGAGACAAGTCAGTCGCGACTTGACCTCGCATGTGCTCTGGAAAGTACGAAAGCACACGCTGCAGCGTTTGCGTCGTGTCGATGGTGTGAAGACTCGACAGCACGAGATGTCCGGTCATCGCCGCAGACAGCGCGATAGCCATCGTTTCGGCATCTCGCATCTCGCCGACCAAAATCACATCAGGGCTCTCACGAAGGACGTTCCGAAGCCCCGAGGTGAAGTCAGGCGTATCGCTTCCCACCTCGCGCTGAGTCACCACCGACAACAGATCTTCGTGCACGAACTCGATCGGATCTTCGAGCGTCACGATGTGCTTCGAGCAGGTGCGGTTGATGTGATGGATCATCGCCGCGAGCGTCGTGCTCTTGCCTGAGCCGGTCGCGCCTGTGACCAAGATCAATCCACGAGGCAGCTCGGCCAACGAACGCAGCGAGCTGGGCAGAGAGAGCTCTTCGAAGAGCAACTGTCCACTCGGGACAGCTCGTACCGCAGCACCGATCAGCCCACGGTAGAGATGGAAGTGAAAACGGAAGCGTCCGAGATCGTCGACACCGACGCCGACGTCAATGTCGCCCTTGCTCCTGAACAGCTCGATCTGAGCAGGGGTCAATACGTTCTGCATCAGCGTCTCGAGCGCATCGCGACTCGTCGTTGGATGCAGCGTGACCGAGACCGCACCGTCAACACGCCAAGCAGGAGGCTTCCCTTCGGCAAGGAAGAGATCCGACGCATTCGCTTCGACCATCTCTCGCAACAACTGCCCAAGGTCACTCATGAAACCTCACGTACTGGCGTTGGATTTGTCGTCTCGTCCCACCCACAGAGCCCACACGATCAACACGACCTGCAGGGGCAAACGCAACCACAACATCGCCTCGGGCACCGGGGTGTCACCGATTTGAATGTGGTTCACCGCCATGTTGATGTTTGCCGGAAACACCGCGACGTAGAGCGCGACGAGACCGTACGAAGCGAGCTTCCGAACGCGCTCGATCAACACGCCCACTCCGCCCAGTACCTCGAAGACCCCGCTCACGTAGACCAGCGCCAGCGGAGCAGGCAGGAACGACGGAACGATCTTCACGAACGGCGTGGGGTTCACGAAATGCCCGATGCCGATCGCTACCATCGCAACGGCGAGCAACCAGCGAAGCACGACACGCGCGCTCATGGCTTACGCCCGTTCGGCAGCTCACCGAAGGTCTTGATCGCCGCTTCTGCCAGATTGCCGCACCCCTCGACACCCAGGTTGTTTTGCTCCTTTGGGTCGTCGAGAAGG
>JAXLYQ010000094.1:0-7324 GCA_046351315.1 Polyangiaceae bacterium
CGCGAGCTTCAATCAGCTCGGCCTCGGTCGTACGTACGAGCAAATCGAGCTCGCTTTGCGCAAAGGCGGGTTCGGCGAGTAGCTCGGCGACCTAGTCTGCAAGCGCGGTTGCGTTGCGTGTGAGCACCTCGAACGAGATCGAAAGCCAACCAAGGCTTGCATCGCTCGACAGCTCGGCGCCGAGGCGATCCACAGCCTCTTCGACGGCCACCGCGCCCAGCTTCTTGGTGCCCCGACGAATCAACCGCGTCGTCAGTCGCGCGAGGCCTTCTTTGCCCTCGGGGTCACTCGTCGACCCTGCTCGAAACGCCACCACGCCACTGATCAACGGAAGGTCGTGGCTTGGCTCGACAATCAGTTTCAAAGGGTGCTCCTTGAGTCGCCTTCGTGGTCCACATCCCCCGCATCGTCGCCGTCGACACTCAACGTGCCTGCTGCGATCGCAGCTACCGTCGCCGCGTCAGGGCGCACCAAAATCACCGTGCGCGACGACGGGTCGAGGAACGTTCGGGCAGCGCGAAGCACATCGTTGACCGTCACTCGTCGTAGCTGTTCGGTGCGGCGAAACACGCCTGCTGGGTCGCCCGTGATGAGCTCCCAGAATCCGATCTGCTCGGCTTTGCCACCTGCCGTCTCGAGCCCTTGCAACGAGGCGAGCTCGAGCCGTGCTTTCACCTTGTCGAGCTCTTGTTGAGACACGCCATCACGACGAACCCTTTCGATCAGCGCGTCGATGCGCTCGAGCACTTGCTCGGCTTTCACGCCTGGTCGGCTGTTCGCATTGATCTCGTAGATCCCAGGGTCTCGAAACGTGCTCGCCCACCCACGAACCTCGGTCGCCAGCTCGGTGTCGCGCACCAAATCGATGTACGCCCACGAGGATCGTCCGCCGAACATCACCTCGTTCAACACCGTGAGCGACGCGTGCTCGTTGTCACCCAGCGCAGGGCCGCGATACCCAATCACGAGCTTCTCAGCGACCGTGGGCTGCGTCACCTCGACCCGTCGTTCGCTCGTTTGCGGGCGTTCGGGTTGGACATCCTCAAGCGGCAACTTCGCCGCCGGCATACCTCCGTAGGCCTTTTGAATCTCTCGCAGCAACTCGGTCACATCGAGGTCGCCGACCACGCAAAGTGTGGCGTTGTTCGGAGCGTAAAACGTCTTGTAGAACGCTCGACAGTCTTGGGTCGTGAAGCCCTCGATGTCCTTCATCCAACCGATCGTCGGCCAGCTATACCCGTGGCGCTCGAACACGGTTCGGTAGAGCAACTCGTTGACCGTGCCGTCCACGTCGTCGTCCACACGCATCCGGCGTTCGTTGGCGACGACCTCTTTCTCAGAGCTCACCTGACGATCTCGCAGCACCAGATTCGCCATGCGATCGGCCTCGAGCCCAACCACGAGCGAGAGTCGGTCTGCCGGAACGTTCTCGTAATAGAACGTCCAGTCGACCCACGTCGCTGCGTTGGTCTCGGCACCCGCTTCTTCGAGCTGTCGATCGAACGTGCCCTTCGGCAGGTTCTTCGTCTCGTTGAACATCAAGTGCTCGAACAGGTGAGCGAGACCCGTCTTGCCTGGTTTTTCGTGGCGAGAGCCAACCGCAAACCACGTCTGGTAGGCCACCACGGGCGCCGATCGATCGACCAGCACCAACACGGTCAGCCCGTTGCCGAGCACGTAGCGCGAGATGTTGTGCCCCGCGCCGAAAGCAGTGTCGCCGAGGTAAGCGACCTGCGCGTTCGCAGATTGCCCCTTGTTGATCGAAGCCAGCCACGAGGCGCTGTTCACCGCGGCCTTGAGAGATTTCGCTGGGCTTCGTGTCTTGGTGGATTGCTTCGTTGCCGACGAGGATTTCTTACGGGTCGCCGTGCTGGTTGAAGGCATGCGTTCTCAGAATTTGTAGGTCGCGTTGACGTTGGCGAAGGCGATGATCTGGGTATAGCGCCCGTTCGCGCTCGGTGACTTCGATGGCGCCGCCAAGGTCGAATACTTCTGACGCTCGTCCGTCGTGACCGGAGCAAAGTACTCGAAGTTCGCGCTGCCCCCGATGCCCAGGTGCGGCGTGATCCACTTCTCGCCACCAAGAGCAAAGGTGAATCGCGTTGAGTCAAGACCCGATGGGTCGATGTACTCGCGACCCACAGGCGGCGTCTTGAAGCCCACGCTTCCGAAGATCTGCGTATCGTGCTTCGCATACGGGAAGAACGACGCGCCCACGCGCACGCCCAACGTGTCGCTCCAGTTTCGCGGGATCACCTGCTTTACGTCGCCGCCCGCGAGCTGAGAGCCATCGTCGTAGAGCTGGCATTTCCCGCCGGGCGACACGATGCACTGTCGTTTGAACACCGACCACGTCACGTACTCGATGTCTCCACGCATCTCGAGTCGACGGTTCACCTCGGTCGATGCTCCCAATCGAAACACGTCGGGGAACGTCTGCAAGAAGTCGACGTCCGTCGTTTGGGTACGCTCGGCGACACCACCGAACTGCTGGTGCAGCACGCCTTTCAGGCGCATCTGACCGAAGTTTGGACGCATCGTGTACGAGAGACCCACCTTCACTTTGCCTGAGCCTTCTGGAGCCCAGTACATGCCGATCGCCGCTGCCGCTTGAAGGCCCTTTGCGTCGATCCATGCGCGACCTTCGCTCAGCGAACCGTTGCTCGTATAGTCGTCAGAACCATTCGAGTTGCGCGCACGCACGGTGTTCACGAACGAGTAGACGAGGCTTCCGTTGATGCCGAAGCTCAGGTTCGTCTTCGGGATCGTCACCGCGACCGCGACGGTGTTGTAGTACGAAATCAACGACCCTTCGATGTTCGCCCATCGCTGAACGCCGTCTTTGCCAGGGCCGGTGAGCGCGTCGTTCTTGTCCCAGCGAGCCATTCCGCCGAACGGGATGTAGCTCGCGAAACCAACGTGGATCAGCTTCGAGCCGCCGAGGTCGGATGAAATGCCGAAGAAGGGTAGGGCCGTGGCGTTGGTGAGGTTGGCCGTTCCGAAGTTCGACGCGAGGTAGTTCGGGTCTTGTGCGTTCGCCTTTGAGCTGGCCGACGCCGCATCTTGGTTGCGTTCATACGTCGCGTGTCGAACGCCCGCGAGAACGTCGAGCGTAAGCTGCGTCGACTCAGCCCCACCGAGCGTTGGGTTGTAGTAGACTGCAAACGGAGAGGTCGATGTTGGGTTGCCAAGATCACCCGAAGCGAGCCACCAAGTAGCCACTCGCTTGCGCTTCGTTTTGAGCGGCAAACGCCACCCCTGCTCCGACCAACACCGCACAGAACCGCGCGCATAGACGAGAGTTCACGACTGCTCCTTTCGACCCAAGCGATCCCTCTCTCGCGACAGGAAAGGGTTGCTTCTCACCAACCAAGTCAGCTACGTAACGCAGATGCGTCCCTCGTTGCTAGTACGAACTCCTCGAACCGTGTTTGCAACGCGCTGCGCCGCTGCTCTTGGCGCTCTGATGACCCTCGCTGCGTCAGGTTGTGCAGACCCTGGCAGCAGGTACAACGACTACCTCGACGAGACCGAGTCACAACGCGGGTTTCGAGGCGGGGGCGGCAAGTACGAGGGCGTTTCTGTCGGGGCAGATCTTACTGGTTCGTACCACCTGTCGTGTCTGTCGAACTTCTTGGGTCGCGAGCCAAAGCTTGCGCTGCGATTCAAGCTCGATGTGTCGGTGACCATGAACGAGGACGGCACGGCCAACTCGACGTTCACGTACACGCCACTCAAATACGAAGCCGACAATCTCAGCGCCACGACGGGTGATCCCGTCACCACCACGCAGTCACTCACGATCAACTCGCGCTTCGAATCCTCGCTCGGCGATGTGATTGTTCCGTCGGACGGCAACCCCACCCAATCAGGCAACAACATCGGCACAGCCGACATCGTGATGACCGGTGGGTTTCTCACGCGTACCTCGGGCTGTGGAGAGCTTGCAGGCGCGCTGACCGAGCCTGTTCCCAGCCCATTGACCGACCCCGGCGACACGTGTGTTTTCGTGAAGTCCACCGACGGCTCTGCGCCCGAGATTCTCGACCTCGCCGTGTACAACGACTGCCCCTCGTTCTGAGCTCTCGTTGCTACGGGTCAGCGGGGTTACGCACGCCCCGATGCGCTCGATGCGGGGCGCGAGCCATGAGCTCGTGCGAGTGACGCGTTCGATGGGTCATCCGAGGCGTGAGATGCATCGAAACATCCAGGTGGGTGCTTCTCAACACCCACCTCACGCCTCTTGGGGCTTACTTCGCGCCTTTGCGATTCGGACGCGCGTAGAAGCTCAACGCGGGTGACAACAGATCGCGTACCTCGCGGTCGTGTTTCGCGAGCGGTTTGGCGATGTCGTAGGCCGTGAGCAGCACCGGCTTGGTTTGTTCGCCAAGGTGCAACACGGTGTCGGCGATGCGCTGCGACGCCGATGCGAAGAGGTTGCTGATGCTGGCGAGCGCGTTGCGCATCTCGAGGCGTTCGGCGAGCAAATCCGTCTCGAAAATCGACGGGTCATCGCCGTTGTCTTTGTCGGCAAGCACACGAAACGCTTCCGGATGAAATTTCGCGACGGACAGGATCGCCCAGAGCGCCTGCGACTCTCCAGAAAGAAAGCGTCCACGCGTGTGCACGCGCTCTTCGTCGGTCAGCGAGACGAAGCCTTGCAGCGCTTGGTCGACCGAAGAAGCGAGCTGCTCGAGCTCGCCGACCTTCGCGAAAAAATCATCCCTCGACATACGATCGATGTGGGTGCCCGAGCCTGCACCCTTGGTTGTTGATCGTGTCTTCGCCGCGGACGCTGCGGTCTTCTTGGTGCTCGTCGTGGTGGTGGCAGACGTCGAACGTACCGCCCGGACTTTCTTGGTCGGCTTCTTGGTGGCCATGAGCCCTCCCTTTCGAAGGGCCTGCTAGCACGCGAGAACGCCACGCCAAACGCAGAGCCACGCCCGTTGCTCGAAGGGGCGAGACGTACCCTGCGTGGCGGATGAAATCGGCGCGCTCAGTCGACCTTCAAGATGGCCAAGAAGGCTTCTTGCGGCACGTCGACGTTACCGACCGACTTCATGCGCTTTTTGCCTTCCTTCTGCTTCTCGAGCAGCTTGCGCTTACGGCTGATGTCGCCGCCGTAGCACTTCGCCGTCACGTCTTTTCGCAGCGCGCGGACCGTCTCTCGAGCGATGATCTTTCCGCCGATAGCTGCCTGGAGCGCGACCTCGTACTGCTGCTGCGGGACGAACTCTTTGAGCTTCTCGCAGAGCGCTTTGCCGCGGTGATACGACTTCTCGCGGTGGACGATGATCGACAACGCGTCGAGCGGGTCGCCGTTCACGAGAATATCGACCTTCACGAGCGGGCCCGCTCGGTAACCGAGGAACTCGTAGTCCATCGATGCGTAGCCCCGTGAGGCGCTCTTGAGCTTGTCGTGGAAGTCGAAGAGCACTTCGCCGAACGGAAGCTCGTACGTGATGATCACACGGTCTTGCGAGGCGTATTGCATGCCGACCTGAACGCCGCGCTTGTCTTGGCAGAGCGCCAAGACCGCACCGACGAACTCGGCTGGAACGTGAATCGTCACCTTGAAGAACGGCTCTTCGATGGTCTCGCTCGTTTGAACCGGAGGCAGCTGTGCCGGGTTCTCGACGCGAACCACCTCACCGTCGCGCTTCGTCACTCGGTACACGACGCTCGGGGCCGTGGTGATCAGGTCGAGGTTGAACTCACGCTCGAGTCGCTCCTGGATGATCTCCATGTGCAACAGCCCGAGAAAGCCGCAGCGATATCCGAAACCGAGCGCCTCGGAGGTGTCGGGCTCGAACGAGAACGCGCTGTCGTTCAGGTGGAGCTTTTCGAGCGCATCACGAAGCTCGGGGTAGGCCGCGCTATCGGTTGGGTACACGCCCGCAAAGACCATGGGCTTGACGTCTTTGAACCCGGGCAGCGCGTCTGTCGCACCGTGTTTGGCGTGCGTGACGGTGTCACCGATCTTGGTGTCGTGAACGCTCTTGATGTTCGCGGCGAAGAAACCTACCTCGCCCGGGCCAAGCTCACTGACCGCAGTCGCGTGGGGCGTAAACACGCCCATCTCGACGACCTCGTAGTCGCACTGGGTGGCCAAGAAACGAACCTTGTCGCCCTTGCGGATGGTGCCGTCGATCACGCGGATCATGACGACCGCGCCGCGGTAGCTGTCGTACCAAGAATCGAAGATCAGGCAGCGCAACGGGCCGCCAGGGTTCTTCTCTTTGGGCGCCGGGATCTTCTTGATGATCTGCTGAAGAATGTCGGGCACGCCGACACCCGTCTTGCCTGAGCAACCGATGGCATCGGAGCAGTCGAGACCGATGACTTGCTCGATTTGATCCTTGGTGCCGTCGATATCGGACGAGGGCAGGTCGACCTTGTTGAGAACGGGGATGATCTCGAGGTTCTGGTCGAGCGCGAGATACACGTTCGCGAGAGTCTGCGCCTCGACGCCCTGGGTCGAGTCGACGACGAGAATCGCGCCTTCACACGCCGAGAGCGAGCGACTGACCTCGTAGTTGAAGTCGACGTGACCTGGAGTGTCGATGAGGTGAACGCGGTACTCTTGCCCGTCGTTGCCCATCACGGTGAGCCGCACCGTCTGCGCTTTGATGGTGATGCCTCGCTCTCGCTCGATGTCGAGCTTGTCGAGGAATTGCTCCTGCATCTCGCGTTGGGCGAGGGCGCCCGTGATCTCGAGAATGCGGTCGGCCAGCGTCGACTTGCCATGGTCGATGTGGGCGATGATGCAGAAGTTTCGGATACGCTCGATCGGGAACGGCATGGGGCCCCATCAATGGCCCGAGCCCTCTACTTGATCAACCCGAGAGCGCTGATTTTTCCGAGGATAATTCAGTTCGCCCAGGCTTCGGAGTCGTCACCACCGCAGGCGGCGACGGCGACGTCGAAGGCGTGTCGGGGACAAGCGTCATTTGCCCAGGAAGCAGCGCCTCGTATTGCTTGAGCACCAGATCAATCCCTTCACGAATGTAGACCGAGATCGGAACCTTGGTGCGTTCGTGAAGGAGCTTGAGCTGCTCGCTCTGCTCGGGCGTCATGTAGATGGTCGACGAGATCTTTTTCCGAGACATGCCAGTGCCCAGCTCGTGTGAACACCGATGACGATAGGTGCAACTTCACCTGTTGTCAACCCGTGCCACAGCGGCTGCGAGAACTAGCCGAACTGGGACGCCGTGGCGAGTCGCAGCAGCAACACAGGCGTCGAATTCTGGTTTCACCACCGCCGGGCCGAAGGGACCTTCGCTAATTTTCACGGGAATTGGCCCGTAAGCGGTGTCGACCTCGA
>JAXLYQ010000095.1:0-7275 GCA_046351315.1 Polyangiaceae bacterium
CTTCACGACGCCATCCTGTGTGGGCAGCGCGATCGGCACGTTGCCCCGAGATTGGCTTTGGTCACGGCGCAGCCCTGAAATCCAGCCGCGTTTGCCCACGAGCGACGGCTTGAGCGGAGCCACCTTGTTCTCGCCGCAGCATAGGTCTGAATTGCGCTTTTGGATGTCGTCGCCGTGAATCGCGAGGAACCGTTTTGCCGGTACTTCGGGGCGGATAACCTCGACGTGCAAACCGAGGAGATTGATCATCCGATCGCGATACTCGAGCGTCTCGTTGAAGTGGAACCCTGTGTCGAGAAACACGATCGGAAGACCGCGCGCGACGTCGCTCCAGAGCTTGAGCAACACCGCGCTTCCTGCGCCGAATGACGACGTGAACAACAGCGACTCGCCGTACTCGTTGACCGCCCACTCGAGGCGCGCTCGCGCTGACTTGCTCTCGAGTGAGTCGAACAACGAACTCACGCTGCACACTCGCCGGATTTGGTCTCGACGACGAAACCTGATTGTGCGCCGTAGTCAGCGTATTCATCATCGACCGCGACCGACGGATCGATGTCGGTGAAACGCGCGATCGCCGCTTTGAGCTCGTTGACGGATATCCTTCGCAAGAACGACCCGAACGACTCTCCGCCCGTACGCTGTGCCGCGAAAAACTCGATCAACGCGAGCACGGCTTGAGGGGCTCGTTTCGCGGGGATCTTCACGGGCTGAGAGCCGAAACGAGCGCCCTGCTCATCGACACCACCACCGACGTGAAGCTGATACATCGGCATCGTGCGACCACCAATCTTTCGCGCCGCACCGTGGAACCCCAGATCAGCAATGTGGTGTCGCCCGCACGAGTGAGGGCACCCACTTATTTTGATCGATGCATCGGAGGCCAGCTTCACGGCTTCGGCTTGAGCACCGCCCTGCGCGAGAGCGTTTTCAAGCGCCGCTCCGAGCGCAGCACCAAGCCCTCGTGATGTGGTTACAGCAAGGTTACATGAGTCGGCACCAGGGCAGGATGTGATGTCGACGATCGAGTTGGCGCCATCACGAGCAAGCCCACGCTCGCGCAAGAACGCGTGCACTGCGCGCGTTTCGCCACGCGGCACGAACCTGAGCAAAAGGTTCTGTTGTGAGCTCGTCCAGATCGTCCCGTCGCCGAACCTTTCGGCTGCGTCCGCCACGACGCGCAACTGCTCAGAGGTGACATCGCCCAACGGTAGGCGAATGACCACCGACGCATAACCCTCTTGGGATTGCTCAATGACGTTGCTGGACAGCCACGTGAGGTAGCCCGGCTCGGGCGGAAGCGATGGTGACGGTGCTTCGCGTTTCGGAGGTGACGGGAGCGGCGTTGCGCTGAGCACAACAGGAGCATCACCGCGTTCGCGAATCTTCTCTCGCTCCACGTCGACCAGTCTACGAAGCTCGTCGAGCCCCACCGCGCGAAGCACGTATTTGAGTCGTGCACGGTGCTTGTTCTCTCGATTGCCACGTGCGTCGAACACCATCAGTACCGCTTCGCACAGCTCAAGAATCGCGTGCTCAGGAAGGAATTCGTAGAGAACCGCTGCCGCCTCGGGTGACGTCGAGAGCCCGCCTCCGACCAGAACGCGAAAGCCTCGCTGACCGTCGACGATTTTCGCGACCAAACCAACGTCGTGGATGGCGGCTTGCGCGCAGTCATGCGGGCAGCACGACACCGCGATCTTGAACTTTCGAGGGAGCCCCGCAGCCTTCGGGTGACGGAGAAAAAACCTCGTGATGGCTTCTCCGTGGGCACGCGTGTCGAACACCGCCGACTTCGCAACGCCCGCAAGGTCACAACCCGTCACCGTGCGAACCGAGTTGCCGCACGCCTCTCGCGTGGTGATGCCTGCGTCGACGAGCGTCGTCATGATGGACGCGACTTCCGCAAGCTGGATGAAGTGAAACTGGAAGTTCTGACGAGTGGTGAGATGGGCCCTGCCGTGCGCGTGCGCCTCAGCAATGTCAGCGACAACCCGCGCTTGGGACGCGACCAGATGGCCCAGCGGGATCTTGATGCGAAGCATTTGAACGCCCTCTTGGCGTTGCCCGTAGAGCCCCCTTACGAGGCGAAATTTTCGCCACGCATCGGGAGAGAGCTCGTTCTTCTCGAACTGCTCGAGCACTTGCACGAACTCGTCGACGTCAGCTTGCGATGCGAAGCGCGGAACGAATGCATCCGATGCGACAGACGACGGAACAACGCCAGCGGAGCTCATCTCGCGTTCCCTCCACCGAGGTAGCCGAGCTCAGTGAGGCGCCGAACGATGTGCGCAACCGACTCGTCGACACTCGATTCGGTGGTCCGTAGTGTGACCTCAGCAGCGAGCGGAGCTTCGTAGGGATCGCTGATTCCCGTGAACTGCTTCAGCTCACCGGAACGAGCTTTTTTGTAGAGCCCTTTCACGTCGCGCTGTTCGCAGACCTCAAGCGGCGTATCGACAAAGATCTCGACAAAATCACGAGAGAGTTCACGCACCCAATCACGGGTTTGACGATACGGGCTGATCGCTGCGGTAATGACGAACACGCCGTTCCGTTGGAGGAGGTGAGCGACGTAACCGATGCGTTGGATGTTGGTGTCGCGATCTTCTCGAGAGAATCCCAACCCTTTCGAGAGGTTCAATCGAACTTCGTCGCCATCAAGCACTTCGACCCGACGCCCGAGCTTGCGAAGCGCTGGCGCGAGAGCTGCGGCCACAGTGCTCTTGCCGGCACCGGACAACCCAGTGAACCAAAGAATTGCACCGCGGGATGTACCTTGCAGCGGCTCGTTGACAGAGATGTTTTGAGAGAGGTCCATGGTGTTCTCAGAGGGTTAATTTCGCCGCGGCGTACGCATCGATCAGGATGCGAGCGATCTCTGGACGCGTGAATTCGGGCGGAGGGAGCTCCCCGCGGGACAACATCGCGCGCACCGCCGTTCCACTCAGTTGCAGACGATCTTCAGCAGGTGAGGGGAGCGTCTTGCTGCTGCCAAATTCATCGAAACTCTTCGAATAGAAGGTGTGCTCGTAGAACAGCACCGTGATCGCGAGCTCATTCGCGGAGATGCCGTCGAAGATCCGGTGGGCATCGTACGTGCCGTAGTAGTTGCCTACGCCCGCGTGATCGCGCCCCACGATGAAGTGAGTGCAACCGTAGTTTTGACGAAGCACCGCGTGCAGCACGGCTTCGCGCGGGCCTGCGTATCGCATCGCGAGTGGGAGCACAGAGAGCAGCGTGCGACTCGAGACGAAATACTTCTCGAGCAACACCTCATAGCAACGCATTCGAACCGCTGCGGGCACGTCGTCGCTCTTCGTTTCGCCCACCAACGGGTGCAACAACAGACCATCGACGGTCTCGAGCGCCGTCTTCAACAGGTACTCGTGGGCGCGGTGAACAGGGTTGCGCGTTTGAAAACCAACGATGCGTTTCCATCCGCGCTCATCGAAGAGTCGTCGGGTCTCGATGGGGTCGCGATGATGCTCAGGAAACTTCCGTTCGATGCTTCGGCGCAGCAGCTGGATGGGGCCGCCGATCGCCAGATCGTGTGCACGCTCATACAGGTAAGCGACACCAGGATGAGCTCGATCGCTCGTGCGGTAGACATGCTCTGCTTCGAGCGCGCGATCGATCTCGAACACGTCGTCGACGGTTTGTGTGCCGACGATTTGTCGCTCTCCACCATCGTCGACGACCAGTGCCACTTGCTGGCCCGGTTTCAGTTTCTTCGCGACATCACTCGGTGCAGTGAGCGTGATGGGAATCGGAAAGACTGCCCCTGTCGGAAGGCGAAGGTCCTTCACGATGGCGAAGTACTCGTCTCGACGAACGAACCCATCGAGGGGGCTAAACGCGCCGGTCGCGAGCAGCTCGAGGTCTGCCCGTGTTCGCTCATCCAGCAACACTTGAGGAAGCGACGCCGCATGCGCAAGCGCCCCATCCACCTGTGATGCGGGGACAACCCGGTCGATCAGAGTGCCGCCGTGAGGAGAAATCGCGCCCGGGGTGCTGGAAGTGGTAGAAGGCATGTCGAGAGACTCGCTGAGATGGTGGAAAATACTTCCGTCAAATGACCGCGTCTCCATTATAGTGACATGCGACGAATGTCAAAGACGAAGACTTCCGCTACGCCATCTTCCTCCGCCGTGGATTCTGCCGTTCCGAACGACAGAGCCTCATCTCCTGAAATCGACGAAGTCGCGGCTGCCGCGGGAGACGACGTGGGAGCAGCCGAGCTCGCCCGTCGCATCGCAGACAATCTGAAGCGCCTTCGAAAAGAGCGCGGCTTTTCTCTGGATCAGCTTTCCGCAGTGAGCGGCGTGAGTCGCGCCGCGCTCTCGCAAATCGAAGGGTCGAAGACGAACCCCACCCTCGCGGTGCTCTGGAAGATCGCGATGGGTCTAGAAGTACCGTTTCAGGCGCTCCTGGGCGTCGAAGACGTCGGGCGGGCTCGTGTGTTGCGCGCAGGCGATTCGTCGCCGTTGCGGTCGGCCGATGGTCGAATGGAGAGTCGACTGCTCACCCCCGCTGGCGCCACTCCTGGTGTCGAGGTGTATGAGTTGCGTTTCCTTGCTCACGGACACCTCTCGAGTGAGCCTCACAGCGCCGGCACATGCGAAACGCTCACGCTTCTCACGGGAACGCTGCGGCTGGTGATCGCGGGTGAGACGCACGACCTCGCGCCGGGCGACACTATTTACTTCCGGGCCGACGTTCCCCATTCCTACGAAAACCGTGGAACGCGGGAGTCTCGCTGCATCAACGTGATTTCATACACACGGGGGTGATCGCTTCACCGTTTGACGAAGAGAGGTGTCCATTGTAGTGAATGCACATCTCTTCCAATGACGCGCTCTCAAAAAATCACGTTGTCGCGACGGGCATGGTTGGCGGGGGTTGCCACCGTTGCAGCAGGGTGTCGAGCAGAACGCGACCTGAGAAGCGCGCTCCGGATCGGGTTCATGCCGAACATCGGCCACGCGGTGCCGTTGTTGGTCGCCAAAGGAAGTCACGCCTCGTTGTGGCGAGACCGTGTTGGCGAGATCGAGATGGTGCCGTTTTCGAGCGGACCAGCCGTGATGGAAGCACTCGCAGCGGGAGAGCTGGACGTTGCGTACATGGGTCCGCCACCTGTGATCAACGCGTTCGTTCGCGGCCGAATTGAGCGGCCGCGAATCTTGGCGGGCGCGGCGATCGGTGGTGCATCACTCATCACACGGCGCGGTCTCGTGGTGACGAAGGCCGAAGAGCTGGTGGGGTTGAACGTGGCCTCACCGCAGTTGGGCAACACCCAAGATGTGGCGCTTCGTGCCTTTTTGAACGAAGCCGGCGTCAGCACGGTGGATCGCGGCGGCTCGGTGACGGTGGTGCCGCTGGCGAATTCCGACGCGTTCGAGTTGATCAAGCGTGGGCGCCTCGACGCAGCGTGGGTGCCCGAGCCATGGGCCACGCGTATGGTGCAAGACGCTGGCGCACATCGCTCGATCGACGAACGTACACTCTGGCCCGACGGGCGATTTCCCACGGTAATTTTGGCTGTTTCGCGAAGAGCAATGGCCACCGCAAGTGATCGCGTTGCGGCGGTGTCACGAGCGCACCACGAAAGCACCGAGCGCCTCCTCGGCGAGAGCGATGCGGCAGATCAGGTCACGGCAGCAATGGGCGCGGTGCTGGGAAAGAAGCTGCCCGTTGGGTTGATGAGAGAAGCGTGGAATCACTTCACTCTCTCGACCGATCCGTGTGTCGACGCGCTCGAAAAAACGGCCAGCCGGATGCGTTCGCTTGGCTATTTGCCGGGCTCCTCCGTTGCGGGTCTCATCGTCGATGAGCTGTCTCCTCGCGCTGGGTTGTTTTGATGTCCTCCACCGGTGCCGAGCTCGAGCTGAAGGGAGTGGAACGACACTTCAGTGAAACCGCGGGGTTGCGCGGTGTCGATCTCACGATCCGCTCAGGCGAATTCTTGTGCCTTCTCGGCCCATCTGGGTGCGGCAAATCGACGTTGCTCAACCTGATCGCCGGGCTCGATGTACCGACGTCGGGGGCGATTCTCGTGAACGGGAAACGCGTGAATCGCCCTGGGCCAGATCGCACCGTGATGTTTCAGGATTCGGCGCTCTTCCCGTGGATGACACTTCGCCAGAACGTCGCCTTTCCTCTCGAGATAGCGGGAGTGTCAGCACAGGACACTGCGACGCGGGTAGAACGCGTGCTTCGGCTCGTGCATTTGTGGCGATTTGCTGACTCGCCCATTCACGCATTGTCAGGTGGGATGCGTCAACGAGGTGCCCTAGCGCGAGCACTCGTGAGCGAGCCAGGCACACTTCTCATGGACGAGCCGTTCGCCGCGCTCGATGCGCAAACCAGGGACGTTTTGTATCCTGAGATCGAACGCGTTTGGCTCGAGACCAAAAAAACGATCGTGTTCGTGACGCACAACGTTCGCGAGGCCGTTCGGCTCGGAGACCGCATTGTCGTGATGGCGACGAGACCGGGTCGAATCCGCGCCGTCATCGATGTCCCTCTCGAACGCCCACGTGACGACGGTCACCCAGACATCACGCGGATCACGAGCGCGGTGATGCGAGAGCTTCGCGACGAGATCGCACGAGTGCAGCACGAGGAAGGCGATGAAAACTGGAAAGTGGACTCCGATGCTCGGGGCGGTCTTGCTGGTCGCTCTTTGGATCCTAGCGGCTAAGCTAGGACACTCGGACGTGTTTCCCACGCCAACTGAGGTGCTCGCGTCCCTCCGCGATCGTTGGGTGGACGGGACGCTCACACGTGCGGTGTGGCTGAGCTTTAAGCGCCTCGCGATCGGTTATGGACTGTCCGTTCTCTTTGGTGGAATCGTGGGCGTGGCCATGGCGGGCTCGGCTCTGTTTCGAGGCGCGTTGAGCCCTGTGATCGCCGGAATGCAAGCCCTACCGAGTGTCTGCTGGCTGCCACTTGGCTTGCTCTGGTTTGGATTGTCCGACGCGGCGATCTTGTTCGTGATCATTGTGGGCTCCGCGCTCAGCGTGGCGATTTCGATCGACGCTGGGTGCCGCAACATTCCGCCGTTGTTCATTCGCGCAGCTCGCACGATGGGTGCATCTGGATGGACGCTCTACCGTCGCGTGGTCTTGCCTGCGGCGCTGCCTGAAATCATCACTGGGCTTCGTCTCGCGTGGGCGTTTGCGTGGCGCTCTCTCATGGCGGGAGAGCTGTTGTTCGTGACCGGAGGGCTAGGTCACTTGATGCAAACCGGTCGTGAGCTGGGCGACATGGCGC
>JAXLYQ010000096.1:0-7232 GCA_046351315.1 Polyangiaceae bacterium
GTTCGAGCTGGGTGAATTCACTGCCTTCCAAGCAAAGCCCGAGAAAAAGCGTTCGCGTTGAGCGCCGTTGACCATTGCCGCCCGCGACAATGGCCCATAGGGTTCGGTGTCTCGCGCAGGTGTCGTCATGGAGATCATCCTTGGCCCGCTGACCTGGCTCATCGTGGGCCTTGGCACGGCGATCTATTTCAAATGGTTCTCGACCGACATCGAGCGCGATCTGGCCTTCGAACGATGGTGCCTCAGCCACCCCGTCGTGCTCGCATTGCGCTGTCGAAAGGGCGGCGAGCAACATCTCAAAGGCTGTCTTGACGCACAGCTTCGACAAGGTCGTTGGGTGGTGAACGCCAACGGACGATTTCCGTGGCCGTTTTACCGACTCAAGCTCGAGGTCGTGTCGTTCGAAGGCAGAGTCGAGGCACGTGTGGTGGCCGCCGATCTGGTTCGAGGCGAACGCTCTCCACGTCGTCTTCTCGAGTTGCTCGAAGCGTTCGAGCCCAAGCATTTCGAGCTGATCGAAGAGGTTTGGCTGCAGGGAGAATGTTACCCCAGCAAACGCCACTCAGGGGCGGATCGAAGCCGCTTCGGCTGGACAGGCACGCTCGATCTCGACGGGTTTCACGTCACCGAGATGATCGGAGCGCCGCCGTGGCTTGCTGAGTCTCACGACGACGCGGCCCAACATCGCGCAGCGTAAGCACCGCATGTGTCGCAAACCCACTCAAGACGAGCAACCCCTTCACTCGTGCAAGGCGGTGTACGACGGCCAGACGAAGAACTGAACGGATGCTCCCGGTTGACACGCTACGAGCCAGCGCGTAGCAACCGCCTCGATGAGCGGCGAGAACGAGCCGAAGCGTCCTGAAGACGCAACGAACGACGAGCCCGGCGAAACGCCGCCCGCGTCACGAGCCGAGCCGATGCCCGCATCGCTGCGCGGCAACGACCTACCGCCACCATCGCGTCGTGCCACGCCCCCACCTTCTCGCGTGATGCCTGACGATGACGAGCCCGCGCATGTCGCGAGCACCGAGAGCGCCCCGGCATCGGTCGCGCCCACGACGCCCCGCTCTCAACCTGCGTCCACTGCACCCGCGAGCGAGCCAGCCAGTGCGCCGTTGGTAGAGCGAGCGGCGAGCCCCAACGCTTCAGGGGCCGCAGCGCCGGCAGGTCAAGGCTTCCGAGCGCTCACGGATCGCTGGACAGTCGAGCGGCTAGAGCAGGTGGTCGCGCTGCTACACAAGGGGGATCGCGAAGCCCTTGCCGGTTGGCTCGAAAACAATGTTCCTCGAGTGCCGCACTCGACGGATCCACCCGACACCCTCGACCTCAAGGGCATCGATTTCGAGCGGCTTGGCTACAAGGTCGACCTCGGCAGAGTGCACTTCGATCGGCTGAATTTGTGGTCGAGTCGATTCGTGAACGTGAACTTGAAAAGCGCGCGATTCACGAGCTGCGCGATGGGTCTGTCGTCGTTCAGCTCGGCATATCTGCGCGAGGTTCACTTCAAAGAGTGCGACCTTCACGGCACGGATTTCATTCGCTCGAACTTGTTGAAAGTCCGCTTCGAAAAAACGCGACTTCGCTTCTCGACCTGGGTCGATAGCGAGGTCGACATGGACTCCTTCACCGAAGGGCTCGAAGAGGAGCACAAAGAGCGCTGGGGCCTGGCTCGAGACGTCTACAAAAGCCTGCGCTTGAACTTCAACGCAGGGGGCGACGAGAAGGGCGCGAGCTGGGCTGCATACCGCCAAAGCGTGATGCAGCGCTACGACCTCTACTCGCGAAAAGACTGGGCGCGATGGGGTCTGTCGTGGGTGCTCGATGTGGTGTGGGGCTACGGAGAAAAGCCAGCGCGGCTCTTTATTTTCGCGCTGTTCTTCGTGCTCTCGTGTGGCACCGGATACTTCTTTTTGGGCCTGAAAACCGGTGATGCGTGCACGACGGGTCTGCAGGCCCCATCGCCTCTCGCGCACTACTTCGAGTGCATCTACTTCAGCTTCATCACGTTCACGACCGTCGGGTACGGGGATATTTTGCCGTGTACCGAAGCGAGTCGACTGCTCGCGATGTTCGAGGCCTTTGGCGGAGTGTTTTTGATGGGCCTGTTCGTGACCGCAAACGCGAGAAAGCTCGAAGGTCGATGAGGTCGTTAGATTCTCACGTGACATCGCTCAAGTACGGGGCTATGAGCGGGGCCACCAGGGGCGGAGAAGCGGTGCATCGAGTGATGCGCGGGCCTCTCAACTCTTGGTGGTGACCAAGGCGGTAAGCTTCATGAGTAACAACCCACCACCCAGCAGCCGAGCGCCAGATTCACTTCCGACTCTCCGACCTGCTGAGATCCCCGATACCATCCCGGCACCGCCCGATTCACGTGTGCCGATTGAAACGGCGATCCGCCCTCGGGATGCAATGAAGAAGGCGACTGCGATTCCGGTGGCGCCTAGAGTCCCGTCCGACATCGTTTCGCTGCTCGATCCGCCTCAGGAAGTCGAGCAGGCACGGCGTTCGGGCACTTGATTTTCACGCAGCGAGTTGGCTGACTCGGTCGAGAAGGGTTTGCGTCACTCGGGCACGAGCGATGTCTCCCTCTCGTTTGCGAAGCCAGAGCGCCTGACGAAAGGCGTTCTCTGCTTCTTCACGCTTGCCAATCTCGGCAAGAAGAGCGCCGTATAGACACCAGACGCTCGGTTGATTTTCACTGACCAGACATGCCTCTCGGAGGGCAACCACGGCTTTGCGGGTCTCTCCCTTGCGCCGCAGCTTACGAGCCTTCTCGACCAGGGCTGCGGTGCGATCGATGAGGTCGAGTGGGGGGTGGGTGAGGTGTCGCATGATGCCGCTCCTTCTTCGCTGTCGGTGCCTCAGAACGCAGAACGTGGCCAAGTGTTCCGCCAGCGTTGACATCTCAACGGAGCATCACGCGTGCCTTGACAGTGGGTCGCGACGATTCGCGAAAAAACCCTGAAAACGAGCGCGAATTCCAGCCGGATTGAAGAGCCAGCCTGACAATCGGATCACGCTCGGTGCGAACCTCTCAACGCTTTGCAACGCGCTTAATCATGGCCAGGTCGTCCTTACCAATCTCACCTGAGACCACGAGCAGCACCAGATAGACCACACCCACCGCAGCGGCTTCGACGAGGGTCACGACCTTGCCGAGATTCGGCAAGAAGCTGCCCGCGACAGCAGACAGCGCGAACGCAGCACCGATGCGCAGAGCAGAGAGCGGCGCCACCAAGGCTCCTGCAGCTCGTTTCACCAGGATCGAGCCAATGGTCAACGCTCCGAAAAGAGCGGTCGAGGTCGCAATCGCAACCCGCAGTGTCATCGGCCCGTGAATCAGCTCACCGGGAACGATCACGAAACAGATCACCGCGACCATGGCAGTGGCCACGGCGTTCAACACCATGGTCCACACCTCGCGACGCAGGCTCGACAAGACGGCCGCTTCGATACCGAGCAACGCGAATGCACCCTGGCCGAGTGAGAGCATCCGAAGCGTCTCGCCACCTGGCTCGGCAATTTCAGGCTTGAACGTGAGGTGAAGCACCTGCGGAGCTAGCCCGACGATCACAGCGATCATCGCTCCACCGAACAACATCGCAAGGCGCATTCCGGTGCGCACATAGGTCGCGATCGCCGCTGAATCACCGTCGGCCTGCGCTTTGGCAAGCATCGGGAAGAGAATGAACGTGATCGAAACCAGCAACTGGTACGGCAAGAACGAGAAGAGCTGGCACGCACGGTAAATGGCGACCTGCGTGTCTGCGGCAGCCGTATCACCTGCTTGCCCGGCAAAATAACCGAGCAAGATGATGTCACTCTGCATCAACGCGTTGAGAAAGAACTGACCCAATGCGAGTGGGCCGATAAAGACGAGATATGCGCTGAGCTTGGGCTTCCCGGCTTCGCCCGATGCACCAACCCCCGAGACCGACGCCGCAATCGGGACAATCACCAGCGCCGCGACGACGAAGCCAGCAATCGAGCCCATGGGGCCGTTGCCTTGTTTCGTCATCAACCAGCCCCCGCCAATCAATCCGATCGTGCGGAGGGTTGCATACAGAGCGTCGAGACTTGCCTGAGCAACAAAGCGACGATGTCCGTTCAGCGCGCCAATGAGCGGTGAATAGATCGTGTAGCCCAGCACCACGAGGCTCATCATCCGGATCGGCGTGATCACGTGCTCGGCGCCCACGCGACGGGCGATTTCAGGTGCGATCACGAAGAACAACGCACCGAGCGGCAAGGCCATACCAAGATGGATTTTCAGCACCCCGCGCTGAGCTACCGCATCTTGCCCAGCGGAAGCAGCCGCCACGGTTCGGCTCGCGCCTTGAACGCCACTCGTGATCACAACGTTGTTGGCCACATTCGCAAAAGCCAACACGCGAGAGAGCGCTCCGTAGCCTTCGGCGCCCAGGATTCGCGCGAGCAACGTCTGCTGCACGAGACCGACGATGATGAAGTAGATCTTCGCCGCAGCGACAGCGAGCCCCCCACGCCCTGCCGTTCGAGCCGTGTCATCGCCCACCTTGGCAGCGGGTTGCTCGGGCTGTGGCTCAGAAGCGATCGCGGCGATGACTTCAGACGAATCGGAGGCCTCGGCGGGCTTGGTTGACGTCGGGACGGGCGTGGACATCGACATTCTCACCCGCTCAATAGCCGGGGTCGGGGGCATTAGCCCAAAACCCGGGCAAGGCGAGCTTTCGCAACGAGGGTTCGTCCACTACGCTCGGCGCGACATGCGAAGCATTGGGTCGGTCGTGAGCGCAGCGGTTGCGGTGCTGGCGCTAAATGGATGTGCATCGAGCGGGGCAGTTAAAGCTGCAGAGCGCGGAGATCTGCCGACGCTCAAGAAGCAACTTGCCGATGGCCTCAAGAGCGGCTCGCTGAGCACCGGCGAGTCTCGTAGCGTTGCGCAAGCGCTTGCTTCACGAGAGGTGAAACAAGCCAAGGGCGAGGAGGGCGTCGTTCGCATTGACGACGTGCTCGGCTGCGTTCGAGAGCTCGAAGGCACGCTCGACGACAAGGCGCGAGAGAAAGACGCGACCGCTGCACGAGCTGCATTTGCCCTGGTAGACGCCCATCTCGAGGGCTCTCGGTGGGTCGATAAGGTCAACTCTGACGACGCGAGCTGGCGAGCCGTCGGCGCTCGTTCGCTCGTCGATCAGAGCGGTGCGACGAAGCGTCGCGAGCTGTTCGTCGACCTCGATACCCAAGTGCGACGAGCCGCGCTCTCGGCCGCGCTTGATGCTCCGTTCGTCGAGGACGCCCCGGTGTTGCTCGAAACGGTACGACTCGACCCCGATCGTCTCTCACGCACGCTCGCAGCAAGGGCTGTCGGGGCGATCGGAGGGCGAACCGTCGTGCTCGCTTTGAAAGATCGCTGGGCCGCAGCCGATGAGCCGTTGCGAGCGACCTTCGCGTCGGCCTGGGCAAGCCCGGCGAGCGCCAAGGAGGGTGGCCTCGATCAGCTCTTGTGGGCCGCTGAAAGTGAGCAGGGTGTTCCGTCGCTCACAGCAAGCGCGACGTTGCTCCGCTTCGGAGGCAAAGAAGCCAATATCGGTGCAGCCGCACTCGCGCGCGCCATCGAGAACGGCTCGACCAACACGCGAACCATCGCCATCGCCTTCGCCAATCTCGATCGACCCGAGCATCGCGAAGCGGTGAAAAAAGCCGCAGAGGATGCCGATCAAGGCGTGAAAGTCGCCGCGCTGGGTAAGCTCGGTATCTTGAAAGACGAACGCGCCCATGCGCTCGAAGAGCTTGGCGTGATCGCAGCGAGTGATTCGCCGCACCGCAACGCAGCTCGCACGGCGATGGCGCAGCTTCGCGATCGTCGCGTGGTCGCTTTGCTCGCCGCCGATCTCTCGTCGAGCAAACCCGGCGTAAGGATGTGGGCGGCGCAAACGTTGGCCGGGATGCATGAGCTTCCTCAAGCTGCCCAAGCCCTCGCCGATGACGACGTGGCCGTTCGCACCCGTGTGGCCTGCTCGATCCTGTCGTCGCCGAGGCAGTGATGTGTAAGGGCCACCGCACCGCGCCGTCTTCCTACCTCGTGAGCTCTATTTCCCGAGTGTTGGTGGTTTTGAGACGACGGTCTGCGTCGATCGTTGTTCTCACGGCACTCTCTGTGAGCGCATTTTCTGGGTGCAGAAAAGACTCTGCCCCGGCGTCCACCGCGCCATCAGGAGGCGCCACCGAAGCAACGAGCGCCGTTCCCGAGACACCCACGAGCATCGCGACCGCCGCTCCTCCCCCCGCCACGGCGGCAGCGTCAGCAGCCCCGCTTCCCTCACCCACGGCAAGCATCGGAGGCGCTCCAGGCGGAGGAAGCTCAGGCGGGTCGAGCAAACCTTCCGACGCTCACCCAACCGGCGTGATTGCCCCACAACGAAACGCTCCCAAACCCAAGCTCGATAAAGACGATCCGAGCTTGCCCGCAGGCGGAGGCACTCCAGCCCCTCCTGGGATTTCTCCTACGCCAACGAGCTCGGGCGTCATCGCCCCGCAGTGAAGTTGAGGCTATATGCGAGCGCCTGATGAAGGCGCCGCGATGGATTCCGAAACGTCGGCCAGCAGGGGCTGAGGCCAGCGTCGAGAAACCCAAAACAACGAGAGAGAAGAAAGCTCCTCGCACGGCGCTACCCGGGCTGAACGAAGGCACTGGGCTCGAGCGCGTAACGAGCTGGTTGGCCACCAAGGGTTGGGCACCACACGCCTTTCAGCGCGAGACCTGGACAGCCTACGCTCGCGGCGAAAGTGGCGTCGTACACGTGCCGACAGGCGCGGGTAAAACCTACGCGGCATATCTTGGGGCGCTCGCCGATCTCATCGATCGAAACGAGACGAGCGCCGATGGTTTGAAGCTGCTCTACATCACGCCGCTCAGGGCGGTATCTCGAGATGTCGAGCTCGCACTTCAAGCCCCGGTCGAGGCACTCGGGCTTCCGATGCGAATCGAAAGTCGCACCGGAGACACTCGAGAGACGACCAAAGCAAAGCAGCGCAAAGCATTGCCTTCGGTGTTGATCACGACACCTGAATCGCTGTCGTTGCTGATCGCGACGAGCCAAGCGCCCGAAGCCTTCTCGAATGTTCACGGCGTTCTGATTGACGAGTGGCACGAGCTGCTCGGAACCAAACGCGGCACGCAGGTCGAGCTCGCACTTGCACGCATCCGCAGCTTCTCGCCGCAGGTGCGAACGTGGGCGATGACAGCG
>JAXLYQ010000097.1:0-6840 GCA_046351315.1 Polyangiaceae bacterium
TGCTTGCTGGCATCGCGCCCAAGCATCGATCGGCGTTTGACCCCGACGACATGTTCGACAGCGAGACGTTCATCGATCCGCTTCGAAAGCTGTTGGCGAACGTCGCAGCGATCGCACCGTTGATCTTGGTGCTCGACGATGTGCAGTGGGGCGATCGTCAAAGCGGAGACGCACTTCGAGAGCTTCTGGATCACCCGGATGCACCACGCGTTCTCTTGGTGTTGATCGCAGACACGCCCAACGCCGATCAATGCGACACCATCTCGGCGCTGCTCGATATTTACCCAAACAGCACCTCACAATCGGCTGAGTTGCCATGCCCGATCTCGCGAGCGTTTCGCACGTTGGTGACGGTCGAGCCGTTGCCCGCGCAAGAGACGATGACCCTCGCCAAGCGCTTGTTTTCTGCGGCGCTTAGCGATTCGCAGGTCGAGTCACTCGCTCGAGAATGCGAAGGGAACCCCGGCTATCTGCACGAGCTCTTCAGACATAGCGGCTCGAGTTTGCCACCGGCCGATATGCTCGCGTTGAACACCATCTTCCCACGACAGAGCGAGCCACCGGCGAGCATCGACATGCTGCTTCAGCGACTCACCGATGCACGGATCAGCCGTCTGTCGCCGACCGCGCGTATGGTGCTGCAGGTCGTTCTCGATGCACCCAGCTCGTTGTCACTCGAGCAAGCACACTCGCTGGTGTCGAGCGCACCCTTGCCACCCGAGTTGATTGGCGAGCTTCAACGCTCGCAGCTCATCGCGTTTTCGACCTATCGAGCCACGGCGCCGTTGGCCTTGATGCACGCAAAGATGGAGGGTGCGATTCGTAGCTCGCTGTCGAGAGCGCACGAGCTGACGCCAGCATCGTTGCGTGTGGCTATTCCGCACCAAGATCCACTGGGCGAAGCGAGTCAGCGTCTCGAACGAGGAGACCCACGAGGAGCGCTCTCGGTGCTGCTCGAGGCGGCCCAAGCGACTCCGTCGATTCTCGACGTAGACCACGCAGGCTCGCTCTTTCGACGAGCGCTCGCCGAGGCTTCCGCGATTCAGCGCCCTCGCAGCGGCGCGGTCAACGGCTGACGAAACGGCGGTATTTTCGTCAACGCAACCGCTTGGAATTTGCGCTCGTCATGTCATGGTTCGAGCGAATGACGCATCGGTTGTCGAGTTGGCTTTTGGGCGGGCTCACTCTATCGCTCGTCGGGTGTGACCAGGGCACCAAACAGGCTGCGGTTGACGTGTTGAACCGCAAGCGCGGGCTGACGTTGTTCCCGGGTATTCTTGACCTGCGTTATACCGAGAACCACGACACAGCGTTCAGCATGCTCAGGTCGTTCAATTTCGAGGGCAAGATGGCCATGCTGACCATCGGCTCGAGCTTGTCGATCGTGGGTGTGTTGTTCTTGTGGTGGAACCGCCGCAACGCTTCTTGGCTCGAGCAGAGTGCCTACGCGATGTTGGTGGCTGGTGGGCTTGGCAACATTCTCGATCGCGCGAGTCGAGGGTTCGTGGTCGACTTCATTCACCTGCACCGCTGGCCCGTGTTCAACGTGGCAGACATCGCGATCACCATCGGGATGATCCTCGGTTTGATCGTGTTTGCGCGTCGCTCGCGAGCACCGATGACGATGGGCCCGGCGTGAGTATCGACCGATCGAAGAGCGCAGGGCGACGACATTTTCTCGGTACCAGCGCAGCCTTGGCCATGGGTGCTTTCGTCGGGTTGGCCGGCGCCACGACTACCGCAGGGTGTAAGCGAGAAGAGCGATGTAAGCGATGCGGGATGGTGATCGATCCGACGTCACGCTGGCTCGCCGAGATCCGCGAAGGCGACCAAGTGCTCGCCCGCTACGACACGCCCAAGTGCGCCTTGTTCGCCTCACGCTCGGGCAAACAGGCAGGCACCGTGTACTTGCGCGGTTACTACACGCAGAAGGTCATGGCACTGAGCGACGTGGTGCTCGCCACGGGTAGCGACGTGATCGGGCCGATGGGCGCTGACTTGATTCCGATCGAACCCGAGCACGGAACCCGCTTCAAAAACGAGCATGCAGCGCGAGTGGTGCTCAAGCCAAACGAGCTGACCGACGATCTCGTCGATGACCCGAAATGAGCGAGCCTTGGGTGTGCAGGCTTGGGCTTGCTCGCCGTCGATTGTCGTCGCGTGAGCTTGCGTCGCTACGTCGACAGCACCCACGAGCGACGCTCACTCGCACGTCTCTCGAGCTTCGAGGCTCTCACACCCAAGAAGCGCTCGATGAATCGCCCCTCGACGCATTGCTACATGAGGCCTTCGATGTTGCGATCGAGCTTCATTCAAGCGGGTTGCGAACGTTCAAAGCTCGCCTGCCACTCGATACACTGAGCAACTCAACGGTGAGCGAGAAAGGCTGGGCGGGGCTGCTCGAACGAACGCCAGGAGGCTGGCTCGTTGGCTTGTCGAGCAAGCACCACATTCACCACGTTCACCACGTTCACCACGTTCACGACGCTCACAACGCTCACCACGGCGAGAGAGACAAGGCGAACGAGGACAGCGACGGTAACGACGAGCAACACGAACAAGACGACCTGGACGAGCTCGATGCTGAGAGCTGGCTCGATTCGCTTACTCCGCTTCACGATGAGCTGGCGTCAGGGGATACCCGTGCGCTCTATATCGGGTGGCTTGCGCAGGCTCGATGGGGCGAGAGCGATGTGCAGATGGCAGTGCCTACGCCTGCTGGGTTGCACACGCTTTCACGAGCGCTCGAGGCTTTGATTGATTTCGTGAGGGTCGAGCCGAGGTTGGTGTCGATCGCGGCCGAGACGAGCGAGTCCATGAGCGAAGAGCTTGTGGGTCTCTCGCGTTGGGTCGAGACACTCGACGAGACCGAGAAACACTCGTTGCTCGTGCGAGCGATCGAGGGCGAGAACATTCGAGCGCTGTTGTTGCGACGATTTCGTCAAGAGCGGGCCTGGTCAGCGACAGCGACACACACACCACAGGCACAAGCGCACCGAACGGTGAAAGAGCTACTCGAGCGACTTGCGAGCCAACGCTGACGAAGACAAGAGACGCTCATGTCGACGATCGCCGAACGACTCGAGCATGTACGCCAACAGATTGCAGCAGCCGAGCGAGCATCAGGGCGGCCGCAAGGCTCGGTGAAGCTCATCGCGGTCTCGAAGTTTCACCCGGCCTCAGCGATTCGTGAAGCGTACGCCGCAGGGCAGCGAGACTTTGGCGAGAACTATGTTCAAGAGCTGGTAAGCAAGGCCGCCGAGCTTCGAGACCTGGCCGAGCTTCGCTTTCATCTGATCGGGCATTTGCAGTCGAACAAGGCGCGTCAGGTCGTAGGAGACGTCTCGTGGGTTCACACGCTCGACGGCGCATCGACCGCTCGCGAGCTCAACAAACGCGCCCAAGGCATCGCCAAGATCATCTCGGTGTTGATCCAGGTCAATGTTGCGAACGAAGCGCAAAAATCGGGCTGCCAAGAAGAAGAGCTTCCCGGTCTCATCCAGGCGATTCAGGCGTGCTCACACCTTCGCTACCGAGGGTTGATGGTGATTCCGCCGTTGGCTGACGACCCAGAAACATCTCGCCCCTATTTCGCGCGATTGCGGGCCATGTTGCCAGGGTTGCCGCCGGTGCAGCCAGACGTAGAGAGCACAGAAGCGCCAAATTCACGAGAGTTGGGCGAGCTCAGCATGGGGATGAGCCACGATCTCGAGGTGGCGATCGCCGAAGGGGCGACGATGGTGCGGGTGGGTACGGCTATCTTTGGAGAACGGCCGTTGACGAAACATGAAGGTGCGTGAGACGCTAAACAAAGCGGTAAACGGCCGCTCTTGGTAAGGGACACATGGAGAACCTGGCGTCTGGCGACCTGCGCATCGACGTGTCTGTAGACGAGGCGAGCTCGGCGGTGTTGTTGTATTGGCGCGGCAAGAGCAACGAAAGAAACCCGAGCGCTGTACTGCAGCCATTTTTCTCCAAGTTGATGGTCGAGGTGCTTGAGCAAAAGCACTCACTCGAGCTTCACTTCGAGGAGCTCGAGCACTTCAACTCGTCGACGATCACGGCGATTATCCAGTTGATACAGGATTGTCGTTCGAAGGGTGTGAAGCTGATGATCCGATTTGACGCGAAGCTGAAGTGGCAGAAGTTGAGCTTCGACGCGCTTCGGGTTTTCGCGAAAGATGGTCAACTCGAGCTGAAACCGGTGTGAGGCAAAACACGCGTGGGGCGGTGGCAAGCGATGGGAAAATCAAGAAGCGAATCGGGTCGAAAGAGCGAGTTTCTATGCTGAGGCAGGGTCGAGCGAACCCAAGGCCGGTCTGAGGATCAGGAGAGCCATGCAGACAATACAGCTCGACGTCAGAATTCCGACCGAGTGGGGGCGAATCGAGCCCGCACGCGAGGCCATAGGTTTTTTGATCGCAGCGGTTTACGCTGACACGGACCTAAAAGACGCACTTTCGATGGTGTGTGCTGAGCTCCTCGAAAATGCGATCAAATACGGAAAGCCAAACGAATCAGGGGTTCGGCTTCAACTTCAAGAAGAGCCAGAAAGTGTTGTGATCTCGGTCTCGAACTCGATCGAGAACGAATCGCACCACACCGCGGCTCTCCAAGAGAAGCTCGACTGGATTCGAGGCTTTGCCGATGCCACCGAAGCCTATATGGCTGCTCTTGCGCAGGTGTACGAGCGGCCAGAAGAGGAGCAAAACGGTGGGTTGGGGCTGGTGAGAATTGCCTACGAGGGCGGCTGTACCCTCGATTGCTCGTCAGACCAAAACACGCTGACGGTCCACGCGCGACACAGGCGGGGCCCGGCGGCAAAGGAGGGATTATGCTGCTGAAGCGCAAAGAGTTCGACCGCGCTTCTGCGCATGTCGAGGTAACCGGGCACACCATCCGCATTCGCGGGGTCATCGGTGAGCCGGACACGACTCCGTGGCTTTCAGAGCTATTGGGCGATGTCCACCAAGACGCAGTGGCGAGCAAAATCCCCGAGGTGGTGCTCGATATTCGCCAGCTTCGTTACGCCAACGCAGCATGGTCGCGGGCCTTGCTGGTTTGGTTGAGGCGAGTTCGCGAGAACAAAGAGAACACCTACTGCATCCGGCTCCTATGTGATCCGATTATCCGTTGGCAGAAGTACAGTGTTCCGCCGTTGCAATCCTTTGGTGCAGATCGCTTGGTGATTCGCTGAGCGGATGGATTGAGCGGCTCCGCGTGCGGCTCTTTTGGCCTCAACTTTCGCTCACGGAGCTGGGGCCAAATCTCGTCGCAACGCCGCGAGCGAAGCCATCGCACCATCGATTCCACCGATGATGAAGTTTTCCTCATACAAGAAAGACCGGGTGGAGCGTTACACACTTTCTCGGTAAAGTTCTTGGATGACCATCAAGCCTCTTCGCTTCCTATCTGCATTGACTCTCGTTGGCTCAGTGATGTCGCTCGTTGGTATTGCAGGATGTAGCGCGGGCGGCGACGGAACGACATTCGGGGGTGGCAGCGGAAAGAGTGGAAGCGGAGGGTCATCGGGGACAGCAGGGGAAGCAGGCGCAGCAGGCTCAACTGCGGGCAGCGCAGGCTCAATCGCAGGAAGCGCCGGCAGCGCAGGCTCGATTGCAGGGAACGCGGGCAGTGCAGGCACAGCGGGGCAGGATTGCGGAGGCACCACACAAACCGCGCAGAAAATCCCGCTCGATATTTACATGATGCTCGATCAATCCGGCTCGATGACCAGCGAGGTCGATCCGGGGACGAGCAAGTGGCAAGCCGTGGTGACCGCGATGACAGATTTCTGGAACAACACCCCCGCCGATGGCTTGGGTATTGGTCTTCAGTTCTTCTCTGTCATCAAGAATAACGCCCCCGCGAGCTGTACGAATAACAATCAGTGCAACGGTGCAGGTCAGTGCGTCGACGCGATCAAGGCATGCCGCAATACATTCAACCCTGACAACACGCTGATTTTGTGTACCAGCAACTCAGATTGCCCCGGCGATACCTGTGAAGCAGTGGGTCTTTGCAGCGGGGGTGTATACGCCTGCTTCCCCTCGGATCCGTTTGGCACCTGCGATATTGGTGAGGTTTGCCAGAGCTATAACAAGGTCTGCAGTGGTCGAGATTCGTGCGACATCAACGACTACGCAACTCCGCTGATCGGAATCGCAAATCTCGCTCAAAATCGAAGTGCATTGGTCGCACAGTTCAATGGGCGCGTACCCGACACGAACACGCCAACACTACCCGCAACGAAGGGCGCTTTGCAGTACGCGAAAAGCTGGGCTGAAGGGCAAGGGCAAGGGCACAAGACGATCGTGATCTTGGTGACGGATGGATTCCCGTCCGTGTGTTTGCCCAACGGCGACACCACCGGAGCCGCAGCCATCCAGGAAATCGGCACAGCGGCCTCTGCTGCGCGCACGGGAACGCCCGGCATCGACACCTACGTCATCGGCGTATTCGCACCCGATGAGGCTGCGGCAGCACAGAGCAACCTCAACCAAATCGCACAATCGGGTGCAGGCCGAGATGCCTTTATCATCAGCTCGAACGTGACCCAGCAGCTCACGCAAGCGCTCGATGAAATCCGCGGCAACGCGCTGTCCTGCGAGTACAACATTCCCGCAGACACGACGAGCAACGCCAGCTTCACGGATGTTTTCGTACAGTTCACACCCAACGGCGGGACAGCACAAAACATTGGCTACGTCGGGAACGCTGGAGCGTGCGATCCGAATACCGGCGGCTGGTACTACGACCCTCCGTATGTGGCAGGCGGCCCAACGCCCACGAAGATTCTCGTTTGCCCGAGCACCTGCACTCAGTTCACGGGAGCAGGCG
>JAXLYQ010000098.1:0-6479 GCA_046351315.1 Polyangiaceae bacterium
GCCAGATCGACAAGACCAACGGACAAGCTCCATCCGATAGCGTCGGCTCGTGCGATGTGCCGATTCCGCCTCCGGTCGGCGCAACCTCGCCTTGCCAAGCTGGTACGAAGGCTTGCGTGGGTGGTGTGGTGAAATGCCAAGGCTCGGTGCTCGCCACGAGCGTCACTGACGGGTGCGGTGTTGACTCGAACTGCGACGGTCAGCTCACGGGCCAGCCCGACACCACCAGCGACGTCCACAACTGCGGCGGTTGCGGCATCGATTGTTACGCCGGTTCGAGCCACTCGAACTGGACTTGCAACAACAACGTCTGCCAGTTCACGGGCTGCCAAGCGGGCTTCTACGACAACGGTGGCGGCAGCGATACCGCTGGCGACCAGAGCTGCGACTATCAGTGCAGCTACGTGTCGGCGACCGAGGCGTGCAACGGCGCAGACGACAACTGCAACGGTCAGATCGACGAGAACATCACGCCGCTCTCGCCCGCACAGGTCTGCGGAGTCAGCCCCGCAGCGACATCCGCAGAGTGCACCTCGCAAGTCACCGTCGCTTGCCAGAACGGCGGCTGGAAGTGCACCTTCCCGGCAAACGTCTGCAGCACGATCGTGAACGGAAAGCCGAGCTGCTCGGCCACGCCTGAGATCTGCGACACGCTCGACAACAACTGCAACGGCGTGAAGAACGAGACCTCGCCGAACTTCGGTCAAGCGTGCGCGAGCGACGACAGCGCCCCAGGTACACACGGCGCGTGCCGCACGACTGGTACCTACGTGTGCGATCCGAACACGAGCACGACCGCAACGAAGTGCAGCGCAGTCAAGGCTGACTGCGCGACGCTGCCTGGTGGATGCACGGAATTGTGTGACGGCATCGACAACGACTGTGACGGTCTCGTCGACGAGTCGAACATCAACAAGGGCACGAACTCTGCGAACTTCGTCAAACCTGTCGCGACGAAGATCGGCGCGTCGCTCTGGATGTCGAGCTACGAAGCGAGCCGTCCTTCCGCGACCACAACCAGCGCTGGCTCTGGCAACGGTTACTTCTGTACCGCCTACGCTTCGAACAGCTCCGACCCATACTGCAAGGCCACAGCCGGTTCGTTGCCTTCGGCGCCTGCCAACACGCCGCTGCAGAAAACCCCGGCTTGCTCGGTTCCGAACAAGATTCCGTGGTTCAACGTGACCCCAGTCGAAGTCGAGCAAACCTGCAAGGCGGCAGGCGGTCGCGCGTGCACCACGGCCGAGTACACCACGGGTTGCCAGGCCACGAGCTCATGCACCTACGGCTACGCGCCTCGCGGCTCCGCCTGTACCACGAGTTACACCGGCTCGAAGTTCTGCAACATCGGCCCAAGCTGGGACTTCAACATGATCACCTCTGGTGACCAAGATGGAATCCTGCCGACCGCATCGAGCAGCCTCATGAGTTGCTACGCTGACTGGTCAGGTCTCCAGAACAACACCGCCGCAACCAACAAGATCTACGACATCACGGGCAATCTTCGTGAGATCACCCGCGTGACGACGGGCACCACGTACAACCTGATGGGCGGCGCCAACAACTCCGCCGAAGCAGGTTCGACGTGCTCGTTCAACTTCTACACCGTCAGCCAGACGTTCCAGTTCTACGACACGGGTTTCCGCTGCTGCTTCGATGCAGACCCGACGCTCTGATCTGAGCTGAATCGTCTTCTCTCCAAGAACGCGCCCGGTAACGCCGGGCGTTTTCTTTTTGTGCGCTAGTGATTGGGCATGTCGACCATGCGTGCCGTCGTGATTCGAGAGCCCGGTGGGCCCGAGGTGCTCGAGGTTCAACAGCGTCCTGCCCCCGAGCCTGCGCCCAGCGAAATCCGAGTGAAAGTTGCGTTCGCTGGTGTAAACCGAGCCGATCTATTGCAACGCATGGGGCGCTATCCTGCGCCTCCGTCTGCTCCGGGTGACATCCCTGGGCTCGAATACGTCGGTGTCGTCGATGCCGTGGGCCCGTATGTGACGCGCTTTCGCGTGGGCGATCGTGTGTTTGGCGTCACTGCAGGTGGCGCGTACGCCGAGTATCTCTGCGTGCACGAGCGTGAGGCGGTGTCGGTCCCCAGCTCGGTTGACAGCAAGGTGGCCGCGGCTGTCCCCGAAGCGTTTGTCACGGCATACGATGCGCTCTTTGTACGCGGTCGTTTGACCCCAGGGGCACGCGTGTTGATTCACGCCGTGGGCAGCGGGGTTGGTACCGCGGGTCTTGCGATCGCCAAAGCCATGGGTTGCACCGTTATCGGCACCTCACGAACCCAAGCCAAGCTCGACGCTCTCAAACCTCTGGGCCTCGATGTGGGCATTTTTGCGCCGGCAGGCACATTCGCCGATGAAATCCGCGTCGCGACGAATGGCGGCGGGGTCGACGTGGTACTCGACTTGGTGGGCGGTGGATACGTCGACGAAACCCTGAAAGTGTGCGCTCAGCAGGCATCCATCGTGCTCGTGGGTCTCACGGGCGGTGCACGCGGTGACATCGACTTGGGGGCCATCCTTCGCCGCCGGGTGACCTTGGTGGGTACTGTGTTGAGGTCTCGACCGATCGAAGAGAAAATCCTGGCCGCGCAGCTTCTCGAGAAAAACATTGTGCCGTGGTTGGTAAACCAACGTGTCCAACCCGTCATCGATCGTGTCTTTCCGCTCGAAAAAGCGGGTGACGCGCACGCCTATGTGGCGAGCGATGCGAGCCTGGGAAAAGTCCTGTTGAGCGTGTGACAATGACGCAATGCGCGTCTGTGGGCTGACTGCGCGAGACTGAAATCGGTGCTCTCGCGCGTTGACACCGGGCCGCACATACGTGCATGACGATACGGTGACGACGCCCGAACATCGACGCTTGGACGAGGCAATCGCAGGGGAGAAAAAATGGCGGCGCTGGGGGCCTTATCTCTCTGAGCGACAATGGGGAACGGTTCGAGAAGACTACAGCCCAGGCGGTGATGCCTGGCGCTACTTCCCGTTCGATCATGCACACGCTCGAACCTATCGATGGGGCGAGGATGGTCTGTTGGGCCTTCTCGATAATCGAGGTCTGTTTGCATTCGCTCCGGCGTTTTGGAACGGTAAAGACCCTATATTGAAGGAGCGCCTCTTTGGCCTTTCTGGCCCCGAGGGCAACCACGGCGAGGACGTCAAAGAGAGCTACTGGTACCTCGATTCGACGCCCACTCACTCGTATTGCAAGGGGCTGTACAAATACCCACAGCGAGAGTTTCCGTACGAGTATTTGCGTAAGCGCAACGGCAGCCGAACTCGTGCAGAGAGCGAGATCGATCTCATCGATACGGGGATATTCGACGACGATCGGTACTTCGATGTCGAGATTGTGTACGCGAAGGCCGATGTCGACGATGTGTTGATCGAGCTCACGATCACCAATCGAGGCCCCGATCGCGTGCCGTTGACCGTGCTGCCCACCTTCTGGGGGCGAGACACCTGGAGCTGGGGCGAGCCCGATCAACGACCGAAAATGTCCGTCGAAGGCGAGCACGATACGTTCTCGTCAATCCTGCTCGAGCACTTTCATTTTGGCCGGATGCACTTGTATTTCGAAGAGCCGGCCGAGCTGGTGTTCACGGACAACACCACCAATCTCGCGGCCATCTGGAATGTGCCCAATAAACATCCATATACGAAAGACGCGTTTCATCGGTATGTGATCCAGGGTGAAACCAGTGCGGTAAATCCAGCACGAACGGGTACAAAAGCGGCTGGTGTGTACCGGTTGATGTTCGAGCCGGGCGAAACCAAAAAAATCCGGGTTCGCATGTCGAGTGCTGAGCACCCGATGCCATTCGCCGAATTCGAAGCGATTGTGGCTGCTCGAAAGGCCGAGGCTGACGCCTTCTATGAAGTCGTGACACCGATCGAGCTCTCGTCTGACGAACGGCACGTATATCGGCAAGCTCTTGCGGGCCTGTTGTGGTCGAAACAGTTTTATCACCTCGACGTGACCCGTTGGCTTCGAGGCGACTCAGGGCAACCACAGCCACCGCATGCTCGACTTTCGGGGCGAAATCTGAGCTGGGGGCATTTGTCTGAATTCCGAAGTGATCTCGATGCCCGACAAGTGGGAGTACCCTTGGTACGCCGCTTGGGACACCGCATTTCACATGTTGCCCATGGCCATTGTCGACCCTGATTCAGCCAAGTCGCATTTGAGCCTATTGTTGCGCGAGTGGTATATGCACCCGAATGGGCAAATCCCCGCGTATGAGTGGAGCTTTAGCGACGTCAACCCACCGGTTCATGCCTGGGCCGCGCTGCGCGTGTTCGACATGGAGCGCAAGCTCACCGGCAAGGGCGATCGTCACTTTCTCGAGAGCGTCTTTCACAAGCTGATGCTCAATTTCACCTGGTGGGTGAATCGAAAAGACTCTTCGGGGCGCAACGTGTTCGAAGGCGGCTTTCTCGGGCTCGATAATATTGGAGTATTCGATCGATCGAGCGCTCTGCCCACGGGCGGTAAAATCGAGCAAGCCGATGCCACGAGCTGGATGGGCATGTATTGCCTGAACTTGCTCGAAATCGCCCTCGAGCTTGCCAAAGAAAATCGAGTGTACGAAGACGTTGCGAACAAGTTCTTCGAGCACTTTTTGTACATCGCCTCGGCCATGAACCAGGTGGGCGGCGATGGAGATGAAAGTGTTTCGCTGTGGGATGAGCGGGACGGTTTTTTCTACGACTGGCTCAATCTCGGCGAAGAGCGAATCCCGCTGCGTGTGCGCAGTATGGTGGGGCTGATCCCATTGTTTGGATCATTTTCAGTCGAGCCATCCACCCTCGAGGCGGTTCCGGGCTTCGTGAAACGAATGCGCTGGTTCTTGCAAAATCGACCCGAGCTCGCACGCCATGCCCTACAATTCGAGAAAGAAGGGGTAGGGGGGCGCCGACTCTTGTCGCTCGTGAGTGAGCGTCGTTTGCTGCTCATTCTTGCCAAGGTGCTCGATGAGAGTGAGTTCTTGTCGCCCTACGGAATTCGCGCTCTTTCGAGGTTCCACCACGAGCACCCCTATGTGTTCTTCGTGGATGGGCGAGAGCACCGAGTCGACTACGAGCCTGCCGAAAGCCGGAGCCATATTTTCGGTGGCAACTCGAACTGGCGTGGCCCGATTTGGTTCCCCGTGAATTATCTGTTGATCGAGTCGCTACGAGAGCGAGGATTGTACTTCGGTGACCGCCTTTTGGTCGAATGTCCTCGTGGCTCAGGGCGAATGTTGACGCTTACTCAGGCCGCCGATGAGCTTTCGCGCCGTTTGTGCTCGATTTTCACGCGTCGTGAAGACGGTCGTCGCCCTGTCTTTGGCGATACAGAAAAGGCCCAAGATGACCCGCACTTCAAGGATCACGTCCTGTTCTACGAGTACTTCCATGGTGAAAACGGTATGGGCCTCGGTGCCGCTCACCAAACGGGCTGGACAGCCCTGGTCGCGCAGCTCCTTCACCAACGCACCGGCTGAGCTGAAACACGGCTTGGGCTGTCATCAAGATTACTTTGCGCAGTCGAGCTTCGATCTGGCAGTCGCTTCGCCGCTTGCGTCCTCGCTCACTCGGTCGCCCTACCTTGGGGTAGGGCTCGGTCACTCGCTGCGGTCGCGCTGGCGAATCAACCACCATCTCTTTGCTCTTGATGCTCAAAGCAATCTCGATGACAGCCCTACCTTGGGGCACACGAGATCGGGTCTCACCTATCCCAGAGCGAGACCCGCTCGTGATCCAATATTTCCAAGAGTGAGAAACCTCTCATTCACAAGAGGAAAACACGTTCTCATACAATGCCCGACCCAATACCTCATGCCCCTCGGTATTGAAGTGCAGACCATCGCGAACCCATCGGTTTTCGAAACGTGGGCAAAGTTGGTCAGGGTCACCACATGCGAGCAGAGAGTGCGCATCAATCACGTGGTCGATCGTTCCGGCTGCGGGTTGGCTCAAGATCCAAGTGTTGATCTCTGAGGTCTTCTTTCCGCGGGCTTCGGTATAGAACTCAACACAGCTCGACCACGGGGCGATGGTCATCGCGATCACGCGAATTCCGCTTGATTTCGCCATCTCGTACATCGCTGCCAGGTCTTCCTCGATGCGTTCGACCGGCCGATGAGCGATCTTGTCGCTGCCGAGGTCGTTGACCCCGCCAAAAATAATCACATGGGTATATTTCGGAGCGGGCTCTTCAGGGCCGCGACCCACACCCAATACATCGTGACCAAATCGGGCCCGCATATTCGCAACGAGCTTGCCGGCAATTCCGTACGAATCGAACTGGCTCTTGGGGCAACGCTCTTTGAGATATTCGAGGTATTTGCCGCCGCTCGCGCGAGGGTCAGAGAGTGAATCCCCCATCGCCGCCACCACGAAGCGTTGTTTCAACGGCACGGGCGCAGATGGCGCTGAACCTACCTCGCTCGACCGCCATTCGGGCTCAATCTGCCCTGGGTTGCGACTCGTTCG
>JAXLYQ010000099.1:0-6116 GCA_046351315.1 Polyangiaceae bacterium
GTCTTCTGTTCGCGTGCAGCGGCGACTCGGCATCCGACTCGCCCACCGCTTCAGCCGGCGGATCGTCCGGTGCTTCTGGGGCCAGCGGAACGAGCGGCAGCGGGGGCACCGGCGGCAATGCGGGTGGAGGTCAGCTCATCCCGTGCGACGTCGACGCGGTTCTAAAGAGCCGCTGTCGTTCATGTCATGGAGACCCACCATCGTTCGGCGCGCCCATGGCGCTCGTCACCTACGCGCAAACGCAAGCGCGCTCGGTGACCTCGCCCACGCAAACGGTGTGGCAAGTGATGCAATCGAGGGTGCATGACACGACGAACCCAATGCCCTCGACAGGAGTGTTGCCGAGCGGCGAGCTGGCCGTGCTCGACGCGTGGTTCGCATCGGGCGCCCCGGCGGGAACAGAGTCGTGCGAGGGCACGGGCGGCACCGGTGGAACCAGCTCGACTGTGGGGCCGCAGGCGCTTCCGTGTACCCCATCTCACACGTTTCTCGCGCACGGCAACGCGGGCACAGAAGACACGTCGAAGTATCAAGTGCAACCCGACGCGGGGAACCTCTTGATGTGCTTTACGTTCAAGGTGCCGTGGGATGCCTCGACGCTCGGAACAGCGTTCGCCCCAATCATCGACGACACGCGCGTGCTTCATCACTGGATCTTGTTCGCGTCATCGCAAGAGGTAGTCGATGGAGGGGTGTCACCGTGCGACGAAGGAATGCCTACCGACCTACGTTTTCTGGCGGGTTGGGCCCCTGGCGGCAGCAATCGTGTGATGCCTGACGACGTCGGCCTCGAGCTACCTGCACCAGGCGAATCGCTCGTCTTGCAGATGCACTACTGGAACGTGAACGGATACACCGACGCGTTTGATCGCAGTGGCGTAGCGATGTGTACGACGACCGAAACGTTGCCTCATATCGCGTCGGTATCGACGACCGGAAGCCTGAACATCGCCGTGCCTCCGCACACTCCGGACGACGGGTATGGAGTCACAGGATCATGTACGCCCGCCACGACGGAGCCCATCCATCTGATTGGCGCAGGGCCGCATATGCATCGCCGTGGAACACAGATTCGAACCGAGGTGTGGAGGAACGGGGATCCGAACCAGGCCGAAGAAATCGTGAGCGTTGCTCCGTGGAGCTTCGACAACCAAACGAGCTATCCACTCGATGTGATTTTGAACCCAGGTGACGTGCTGAAAACGCACTGCGGGTACCGGAACGAAACCAGCTCAACCGTGTACTTCGGTGAACGAACCGAGGACGAGATGTGCTTCGACTTCTTGACGGCGTACTCCGGCGGGTGCACTTGCGACAGAGGGCGGTCGCGCGCGTCGACTCTGTTTCGATTGATCTTCATCGTCTCGATCAACTCGCCGATGAAAATCTAAGACGAGGCTTTCACGCGAGGTTGGTGGCCTGCTAGCATCGCGCCATGCGTTCGTTCTTTGCGCTTCTCGCGCTAAGCGCAGCCTCGCTTTCTACACCCTTTGCGAATGCTGAGCATCGCGCACCGTTGCTTGGTTCTGATGTGAGTGACTCGGCCATCGCGCTCGCTGGTGACTGCTCGGACAAGTGCGACAAGGAAGCCTCGACCTGCGTGGACACGTGCGAGTCGACCTATCCGGATGACGCGCAGAAACGCGTGTCGTGCAAGGTCGAATGTATCGACAAGCGTCAGGCGTGCGACGCCAAGTGCAAGTGATCTCGGATGTACGACGCGATCGTAATCGGCGCTGGCCCCAACGGTCTCACCGCTGCCGCGCACTTGGTCAAAGCAGGTTGGTCTGTGTTGGTGCTCGAGACGAGCGCTACCCCCGGAGGTGCCGCACAGACGCACGAGCTTACGCGGCCAGGGTTTCTTCACGACATCGGCGCTGGGTTCTTTCCGTTTGGCCCCGTGAGCCCAGCGTTCGTACCGCTCGCGCTCGACGAGGTGGGCTTGATTTGGCGTAACGCGCCGGTCGATAGCGCGCACCCGTCACTCGATGGATCGTGTGCGGCGATCAGTCGTGACATCGACGTGGCTGCCAAGTACTTCGGCAAAGACGGCGCGGCGTGGCGAAGGCTCGCCACTTGGTTTGCGAGCGCTCGCGACGACATTCTTCAAGCCACACTCACCGAGTTGCCCCCACTTCGTGCTGGGTTGGGTTTGCTCGTTGAAAACGCATTGACGCTCACCGGCGTTGCGCTGTCGAGCGGACGTGGTTTCGGCGAGTCGCGATTCACCACAGATGCCGCGCGCAGGGTGGTGCCGGGTTTGGCGTTGCACGCCGACGTCGGGCCCGATGATCCGTGCGGCGCGATTGTTGGCTTCATGCTCGCGGGCATGTGTTCGAGTGTTGGGTTTCCGGTCGCAGAGGGTGGCGCGGGGTCGATCACCAAAGCGTTGTTGCGTCGGGTTCAAGCCACGACATCAGGGCGAGTGCAGTGCAACACGCGGGTCGAGAAAGTGATCGTTCGCGATGGGCGCGCGGTGGCCGTTCGGACATCGAATGGCGATGAGATTGAAGCCAAGCGAGCGATCTTGGCCGACACCGGTGCACCCGCGCTTTATCTGAAGCTCGTCGACGAACATCACGTGCCATCGTGGGTTCGACGTTCGATGCGAGGTTTCAAGTACGGCTTCGGTACATTCAAAGTGGATTGGGCGCTCGATGCTCCCGTGCCGTGGCGCGACGAAGCGAGCCGGCAATCAGCCGTGATTCAGACCGGCGACTCGGTCGACGATCTCGCCAGGTTCGTGAATGAGGTTCGCTCGGGCAAGCTGCCTGATCATCCCTACCTCGTGGTGGGGCAGCAATCGTTGTGTGATCCAACTCGTGCCCCCCAAGGCAAGCACACGCTCTACGCGTACTCACGAGTGCCGTCGTATGTCGAAGGCGGTTGGGCCGCCCACGCCGAGCGTTTTGCGGACGCGATCGACGATCGAATCGAAGGGCTCGCACCGGGGTTCAAGGCGAACATTCTTCATCGCACCGTGACGACTCCGGTCGACCTTCAGCGCATGAACGCGAATTTGGTTGGGGGCGATCTCGGCGGTGGAACAGCCGACATCAAGCACCAGCTCGTGATGAAACCGGTGTTCCCTTACTTCAGGTATCGAACCCCCGTGAACGGATTGTATCTGGCGTCCTCGTACGCCCACCCCGGGCCAGGTGTACACGGGATGTGCGGCTACAACGCCGCGTTGGCTGCGCTTCGCGATCAAGGCTGAGCGGCGTCGGTCAGGGCACCGAAGCGATCGACAACCAACGACCTTCAGCGCTCAACGAAAACGCCTTCGCGCGCGGCGAAACCAGAGCGACTTGGTCTTCATGGAACAGCGGCACCACGGCGACATCGTGGGCCATCGTCGTTAGCACCTTTGCGTAAAGCTCAGCGCGTTTGGATTCGTCTGGCGTGCGGGCCGCATCGTCGAGCCACGCATCGACCTCGCCGTTCTCGTAACGCGATCGATTGACGCCGAAGCCACCACGCCCGGGGATAGCGCTCGAATGGAAAAAATAGCGAAGCACATTGGGCTCAGTCAGCTCGGGGAACTGCAACATCGCCGCGCTGTAATCACCCTTCGTCAAGCGTTGCAACAGCGCACCAAGATCCAACGACGAGAGCTCGACCTTGAAGCCCGCATCGCGAAGCATCTGAGCCATCGCGCGCCCCATCACGACACGCGCGCGATCGGTCGAGGTGAGAAGCGTGAACGACGGAACCTCGGTGGCGTCGAGCAATCGACGAGCACGATCGGGGTCATATCCAGGAAATTTAGCTTCCTCGGTGTGTGGGACTGCCCAGCTCTCTGGAGGCAGGATCGACGTCGCGACACGAGCCTTGCCACCGAGAAGCGTGCGGATCAGCAAGTCGCGATCGATCGCTGACGAGAGAGCCATCCGCGACAAGCGATCGCGAAACGTGTGCTCGTGGTTCAACAAGAGGTAGGTGAGGTTGGCGGCTGGGCGCACAACCGCGATGGCGCCTTGTTGTTCGAGCGACGGCAGCATCGACTGCGTCACGCCATTCGGGATGACATCGGTGCGCCCGGCGAGCAGACGAACCACGCGAGCGTTCTCGTCGTGCACCACCCGGATGTCCACATCGTGCGCGGGTTTCGGGAGCACCCCGCCAGCGCGTGCTTGGAGGGACACGCCTTGGTTGTCGAACGAGGTGATGATGAACGGGCCCAGGCCGTCGAGATGCCCTGCGATATCGGGAGGCAGCATCACCTGATCTCGACGCAAGATCGGCACCTCGAGATCGGTGAGCAGCGTGGCCCGAGGTGCCTTGAGCGTGAGTCGAACCTCGTGCGCGCTCGGTGCCTCGCAGGATGCGATCGACTCGACGACGAGCTTGTGTGGGCTGCCGAGCGAGGGGGACGCGAGCGCGTTCAACGTTGCGCAAACATCCGTCGCTTCGAGAGGCGCGCCCGATGCAAACGACACGTCGGTGCGAAGTTGCAACGAGAGCGAGAGTGGGCCGTCCCACGACCACGAAGATGCTGCAGCTGGAACAGGCTTGAGCGAGGTTGGATCGAGCCGTACGAGACCCAGATGCGCGAGCCGCGAGATCTTCATCCCGAACGCGTCGGTGGTGAACCGGGGGTCGAGCGACGATGGCCCGGCTTGCACCACGATCTCGAGCG
Organism: Polyangiaceae bacterium; assembly: GCA_046351315.1. Taxonomy (GTDB): domain Bacteria; phylum Myxococcota_A; class Polyangia; order Polyangiales; family Polyangiaceae; genus JAXLYQ01. Next base: position 4,640 of record JAXLYQ010000099.1, read on the forward strand.
ATGAGCGGGGCTCGCTCGGTGAACAGTCGACGAGCGACACCCCGAGCGCAGCAAGCCCGAGCGTACGCTTCAATCTGAGTCGCGATGGCGTTGCAGGACGCCCCAACATGGTCGGAGGTCATGCCTTCGCGCGTCGGCCATGTCGAGAAAGTTACGAACGCATTTTTTCGGGAACACCTCGCGCGCGCGAGTGTCGGGGCGCGGACGATGAAGGTGGGCAAGAACGAAGCGAAGCTCGACGTGCATGCGATTCTTGGCATCTCTGCCAATGCAACCAACGACGAGGTTCGCAGAGCCTATCGTCGCTTGGTCGCGAAACATCACCCCGACCGCTGTCACCCCGAAGACGCGGCGGAGGCAGAGCGGCAGATGAAGCTCATCAACGTCGCGGCAGCGATCCTGCTGAACCCCGATGCTCGCTCAGCGTACGAACGGTTGCGTGGCGTATCTCGACGCGCGGGTGGGCCCTCTTCACGAGCGCCTTTTTCACCTCAAGCATGGCCAGAGTATCCGCAACCACGGGCACACAAAGGCGGGTACACGAAAGCTCCAGAGCCGTCGTGGTGGGCCACGTTGATCGAGCGTTCTTCGTTGTTCCTTCAGCAACGCCCGTGGGTTCCGTTCGTGATCGCAGCGTCAGCGACGGTGCTCTTCGGGTGTGCGGCCCAGTGGAGCGACGGCCCCGTTCCGGTGGCGTCGGCGAGGTATGAGGTAGCGCCGATTCCGCACTTCAAAACGGTGTTCGAGCCATTAGAATTTGGCTCGAAGATTGGGTTCTCGACAGATCGGCATTTGCGTGATTTGACTGCTCGCAGCCGATGACGCGACGTACAACCACCGGACGAGCAATCGCGATAGCCACGTTGTTGGGCTCGTTGCTGTTGGCGCCGCCCGCAGTCTCGCAAAGCCCTTCGAGTAGCGCGGCAGGGCCAACCCCTAACGACCCAAACGCATCACCGGTCGATGCGAAGGTATCGGGGAAAGCGCCTGCGATTCGCGGCGCAGTGGGCACGCTCGTCGACAAGGTGAAAGAGATGGGGGGCACGGTCGGCGTGGCGATCGCCGACGTGGACACGGGCGAGCTGTTGGGCGCTCACGCTGAGCACAAGCCGTTCAATCCTGCGTCGAATGCGAAGATCCTGACGGCGGCTGCGGCGCTGGCGTTGCACAACCCCAACCACCGCTTTCACACGGCCCTTCACGGAGCGCTCAAAGGCGGGACGGTGAGCGGGCTCGTGCTGCGCGGAGACGGCGATCCGTCGTTTTCTACGCGTGATCTCTGGGACATGGTCCGAGAGCTGAAAGAGGCGGGCGACAAAAAAATCGACGGTGACATCTCGGTCGATCAACGCTTCTTCGACGACCAATTCGTTCCGCCTGCGTTCGAGCAACAACCCAACGAGTGGGCGTACTTCCGTGCGCCAGTCGCAGCGATCCCGCTCAACGAAAATACCGTCACGATGACGGTTCGGCCGGG
>JAXLYQ010000100.1:0-5651 GCA_046351315.1 Polyangiaceae bacterium
GAACCCGTTGGCTCATGGATCAAAAACGAAAGCGCGCAAGGGTCGAAACTGCCGTTGGTAACGATGCCTGGTCGATAAGATCCTCGTCGATCTGGTGACCTTGTGATTGTACAGCACGGGCATCTCGCGCGCGGCGAATCTCGGCCAATCGTGGACGCAACAGGGCTCGCGCGTCTTCGGAGTACATCCAGTGTTTGAGTGGAGTGGACCCGTCATTGGGCTGGAACTGCCGCCACAACCCATACGCGTCGTTGCCATAGAGACCCATTTCTCGCGCCAATCGGCCCACGACTTGGCCGCTGAGTGAGAATTCGCGCCCCACTGTGCGTGCGCTGACGAAGCCCGTGGTGTCGATGGCTTCGATCGCCATCGTTCGCCGAGCCGCGGCCAACGCGTCTTTCGGACCCAGCGTTTTCGCCTCGATGGGGCGCGCGAGAGCCCCCGCGTGTACAATATCTCGCGGCACCTCTTGGCTGGTGTCGAGTGGCAACGATACCTGCGCAGGCTTGGTCGCTGGGCGAAGATCGTGCCTCTCGACCAGGTCGATGCCGAGCAACTCACGCACCACGCGTGCTCGCTGGTACACCGCTGTCGCTGTCGAAATTACCCCATGGCGCTCGAGATCCGAGATCTGCGAAAGGGTCGTATCGAGAATCGCACTGCGTGCTCGTGCGGTGGCCGCTTCGGCTTCGAGCTTGCGGATTTCGAGCTCTTGCCTGCGTGCCTCGACCTCTTCGGCTGCCTTGTGGTCACGAGCGGCCACGAACGCCGAGATAATCTTCTGTACCGCCTCGGTTCGCGTCGCGTGACCATGCGCGCCCCGCTGTGCATTCGAGCGTGAGCACACCAACAATGCCTGCTCTTCGGTCAACCAATACTCGACCTCTCCGACTGAACCGCCGTGATTCACCTCGGTATCGAGCTCGAGCTCGAACGTTCGCGAAGTGGCGTGATGCTGGACCTCGGCCAACGCCCCTGACTCGATCAAACGTCGAATCAACCCACGAATGGCCCTCGGACGGTCGTACCCAAGTCGCTCGGCCAACTCGAGGTCAAGGATACGCGGGCGACGATCTGCCCACGTCAGAACCAGCGGCGACTCCTCCAGCGACTCGGAGACCTCGCCCGCTACTGGATGTGCGCTGTGCTCGATCATGATGACAACCCTCTTTTCTTCGTGGAACAGCCCATATTTATACACGCGCGTACGTGTACGAAAGGCGAAGAGAGGACGTATTATGTCCGATACCACCGCACACCCCCTTGATCCCCCTCTCCCAACGCATTCATGGTTTCGGAGAAGACGCCTTTCAGACCTCCGCAAGGCCGCCTGCAACACCTCCACCAGCGGGCGCGACCGAGAAGCAACAGCACCTGGTGACGTTTCGTTGCTCAACGGAGAGCAGGGAAGGAAAGCGAGCGCATGTGCTCGCGGACCATGGCATTCGCAGTCGTGAGCAGTTTGCGCATGCAGACGCCGAGCGACCTTCTTGGCACACACGCGCCGAAAGCTGCTGGTAAAAATGCTCGGATAGTCTCATTGCATCGCGTGCCACCAACGTCGCCATGCTTTGAACTCGCTCGCGCATCTGCTCTGCCTCCCCACACGCGTCGAGCCCGCTCTGCTTGCCGCTGTCGCACGCCAACGGCGCCACCCCCACCAGCCCACAGCACCTGCTTTCGGTCAGCTTTCCCAGCTCGAGGACCGCGCTGAGCAGCGTCAACGCTGTCACTCGCCCTATCCCTTTGAGCCCTTCGAGCAGCTCCACCTTGGCGTCCCCGGCAGGGCTCTTGCTCACCTGCTTGTCCAGGTCGTCGTTGCTCCTGTTCTACCCGCTTTTCAGCACTTGATGTGCTCCTGCACATCCTTGCGAGCGCTGGGCATCGTCTGAGCCAGCCTGTTTTGCTCAGCCACCAGCATGTCCACCAGCTGACGACGACGCACGTCAACGCTTCGTGCAGCACACGCGTGGTCACGTCAGGAAGAGCACGCACTTCTGCGACGAACTCGCTCGACAAACAAGCACAATGCCTTGGCATCCGGAAAGCATCGGTCTTCTCCAGCAAGCCTGTGGCCTTGGCGAAATCGCGTGCTTGGCGAGGTTGATGGCCACTGCGGGCAAACCCGCTTCAATCAGGGCCACCAGCAAGCGTTGCTCGTATTTTCCAGTGGCCTCCATGACGATGAGCTGCACCGACGAAGGCAAAAAGGCAACGAGCTTGGGGATGTCGATGTCGTCGTTGTTCAACGACGTGAGGACTTGTCGTTGGAGCAGAAGACATCGAGGTGAGCCTTGGCGATGTCGATGCCGACGAAAACAGTGGAGATGGTCATGGGGTGCACCGAGGGGGAAAGAGGCACCTCAGGCAGACTCCTGCCCAACCCAGCCTTGCAGATTCGGGCAGAAAACCCAGGCAACTGGTGTTCGGAGCAAGGGCGGAGTACCAACCGCGGCGACCTGGCTTCTCCACGAGCATCAAGCTCAAAGGGGCAACGGTCTACCGCGGCTGGCCTTCGGTCCTCTGATCTAACCCATCCCCGAGATACAGGGGGCGGGGGATGAGGTGCACCTCACCCCTTGATCTCTCCCAACGCATTCGCGTTCGGAGGAGGGGCGAAACGTTTGGATTCACGTCACCGTTGGGCACCCCTTCTCCGAACGCAGTTGCGTTTGGAGAAGGGGCCGGGGACCACGGTGCTTCTTCTCGCGAAATCAATCGGTCTTGATTTTGGTCAGGATTCTTCCAGGCCTGCTGTCACCGATGACGCTTTTTCTCCGTGGTTCTCGAAATAGCAGCTTCGACCTCTTCTTGTGAGATCGACCATCTTTGTTCGTATCCACCGCATCAAAACCACCCAGGTGCCCCCGCAACGACCGTGCAAACGGGTAAACCGGCGCCACTTTGATTTCTCGACAGCCCCTACCGGAGGCAACGCCTGCGGGTTTTTCTTTTCCGTATTGTACCCGGGGGTCAATGCGGTCCATTCAGGCTGTAAATCTCGCGGTCGCTATCTTGCCCCACTAGATTCATCGAGTGGAGCGCCGCAACCTCGAGCAATTGATGGGTGATAGGGTCGACTCTCATCGCGTCGTCGACCTGGAGAAAGCAACCTCGTTCTTTCGGGGCCATCGCCCTCGTGAACGCAATCGCCTCACGAAGCACACGGCCTGGCAACATCACTACGGTCATATCATTGTCGAAGGGGACTTCGGTTTTTACATCGCCATAGGTAAATCGCCCTTTGTACTCGCGTGACACCCGAATACCCCTGTTGAGCAGGCAGCCTTCGGCATCGAACGCATCGCGAGGCCAGTACAAATCATCGTACCCATGCTCGTTTGTCGAGCGCGTGTCCCGATCGAGAATAGGGTTTCTCCCTCGTTCAATCGCAGCAACGTGGCCGCCTCGAGCTTCTTTCGCTTTCGACATATGTCGCTCGACACAAGCTCGAAGCTCTGGGTCGTCCACATACCCGGCGACCTCCTCTCGTTTCACCGCCACTATAGGCAAGTCGAACCCGTCGGTGGGGGCTTCGGCAGGCCGTTTGAGATCGACAATCGTGCCGCTGTGGCATCTGGAGCCGGCGGCAGGCCATGTCCCTCGATGGTCTCGAGATAGGAGTACGTGCTCGTGTCCACCGCCAATATCGGGTAAGGCGGGGTTCGCTGCATTCTGGCAAGCGCTCGGTCTTCGTCCGCCGATTGATGGTCATCAGCACATTCAACAAACCGCCAGCCCTTCTTCCCAGACCAATCGTGCCGTTTCTGCCATGGCTGCTTCACTTGCCGGAGCGCTCTGTTGACTGGTGAACGGAGGCCTGTACAACGCTGGATCAACTGTCACGACACCAATCGTGCCCACATTGACCGTACGGGTTTCGTTCGAGCTCACGCGAAACACGACTGATTTCGGCAAATCAGCGCGGATTCGTACATTGGTGTCGATCCATGTGCCGTGAAATTCATCCACGCGTTTCAACAGCTCTTCACTAGAAATATCATCCTCGTGATTTCCCAAACAAACATGGGTGATCCCGGCCATGTTCATGCATTCAATCATGCCGTGGCCTGCGTCGAGGCTCGACAGAATACTCGGAGAAACAAAGTCTCCGGCCAAAGTGACGATGAACACATCGGCTGGGTCGGTTTTCGAATAGTGCTCAATCAGACTCTTGAGCCGCGGCATATTCTCGAGCGTGTAGATGTCGTTTACACCCACGATTCTCATGCGAGGGCCACGTCGTGTTGCTACGCCGTCTACAGGCTTCGGGCTCATTGTATTCGGGGGAACAGACTCGCCGACCATGACTCGGTTCTAGCCGATACCTATTCGCTTTCCGCAGGTCATTCTCACGATGCGAGTAGCTTTTTCTCGGTCGGAGTGGGGAATCTCGCCTTCACTCGAACGTCCGAAAGCACTTCCTTCAAGCGCTCTGTCGCCACCGTAAGCGCTCCGATGACCTTGGCTCCAGCGCCGGAAAACAGCTCGGTTACGATGTCGCCCGTGGCGGGGTGCTGTGCCCAGCCGCCGATGATCTCGCCGTTGCTCCATACCGTCGGCCCTATATTGCCCGTGCCATCGAAGAGTGCCGAGCGATGGGAGCCCAGGTACCAATCCCGTGACATCCACCCCATCGCGGTCGGGTCAAGCGCCGGGAGCAACGCCACCCAAGGCTTTGGCGCTTTCACCGGCGGCTCGTCTTCTTCGAGCAGGAACGCTGGCCCTTCGTCGAGCTCGACCTCGACGGCGCGAATGGCTTGAAGCGCTCGTTTGACATCGCGAGCGGTCCAGCCTGTCCACCACACCATATCGGCTTGGGTGGCTGGCCCGAATGCTCCGAGCCACTGCCGAAGCACCTGCTCTTGTGCCTGTTCGACTGAGGGTTGTGGCAACCCTTCAGGGAAGCACGCTTCGATCGGTGCCCAGGTGTACTGGCTGCTAAGCCACGAGCCCGACGGTCGGCCTCGTACGATGCGAGATTCGGTGCTGAGCAGTGACAAGACCCGCGACGTGAGCCGCTGCTGCGTCTCGTAGGGCTTGCCTTCGCCCATCGTGATGGTGGTGCGGAGGGCGGGAACGTCGTCCGAGAGCTCGTTCGCCGACGCCGAGCCACGCTTACGAAGCGCTGCGAGTGTGTCGCTCTCGACTTTTTTCAGCCAGCGCGCGCCGTCTTTGGCCACGCCGCCCTGCTCGATGTGCTGAATCAGCTTCTTGCGCTCAGCGACCGCGATCTTGTGTGTGCTCGACGCAAGTACCATCGGCAGCGTGTCGTGATGCACGACCCAGACTGTCCGGCGCATCCCCATCGTTCGGATCAACGAGCGATCTTCGTAGAGCGAGCTGTCGAGCTCCTCGATCGCGTTCCCTTGGCTTCGTGCGATGGCGGACAGGTATACGGTGGCCGGGTCGGTGCCGTGAAAGCCAACGAGTCGCTTTGCGATGTCGGTGCTGTGCGTTGCTCGGTGCTCGAGGGCGAGGTGATGCTTGATGCCGAGACGCGCTCGTCGCTCGTTGACCGAGATCTTTCGCATGCGTGTGGTTTTACACGCACTCTTGTTTGGCGCCGAGTAGCTTGACCGCAGCCGGAATCACTCGAAACGTGGCCGGCGCTAGCCCTGGAGACTCGCCGTCGATGTCCATGCGTGCAG
>JAXLYQ010000101.1:0-3730 GCA_046351315.1 Polyangiaceae bacterium
CGACGACGCGAGCATCGGGATGTTCGCGCCCGCGCAGAACACACGCTCGTTCCCGCTACGAACCGTCACGACGCGTACCTCGGGGTGCTCGAAGCGAAGGCGTTGAATCGCGTCTGCCAACTCGATGTCGACGCCGAGATCGTAGCTGTTGAGCTTCAACACATAACCCGGCACCAGCCCCGCATCCTCGCGAACATCCATCACGAGGTCGGCAGACTCGCCGTCGATCTTGAGCTGCCAGTGACGGTAGCGATCGGGGTGGGTTTCGAATGAGAACGAAGGGATTGGCTGGGCAGTGGTCTCGGACGCCATCGGTGTCGGCACTATACTGCAAGACGTTTGGGTAGCAATAGTCTCGATATGCATTATAATGCATCTTCATGGCTCGCCCCACGCCGCAGCCTGAAACTGCGGCAACCACGAGAAACACCGCTGCAGATCGACGCGTTCTTCGCGCAGCGCGTCGTGCGCTCGACCCCATCTCGACCGGAGCTGAAACCTCCGAGCCCGCGTCGATCCTCGAGGTCGTCGCGCGGCAGGTAAAATCGCGCCGACAAGCACGCGGCTGGACGCAAAGCGAGCTTGCGTCCCAAAGCGGCGTCAGCCTTCGCTTTCTAGGGCAGCTCGAAGCGGCGAGCGGCAACATCTCGGTCGAGCGACTCGCCGATCTGGCCGCTGCGCTCGACACCAGCGTGGCGGCTCTCGTTCGGCATGAGTCCGAGCCCGAGCTCGAAGGAGCTCTACCTCTTCATCGGCGCATCGATGCTCTCGCTCGCGAACACGGAGTCGACGACGTGGGTCACATGCTCGACTTGCTTTCGAGCACGCTCGGCGACGCAAGCCACACGCGACGGGTGGCGCTTCTTGGCATTCGTGGGGCCGGCAAAACCACCGTGGGACGGCGCCTTGCTCTTCAGCTCGACATCGACTTTTACGAGCTCGATGCGCTCGTCGAGCAAGAAGCGGGAATGCCGCTCAGCGCTTTGTTCGAGCTACACGGTGAAGCGTCGTACCGAAGTCGTGAGCGCACGGCACTCGAGCGATTGATCCGTGAGAATCGATCACTCGTTGTCGCAACGGGTGGCTCGATTGTCACCGAGCCCCTTCACTACCGACTGCTTCGAGAAACGTTCACGACGGTGTGGCTGAAAGCGCGGCCCGAAGACCACTGGGAGCGCGTTGTCGCGCAAGGCGACTTCAGGCCGATGCGCGAGCACCCGCAAGCGATGGCCGAGCTACGCGCACTGTTCGAAGCGCGTCGCCCTCTCTACGAGCAGGCGCATCACGTGGTCGATACAACGGGTCGGAGCCCTGACGAAATCGCTCACGAGATCGCTGGGCTACTTCCGGTACGACGACGCGCGATTCACGCCGAGTGAGCGTCAGCCAGGGCAGGTAGCAAAGCCATCGACGCACACTCCTTCGCCGTCGACGTTCACCTCGCAGTGCTGGTCTGGGTTGCACTGCGAGTTGTCACGACAGCCGTCCTGGTAGACGCAGAACAACCCACGCGCGGCGCCGCAACAGGGGTCGAGCACCGGAGCGCACATCCCGTTGGGCTTTGCGGTGCAGTCGGCGTCGGTGTGACACGACAGCGCCGCGCAATACCGAACCTTGTTGCCGAACACTCCGCGCGGCGCGCAGAACGACGATGGGTTAGGACAATCAGCGCTCGTCGCGCCTCGTCGACCGCACACATGTTCATTTGTTGCGGCTGCGCTCCACCACAAAGACGGAACAGAAAGGCCTGCCACTCGACGTTGCTGTCGCAATCGGCGCTCGTACAACACTGATCGAGACCAGGGTTATCACGCACGCATTCACAGGGTGATTGGCGGAGCACACACGCGACCACCTGGAACGTCTCGGTGCAGGTCGATCCATCGTCGAGACAAAGGTTCGTGGTGTCGTCGCAATCGCCCGAGTTGGCCACCACCACCTGCCCCGTCAGGCCTGCGTGCCGCTGATCCAGAGGCTCCAGCGCTCCCGCCGGTGCCAGCAGATCCTGTACTTCCGCTGCTGCCTGAAGAACCTGCGCTACCCGCGCTACCCGAGCACCTGCCGTGCCCGAGGCTCCACTCCGGCCTGAAGAGCCTGCGCTACCCGACGCGCCGGCGGATCCTGCTGTCGCACCTGTGCCAGATCCTGCCGCGGACGACCCGGAGTCATCGGTTTCGCCACCACAGCCAGCAACGAGTGAAGCAAGCGTGAAACCCGTAAAAACCACAGACGAAAACAGGCGAAACGAAGCGAGTCGCGACATGGTGTTAGCCTCCGAGTCTCACTCTTTACGCACACCCAATGCCAGCGAGGAAATTTCGGAACGGTTCATCGATGCTCGGGCTCGTGGGCGACGTACACCCTGAGCTCGCGTCACGTGCCATCGCACTCGCCTCGATGACGATGTCGGCACGAGGCGCGGTCACCCAACACGAGAGTCGTGACGAGCAATGGTGGGTAGCGATCACGAATGAGCGCCTCTCTCCATCCGATTCAGTTGCCTCGCCCATCTCGTTTGGCGCGGGGCCCAACGATTCCCTCGGCTCGCGCGTTGAGGTTGAAGACCATGCGAAGGTGGTTTCGCTGCATGCCGACGCGCTGGGGCGGCGCATGTTGTTCGTCACCTCGCTCGGCACGACCGCGTTGGCCTTTTCGAGCGAGCTGAGACCTCTTGTTTCGCTTCTGAAGTCACTCGGCGTAACGCTGACGCTCGACCTCGAAGCCTGGCGTCGATACTTCTCGCTCTCGTTCATGCCGGCGCCGCGTTCTCCATGGAGAGAGATCCGCACCGTGCGAGCCGGCACCACCCTCGTGTGGCGCGCAAACGAGGGGTTCACTCGTGAGCAGATCGCGTTTGATATCCCGGTCGACTCACCAAACGAAACAAGCACGACGCACGACGATGAAGCCGCAAACGACTTGCTTCGACTGCTCGATGAAGCGAGTGAGCGATTGGCGTCACGACAAGAACCCGCGTTGTTGCTCTCGGGTGGTCTCGACTCAGCCGCGGTGGCGACCTCGCTCGCATCGGTCTCACCGCGCGCGACTGCACTCACACTCGACTTCGAGCTCGAATCGGAGGCAACACTCGGGTCAACGATCGCGTCGCATTGTGGCCTTCGTCACGAGCGCCTGTTCATCTCGGTGAACGACGCGGTGGCCGCTCTCGAACGAACGATGGCGTCGCTGATGTGGCCGGTCGCTGACCCTGTGGTTGTGCCCTTCACGATCGCCGCACACTATCTCGCCAAACAGGGCATCAAGCAGGTGTGGAACGGCGAAGGAGGCGATCAGCTCTTTGCAGGCTGGGCCACCAAGCCGATGTTGAATTGGGTGCGATACGCCAAACCAGGCGACGACCCTGCAGAAGCGTACGTACACACATTCCACAAGCTGGCCGACATCGAACGAGAAGCCTTGGGCGAACGATTCGATACGTTGCTGGCGAGCGATGACCGCGTTGCCGACGACGTACGCCCCTATCTCACGGGGCCCCGTGCGATGCGACACACGAGCTTTCTACACCGGCTATGCGAAGCGAACCTGTGGCTCAAGGGCGCAGGCAATATCTTGCCTCGCATCGATCAAACCATGGCGAGCGCAGGGCTCGAAGCGATCAGCCCGCTGCTCGACGAAGCGCTCGTGCTTCGCGCGTTTCGACTTGCCCCCGATCAAAAGCAACGCGGCATCACCGAGAAGTGGATCTTGCGCCACGGGCTTCGAACAAGGC
>JAXLYQ010000102.1:0-3033 GCA_046351315.1 Polyangiaceae bacterium
CCGGCGGTGGCGATGAAATCCAACCCGAGTCGATCTCTTGCGATGTCGTCAGGTGCGCAGGTCGCCCTGCGGCTGGCAGCGGAGTCAATGGCCTTGCCGGTGCGACAGGCCTGACCTCCGCGGGTGATTCGACTCGTGTTGTGGGCCGCTGATCTGGGGGGACATACTGGAGCGTCGCATCAGGGTCGAGCGTCGCATCGGGGTCGCGCCTTTTCGGTGAGAACGCACTCGTGACAGCGAGATCTTCAGCTTCACCCTCGACACGCATACCGTCGCGCGACACCGGCGTGCGAAGCAGAATGGCTTCTGCCTCGGCCTCGTCCATCGCGCCTCGGGTCATGATCTCGGTATCGTCGACCGGCTCGTAATCTTCAGCAACGAGCGCGCGACCATCCGCAACGAGAATCGCTGCGCATTTTCGACATCGGTAGCGGACAACGCGCCCGCGAATCCTGTCGTCAGGTGCAATAAAGCTCGCCCCACAAGCCTGGCAAGTGACCTTCATGAGATCGTGTCCCCCCCGCAAAAATGGGGAGATCGCGCCATGATAGCCGACACATGCTCACATGCCCACTGCTGCGTAAGCGAGTGGGCATCGAACGGCTCGGATGGCGTTGAGTCTGCGTAACGAAACGCAGCTCAGATCATCAAGAAATGTTCGCGAAAACCTTGAGAATCAGGCGCCTTCGATTCGCGACATCTCTTCGTCGGAGACATCGAAATCAGAGAAGACGTTCTGCACATCGTCGTGGTCGTCGAGCATTTCAGCGAGCTTGAGTGACAGCTCTGCATCTCGTCCAGTCACCGGCTTCAAACCCTTGGCGAGGTACTGGATCGAGCCTGCCTTCACAGCGATTTTTGCGCCTTCGAGGGCTTTGATCACCGCATCGAGCGTCTCGACCTCGGTCGTCACCGACCACTCTTCGCCCGCGTCTGAATAATCGTCTGCGCCAGCGCCCACCGCGATCTCGAGGAGTTGATCCTCGGTCGCAGCTTCTTTCGCGAGCGTGACAACACCCTTGCGATCGAAGGCCCAACCTGCGGTACCGCTCTGCCCCAACACGCCGTTGTTGCGCTCGAAAATCTTGCGAATCTCGGCGACCGTGCGGTTGCGGTTGTCGGTCATGGCTTCGACCATGTAGAGCGTGCCCCCAGGGCCCGTGCCTTCGTACACGACCTCTTCGAATGCCGCGCCCTCAAGCTCGCCGCTGCCGCGCTTGACCGCTCGCGAGATCGTGTCGTTGGGCATCTGCTGCGCCTTCGCATCCGAGATGGCTCGGCGAAGTCGCGGGTTGCCCGATGGGTCGCCTCCACCCATGCGCGCCGCCACCGTGAGCTCCTTGATGAGCTTGGTGAAGATCTTGCCGCGCTTGGCGTCGACAGCGCCCTTCTTGTGCTTAATCGTCGCCCACTTCGAATGGCCGCTCATTGCGCGCCCCCTTGTTGTTTCAGGCCGGAGAACTTCATGGTTGTCGAATGCGAATAGGTCAGGTGGCGCATCACGATGCTAGCGTCGCAGGGTCTATGGCTTGCCCCCAAACCGCAGGGGGCGCGCATCTTTCCACCTCGGCAGACCGTTTTCAACCCGCCTTTTTGCTTCGGTAAGCCTTATCGCTTCGAGTCAGGCTGGGCTGCCTCTTGGGTACTTTCACTCGCAGTCAGCAGCTTTTCGAGCGACGGCGGGGCGCCGATTCGTAGCGATTCGGACAGCTCTCTCCCCACTTCGTCGTCACCCGCATCATCGAGCCGCTCGACGAAAACCTCGACCTGCAGCGTTTCACGGCCGCCCCCAACGTAAAGCGTGCCTGATGTTGGCGTGGCATCCAGAAAGTTTCGCCCTACCGAAACCCTCACGTGGTCGGTTTGCGTTACAACGCCGTTCGTAGGATCGAAACCCTTCCAGCCCGTCTCTGGCAAATACACCTGAGCCCATGCGTGGGTCGCTTCGGCCATCTTGTGGTTTGGGTGTTTGGGGCCCGTCCACAAGTACCCGCACACGTACCTCGCAGGCACTCCCAGCAAACGCGCCAGGCAAATAAAGAGGTTCGTGAAGTCTTGGCAAACGCCTCGTCGCTCTGCGTACACATCGAACGCCGTCGTGCCGAACGTCGTCGCCCCTTGCGTGTACTTGTATTCCTTGAAGATCGATGTGTTCAAGTCGAGCAACGCGTCGAGGATGTCATCGTCGTTTCGCTCGACGAAGTGCATCGCGTACTCGGCAAGCTCTTCGAGCTGTGTATCGGGTAGCTCTGGCGGCAGCAGATACGGCTCGAGCATGTGCCGCTGGCGAGGCATCCACACCAACGGGATGCTCGAATGCTCGTGCGGCGGCCGCTGACGTAGCGGGTCGACATCGAGTAGCTCAACCTCCGAGATCGCTTCGATCTCGAGATCGGTAAACGGCGTGTCGATATGGATGCGACGCGCTTGGTTGCCAAAGACGTCGTCGTACTCGCGAGACTTGCCCGGAACCGACACTCGAATCTCGTGCGAGATCAACCGCTGAAGTCGATCGTGAAAGGGCGTGAGTCGCAGCAAGTGTGTGCTTCGCTCGACCGCCTTGTCGTAGTGGTAGGCCGTTCGATGCCGAACACGAAGCCGCTTCACCGGAGCTTGCCTCGGTAGCGCGACAGGCATCGATCGAACGGCTGCCGGGCGCGACGGCGTTGGCGGCTCAGACACTCCGCGTGGCTGAATATGCGCTCGGATCGCTCCTTCTCGAACCAGCAGCAAATGCCCTGGCAAGAGCTGCGTCCACCCGGTCATCGGGTCGCCTTCCGAGACCAGCGGCGACGAGCTGATCAACATCCCCTTACGGGTCTTGATCCCTCGTCGCGTCATGTCGACTTGCAGGTCTTCGTCACCGAACACGACGCGCCCATGTGGAGGCAAGATCGGGCACGAATACACATCGCCCGAGCCCTCCTTGTCTGCGTACACACAGACATCGCGACCGTCGGTCAGCACGGTCGTCAAGGCCCCGTGACCATTCAGCTCGACGAACCACTCTCGCAATACATCCGGAGACGACTC
>JAXLYQ010000103.1:0-2623 GCA_046351315.1 Polyangiaceae bacterium
GGTCTTGTGGGCTCTCCGCTGGAGGCTGCTCGGTCACACATCCATCGGTTTGAACGTCTGGACCACCGTCCTGAATCGAGCCCGCCGACCCCGCGCTACCTGAGCTTCCCGAGCTGCCGGAAGAGCCAGAATTTCCGGCGATCGAACCCGCACTACCCGCGGAGCCAGACGCGCCGCCCGCGATGGTTCCCGCAGAGCCCGATGACCCAGCGCTTCCCGACGATCCAGCCGTCCCGCCGGCGCTGCTTCCTGCAGACCCTCCGGTGTCGAAGCCCTCGGTGGCGTTGGGGTCGCTGCTGCAAGAAGGAAGAAGGATGCCGGCGGCAAGAAGCCAGCCCGCGCTCACGCCAAGGAGGCTGCGGGAAAGACGCTGGGTTTTCATGGAACGTTACAGTACGGGGAAACCTGCCGGCCGATCAAGATCGATGTACGCACGAGTGCCTTTACGCCGCTAACATCGTGCGCAGACATGTCTCGGACCTCTCTCCGCCTCACTGGGAAAGTTCTCTACTTGACAGAGGACTTGGACCTCCTTCGCGCTCAGCTCGAGGGAAAGATCACCCTGACCTACGACCCCAATCGAAAGCTCCTCGACAACATCTCGACAGACGAGCTCACCCCCGGATGGGTTTGTTACTACTACGACGAGACGCTCGCCCGCTACTGCCTCGTCGGTCTCCGCGGTGGAGTGATCGATCGCGACTCGATCAAGGGCAAAGGCTTCCAGATCATTGTGAGCGGTCTGTCGAAGGGCTGCGGCTCATCGCGCGAAACCGCTCCATACAGCGAGCTCCACGCAGGCATCGACCTCGTCGTCGCAAAGAGCATCGAGAAAATTTACGGGCAGAACGCGCAGAACATCGGGCTGCTCACGACCACGGATTTCTCGATTCTCGAGCGCCTCGAGCGCGGCGAGGAAATCCCGATGGACTCGTTCACGCAGGGGCTCGATGAGATCTCTGCCGATATCGTTCGAGCAGGCGGCCTTTTCTCCTACAACAAGGCGCGTATGGCGGGCACGGTTTCACCCCCGCCCGTGCAGACCGCCGCGCGTCCGATGACGCTGTGTGAAAAGATCCTCGCGTCGCGCGCCATCGTCGATGCGAAGGCGGACAAGATCGGCGCTGTTGCGGTGCAGCCCGGCGACGCGTTTTTCGTCCGCGCCGACGTTCGATTCAGTCACGAGTACGTGACGCCGATGGCGGAGTCGCTGTTCCGTCAAGGGCTCGGTGCAGACGCGACTGTGAGTGATCCGAGCTCGGTGTTCGCGTTTCGCGATCACCTCACGTTCTTGGATCTCGTGATGCCAAAGGCTCACGTCGACATGGGCTTGAAAGAGCAAGCAGCAAGCCTCGCGACGGTGCAGAAAGCGTTCACCGATCGTCACCGGGTGAAGCTGTACGGCGAGGTCGAGCGGAACGGCAAAGTCGCAGGCTCTGAAGCGATTTGTCACAACAAAGTGATCGAAGAGATCGCGCTGCCCGGTCAGGTGGTCGCCGGCACCGACTCACACACGTGCATGGCAGGCGCACTCGGGTGCTTCGCGTTCGGTGTCGGCTCGACCGATATGGCCAACGCGTGGTTCACACGGGACGTTCGCGTGCGTGTTCCTGAGACAGTGAAGTTCGTCCTCACCAACAAGCTGCGAGAAGGCGCATGCGCCAAGGACGTGATGCTTCACATCCTGTCGCAGGATTTTTTCAAGAGCGGCCGCGGCATCGGAAAGGTGCTCGAGTTCGTTGGCGATGGCGTCACGAGCATGTCGCTCGATGAGCGCGCCACGCTCACGAACATGGCGGTTGAAGCCGGCAGCTTCACCGGCATCATCGAAGCGGACGAAGTCGTCGTCGACTACCTCGTCAAGCAGCGAGGGCTCGACGCTGAGACCGTTCGAAAGCTCGTCGTGCGTGCCGACAAAGACGCCAGGTACTTCGAAACGTTCGTCATCGACCTCAGTCAGGTCGAGCCGATGGTTGCGACGCCAGGAGACCCGCGCAACGGGGTGCCGCTTCGCGACCTCGAGTCGAAAGTCGGGGGTCAAGTTCGCGTGGATGTGGCCTACGGCGGCTCATGCACGGGCGGCAAAAAAGCCGACATGGACATGTACGCCTACGTGCTTCGCAAGGCCGTCGAGCAAGGCAAGCGGGTGGCTGACGGCGTGCAGCTCTACATTCAGTTCGGCTCGCAGGACATTCGTCGGTACGCCGAATCGCAAGGGTACGTCGAGCTGTTCGAGAAGGCGGGCGCGCAGCTCGTGGATCCATCGTGCGGCGCGTGCATCAAGGCGGGCCCTGGTGTGTCGTTCAAACCCGACGAAGTCACCGTGTCGGCAATCAACCGAAACTTCCCGGGTCGCAGCGGCCCAGGAAAGGTCTTCCTCGCGAGCCCACTCGTTGTCGCCGCGAGCGCGATCGCCGGTCACATCGTTGGCCCCGAAGCAGTCTTAGACAGCGGTAATAGAAGCAGAAAGGGCGCCTTCATCGGCGCCCTTTCTGTTTACGCTCAAAGCGACTCAGCCTGTCGGCGGAACCGACCCGCTGCGACGTGGCGGCGGGGGCTCACGAAGCTTGTAGATCGCTGTACAAAGCGCATCTGCGAACTCTTCGGTAGTGGCTGTTCCACC
>JAXLYQ010000104.1:0-2223 GCA_046351315.1 Polyangiaceae bacterium
AACGACCATCGTCGGCGAAGAAGGTCAGCACGCGAGGGTGCGGCGTGAGCCGTCGAACGATCAGATGGATGCCTTTCGAGAACACATGCTTGTGCTTCGTGCTCTCACCCGTTGACTTGTTGTGCTCGTCGACGAAGGGCCCACATGCGTTGATCAAGACTCGAGCGCGAATATCGAAAGTTCGACCCGTCAGCTCGTCTCGCGCGTGAATCGTCCACAACCCGTCACGACGTTCAGCGCCAACCGAGGATACATAGTTCGCAACGGCTGCTCCTGAATCGATTGACGAACGGATGAAGCTCCACACGAAGCGAGCGTCGTTGTCGTGCAAGTAGGCGTCCGAGTACTCGAAGCCGCCGTCCATGTTGTCGAGCTTGATGATGGGCTCTTCGCTTCGGATCGTATCGAGCGAGAGTCGGCGAGGTTTCTTCGTGAAGAAGCTGCCCAGCAGCCAGTAGAACCAAGTGCCCAACACGAGCTTCCAGAGACCGTGTCGAAAGTCTCTTGCGTGCGCGGTGTAAAAACGAATTTCACGTACGGTCGACGGAAAGCTTCGGATGAGCTCGTTTCGCGATGTGCACAGCTTACGAACGAGACCGAGCTCGAAGGTCTCCATGTACTTGATGCCGCCCCACGCGAGGTTCGATGAGTTTTGGCTCGTAAAACCCGCAAAATCGCCTCGATCGATGAGTGCGACCTTCGCGCCGCGACCCGCGAGACAGGCGGCTGAGACAGCTCCGTTGATGCCTCCGCCGAGCACAACAACGTCATAAGTACCTTGCTCGAGTGCTTCGAGATTCTTGCTTCGCAGAGTCATTCGCCGAATACCGCCGCCTCGGGTGTAGCGGCGAAACGAGTCGACGCAACGCGGCAGAGCTCGGATGCTATAAACCGGCTCGTGCGCCAATCGTCGCCCTATCTATGTGCAGCTCTTCTGGTGGGTATCTCGATGGCAAGCACGAGTCGCTCGCTTGCTCAGACGAAGCCAAGCTCTCACTCGATCGCATCATGGGCGAGGTTGCTACCGAGCGATCGTGCGCCGAGATTTG
This sequence comes from Polyangiaceae bacterium, assembly GCA_046351315.1. Classification (GTDB taxonomy): domain Bacteria; phylum Myxococcota_A; class Polyangia; order Polyangiales; family Polyangiaceae; genus JAXLYQ01. The sequence continues at coordinate 1,050 of JAXLYQ010000104.1, forward strand.
CCGACGCACGCGGCAAGGTGCCGGTGCTTCTTCCTTCGTCTGCCGTCGCTTTTGACGAGCGCTCGCAATGGCTCGAGATTGCCCAGGGTTGTCGTCACGTTGGGTCGATCGACAAGAGCTCGACAGCGTCGCGACAAGAACAGGCGCATGGGTTTCGCCGCCGCTTCACACGACGATTGATGTGTCTGCGGTGCAATGGACTCACACTGCCGCAGCGCACGCCGCTGGTCATCGCGGCAATGGAGTGCTCGTCGGGATCATCGACACCGGCATCGATCTTCGTCACCGAGATCTGCGCAACGCCGATGGCTCTTCACGTGTTGCTTGGTTGCTTGATCTATCGCGTGCTCCACTCGGAGCGCATGCCGATCTCGAGCACGAGTTTGGTTGTGATGATGCTCAACAAGCCCCGTGCGCTGTGCTCGGCCCTGACGAGATCGCTGCAGATATCAGCAGCGCAGGCGGTGCAAATTCAACAGATACGATCGGCCACGGCACCCACGTCGCAGGTATCGCGGCGAGCAACGGGGGCACGCAAGGCAAGTACGTCGGTGGCGCTCCGAACGCAGATTTGATCGTCGCGCGAGTGACTCGCGGAGCAAGCGGCGGATCGATTTCTGATGCCGATGTGGTCAACGCCGCGCGCTTCGTTTTCGGTCGCGCAGATGCCCTGGGCAAGCCCATCGTCGTCAATGCTTCTCTCGGTGGCGACTTTGGCCCACACGATGGAACGAGCCCGATCGAAACAGGTCTCGCTAGCTTCGTTGGGTCGAAGTTTCCTGGGCACGTGATGGTCGTCGCCGCGGGCAATAGCGGCGGCATCTACACCGACGGTGGCACCTCGTACGGCCCGCATACCGAGGTTCGTGTCGTGAGCGGATCCACCACCAAAGTGCCGCTCGTTGCTCTCGGAGGCAGCGGCCAGATCAACGGATCGGTGTATGTGTGGATCACCGTTCAACCGAGCGATCAACTCAAGCTGGGTATCGAGGTGGGTGGCGAAACCGTGCTCGAACCGCTGGGCGCTGGTGAGCAAGGCGGCTACCCAGAGCTTTCGGGTACGCGTCCGTATGTGGGCGTGATCAATGGAGTGGTCGGAGGCACGTCACCCATCGTTGCGGGCTCGTACGGTGCGGTGGCTGTGATCGACGGAAAGTGGGACGCAGCCACTCCG